>JAKQOW010000134.1 GCA_029565065.1 Acidobacteriota bacterium | reverse complement strand
GCCCGAAAGGGCCGGACGGCATTAGCCAGGGGCGCAGCCCCTGGTCAGGCGCCTCCACCTCGCGCGCCTGTTGTCCCCACCCCGAGCCCCAGCGGGGCGGCATCGGGGCTGCGGAACCACCCGCTCACCCTCCGAATTCGTAATCGTGATCGTAATCGAGACTCGAGACTCGCGGCTCGGAGTTCGGGGCGAGAGAGAAATTCGAGCCTCGACGACGAGCACGATTACGATGACGATTACGAATTACGATGACGATTACGAATTACGATTACGAACTTCGAGCGCTTGCAGAAGCTTCCACTTTTTCTCTCCTATCTCCTATCTCCTCACTGTTCACTGTTCACTGTTCACTGTTCACCGTTCTCTGTTCACTGTTCTCCGTTTACTGTAAAATGTCGCCATGGATTTCGAACGCGGAGCGGTCGTCGGCAACTACCAGATCGAGGAGCGGCTCGGCCAGGGCGGACAGAGCCAGGTCTACCGGGCGCTGGACCTGAGCCTGAAACGGACCGTGGCCATCAAGTTCCTGTCCGACACCCACCTCGACGACGACACCTCCCGCAAGCGGTTCCTGCTCGAGGCGCAGGCGCTCTCGGCGCTGAACCACCCGAATATCGCCACCGTGTTCCACATCGGCGAGCACGGCGACGTGCCGTTCATCGTCATGGAGTACGTCGAGGGCCCGACCCTGACCCAGTTCCTGCGCGCCCGGCCCCTGTCGACGTCGGACAAGCTGCGGCTTATGATCCAGATCACCGCCGCCGTCGAGGAGGCGCACCGCCAGGGAATCCTCCACCGCGACCTCAAGCCCGGCAACATCCTCACCGACCGCGACGGCCGCGTCAAGCTCGTGGATTTCGGCCTGGCCAAGGTGACCCGCGGCGTGCTGCGGGACCGGCTCGAACAGGCCGATGATTTCACGGCCACGGGCAACATCATCGGTACGGTGTCGTACCTGTCGCCGGAGCAGGCCCGCAGCGAGCCGGTGGACGAGCGGAGCGACCTGTTCTCGCTGGGCGTAATCTTCTACGAGATGCTGAGCGGCGCCCGCCCCTTCGAGGGCCTGTCGCCGCTCGCCACCATCGTGGCCATCGCCAACGAGGCGCCCCGCGAGCTCCCGCGCGAGGCGAACGTGCCGGCGCCGCTCCGCCAGGTGATCGAAACCCTGCTGGCCAAGGACCGCGAGGCGCGCTACGCCTCCGCCGGCGAGCTGCTGGCCGACCTGCGCGCGCTGGCAGACGAGGACACGCGCGCCGACACCACCATCCGCCGCGCCGCCGTGCGGCTGCGCCGCCGCCGGCGGCGGCTGGCGCTGATCGTGGCCGGCGCGGCGCTGGCCGCGGCGGCGGCCGTCGGCGCGTGGCTCCTGTGGCTCCGGCCGCACCCGCGGCCCGCCGGCGGTCCGCTCACCCTGTTCGTCCTCCCCATCCAGGGCTCCGGCGACGACGGCAGCCGGCCGCTGGCGGGAGTGGTGGCCGGCGAGCTGATCTCCGCGCTGAACCGCTCGTCCGACCTGCGGGTGCTGTCGCTGCCCGAAGGGCGCCGCTTCGAATCCTCCGCCCGGCAGGCGGAGCTGTTCCGCGAACAGGGCGTCCAGTTCGTGATCGACGGGACGCTGCTGCAGACGGGCGACCGGATCCTCGTCTCGGTGAAGATGACCGACGCGGCCGACGGCAGCGTGCGCTGGTCGGAAACCCTCCAGGGCGACATCAACGCCATCTACGACATCCCCGCCCAGATCGCCACCGGCGCCGCCCGGGCCGCCGGCATCTACGTCGAGGCGGCCAAGCTCCCCTTTCCCGGCCGCGAGGCGTTCGACGCCTATACCCGCGGCTGCCTGCTGCTGGGGGCGTACGACCCGGACCAGCTCGAGCCGGCCATCGCCAGCCTGCGCCGGTGCATCGAGATCGCGCCGGACTTCACCCCCGCGTACGAGCGCACCGTGTTCGCCTACCTGCAGTACCGGAACCTGGGCCGCGACTACGACCCGGCTTACATGGACGAAGCCGAGCGGTTCATCCGGCTGGGCCTGGACCGGAACGCCGCGTCGGCGGAGCTCCTCGACGCCCGCCTGGCCTACCACCTGTACACCTACGACCACGGCGCGGCGGCCGTCGAGCTGGCGGCCGGCGGCGGCGCCGGCCGCGACACCGTGCTCCAGGGATGGGTGGAGCTGATCCAGGGTCGCACCGCCGATGCCCTCGAGCGGTACCGCCAGGCCCGCGTCCGCGCCCCCCTCGACAGCCGGCCGCTCCTCAACCAGGTGGTGGTGGGCGCCATGCTGGGCGATCAGGCCCTGGTGGAGGATGCGTATCACTACCTCCCGAAGGTCTACACCTCCGGTCTGACGCGGACTATCATCGAGGGCTGGTGGCGTATCTCCCGGAACGACACGGCCGGGGCGGCCCGCACGTTCGAGGCGGGCTTCGACCAGCACCGCTTCCACCTGCTGATCCTCGCCGCCGCCGAGGCCGCCTACGCCGGCGGCGATCCGGCCGCGGCGGCCCGCCATCTGGACGTCTGGCTGGCCAAGAACCCGTACGCCATGGAGGGGCACTGGTTGCGCGCCCTGGCGCGACGGCGCGCCGGCGACGCAGCGGGCGCCGCGGCGGCCGCCCGGGAGGGGGCCCGCCACGCCGCCGCGCTGGCGACCCACTATCCCAATCCCCTGCTGAAGCTTTACCAGGCGTATTTCCAGGTGCTCGCCGGCGAGTTCAAGGGGACGGCGGCGGACCTGCCGGTGCCGGACGCCGCGCGGGCCGACACCAACAGCCGCTACCTCCATGCGGTCATCCGCGCCCGGCTGGGCGATCGCGCCGCCGTGCGCGACGCCCCGGTGCCGTACAATCCCATCTACTGGCTGAACCGGTTCTCCCGCGACGAGCTGGCGGAGCTGGAACGGTGAATCGGTGAATGGTGGTAAGAGGGACCTGGGTCCTGGGTGATGGGACCTGGGATCCAAAACCTAGGTCCCAGAACCCAGGTCCGATCACGATGACGATTACGAATCACG
>JAKQOW010000111.1 GCA_029565065.1 Acidobacteriota bacterium | reverse complement strand
ACGATTACGAATTACGAGCACGAGGGGAGTCAGGCTGAGTGGATCACCTCTCCGAGAATGGCCACGGCCGCCTCGAGCTGGGAGTCGGACAGATACGGCGCCGGACCCAGGCGCAGCGCCTCGCCACGGGAGTCGGCCCAGACGCCGGCCGCCTTGAGGCGGCGGCAGATGTCGGCGGCCGCCGGGGCGCGCAGCACCAGGAAGCCGCCCAGGGCCTCGAGCGGCACGGTGCGGTCGCGGGTGATCACCGCCGGGTCCAGCGCCAGCGCGTCGAACCGCGCCGCGAGCAGCCCCACCTGGCGCCGGCTCACCGCGCGGAGCAGCGCCGGTTCCAGCCCCTCCCGGGCGAAGAAGTCGAACACCGCCGCGGCGCGGTAGTGGCTCGTGGGATCGTAGGTGGAGCCGGCAAAGCGCGTCGCCCCCTCGCCATAGCCCACGCCGGCTTCGGGCGCCTGGTCCAGGGCGGCGAATTCGGCGAACCAGCCGGTGACCACCGGCCGCAGCCGGCATCCGGGGGGCAGGCGCAGGAAGCAGTTCCCCTCGCCGAGCTGGCAATACTTGTAGCCGCCGCCCACGATGAAGGCGTCAGCCAGCCCCTCGGCGCGCACCGAGAACGGGACCACGTTGAGGCTGTGGTAGGCGTCCACGAGCAGCGCGGCGCCCACCCGGCGGCACCGTTCGGCGAGAACTCCCAGCCCCGGCACGATCCGTCCCGAACCGAAGAACACCGACGAGACGAGCGCTGCCGCGGTCCGGTCGTCGGCGGCGGCGGCCAGCCGCTCCGCCGCGTCGTCGGCCGGCTCGGCGGGCACCCGGACCACCTCGATCCCCTCCTCCGCCAGACGGTCGAGCTGGCGGCGGATGGTGTGGAACTCGCCGTCGGTGGTCACCAGCCGCGGCCGGCGCGCCAACGGCAGGGCGGAGAGAAAGCGGAGCAGGAGCTCGTGCGTGCTGGCGCCCAGCGCGATGTCGCCGCCGGGATCGTCCAGTAGCCGGGCGAAGCCGCGCCGGACCGCGTCGGCCTGCTCGAAGGCGCGCGCCCACTTGTCGTCCACCCACTCGGCGGCGTCGAGCCAGGCCCGGAGCTGCCCCTCGAAGCCGCAGTCGGGCCACGCCTGGTGGGAATGGCCCGTGAGCAGCAGCCGCTCCCCTACGCGGAAGCGGCGGTAGTGCGCGGCCAGCGGATTGGGATGGCGGGCGAGCGCCTCCGGCGTGTGGCCCATCAGTCGATGCGGATCGCCGCCGGATCGAAGTCGGGTTGCGGATACTTCATCTTCAGCTTCTTCAGCGTGCCCACGAGGGTTTCGGCGATGAGGAGATCGCGGAACCACTTCCGGTCGGCCGGCACCACGTACCAGGGCGCGCAGTCGGTAGACGTCCGGGAGATCGCCTCCTCGTAGGCGCGCATGTACTCCGGCCAGCGGGCGCGCTCCTTCAGGTCGTTCGGATTGAACTTCCAGATCTTGGTGGGATCGGCGAGGCGCTCCTCGAATCCGACCTTCTGCTCCTCCAGGCTGATGTGGAGGAAGAACTTCAGGATGGTGGTCCCCTCCTCGGCCAGGAGCCGCTCGAAGTCGGCGATCTGGTCGTAACGCCGGCGCCAGACCGATTTGGGCACCAGCTCATGGACCCGCACGATGAGCACGTCCTCGTAGTGGCTGCGGTTGAAGATCACGATCTCGCCCCGCCCCGGGACCTGCTGGTGGACGCGCCACAGGTAGTCGCGGGCCAGCTCCGCCGACGAAGGCGTCTTGAACGACACGACGCGGACCCCCTGGGGATTCACTCCCTGAAAGATGCGGTGGATGACGCCGTCCTTGCCCGAGGTGTCCATGCCCTGGAGCACGACGAGCAATCGGTGGCGCCCTTCGGCGTAGAGCACCTCCTGCAGCTCCACCAGATCGTCGCGCAGCTTGTCCAGCCGCTTCTCGGCCTCCGCCTTGCCGGGCTTGAAGCCCCGCTTGTCGGAGGGGTCCCAGTCGGCGAGCCGCACCCGCTTCCCCGGCTTGATCCGGTATCGGTCCATGTCGCCTCCTTCTCACGCCCGGGGACGGCCGGGCGGCGGTGATGGTGTCGGTCGGGGTGTGTTCCGGATCGATTATAGGGGGCCGCGGCGGCCGGCGCAACGCCTTTCAGCCGCGGTGCCGGACATTGGGGCCGGCGCGGCCCGGGCCGCCGCCGGACCGGCTTCAGCTCGGCTTGCGCCGCGTGCCGGCGATCACTTTCTGGAGCGCGTCCAGGTGGGGGACGACGTCGTCACCCGTCTTCCAGGCGCTGACCACGGCGTCGAGACCGCCGGCCAGCTCGCGGACGATCACCTCCACCGCCGCCAGCTGCTGGGTGAGCTGCAGCACCTGTTCCGACGAGCGCGCCAGCTCCTCGCGGAGCTCGCGGTTTTCCTCGCGCAGCCGTCCGACTTCGGACGGCCGGGACTGTCCGCGGCGTGGTTGCGTCATGTTCGCCTCGCTATGGATGCCGGGCGCCCGCAGCGACGGCCGGGGCCGGCCGCCGGCGCGGGCGCGGGGTGCGCGGCGGCTACTTCTTCCGTGCGTACGGCTGCAGGACCGTCAGCAGCGGCTGGGCCGAGGCCGGATACGGCTTGCTCTGCCGGCCCACCAGCACCTTGCCGTCGAGGAGCTTGCCGTAATAGGCGGTGTTGGCGTCGTCGTCCACGGTGATGCCCGCCCCCTCGAGCGAGATGCCCGCGAACAGGCCCTTGCTGCGGGAGTAGGAGTAGATGTCCGCCTTCAGGGTGGCGTCGGTGGCGGCGCTCGTCTCCCGGCCCACCGGTCCGCCAGCCACGCTGGCCTGGCCGCCCAGCTTGAAGTTGTTGCCCATCAGCGCCTGGAAGCCGCGCTCGTTGTTCACCACCAGGAGCAGGTCGGTGGCCTGGCCGCCGATCTGGAAGCCGATGCTGCCGCCGGTGATGGTGCAGAAGCACGGATCGCTCCAGCCGCCGTTGGGCAACCGGTGTACGATGATCCCGTGCCCGCGGTTGCCGCCCACGATGAAGCCGGCCTTGACCATGTGGGGGATGATGATCAGCCCGGTGCACTTGTTCAGCAGCGTCTTCGGCACGCCGCCTTCGGGAATGTTGAGGATTTCCTTGAGAACCTCGATGCTGCTCAACATGCGCTTTTCCACGTCCCCTTTCGAGGGTCCGGCCGCCGCCGTGACGGCCAGCGGGCCGACCAGCAGGGCCGCGGTCAATCCGACGGCCAACAGGCGCACAAAACGAGGGTGCATGGTTCGTCGCCTCCTTGAGATATTCACGTCTCTTGCAAACAAGGATGCTAATCGGCGCTCCCGGTTTCAGCTGCGCACGGGCCGGGCGCCGCGCGCGGTGCGGACCGGCCGGTGGTAAACAGGATTGCCTGGGGAGCCGTGCCCGCGTAGAATAGCACCCCGGCCGTCCCCCTGCCAACCGCTTTTCGGAACGGTGAGGAAGTCATGACCGACCTGCGCCCCGCCCGTACCTACTGGGAAGCGTCCCGGAGCTGGACGTACAGCCTAATCCTCGTGGTGCCGCTGCTGATCATCTACGAGGCGGGCATCCTGGCGGTGCAATTGCAGCACCCGGTGCGCAACGGTGCCGACGCACTGATCAAGGCCCTGTTGCAGGTGGCCGGCGTCTGGAGCGCGGTGGGCTTCGGTGTGCTGCTCGCCGCGGCGCTGGGCGCGCGGGTGTGGGTCGAGCGGAAGCGGCACGGCGGGGCCGTGCGACGGGAGTACCTGCTGTTCATGGCGGGCGAGAGCGTGCTCTACGCCCTGCTGCTGGCGCCGGTGGTGGGCCGGTTGACCCAGGCGGTGCTCCCCGGCCTGTCGGCGCCGGCCCCGATCGCCGCCTCGCCGGGCGGCGAGTTCGGCCTCGGTGCCATGATCATCCTGTCGCTCGGGGCGGGCATCTACGAGGAGCTGCTTTTCCGGGTGCTGCTCATGTCGGGCCTGCTGCTGGCGCTGAAGGAGATTTTCCCCCGGTGGCCGAAGTGGGCGCCCTACACCGTCGCCGCCACGGCGGCCGCGCTCCTGTTCAGCGCCTTTCACTACATCGGCGAGTACGGCGACCCGTTCTCGATCGTGTCGTTTACCTTCCGGTTCGTGGCCGGACTGGTGCTCAACGCCCTCTACGCCGCCCGCGGCTACGGCATCGCCGTCTGGACCCACGCGCTGTACGACATCTTCCTGGCGGTCACGGTGGGATGGTAACCGCCGGGGCTTGGGGTTCGGGGTTCGGGGTTCGTGAGTCGTGATCGCAATCGTGATCGCAATCGTGATCGTAATCGTGATCGTAATCGATCGGTTTGAAGGTGTGATGTTGAAACGTTCGCAGGTTCGCAAGTTCCAGGTTCGCAAGTTCGCAATCAGTTGATAGTTGATGGTTGACCGTTCGTTCTGTTCGTTTGCCTTCTATCGTCTCCCTTCTCCCGTCTCCCTTCTCCCGTCTCTCAATTCGCAGATTCACCCATTCACCGCTCATCTTTGTGCCCTTCGTGCCTCAGTGGTGACCCGACCGACTTCGGACCTCGGTTCCGGAGGCGGCGGCACGAAATATTCTAGTGTTCTATCACTCTCCAAACAAAACAGATAAGTTTTAACGGGCTTTTCTCCGGACAGAAACCGTCGAACACTTCGCTGCCGATCCGTTTGTATAGGTAAGACCACTTTGGGGAGGTTGCCATGGAGGATGAAGTGAAGATCCGGATCGCGGCGCTGGCGCAGATGCTCTGGAAGGAATTCCGCACGGTCGTGGAGCTGCCGGACGCCGTACCGGAGGCGGTGCGGCTGCAGCTCATGGAGGAGGCGTATGCCGAAGTCCAGCTCGACGGCAACGAGCCGTTCGACGACGATTGCCCCATCTGCCGAATGCTCGCCGCCGAAGGGAACTGGACGCGGCACTACGATTTCTGCTCCGGGTGGTGCCCCGGCTGCCGGATCCTCGACTGGTGCGAGACGGCCAGCAGCCAACACTCGGCCGAGGAGATCGCCTGGATGAAGGCGCACGGTAGCTATCCGCCGGACTCGTGTCCGGCGGACGAGTTGACCCGCCATCACCTGGTGCAGGACCGGGAGCCGGTTGACGGCGCGGCCGGGAATTGACGCGGGGCGAGCGGGCCGGCGTCAGTCGCAGAGGGCCACGAGATCGATTTCCACGGCGCCGTCCAGGGGCAGCCGGGCCACCTGCACGGTGCTGCGGGCGGGCTTGCCGGCGCCCAGGTATTCGCCGTAGACGGCGTTGAACGCCTTGAAGTCGTTCATGTCGCGCAGGAAGCACGTGGCCTTCACCACCCGGTCGAGGGAGCTGCCGGCGGCGGCCAGCACCGCCTTCAGGTTGGCGAAAACCTGGTGAGTCTGGACCGAAATGTCGCCGGTGAGGAGTTGACCGGTTTTCGGATCGATGGCCAGCTGGCCGGATGTGAAGACGAATCCGCCGGCCTTGATGGCCTGGGAGTACGGGCCGATGGCCGCCGGAGCGTCCGAGGTGTGCACG
>JAKQOW010000101.1 GCA_029565065.1 Acidobacteriota bacterium | reverse complement strand
TGAGGACGCCTCGTACGCGAAGCTCTTCGACGGCGGCACCAACATCAGCCAGAACCTCCGCAGGAAGTTCGAGGCTGACGCGGATTACCGGCAGCGCCTCGTCGAGACGATGCAGTTCATCCGCGACACGCAGGCAGGCCGTATCGCGCCCGCCCGGTTCGCCGAGGCAATGACCACCAGCGACTTCCCGATCCTGCTCGGCGGGATCATGGATCGCACGCTGCTCGGTGGCTACCGTGAATACCCCGCATCCTATGAGATGTGGTGCAAGATCAACCGGAATGTCAAGGACTTCCGGACGATCTCCAGGGCGTTCCTGAACCTCGCAGACGGGGCACTCGATACTGTGCCGCAGCAGGAGGAGTATCCGTTCGCGGGCGCCGGCGAGGGGCAGTACACCTACGCCGTGCAGAAGTTCGGCCGGAAGTTCAAGTTCTCCTGGGAGAGCTTCGTGAACGACAACCTCGGCGCGTTCTCGGAGGTTCCGATGGCGCTCGGCCGGGCCGCCCGCAGGACCACCGCTCGCTTCGCGACGAGTCTGATCTGTGGCGCAGCCGGGCCGAACCCGGTGTTCTTCAGCGCCGCCAACGGCAACATGATGAACGGGAACAACTCCGCGCTCTCACAGACCAGCCTGGCTGCGGCCGCAAACCTCCTGGCGCAGCAGATGGACACTGGCGGCGAGCCGATCTTCAACGACCCGGCCGTCCTCGTGGTCCCGCCGAGCCTGAAACTCACGGCGATGCAGATCGTCAACGCCCTGCAGATCCGGGCGCAGACCGCAGGCGGCGCGGACGCCGGCGGCGCGCAGCAGCTCGACACCGTGAACCTGTTCCAGAACCTCAAGATCGCGGTCGAGCCCTACATCAGCCGGATCATCACTGCCGGCACGGTCGGGCGGACCGCCTGGTTCCTCGCTGCAGACCCGGCACAGTCCGAGCGGCCGGCGGTGGAACTCGGGTTCCTGCAGGGGCACGAAGAGCCACAGATCGCCATGAAGAGCCCGAACGCAGTCATGGTCGGTGGCGGTGACGTCAACGCCTTCGCGGGCGACTTCGACACGGACAGCATCGAGTTCCGCGTCCGGCATATCGTCGGTGGCACGCTGATGGATCCGAGAATGATGGTCGGCAGCTTCGGTCAGTGAGGAGATCTCCTCACTTTTTCGAGGCGATAGATATGGCCCACTT
>JAKQOW010000080.1 GCA_029565065.1 Acidobacteriota bacterium | reverse complement strand
TCTTCAACGCGCTGGGCTGGCTCGCGGACGCGATGGTGGACCTGACGGAGAACGAGGACGTACAGGAGTTCTTCGGGGAGGTCGCCAAGACGGCGCGGGAGCTGGTGGCTGTCTTCGCGGAGATGGTCGAACCTATCCGCGCAAACTGGAGCACCATCAGGACCGTCATCAAGACGGCGCTCAAGGTCGTGGCGGACCTCATCCGTGCCGTCATGGCCGCTATCCGCGGCGACTGGGGAGCGGCGTGGGGACACCTCTGCTCGGCGCTCTCGGCGGCGTGGGAGGCGATGAAGGGTGTCGTCTCGCGCGGCGTCTCCGCGATAGGTTCCTACATCCGTTCTATCCCCGGGAAGGTCGTCGGCTGGCTGGGCAACCTGGGCAGCCTGCTCGTCGGCGCCGGGCGCTCCCTCATCCAAGGTCTCATCAGCGGTATCACGTCCAAGCTTGGCGACCTGTGGGGCACCGTCTCCGGCATCGCGGGGAGAATCAAGTCGCTCAAGGGTCCGCTGGACAAGGACGCAGTACTGCTGCGCCCGGCCGGAAGGGCAATCATCGGCGGACTCATGCAGGGCATCGACGAACAGCTCGGGCCGCTCTACCGTCAGGTGTCCGGAATCGCGCCACGGCTCGCTGTGGTCGCTCCCGGCGGCTCGCTGGGACTCCCGGGACTCCCTACCCTCGCGGGCGCTGGGAGCGCCGGAAACGGGCCGGTGGAGGTCCATGAGCACTACCACGTCCACACGCCCGGAGGGACCACGCTCGTAGGCAGCGCCGAGACGGTAGCGCGGATGATTGCTCCCTCCGTCCGGAGCGCGAGCCGGGCGGCGGACCAACACCGGGCGCGGAGGCGGTAGCGATGGCGCGGACGACCCTCACCTATGGCGGCCTGAACCTCAACGACGGGACGAGCTACTTCCTGCTGCCGGGTTTCGACCCCGGCGCGGAGGAGTTGTCCTACGACGAGGTGGCCGGGGCGGACGGCTCGGTCGTACAGACGAACGTCTCTGAGGCGCACCTCATCCAGATGCACGTACCGCTCCGGATACAGGGCACCGACCTGGCCGACTTCCAAGCGAAGGTAGCGGCGCTCAACACCAAAATCGCGAAGGGAGCGCAGACGCTGGTGCACGGGTCTGTGAGTTACGACTGTGCACGCTCCCGTCGCGTAACCTACAGCAGCGAGTATCTGGACCTCTTCACGGCGTTCGTGACGTTCCAGCCGCTCCGGCTGCCGCTCGACCAAGGCGCGGGTTCGTGACGGCGGAGGTGTACCCCAACCCGTTCCACGACGGGACGCTCTCGGTGAAGGTGGAGACGCGTCCTCCGTCTGCGGTCCGCGTGCGCCTGTTCCCGAGCTTCGACGGGAGGCTCCGGAGCGTGAGCGACAGCTACGCGACGGCGCGGAACGGCGGCGCGGCTGTGGACCAAGTGGATACGGCGGGCGAGTTCATGTACGTCGGCCAGAACCGCGCGGCGAGCAGCCCTCTCTACCGCCTGCACGAGGGTTTCGTGGAGTTCGACTTCGACACCGTGGGCGCGGTTGTCCCCGCGGACGCCACCGTGGAGGCGGTCACGCTGAAGGGGATGCTGCGCTCCAAGGCTACCGGGGACGCGGACTTCGATATCGAGGTCTTCTCATTCGACTTCGGGTCTACGTTTACCGCCGCGGACTGGCGTGGCGGCGCTCAACTGGCTGCGCTGACCCGGGTGGCCACCAAGGCGACGGCGGAGCTGGCCGTGGGCGTGGGTTTCAAGTTCGACGACGTGGCGCTGGTAGACGCGGTACAGGCGGCGCTGGCCGGCCGCAAGCTCCGCCTCGTGTTGGTGTCGGGCCGCTTCCGCACCCTCAGTGCTCCGTCCGGAGCGGAGTATGTGACGCTCCACTCAACCGAGGGCAGCTCCATCTGGAACGCCATGCAGCTGGAGGTCACCTACACGCCCGCTTACGAGCACGCGGAGGTTGAGCTGGCGGACGCTCCGTGCGAGGGCCTGTCGCTGTCCAACTCCGGGCCGGGCGGCTTCGGGGGCGCGTCGTGGCGGCTGTCCACCGACGACGCCGCCGGTCCGTACCACCCGCTGCTCGCCAAGGGCAACCTCGTGACGGTCACCCACGGCGACCCGCCGGTGGTCCTGCACGAGGGCGAAATCACGGGCGACGTGAGCCACCCCATCGCGGACGGCGGGAAGCTCTACTACGACGTGAGCAGCGCCGGGCTGTGGTGGCGTGCCGGCCAGCGTAAGGACTTCGCAGCCGTGCTCTTCGACGATGACGTGGGGCAATGGTTCGTCTCCCCGACCGCGGGCAAGAGCTACACGGTGGACCTGGACGGACGCCTGTTCCTGGCCCTGGAGGCGAAACAGGCGGTCGAGTCCGGGAGGGCGGCATCCATCTTCTACTGGCTGCTGGACGGCATGGGCGGGCAGTTCGCCGCGATACGCGAGTTCCTGGCGGTCATCCGCTGGGCGACAGGGACAGCCGGGACCGAGGTGAAGGTGACGCTCGACTACTCCGTGGTGACCCCGTTCGGGAGCGGCGCGGCGAGTCCCTGGACGAATCTCAGGACGTGGACACTAGGGGACGCCACCACCGGCTACGCGCTACGGCAGGACCTTGCTGGGCTGAACGCGAAGGCGCTGCGCCTGAGTATCTCGGTCCCCGGCGGCACGGACGGTCTGACCGCACCACGCGAGTTCGAGGTTTGGGACCCCTGCGTGGCCTGCGCTCCGCTCCGCGAGGCGGCTATCACGGCCATCAGCACGGGGAACCCAACGACCATCACGACGGCCGTCCCGCACGGACTCGTGACCGGCGACCGGGTGTTCATCCACGGCGCAAACGGTGCGCCGAAGGTCGACGGTTGGCGGACCGTGACGGTCCTCTCTCCTACGACCTTCACCGTCGCCGTGAAAGTCACGACGGCGGGTACTGCCGGGACGGTCTGCCGGGCGTGGCGCATCGACGAGGCGATGGCCGAGGTCGCCGCCGGCGAGGAGCTGGGGCTCACCACCGGGCTGGCGCTAGAGGCCGACACCGAGCCTGTCGGCAACGTCCATTGGAACCTTACTGCGCGTCCGCACGAGTCGCGTGCCGATACCCTCAACCGCTGGGCGATGCTCTCCCCGGAGCCGTTCGACTACGGTTTCTGGGACAACCGGACGTTCGTCATCAAGACGATACCCGACCCGCCACCGGCGGACCGGCACTTCGCAGTAGACGCTACGGCGGCGGGCGTGGACGTGAACGTGCTCCGCGAGGCCGAGGGCGTCCCCGGGACCATCAAGCTTATCTATGCCTACCGGGCGCACAAGAACGCGGAGGACCCCGACTCGTACAAGAAGTCCAGCTACCCGGACGGCACCGAGGCAGCGGTCTACCGACCGGAAGACATGCTCGACCGCGCGGCGGCGGACGCGGCGGTGGACGTGTGGACGGAGTTCTCGGACGTGGCCATGACGCACGACGAGGCCGTGGACCTGGCTGACCAGATTCTTGCGTGGGTGGGTTCCCAGCCCGCCTCCGGAACCGTGAAGCTGACCGTCCCC
>JAKQOW010000075.1 GCA_029565065.1 Acidobacteriota bacterium | reverse complement strand
CCATCCTGGCGGCTCCGGCCGTGTTCGCCGCCGCCGCGTCGGCCCGCGTCCGCCGGACCTCGGGGCTGAGGGAGCGGTTGTGGGGGATGGTGAATAGTGAACAGTAAACAGTAAACAGTAAACAGTTAGGAGATAGGAGATGGGAGATGGGAGATAGGGGGAGTTTTATGATGCGTCGTGAGAGTAGTTCGTAATCGTAATTCGTAATCGTAATTCGTGATCGTAATTCGTGATCGTAATCCCAAGCCGGCAAAGCCGGAACCCATTGATTAAGGGTATCTGGAATTCACTCGTCCAACCAGCCGCTCATCGATCGGCACCGTCTCCGCATTCCAGACGAAAATAGCCAGGCGCAGCCCCGCGAACGCGGGGCCGCGCCTGGAAGGCCAATTAGTTGACGCGCCGCGCCCCGGGTACGGGGCGCGAGGAAAGAGTGTCGGCGGACCCTACGCTTCCCCGCGCCCCTGTGCAGGGGCGCGCCGGGTAAAAATAACCGGCTTCCCAGGCGCTGCCCGGCTGCGCCGGGCTGCGCCTGGCTATTGTCTTTGAAACTGGACGGGCTTGCCGGAAACCCAGTAGCGCGGCACTGAGCTGAAGTTTACCATCATGCCCCTTTGGTCCCGGCTCCGCCGGGTTACGAGTACGATGACGATTACGATCACGAATTACGAGTGCGATGACGAACTACGAGCACGAGATCTGAGGCTCGATATCCGAAGTCCGATACTCGAAGTCCGATATTCGATGTCCGATGTCCGAGCTCCGCTCCCCGATCAGACGACGGGCCGGCCGCAGGTGATGCAGAAGCGCGCGCCCGGGTCCAGCGGGTGGCCGCACTCGGGGCAGAGCGAGGCCACGGATTTCTCGAAGATGGCGTCATCCAGCAGCGACGCCGGCGGCTGGACCGGCTGGGTGACCGGCAGCGGCGGCGGACCGGCCGGAGCGGGGGGCGCCGGCGGCGGGACGTAGACGACCGGCTGGGGCGGGGGAACCGGGGCTGTGTAGGCGGGGGGCGCCGCCACGGGCGGCGGCGCATAGGCCGGTGACGGTGCGTATGCCGGCGGCGGGACGGCCACCGGTGGCGCCGGAGCGGTGGGATGGCCGCAGGTGGTGCAGAACCGGCTGCCGGGGGTGAGCGGTTCCCGGCACTGGGGACACGCGGCCAGCGGCGCCGCGGCCGGGGCCGCCGGCGGCGGGACGTAGGCGGCCGGCTGGGGCGGGGGAGCCGGGGCCGCGTATGCGGAGGGCGCCGCCATGGGCGGCGGCGCGTAGGCCGGCGGAGGCACAGGCGCCGGAGCTGCCGCCTGTGGCGGTCTCGGCGGAGGGCCGGCCGCGGCGGGCGGCGGAGCGGGCGCGGCGACCACTCCGCAGATCGTGCAGAATTTGGCGCCCGGAGGCAGGGCGGTACCGCAACCGGAACAATTGGCCGCGGCGGTCGGCGTCGCGGGCGGCTGGTCCACCGGCATGGGGATGGTGAGCGCCTCGCCCGGGCCCGGATAGAGCGGCAGGGGCTTGCCGCTGGCGGTTTGGTCCACCCGCTCGGCCGGCGCGGCGCCGGCCGCCAGCATGAACTCGGTGCACCCGACGGTGAAGACGTCGCCGTCGGCGAGTTGGACGGTGCCTTCGATCCGGCGGCCGTTCACCAGCGTGCCGTTGCTGCTCCCCAGGTCGGTCATGAAGCAGTCGTCGCCCACGCACTCGACCCGGACGTGGTTGCGCGACGCGCGCATGTCCGGCACCACGATGTCATTGTCCGAGCTGCGCCCGATCCTGACCTGATCGTCGAGGGGATACGGGCGGCCGGCGTGAGGGCCGCTCCGGACGGTGAGCAGCCAGCGGGCGGCGGGCAGCCTCGCTGCCGCGGGCCGGTCACCCGGCGGACGTCCGCCGGGCGGATTCACCGACGGGGGCTGGCCGGGGGTCTGGGACATGATCGCCTCCTGGGCCGGAACGATACCGCATCCGCACACCGGCGGCGGCGCCGAGTCGCGGAGTGCGCCGGTGAGCTGCCGGATTGCGGTGTGGATGATGGTGTCACTCCTTTAATTTTAAAGGTGATCAATAGGAAATTCAACACCATACCCGTTCCGTCCGGAACGGCTGGCCACGGTTCACTTGGCAGATGATGACTACGGTGGCCGCTCCCGGAGGCGGCCACGCACGTCGTCCGTGAAGACAATTCCGCGGAATCCGCATCTTAAAAACCGGCAGCCGGTGCGGCCGCGGGGCTGCGCCCGGCGGCGAGGAGTGATCGAATGCGCGACCTGTTGCAGGCAGCCACCCCGTCTTCGAAACGCCCGGCGGCGAGCACCGTGTTCTGGATCGTCGCGGTGGCGGTCGTCGTCGCGTTGCTGTTGCAGGCGGATGATCGTCCGGTGCGGCCCGCCGGCGGACCGCCGGCGAACCCGCAGAATGTTCCGGCGACGGACGCCGCCGTCGGCTGCAGCCCGGTTCCAACCGGTCTTTCCAAGGAGAAGCAAACCATGAGTGCCATACCCGATTCTGATCCGCGGCGCCACGCCGCCGGCTCCGGCGCGGCGCCGGCCCGAGTGGAGACCGCCACGTTCGCCATGGGCTGATTCTGGGGGCCCGACTCCCGGTTCGGGAGTCTCTCCGGTGTCATTCGAACCCGCGTGGGGTACACCGGCGGCACGCAGGCCGATCCCGCCTACCACCGGCTAGGCGACCACACGGAAACACTCCAGGTGGACTTCGATCCCGACCGGATCTCTTACGCGGAGCTGCTGGAGGTCTTCTGGTCCAGCCACCGGCCCACGAGCCGCGCCTGGTCTCGCCAGTACATGGCCGTCGTGTTCTATCACGACGAGACGCAGGCGGAGCTGGCGCGCGCCGGCCGCGACCGCCTGGCGGCGCAACTGGGGCGGACGATCGTCACCGAGATCCGCCCGGCGGGGCGGTTCTACCGGGCCGAGGATTACCATCAGAAGTACTACCTGCGGCAGTCGGAGGAGTTGATGCGGGAGTTCCGGCACCTGTTCCCTGATCCGAAGGTATTCACCGACTCCACGCTGGCCGCCCGCGTCAACGGCTACGTGGGCGGCAACGGCGGGCTGGCCCGGCTTCACGAGGAGATCGAGGCGCTGGGGATGCAGCCGCCGCAGCGGGACCGGCTGGCGTCCCTGCTGGAGCAACTGGGTCCGTGACCGGCGGCCGTCAGGGGCGGGCGGGCCGGATCCGGGCCGCCCAGCCGCCGCCGGCGGCCAGCCGGACCGCGAGCTGTGAGTTCCGATCCACGACCTGTTCCGTCATGAGAAAGTCGCTGCCCCAGCGGCCGGCGTTGGCGCCGTCCGCCCACGCGGTCAACGTGAACGATCCAGGAGGCAGGAAAGACAGGTCGATGGTCAGCTCCCGCGGCGTCCAGTCGGTCATGCCGCCAACGAACCACTCGTCGCCCCGCCGGCGGGCCACCGCGACGTAGTCCCCGATGCGGGCATCCAGCACGACGGTCTCGTCCCACACCGTGGGCACCGCCCGCAGCCAGGCCATCGCCTCGGGCTCCCGCGCGTAGAGCGCGGGGCTGTCGCACAGCATCTGCAGCGGACTCTCGTAGACCACGTACATGGCCAGCTGGTGGCAGCGGGTGCCCTGGCTCATGGGCTGCTCGAACACGGGGGCGAAGCTGGCGCGGGCGGCGTTCCGCATGGCTCCGGGGGTGTAGTCCATGGGACCGAGGAGCATCCGCGTGAACGGCAGGGTCACGTCGTGCTCCGGGTTGGCGTCGGCGCACCACTTGCTCTGCTCGAGGCCGCGCACGCCCTCGGTGGCGAGCAGGTTCGGCCAGGTCCGCGTCATGATCGCCGGGCGCACGGCGCCGTGGAAATCCACGACCATGCGGCGCCGGGCCGCCTCGCGGCACACCCGGTGGTAGAAGTTGATGACCGGCTGGTCGTCCCGCTGCATGAAGTCCACCTTGATCCCCCGGATCCCCCACCGCTCGAACCGGTCGAACGCCGCATCGAACTGGTCGTCCAGCGTCTGCCAGATCACCCACAGGATCAGTCCCACGCCCCGGGACCGGGCGTAGGCGGCCAGGGCGTCCATGTCCAGTTCGGGGACCACCCGGAGCAGGTCGCCCAGCGGATACCACCCCTCGTCGAGGATCACGTACTCGATGCCGTGGACGGCGGCGAAGTCGATGTAATGTTTGTAAGTGGCGGTGTTGACGCCGGCGGGGAAGTCCACGCCGGCGAGGTTCAGCGCGTTCCACCAGTCCCACGCCACCTTGCCCGGCCGGATCCAGGTGGTGTCGGCCACCTGGCTGGGGGCGGCCAGGAGGTACACCAGCGGGTTGGTGATCAGATCGGCATCCCGCTCGGCGACGGCCACGAGGCGCCACGGATACGTCCGCGTGCCGGCGGTCACCGCGATGTGGTCGGCGGTGCGGGTGACGCGCAAATGGCGGTCGCCGGCAAGCCGCGTCTCCAGGGGGAGCGGCGGGAACGTCGCGGCGAGGCCGTCCCGTCCGTTGCCCCGGAGCCACAGTCCGGGGTAGTCGGCGAGGTCCGACTCGGCGACGGCGAGCCGGACGCCGCCGGGTGCCGCCACCACCGCCGGCAGGCTGGCCAGCATGGCGGCGGTGACGTCCGGCAGCGGCAGGCGGACGAACTCCCGCTCGTTGTGCGAGAAGAAGCCGTCCTCGCGGGGGTAGAACACGGCGCAGTCGCCGGCGAACCGGAATTCCGCCTCCTCGTTCCACACCGTCACCCGGTCCCGCGGGATCGCCGTCTCGAACCGGTAGGCGATGCCCTCGTTGTAGGCGCGGAAGACCGCCGCGCCGCCGCCGGCCAGGACCAGCCGCAGCTCGTGGTAGCGCTCCGGGATCCGGGCGGCCTTCTGCGGGACGGGGGGCGTCACGTGGCCGTCGACGCGGCGCTCGGTGGTGGCGGCGATCCGCGGCGCCAGTCCCACGGCGGCGTCGTCGACGCGCAGCACGCAGGCGCAGTCCGGCATCACGACGCGGCCGCGCAGGGCGACGTCGTAGCGGAGCCGGTCCGCCGCCCGGACCGTCACGGCGATCCGGCCGTCGGGTGACTCCAGCCGGTAGGCGTTCTCCGCCGTCTGGGCGGCGGCCGGCGCAGCGGCGGCGAGGACGGCGATCCCGGCGCAGGCGATAAGCCGGACGATCCGCAGCATCGTGGGCATGGCATCCTCCTTGAATCAATCACCATCCGGGTGGGCGGAGGCGGGGAGCGGGCGGCCGTCGCTGTCCAGCGGGACGATGGCGCCGCAGCCGAGGGCCTCCAGGTCGGGGCGCACGGCGACCGCATCGCCCACGATGACGACGGCCAGACGGTCCGTCCGGATGTGCCGGGCGCCGGCCTCGGCCACATCCGCGGCCGTGACGGCGCGGAGGCGCCCGGGCAGCGTTTCGGGCTCGTCGTCGGGCAAGCCGTAGAGGTAGACGTCGAGAAGCTCCCGGACGATCTGGTCAGGCGTCTCGAACCGGCGGGCATAGCCGTTGACCAGCGAATCTTGCGCGTAGGCGAGCTCCCCGGCGCTGAGCGGCCGGGCGCCGGCGATGCCGTCGAGTTCGGCCAGGATCTCCCGGAGGGCCGCGGCGGTGACCCGCGTCTCGACGGGCGCCGAGGCGGTCAGGGCGCCGCCGGCGGCCTCGAAGCTGACGCGGGAACGGGCGCCGTAGGTGTAGCCCTTGTCCTCGCGCAGGTTCAGGTTGAGCCGCGAGACGAACTGACCGCCCAGGGCGGCGTTGAGCACCGTCAGGGCGGCGAAGTCGGGAGCGGTCCGGGGGATACCCGCCAGCGCGGCCGTGACCACCGACTGGGGCGCGCCCGGCCGGTCCAGCAGGTAGACAGCCCGATCGCCGGGCGGGGGCACGGGGAGCGAGCCGGCGGCCGGCGCCGGTGCGGCCGGCCAGGCGGCCAGTCCGCCGAGGGCGGACTCCAGCTCCGGGCGGGCGATATCGCCGGCGACGACGAGCACCGCGTTGCCCGGCACGCAGGCGGCGCGCCAATGCGCCCGCACCTCGTCGAGGGTGACCGCGGCCAGGCAGGCGGCGGTGCCCGCCACGGGGTGCGCGTACGGGTGCGCGCCGTAGACCGCCCGCTGGGCGGCCACCGCGGCCAGGTAGTGGGGCTGGTCCTGGAGCTGGGTGAGGCGCACCAGCCGCTGCTGCCGCAGGCGCTCCATCTCGGCGGGGGGAAAGTCGGGCCGGGTGACCATGTCCACGAGCAGCGCCAGCGTCGGCTCCAGGCGGTGCCGCAGCGCCGAGAGGCTGGCGATGACGGCGTCGGGCCACGTCACCCACGACAGCTCGGCGCCCAGCGCCTCGACGGCCTCGGCCAGCTCGGTGGAGGAGCGGCCGCCGGCGCCCTCCCGCAGCATGGCCGCGGTCAGGTCAGCCAAACCGGGACGAGTGGCCGGCTCGGCGGCCAGGCCGCCGCGCACGATGAGGCAGGCGCTCACCAGCGGCAGTTTGTGGTGCTCCGCCAGCACCACCTGGAGGCCGTTGGGCAGCGTGAACGTCTGCCGCGGCGGGAGCCGGAACGCCGACTCGGGACCGGGCCCGGGCATGACGGTCCGGTCCACGCCGACGGCCGCCGGGCGGGTCGACGGCGCCAGCGGCGGCAGCGGCTCCACCCGGGCCACCAGCCGCCCTGCGCCCAGGTAACGACGGGCCGCGGCCACGACCGTCTCAGGCGTCAGCTCGAGGTAGCGCTGCAGCTCCCAGCGGAACATGTCGGGCCGGCCGAGGTAGTGGTAAAACTCGTTGATCCGGTCGGACACGCCGCCGAAACCGCCCAGTGACTGAAGACTCCGGATGTAGGCGGCGGCGATGTCGGTCAGGACGCGCTCCAGCTCCGCCGGGGGAACGCCTTCGTCCAGTGTCTCCCGAACGACGGCGAAGGCGGCGGCCTCGACGGCCTCGGGCGTCTGGCCGGGACGCGGCGTGAGCATGAGGTTGAGCGTCCCCGCGATCTGCCGGGCGTCGTGCCAGGCCACGGCGTCCTGGGCGATCTGCCGCTCGTAGACGAGGCGCTGGTAGAGGCGCGACGTCCGCCCGCCGCCCAGCACCCGGGCGAAGACGTCCAGCGCGGCGTCGTCACCGGCGTACAGCGGCACGGTGGGCCAGGCTGCATAGACGCGGGGCAGTTGGACGCGGTCGCCGATGAGCAGCCGCATCTCGCTGTCGAGCGCCGGCACCCAGCGTCCGGGCCGGGAGACGGGCGGTCCGGGGGGGATCGCGCCGAAATAGGTCTCCACGAGCTCCTTCGCCCGGGCCGTCTCGAAGTCGCCCGCCAGGCACAAGCTGGCGTTGTTGGGTGTGTACCAGGTCCGGAAGAAATCGCGCACGTCCTCGAGCGTCGCCGCGGCGATGTCCGCCATGCAGCCGATGGTGGGCCAACTGTACGGGTGGTGGGGCGGGTAGAGGGCGGCGGCCATCCGTTCGGCCACCAGGCCGTATGGCCGGTTCTCGTAGCTCTGGCGCCGCTCGTTTTGCACCACCGCGATCTGGTTGGCCAGCCGCTCGGGCGTCAGGGCGTCCAGCAGGAAACCCATCCGGTCGGCCTCCAGCCAGAGCGCCCGCTCGAGGTAGGCGGCCGGGACGAGCTCCCAGTAGCGGGTGCGGTCGGTGTCGGTGCCGCCGTTGACGCTGCCGCCGATGTCCTGCAGGGGATGGAAGAAATCCGCGTCGTGGTGCTTGGACCCCTGGAACATCATGTGCTCGAACAGGTGGGCGAAACCGGTGCGCCCCGGCCGCTCGTTCTGGGAGCCGACGCGGTAGCTGACGTTCACCGCCGCCAGGGGCAGCGTGTGATCCTCCAGCAGGAACACGGTCAGCCCGTTGGACAGCCGGCACTCCTCGACGGGAAACGTGGGGAGGGGATTCTCCTGGACGGGCATGGCACCTCCGGTGCGGGTCGGGCTCAGGGGGCGGACGTTCCCCCGGTGAAGGTCAGGGTGTACGCCGGCACGATCTCGGACGGGTGATAGGACAGCTTGGCTTGCCGCAGCCCCGGCTCGCCCAGGTCCTCCTCCCGGTTGATCCGGGGAAAGCCCAGGTCGCGGATGAGCCGGGCGCACTCCATGTTGAGCACTTGGTAGATCCCCTTGTGCCGGCGGTCGGCTTTCTCGAAATGCACCGCCGCCGTGTCGGGCGCGATGGGTTCGAACACCGCCACTCCGGCCACGGCGCCGTTCACCCGGAGCAGGATACCGTCCTGCCTCAGGGTGCCGAAGTGGGCCAGGGTTTCCTTCAACGCGTCGAGCTCATGCCGCAGCAGGCCGTTCGGCGCGTCGTGGCCGTTCTCGCCGAGCGCCCGGCACGCTTCGACGCAGTCGGGCACCGTCGCCGCCGTGAGCCGCTCCGCCTCCCAGCCGTATTGCTCGCGGGTCCGGGCGATGAGGTTGCGCTTCTTGGCGTACCGCCGTCCGGCCAGATCGGCCAGGTCCTCGGACCGGTAGATGTAGTTGGCGAATGCGCGGTCCTCGGCGATGGTGAAGTGCCGGATGAAGTCGGGCCAGCCGTCGATGAACGCCTGGCTGACGCAGAACATTTGCAGCGGCGCGCTCAGCCGGCGCGCCTCGGCCAGCAGCCACGCCTGTGCCGCAGGCGGAAAGGCGCCCACGGGCTGGAGCAGGTTGAGTCCCGGCTGCAGATCGCCCGGATGGTTGGTGGTGACGAGCAGCGTGTCCGCGTCGAGCAACGTCCAGGCATGGGTGAGCGACGCCCGCCAGGCAAACAGGGTGGCGAAGGTGAAGCCGGACAGCGGCTGGGGATGGCGGCGGAAGAAACCTGCCAGCATGTCCTGATCGGTGAGGTCGACGGGCCGGAACTCCCGGCCCAGAAAGGGGAGCGGATCAGTCACAATCGCCCTCGTGGAGCATGAGCTGGTAGCCCGGCCGGGCGTGGAATCCCAGCCGTTCGTAGAACGCCTCGGTGCCCGGCTCGGCCACGAGGCCGATCCAGTCGAGGCCCCGGCTCCGGCAATGCGCCGTGAGGCGACGAACGATCTCCGCGCCGATGCCGCGGCCCCGCAGAGCGCGGTGGACCACGACGTCCTGGATGTAGGCGTCGCTGGCGCCGTCGGAGATCGCCCGGCCCATGCCCACGGCGGCGCCGGCGGCGTCGCGGGCCACGAGGAAGGCGAAGCTGCCGCGGATCATCGCGGGAATGGCTTTCCGCGACCAGCGCTCGTCCCACCAGCCACCCTCGCGGTAAAGGTTCACCACCGCCTCGGCGGGCAGCTCGGTGACGAATTCGTAGCGGATGCCGTCCATGTCGCCTCCGGATGGCGCCGGCGCCCGGCGCCCGAATCGTCCGCCATTATACCCCAGCCCCCGGCGCCCGTCACCGCCGCCGGCGCCGCGGCTGACATGGAAGATAGTCGGCAACTCTTCAGATCAATTGGCCGATAACATAGGAAAACTTGAACAACAGGAGAAAACGATGGATATCGAAAGACTCCCTTCTTCTCCAACTTCGGACTCGACCGGGATTGGTGGCGAACCGGAAAGCCCGGCCAACACCGTGGCTGGACTGGCGGGTTCGGCAGGCCCTGCCACCTTGGAGTCCGGGCGCAGCCTGATTGAGCCGTCGGTTGGGCCGCCTCTTCCGGGCAGCACTCCAGCCAGAGTGAGAGAGGACCGGATTCAAGCCGGCCTGCTCCAGAACAGACTGGTGGCTCATCTGCCGGCGGCCGAACCGGGTGGGACGGAGCTTTCCGGTGCCGCCGTCTCCGGACCAACCGCGGCGTTGTCGGAGACGGATGCTGCCGAGCAACTAGCCCGGATCTCAACGCTGCTGACCGGTCTGTCCAATCAGTTGGCTGCAGCCATCGAGGCCGGTGGAGAGGTTGAAACATATCTGGAGGAACAATTGGCCAGCGTGGGTGATGACGCGCACCTGGCCAATATCGACCTGCAGGAGGCGTTGCAAAAACAGCAGCAACTGATTCAGGTGTTGTCGAACGTGTCCAAGCTGTTATCGGATTACGCTCTGTCCACCATCCGAAAAATAGGCTGAAAACCCATCCGGTGAAAGATGTGGGCTGCATCGTCCCAGCCCAGGGCGACGATGCCGACGAGCACGGGCCAGGGGAGAGGATGGAGAAATCTGCTTGGCGCCGGCGGGTGTCTGCGCGAGAATGGGCGCTCGAGAGGCGCCATGACCCATCCATCCGACGACATCGTTTCACCCGTTCCCGTCGACGACCGGGCGGCGCCACCGCCTGGGGAGCCGGCCGCCGCGGCGCCGCCGGTGAAGCGGAGCCTGGCCCGGCGGGTCTGGGCGGTGGCCTGGAAGGTGGCGCTGGCCCTGCTCCTGGTGCCGCCTGTCGAGGTGGCTGTGCTCCGGTTCGTGGACCCGCCCGTGACCACGGTCATGCTGGTCCAGTCCGCCGAAAACCTCCTGAAGGGCCGTCCCGCCGGCTGGCGGCACGCCAACGTCCCCGCCGAACGGGTTTCGCCGTGGCTCTTCGCGGCGGTGCTCGCCGCCGAGGACCAGCGCTTCTTCGACCATCACGGCTTCGACCTCGTGGAGATCGAGAACGCCCGCGACAAGCACCGGCGCAATCCGCAGCGGGCGCTGCGCGGCGCCAGCACCGTCACCCAGCAGGTGGCCAAGAACCTGTTCCTGCCCCCGTGGCGGTCGTTCCTGCGCAAGGGCGCCGAGGCCTACTACACCGTCTGGCTGGAACTGCTCTGGCCGAAGCGGCGGATCCTGGAGGTGTACGCCAACGTCGCCGAGTTCGCCCCCGGCGTGTACGGGGCCGAGGCGGCGGCGCGGCACCACTTCCGCAAGTCCGCCGCCCGGCTCACGCCGCGCGAGGCGGCGCTGCTGGCGGCCGTGCTGCCCAACCCGAAGCGCTGGAACGCCGCCCGCCCCACCCCCTACATCCAGTCGCGGGCGGCCTGGATCCAGAACCAGTTCGTCGCGCTGCCGCGAGAATTCTGGCCCCGTTCGAAACGGTGACGCCGCCGCGGCCGTTGGCAAGCGGGCGCCGAACTGGTATCATCGGGTTTTGAGCGCCGCCGCCGGCCCCGGGGCGGGGCGCGTCACAGGAGACCGGCCATCCGACACCTCAAGGTCCTCGGCCCCTACCTCTGGAAGTACCGCCTGGAGCTGCTCGCGGGCTTCGCCTGCATGCTGCTGCAGAACTACGGCTACGTGCGGGTACCCGAGTTCTTCAAGCGGGTCCTCGACGAGATCACCGCCGCCAACCGCGCCGGCGTGGTCCTGGAAAACCTGCTGGGGGCCGGCGTGGTCATGGTGCTCACCGGCGGGGCCATGTTCCTCATGCGGAACCTGATCATCGGCGTCTCGCGCAAGATCGAGTACGAGCTGCGCGAGCGGCTCTACGGCCGGCTGCTGGCCCTGGACTTCACCTTCTACCAGGCCAACCAGACCGGCGACCTGATGAGCCGCTGCACCAACGACCTGAGTGAGGTTCGCACCCTGCTGGGGCCGGGGGTCATGTACGTGCCGAACGCCCTGACCCGCTTCCTGTTCTTCATGCCGGTGCTGTTTGCCCTGTCGGGCTCCCTCATGCTCGTGGTCACGGGGATGCTCGGCGTGCTCATCCTGATGATCGTCGTGGTGCTGCCGCGCCTGCGCCCCATGTACCGGCGGATCCAGGAGACGCTGGCGGCCATCAACAACCGGGTCTGGCAGGTGATCGCCGGCATCCAGACGGTCAAGCTGTACACGATGGAGGACACCGAGTACGGGCGGTTCGAGACGCTCAACCGCGAGTATGTCCGGCACCAGATGCGGGTGGCCACGCTGCGCGGCTTCATCTGGCCGTTCTTCATCTTCATGCTGGGGCTGGTGGAACTGGTGATCCTGGCGGTGGGCGGCGCGCAGGTGATCCGTGGCGAGCTGACCCTGGGCGAACTGCTCCAATTCAACGTCATGGTGGGCTTCCTGACATTCCCGGTGCTGTCGCTGGGCTGGATCATGTCGCTGGTCCAGCAGGGGCTGGCGGCCCTGGAGCGCCTGAACTACATCTTGGAACACCCGGTGGAGGCGCCGGCGGGCCGGCCGCCGGCAGCCGCCGCGGAGCCGGCCTTCCGCGTGCGCGGACTGCGCTACCGCTACCCCGGCGCGCGTGAGGACACGCTCCGCGGCGTCGACCTGGACATCGCCCCCGGCCGGACGGTGGGCATCACCGGCATGGTGGGCTGCGGCAAGTCCACGCTGCTGCGAATCCTCTGCGGGCTGCTCCGGCCGGAACCGGGCATGGTCCGCCTCGACGGCGCCGACCTCGCCGAGCTGGATCCCGACAGCGTCTACGAGCGGGTCGCGGTGGTCCCGCAGGAGACGTTCCTCTTCTCCCGCACCGTCGCCGCGAACATCGCCCTGGGCGCCGAAGCCGCCGACCCGGCGGGCGTGCGGGCCGCGGCCGTCCAGGCCGGCCTCGACAAGGACATCCAGACCTTTCCCCACGCCTACGATGAGATGGTGGGCGAGCGCGGCATCACCCTGTCGGGCGGGCAGAAGCAGCGGCTGGCCATCGCCCGGGCGCTGTGGCGCGACCGGCCGGTGCTCGTCTTCGACGACGCGCTCTCCAGCGTGGACGCCGCCACCGAGTCGGCGATCCTGGACAGCCTGCGGAGCTTGAGCCGGCGCAAGACCCTGATCGTGGTCTCCCACCGGATTTCGGCGCTCAAAACGGCGGACGTCATCCACGTCATGGACGCCGGCCGGATCGCGGAGTCGGGCACCCACGAGGAGCTGCTGGCGCAACAGGGACTCTACTGCCGCATGGCCCGGCTGCAGCAGATGGAGATGGCCCTGGCCGGAGGCGGCAATGGCGACTGAGACCGACCCCGCCCAGGCCCCCATCCGCGACTGGCGGCAGCTCCGCCGGCTCCTCGCCTACGTGCGCCGCCGTTGGCCCCTGGCCGTGGCGTCGGTGCTGCTGATGCTCGCCTTCAACGCGGCGGGGGTGGCGGAACCGTACCTGGTGAAGCTCGGCATCGATCGCGACGTGGCCGGCGGCGACATCGCCGGGCTGCAGCGCACCGCCCTGTGGCTGGGCCTGATCATGGCGGGCGGGCTGGTCTGCCAGTTCCTGTTCAACGTCGCGGTGCAGTCGCTGGGGCAGCGGCTGCTGCTGGACCTGCGGCTGGACCTGTTCCGCAAGGTGCTGGAGCTGTCGAAGGACTACTATGACAAGACCGCCGCCGGCAAGACGCTGACCAACGTGACAAACGACGTGGAGGCGATCCGCGAGTTCATCTCCGAGGGGATCGTCTCGGTGGTGGGTGACCTGCTGAAGGTGGGCATGATCTTCGTCGCCATGCTGGCCATCGACCTGAAGCTGGCGCTGATGGCCTTCGTCACCCTGCCGGTGTTCGTCCTGGCCACCGCGCTGTTCCGGCGGAGCATCCGCTCCGGCTTCCGCAGCGTGCGCAAGGCCAACGCCGAGATCAACACCAGCCTCAACGAGACCATCTCCGGCATCCGGGAGATCCGCCTGTTCCGCATCCGCGACCGGTTCGCCGCCGACTTCGCGGTGCACAACCGCAACTACCGCGACGCCTACCTGAAGACCATCCGTGCCTACGCCCTCTACTTCCCCGTGCTCGAGGGCGTGAGCAACCTCGGGATGATGCTCACCCTGTTCGCCGCCCACACCTTGGTGGGGGTGGAGCTGCGAGTGGGCGTGATCTTCGCCTTCTTCGCTTATATTAATATGTTCTTCCGGCCGCTGCGCGAGATGGCCGAGCAGTTCAACACGTTCCAGGCGGCCATGGCCGCCACCGAGCGGGTGCTGCATCTGCTGGACCAGCCGGTCAGCGTGCAGGATCCCGCCGCCCCGGCGGCGCTGCCGGCGCGGTTCGCCGGCGCACTGGAGTTCCGCGGCGTCCGCTTCGCCTATGACCCGGAAGCGCCGGTGCTGCAGGACTTCTCCTGCCGGATCCGCCCCGGCGAGCGGGTCGCCCTGGTGGGCTACACCGGCAGTGGCAAGACCACCTTGATCAGCCTGCTGAACCGGCTCTACGATGTCACCGGCGGCGCCGTCACCATCGACGGGACCGACCTCCGCGAGCTGCCGGTGCGGGAGCTGCGGCGGCGCATCGCCACCATCCCCCAGGACGTCTTCCTCTTCACCGGCACCGTGGCCGAGAACATCGGCTTGCACGTGCCCGGCATCGGCCGCGACCGCATCGAGGCGGCCGCCCGCGAGGCGCTGCTGCACCCGTTCATCGAAGTGATGCCTAACGGCTATGACGAGAACGTGCTCGAGGAGGGGCGGCTGCTCTCCGCCGGCCAGCGGCAGCTCCTGAGCTTTGCCCGGGCGCTGGTGCGCGAGCCGGACATCGTCGTCATGGACGAGGCCACCGCCAGCGTCGACTCGGCCACCGAGCACCTGGTGGAGGACGCCATCCATAATCTGCTCCGGGGGCGGACCGCCATCATCATCGCCCACCGGCTCTCCACGATCCGCGAGGTGGACCGGATCCTGGTCCTGCACAAGGGCCGCCTGGCCGAGGAAGGCACCCACGACGAGCTGCTCGCCCGCGGCGGGCTCTACAGCCAGCTCTACCAGCGCCAGGCGTTCCTGTCAGCCTGAGAGAACGGTGCATCGGTGAATGGGTGAATCGGTGAATCGGGGGACCGGTCGGGTCCGTGCTCGTAATCGTAACTCGTAATCGTACTCGTAATCGTAATTCGTAATCGTAATTCGTAATCGTAATCGTAATCGAGCTGGTTGAAGGTTTGAAGGTGTGGGTACCATGATCTGAGTTCTCTGATCCAGGTCCCAGAACCCAGGTCCCAGGTCCAATATCCGATATTCGGTGTTCGATATCCGAAATCAGGAAATCGGGAACGAGCCTCTAGCCTCGAGTCTCGAGCCTCGATGACGATCACGATTACGAATTACGATTACGAGT
>JAKQOW010000073.1 GCA_029565065.1 Acidobacteriota bacterium | reverse complement strand
GATGACGCGCAGGGCCGGCCGCCGTCGCTTGAGCTGGAGCACCTCCATGATGGCGCCCAGCGACTCCTCCTTGGCCGGATCGATGAACCCGCAGGTGTTCACGATGACCACATCGGCCGCTTCCGGCTCCGGGACGATCCGGTGGCCGGCTTCCAGCAAGCGGCCGAGCATGAGCTCGCTGTCGACGGTGTTCTTGGGGCAGCCGAGGCTGATGAGGCAGATGTCCATGGGCGCTCCGGGCGCATTATAGCAGGATAGACCGCGGACCGGGCGCTCTTCGTTTATGCGGACTTCGGACATCGGAAATCGGACCTGGGACCTGGGTTCTGGGTCCTCGTTCCCGAATCCCAAGCCCTAGGTCCCAGGACCCAGGTTCCGGCAGATTCTACCTCGTCTCCAAATAGCCAATAACGATTACGCAATAATCAATAACGATTCAATGAAAAATGATCACTGACCAATGGAATGGTTCTGTCCGCCAGTCCCGCGAGGGCTGGCTATTCGTACCGCAGCGCTTCGATGGGATCCTGCCGCGCCGCCTGGAGCGCCGGCCAGATTCCGAACACCAGGCTGATGGTGCCCAGCGTCACCAGGGCCACCATGAAGCTGGCCGCGGTGATGAGCAGGTAGATGTCCCCCTGTCCGGTGGGGTCGTCGAAGATGTTGCTCAGAAACGGGATGCCGCCGATGAGCCGGGTGACCAAACTGGCGAACAGGAATCCCAGCGCGCCGCCCATCAGGGTCATCAGGAAGGTCTCGGCCAGGAACTGGGCGATCACGTGGCGCCGCTTGGCCCCGAGCGCCATCAGGGTGCCGATCTCCCGCGTGCGGCTCCGCACCGACAGCAGCATGATGTTCATGACGCCCACGCCCCCGATCCCCAGGGTGATCAGCCCCACCAGGAACACGGTCACCTTCACGGCGCCGGTCATGCCGTCGAGGACCGCCTTGACCTCGGAGTAGCTGTGGTAGGTGAGCGCCTTGTCGTCCGCCGGCTGGAAGTGGTGGCGGGCGCCCATGAGGGTCATGAACTGCTGCCGGGCTTTGTCCTCCATCAGGGGGCTCACCGGTTGCCAGACCATGACGCTGAGGTAGCGGGTGTCGGTGAGCACGCCCATGGTCCGGATGGGGACCATGATGCACTGGTCGTCGGGCTGGAAATAGTTGGAGATGGCCACCTTCTTGTGCAGCACGCCCACCACCTGGAACGGGACGCCCTGGATGCGGATCTCCCGGCCCACCGCCGGCGCCTGGCTGAAGAGGCGCCGCTTGATCTCGTAGCCCAGCACGGCGACCCGGGCCAGTTGGCGGTTCTCCTCGTCGGTGAAGAACCGCCCGTCCTCGATGAACATGCCGCGGATGTCGCCGTAGCACGACTCCACCGCCCGGATGCCGGCGGTGTTGATCCGCTGCTCGTACACCACCTTGTAGCGGCGGAACACCTCGCCGCTGACCTTCTTGATCAGGGTGGCGTCCTGGCGCAGCATCTCGACATCGCGCGACTCCATGGCGATGGCCCGGCCGGCCTTCTGGCCGCCCGCCTGCAGGCTGGTCTGCCCGTTCCAGATCACCACGACGTAATCGCCGAAATAGCTCAGGCCCAGGTTCATGGCCCGCTGGAAGCCGTCGCCGTACGCCATCAGGATCATGAACGACATGATCCCCCAGGTGACCCCGAGCACGGTCAGCACCGTCCGGACCGGGTTGCCCCAGACCGCCCGCACCGCCTGACTCAGGATGCCCAGCCACCGCATGGGATCGCCTCCGTCGCCCTGGTTGCCGGCCGGCGGCCCGGCCGGATCATTCCTCGAACCGCAGCGCCTCCACCGGGTCCAGCGCCGCCGCCGTCTGGGACGGGTAGTAGGCCGCGGCCAGCGCGACGAACAGCAGGAAGGCGAACGCCGCCCCGCCCATCCACGGCGTCACCAGCATGCCGGCGAAGAAGTCGGGCAGCGGCAGCTGGTTGACCAGATAACACAGGGTCAGCGCGCCGACGTAGCCCACCGAACCGCTGAACAGGGCGATGACGAGCGCCTGCAGGAAGAACATCCCCAGGATGTCGCGCGCCGTGGCGCCCACCGCCTTGCGCAGGCCGATCTCGCGGGTGCGGCTCCGCACCGTCACCAGCATGATGTTCATGACGCCGATCCCGCCCAGCAGCAGCGTCACCACCGCCACGAAGCCCAGAAAAACCTGCATCGAGACGAAGATCTGGTTGATCAGCCGGTTCTGGGTGGCCGTGTTCCAGATGGGGAGCGCGTCCTCGTCGAGGGGATCGAACAGCTTCCGCCGGCCGATGACCTGGCGGATCTGGACCTCCGCCGCCTCGGCCGTCTCGACCGCGGCGGGCTGGGCGATGATGTCGGCGATGTGGCGGTCCCCGAGCGGCGAGTCGCCGTACGGGAAGTCGCGCCGCATGGCCGGGAACGGGACGAAGATCTTGCGGTTGTCGGGACCGCTGTAGTTGTTGTTCTGGTCCTTGCGCAGCAGCACGCCCGTCACCCGGTAGTCCAGCCCGCCGATGGCCAGCCGGTCGCCCGGCTGCGCCCGTCCGTTGAACATCTGCCGGTCCACCTCCTCGCCGATGAGGCAGACCCGCGCGGCGGTGCGCATGTCGTGCTCGGCCAGCAGCCGTCCCTTGGCCACGCGCATGCTGCGCATGAGCATGTAGTCGGCGAGCACGCCGTGGACGTCGAAGTTGCCCCGGTTCAGGTCCGAGACGCTGGTCAGGTCGCCGCGGTCCAGCTCCGGCGAGCAGCGGACCACCCAGTACGCCTCCCGCCGCACCGCCTCGTAATCCTCGACCGTCAGGCGCACGGGCTTGCCCGGCCGGATGCCCGGGCCGGGCAGGCTGGTCATGCCGCCCCAGACGATGATGATGTTCTTGCCCAGCAGCTCGTTCTTGTCGCGCATCCCCCGGCTCATCCCCTCGCCGATGGCGGTGAGGATGATGAGCGACGCCACGCCCCAGGCGATGCCCAGCATGGTCAGGAAGGCGCGGAGCTTGTTCTGCCGGAGATCGGCCACGGTCTCGCGGACGATCTCCCGCAGGGAAAATGAAAAGGCCCGCCCCGGCGTCGGGCCGCCTGCGCCGGGGCGCGCGGCGCCTCCGGCCGGCCGGCGGGAGCCCTGGGGCGTGGACGTTGTCACTGCTGCACCACCCGCTCGCCTTCCTTCAAGCCCGCAAGCAGCTCCACCCGGGAGCCGTTGCTGATGCCCACCTTCACGGACACGCGGTCCACCTTCTGGCGGTCGCCCTCGCCGGTGACCCGGTCCACGAAGGGCGCCTTCCGCTCGTCGTACACCAGGGCGGTCTCGGGGATGATGAGCACGCCGCCCTTTTTCTCCAGGACGATCTCGGCGTTGGCGCTCATGTTGGCCCGCAGGCCCGCCGTTTCGCCGGGGATGCGGACCCGCACCTCGAACCGGGTCACGTTGTCGCGCTCCTGGCCCATGGGGGAGATGAGCGTCACGTCGCCCGGGAAGACCTTGTCCCGGTAGGTCTCGACCGTGATGTTCACCGGCAGGCCCACGCGCACCTGGCCCACGTCGCTCTCGTCCACTTCGCCCTTGAAGTAGAGGTCGCGGGTGTCGCCGATGGTGAACACCAGCGTGGCGTTGGATCCCAGCTGCAGGATGGAGCTCACCGCGTCGCCCACCTCCAGGTAGCGCTTCAGGACCATGCCGTTGATGGGGCTGCGGAGCGTGGCGTTGGCCAGCTCCTCCTCGGCGCGCTGCAGCGCGGCCTCGGCGGCGTACAGGTCGGCCTGGGCCTGGTGGACCGCCTTCTGCGCGGTGACGTGCTCACTCTCGGCGAGCAGCACGTTCTTTTGCAGCACCTTGTCGCGGACCTGCGCCGCCCGCAGCCGCTGCTCGGTCTCGTCGAGGTCGGCCTTGGCGATGAGGTTGTCGGCGTACAGCTGCTGCATCCGCTCCCACTCGCGGCGGATGAATTCCAGGTCGCGGCTCGCGGCCTCCTCGCGGGCGCGCTCCAGCGCCAGCGCCGTGGAGCGGACCTCCGCCTCGGCCTTCTCGAGCATCGCCTTGCGGGCCTGGGTGTTGGCCTGGGCCTCGCGGCGGGAGGCCTCGAGCTGTTCGCGGTCCAGCTCCAGCAGCACCTGTCCCTCGCGCACCGGATCGCCGTCGTCCACGTAGAGATAGCGGATGATGCCGCTCGCCTTCGACTTGACGTCGATCTTGGACACCGGCTCGATCTTTCCCGTGGCCACCACCGAGCGGACCATCTCGCCGCGGGCCACCGCGGCGATCTTTTCCGCCGGGATCGACTCGTCGCGGCGGAACAGGATGCTGAACGCGGTGTAGACGCCTCCCAGGATCCCGATGATCACCACCACGGTGACGATGCGCAGGGTGGTGCTCCCTTTTCGATTGGCCATGACCGGACCTCCTCACAGGATCACTAGGAATAACGATTAGTACGACGGAAATGTTCATTCCGGTTGCACCGCCGGTCATGGGTTATGGGTTGAGGGTTGAGGGTTGAGGGTTCGTGCTCGTAATCGTAATTCGTAATCGTGATCGTAATCGAGGCTCGAGGCTAGAGGCTCGAGACTCGTTCCCGTAACGCGGACAACGGGTCTCGAGGTTCGGGGCTCGGGCCTCGCTCCTGACGATCAACCATCAACCATCAACCATCAACCATCAACTGACTCGAACTGCGGATCTGGGTTCTGGGACCTGGATCAATAAACCCGGATCCTTGAAAGCATCATTCATCCACCGATTCCCCCATTCCCCCATTCCCCCATTTCCCCATTCCCCCATCCACCGATTCATCCATTCCCCCATTCCCCAATTCACCGATTCATCCATTCACCCATTCACCCATTCACCCATTCACCCATTCACCGACTCATCCATTCGCGTCTCGGCCCCTCGGCGGACAGTGGATTGTCTGGTACAATGCCCCGCAGCCGGGATCGGGCCACCTTTGGGGGGGCGCACCCGGCTCCCGCACCCTGCGCCAAGGAGCGATGCCATGGATCTGACCCGATTCCGCCCCGGCCGGCCCAACACCGCGCTGGTGGTCATCGACATCCAGGAACGCCTGGCGGCCGCCATGGACCCGGCCCGCTTCGAGTCGGTGCTGGCCAACACCGAGCGGCTCCTGGTGGGATTCGACATCCTTGACTGCCCCGTCTACTTCACCGAACAGTACCCCCAAGGCCTCGGTCCCACCGTGGCGCGGCTCACCCCGCACGCCCAGACGGCCGCGCCGGCCGCCAAGCTGGCGTTCAGCTGCTGCGGCGATCTGCCGCTGGCGGCCTGGCTGCAGGACCGCGGCCGGAGCCATGTGATCCTCTGCGGCATCGAAACCCACGTCTGCGTCCTCCAGACCGCCCTGGACCTACTGCAGGAAGGGTTCTTCGTCCATGTGGTCCGCGACGCCACCTTGAGCCGTTGTCCCGAGAACCACGAGGCCGGGCTGGCGCTGCTGGCCGACGCCGGGGCCGTGGTCACCACCACCGAGATCGTCCTGTTTCAGCTCCAGGCCCGCGCCGGCGACGCCACGTTCAAGGCGATATCGAAGCTCGTACGGTAGGATTGGTTGAGGGTTGAGAGTTGAGGGTTGAGGGTTCGTGCTCGTAATCGTAATTCGTAATCGTAATTCGTAATCGTGATCGTAATCGTGATCGTAATCGAGGCTCGAGGCTAGAGGCTCGAGGCTCGTTACCGTAACGCGGACATCGGGGATAGGACCTGGGATTTGGGACTTGGGATTTGGGACCTGGGTTCTGGGTCCTGGCTCATAGGATCCATTCACCCATTCACCCATCCACCCATTCACCGATCCTCCAATTCACCCATTCCCCGTTTAAACGAAGGCCATGCCGGCGTAGCCCACGACGCTGCTCTGGTCTCCGGTCACGTCGCCCGAGGTGGCGTAGCGGACGAGCCGGCCCCGCGTCGCCCCGAGTTTCTTGCACGCCTGCATCACCGCCACCGCCGGCGCCCAGCCGCACATGGAGATGGACTCGCGCCGCACCACCGCGGCCAGCCCTTCCGGGTCCAGCGCCTCCATCCGCTCCACGGCCAGCGTGTCCTTGCGGCGGGCGTTCCGGGCGGATTCGTAATGGGTCATGTCGGAGCTGGCCACCAGCAGCACCGGCTCGCCGGCCGCCGCCACCGCCGCGGCCAGCGCGTCGCCCAGCCGGAGGAGCAGCGCCAGGCTCGTCGTGCCCACGCACACCGGCACGAACCGCGCCTCGGGTTTCTGGCGCTGAACAAACGGCAGCTGGACCTCCAGGGAGTGCTCGAACCGGTGCGCCGACTCGTCGTCGGCCAGCTCGGGCAGCGCCCGCGTCAGCGCCGCCGCCAGCGCTTCGTCGATGGCCGCGTCGCCCAGCGGCGTCCGCCACGAGCCGCTTCCCATGACCGCGAGATCTCCGCCCAGGCCGGTGTGGTTGGGACACAAGATCACCAGGCGCTCCGGCACCTGCACCGCGCCGTACACCGCGCCGGCCACGGCTCCGGAGTACATATAGCCGGCGTGGGGCGCCACGACGCCCCTGGCCGCCAGTCGCTCGTCAGCCGCCACGATGTACCGGTCGAGATCGGTCAGGAGCGCCTGGCGGGAACCCGGATAGAATCGCCCGGCCACCGCCGGCATGCGCATCGCCATCACCACCTCCCGGACAGGCGGTCACGGCCTGCCCGCCCTGCAGAAATTTATTCTCATTATACCACCGGCCGGCGCCGCAGACAGGCGGCCCGCCGCCCCGGACCGGCGGCGCGCCCTCCCCGAAACGCTGCGCCCGGGGCCGGCAACCGTGGTAGAATCCCGCTGGCCCGTTGCACCGATCGGCGAGATGAGACCGTCATGAACCTCCTGCTGCTGCGCCCCCATTACGACACCCGGTACCGTCCGGCGGGTTTCCCCATCGGCATCGCCTACCTGGCCGCGGCCGCCGAGGCGGCGGGCCACCGGGTCCGCGCCCTGGACCTCATCCTGCACCCGGACTGGGAGGCGGTGCTCGCCGACGCCCTGGCCGCCGAGCACTTCGACCTGGTGGGCGTCAGCTGCATGAGCGTCCAGTACCTGGGAGCCGTAGCCGCCGCCGCGCAGGTTCACGCGCTCGTCCCGGACACGCCCATGGTGTTCGGCGGCGCCCACCCGTCCATCGCCCCGGACCAGGTCCTGGCCCTCGACGGGGTGCGCTTCGCCATCCGCGGCGAGGGCGAGCGGCCCTTGCTCGAGCTGCTGGACGCCCTCGGCCGCGGCCGCGGCTTCGACGCGGTGGGCAGCCTGTCGTTCAAGCAGGACGGCGCCGTCATTCACAATCCGCTGCGGACCGACTGTCCGTCGCCGGACGACCTGCCGTGGCCGGCCTACCATCTCTTCGCCATGGAGCGTTACTTCGAGCTGGAGATCCCCGGCTCCCCCAGCCGCCACCCGCGGCCGTTCCAGATCTTCACCAGCCGGGGCTGCCCCTACCACTGCATCTACTGCCACAACCTGTTCGGCAAGGGCTTCCGCCCGCGGTCGCCCGAGCACGTCGTGGCCGAGATGCGCCACCTGCACGACACGTACGGCGTCCGCGAGTTCCTGATCTACGACGACAACTTCACCATGGATCTGGCGCGCGCCCGGCGCATCTGCGAGCTCATCGTGGACGCGGGCATGCGCGTCGGCCTGCAGTTTCCCAACGGCATCCGGGCCGACCGGGTGGATGAGCCGCTGATCGAGGCGATGGTGGCCGCCGGCGCCCACTCCATCACCATCGGCGTCGAGACGGGCAGCCCGCGGATCCAGCAACTCATCCGCAAGAACCTCCGCCTCGACCGGGTGGAGGCGTTTCTCCGCCTGGCCCGGCGGCATCGTCTGGTGACCCACGGCTTCTTCATGATGGGCTTCCCCGGCGAGACGGCCGCCGACGTCTGGCAGACCATCCGCTTCGCCCGCCGCTCCGAGCTCGACTACGCCTTCTTCGCCTTCGCCACCCCCTATCCCGGCACCGAGCTCCACGCCCTCACCGTGGCGCAGGGGCTGGCCACCCGCATGCTGGCCGACGACATGGACGTCACCACCCCCCACATCCAGACCCGCGAGATCAACCTGCGCACCCTCCGGCGGCTCTATTTCACGGCCTACTTCCTGTTCTACACCCGGCCCCGACGCCTGGGACGGCTCCTGGCCAGCCTGCTGCGCCCCGGCGTGGCCGTCAAGTACCTGCGCGGCCTGGGCAAATACCTCCTGCCGGCTCTCCGGCAGCGCCGCACCGCCCCCCTCACGCCACCCGAGGGACCCTGAAAGGCCGGCGGCGGCTTCCGGCCGCCGCTCCGGCGCCCGGTTTTCACCATCTTTCAGACGAATGCCGTCCGCGGGAATGGCGCTGGTTTTTGGGGCCGATTTGGCGTAAAATATCCCGTTTATAGCCGGCGCCCCAAGGGCCCGAATTCAAAGGAATCATCCCCATGGAACAGAAGGACCAGCTCCCCCTCGAAAACCTCGTCCAGGTCAACATCGAGGACGAAATCAAGAAGTCGTACCTCGACTACGCCATGTCGGTCATCATCGGCCGCGCGCTCCCCGACGCCCGCGACGGCCTCAAGCCGGTCCACCGACGCATCCTCCACGCCATGAACGAGTTGGGCAACTCCCACTCGAAGCCGTACAAGAAGAGCGCCCGCATCGTCGGCGACGTGATCGGCAAGTATCATCCCCACGGCGACGTGGCCGTCTACGACGCCATCGTCCGCATGGAGCAGGACTTTTCCATGCGCTGCCCGCTGGTGGACGGCCAGGGGAATTTCGGCTCCGTCGACGGCGACTCCGCCGCGGCCATGCGCTACACCGAGATCCGGATGTCGCGGCTGGCCGAGGAGATGCTCGCCGACATCGAAAAGGAAACGGTCGACTTCGGCCCCAACTACGACGAGTCCCTGACCGAACCGCTGGTGCTGCCTTCGAAACTGCCCAACCTGCTGGTCAACGGCTCGGCGGGCATCGCCGTGGGCATGGCCACCAACATCCCGCCCCACAACCTGGGCGAGGTGGTCAACGCCCTGGTTCATCTCATCGAGCACCCCGAGTCCCCCGTCGACGAGCTGATGACGTTCATCCCCGGCCCCGATTTCCCCACTGCCGCGTTCATCTACGGCCGGGCCGGGATCCGCGAGGCGTACCGCACCGGTCGCGGCATCCTCAAGCTGCGGGCGCGGGTGGCCGTCGAGGAGCTCACCAAGGGCCGCGAGGCGCTGGTGGTCACCCAGATCCCTTACCAGGTGAACAAGAGCAAGCTCATTGAGCAGATCGCCAACCTGGTCAAGGACCGCAAGGTGGACGGAATCACCGACCTTCGCGACGAGAGCGACCGCGAGGGGATGCGCATCGTCATCGAGCTGCGCCGCGACGTCGAGCCGGCGATCATCCTGAACAACCTGTACAAGCACACCAACCTGCAGACCAGCTTCGGGATCAACCTGCTGGCCATCGACCGGAACCAGCCCAAGCTGCTGAACCTGCGCGACTCGCTCGTCATCTTCCTGGACCACCGCCGCGAGGTGGTCACCCGCCGCACGCGCTTCGAGCTGCGCAAGGCCAAGGAGCGCGCCCACATCCTCGAGGGGCTCAAGATCGCCTTGGACCACCTGGACGAGGTGATCAAGCTCATCCGCAACTCCAAGACGCCGGCCGAGGCCAAGGAGCGGCTGATGGCGCGCTTCAAGTTCAGCGAGATCCAGGCCCAGGCCATCCTCGACATGCGCCTCCAGCGCCTGACCAACCTCGAGCGCGAGAAAATCCTCGAGGAGTACCGCCAGACCCTCAAGCTCATCGCCGACCTGGAGGAAATCCTGGCCAGCCCGTTCAAGCTCATGAATCTGATCAAGGACGAGCTGCTGGCCCTGAAGAAAACGTACGCCGACAAGCGCCGCACGAACATCGTCGACGAGGAGGCCGAGCTCCAGATCGAGGACCTGATTCCCGACGAGGACTCGCTCATCACCATCTCGCACACGGGCTATATCAAGCGCATCCCCGCCTCCACCTACCGCGTCCAGCGGCGGGGCGGCAAGGGGCGCCGCGGCATGACCACCCACGCCACCGACTTCACCGAGCACGCCTTCGTCGCCTCCAACCACAGCTACCTGCTGGTCTTCACCGACCGGGGCAAGGTGCATTGGCTCAAGGTGTACAGCATCCCCGAGGTGGGCACCGCCGGCAAGGGCCGCCCCATCGTCAACCTGGTCAAGATGGATTCGGAGGAGAAGATCGCCGACATCATCCCGGTGAAGGAATTCTCCGAACAGGAGTACGTCGTGCTGGCCACGGCCGCCGGCATCATCAAGAAGACGCCGCTGTCGGAATTCTCCAACCCGCGCAGCGCCGGCATCATCGCCCAGACCGTCCGCGAGACGGACCGCCTCATCGCCGCCACCAAGACCACCGGCAACCACTTCCTGTTCCTGTCCACGCGGCTGGGCCACAGCATCCGCTTCGCCGAGACCGACGTCCGCCCCATGGGCCGGACGGCCCAGGGCGTGATCGGCATCCGTCTGCGCAAGGGCGACCAGGTGGTTTCCATGACCACCTGCACCACCGAGGGCGAGTTCCTGAGCGTCACACAGTGCGGCTTCGGCAAGAAGACACCCACCACCGAGTACCGCGTCCAGTCCCGCGGCGGCAGCGGGATCATCAACCTGAAGGTCGCCGACAAGACGGGCCCGGTCGTGGACGCGCGCTTCCTGAAGGAGGACTGCAACCTGATCCTCGTGAGCGCCGGCGGCCAGATCATCCGGATGAACACCGGCACCATTCGCACCGCCGGCCGGGCGACCATGGGCGTCAAGCTCATCGAGCTGGCGCCGGAGGACCTGGTCACCTCCATCACGCTGCTGGGCGCCGAGGACGAAAACGGCGATGAGAACGGAAGCGATTAACGGCGTCGTCCGGTTCCTGTCCGAGCACCTCACCTTCATCGTCCTGGTGATCGCCACCGCCTTCGTGACCTCGTGCATCCTGCTGGTGCTCAACCAGAAGGACGCCGAAGACCTCTTCCGGCTGGCCCAGGAGCAGATCGGCACGAACCAGCCCCGGGCCGCCGCGGACACCCTGCGCGCCATCGAGCGCGAGTACCCCCACTGGAAGCGGATGGCGGAGGTGTACTACCTCCAGGGCAGCATCCTGTACTTCCACGAAAACAACCTGTATGGCGCCATGGATTTCTGGCAGCGGGCCCTGGCGGCCGATCCCGCCAGCCCCCACGACTTCGAGATCCACCGGCGGCTGGCCGAAATCCACCTCAACGTCATCGGCGACCTGCCCCGGGCCGAGGCGGAATTGAAGTACCTCATCGCCCGCCACCCCGGACATGCGGACATCCCGCTCCTGCGTCTCGAGCTGGCCCGCTGCTACGTCAAGACCGAGCGGCCGGAGGTGGCGATCATCGAGCTGAAGAACCTCATCGGCACGGTCACCGATCGCCACACGCGGCAGCAGGCGGTGATCCAGCTGGCCATGATCTACTACAACCAGAAGAACTACCAGCGGGCGCGGGAATTCCTGGAGCCGGTCACCCGTGAGCCCCACTGCGACGATTGCCGCTACCTGGCGCTGATGGTGATGTCCGACATCCTGGAGATCCAGGAGGATTACGACAAAGCCATTGAAATCCTGGGGCAAATCCCCGATAATATCCTCTCGGAAGAAAAGAAGCAGGCCCGTATCTCCAGCATTAAAAAGCAGTTCGTACCGTCGGCCCCGTCCGGCGGAGGGACGCGGTGAGGTGGAGCCGATGAGCAACCGTCAGAACATCCCGGTCAAGTTCGTCTACCCGGAAGGCCGCGAGAACATCCGGTTCGTGAACCAGTTCGCGTTCGCGCAGATTGACACGGACGTGGTGGTCGATGTCGGCGTCGTGGACCCGAAGCTGGTGCTGGACATGAACCAGAAAATCCATTCGCACACCCTCCAGCCCGACGACCACCTGGAGGCGGTCATCATCCAGCGCTTCGGTATGAGCATCACCTCCTTCATCAAGCTCAAGCAGCAGATCGACCAGATTTTCCAGAACCTGGAGAAGCAGGGCGTGCTGGTCAAGCGTCCCGACCAGGACACGCTGCAGTGACCGTCAGGCCGGCCGGCTTGATGCGGCCGCCCCGCGTGCCATCATCGCCGTCATGAGGTGTCGCCCATGATCTCTGCCCGGCACATCCGCCACGGTCTCGCCGCCCTCCTGCTCCTGGTTGCGCTCGCCGCCTGCGGCGGACCGGCGCCCGCCGAGACCGAACAGCCGGCCCCCGGGCCGTCCCCGGCCGCGGCGCCCGAACCGCCGCCCCTCACCGTGTCCGACCGCTTGGTCATTGAGACCCCGGCCGGCGCGTTCACCATCGAACTGAAACCCGACCAGGCGCCGCAGACCGTCGCCCGGATCAAGCAGCTGGCGGCCGACGGCTTTTACACCGGGACCACGTTCCACCGGGTCATCGCCGGCAGCCTGATCCAGGGCGGCGACCCGCTGAGCCGCGACGCCGACCCGTACAACGACGGCTTCGGCACCTCCGGCGAGTTCCTGCCGTTCGAGGAGAACGACCTGCCCATGACTGCGGGCGCGGTGGCCATGGCCCGCGGGGCGGACGACCGGAACTCGGCGAGCTGCCAGTTTTTCGTCTGCGTCAAGAACCACCCCGAGTGGCAGGGCGGCTACACCGTGTTCGGCCACGTCGTCGACGGCATGGACACGGTGCGCAAGATCGCCGCCGCCACCGTGGGCACCGGCGATCTCGCCGAACGCCCGATCGTCAAGCAGACCATCCAGCGGATCGAATTCCGCTGAGCCCGGCGGATCTGACCACACCATCCCGCCGCGCCCGGCACGAGGAGCGCCCATGCTTCTGAAAGGCAGCCTGAAGGTCACCACCCTCCCCGAGATCCTGCACTCCATCTGCATCAGCAAAGAGACCGGCATTCTGACGCTGCAGCAGTTCAACATCAAGAAGAAGATCTACCTCGAGGAAGGCAAGATCGCGTTCGCCTACTCCAATCAGCGCAAGGACTCGCTGGGCGACATCCTGCTGCGCAACGGCATCATCACCCTGGAGCAGTACCTGGAGACCGCCAACCAGATCCGGCCCGGCCTGCGCCACGGCCAGATCCTGCTCCGGGAGGGGTACATCAGCACCCAGGAGCTGATCTCCGCCGTCCACCAGCAGGTCAAGGAGATCATCTTCTCGGTGTTCGAGTGGGTCGAGGGTCTGTTCGAGTTCGAGAAGGAAGAGAAGCAGATCGAGACGATCAAGCTCAACATCACGTCGGCCGACCTGATCCTGGCGGGCATCAAGCGGATCACCGACTGGTTCTTCCTGGAACGGATGATCGGGAGCATCGACAACGCGCTGGAGGAATCCCCCGAGTTCGAGCAGAAACGCCAGGAAATCCAGCTCTCGGACCAGGAAGTGGACATCATGAACTACGCCCGCGGCAAGTCGATCCGCGAGGTGCTCCATTACAGCCTGCTGAACGATTTCGAGACCTGCCGCCTGCTGGCCGGGCTCATCACCATCGACCTGTTCCGGATCCAGCACCACCAGAGCTTCGTTCTGGAGCCGGTGCTGGACATGGAGATCGACAAGCTCAAGCGCATGCAAGCGCTCTTCAACCAGATCTTCGAGAGCATCCTCCAGACCCTCAAATCCGGCGCCGGTCCCATGGCCGAGAAAATCCTGCGCAACTATTACGAGGAAATCCGGCAGGAAGAGAAGACCCTCCTCCACAACGTGGAGATGAACAGCAAGGGCTGGCTGGATCCCGACCTGCTCGACCTCAACATCATGAACCTGTCCACCCCCCACAAGACGGACTACGTCTACAACGTCTACCTGCGGATCCTCACGTCACAGATGAAAGCCGCCCGCGAGCTGCTGGGCGAGACGCAGAAGAACCGGATCGAGGCGGAGATCAAGCAGCTCATCGAGCGGCTGTCCGGCGATTAGGACGGGGCTCTTGGAATGTTGATGGTTGATGGTTGATAGTTGAGGGAGATTCGTCTGCGGCCGGCCGCCGTCTTTCCCTCAATCCGCAGCCTCGCCGTTTCGCCGCTTCGCCGGCTCCCGTGGCGTATCAGACCCGCGCGTCGCTCATATGCCGCCCCGGCGCTTGCGGTCGCCGATGGTGGCCAGGATCTCCTTCGTCTTGACGAGCATGCTGCGGGCCTCCGGCATCGCCTCCAGCGCCTTGGCGATCTGGTCGTCGCCCTCGGCGCGGATCTTGAAACCGTCCAGCACGCCGTAGATGCGGGTGAACAGCTCCGCCTTGATGCCCCGTTGGCTGAAGGCGAGGTTCTGCTGGAACTCCTCGTCGGAGCAGGTGATTTTGAGGTCGTCGAGATACTTGCGGAAATCCTGCAGCACCGCCTCGTTGACCTCGAACTGGCGGGCGTGATCGGCGGCGGCGCTCCCGTTGGCCAGGATGCTCACCGACGGGACCTTCCCCTGCGCCGCCTGGTTGGCAAACTTGAAGAACACGTCCTTCGACAGCAGGGTCAGCTCGAAGCGGTTCAGCTTGCGGGAGACGTGGACGATGTCGGGCTGGACGCCGCCGCTGCCGTAAACCTTGCGCCCGCTCAGGGTGTATTTGACTTCCGACTGGTCGGGCTTGACAGCCTTGCGGTTGCGCTGGTTGTAGTAGTCGTACACCGAGCCGTTGAACGGCCGCTGCAGGCAGCGCCCGCTGGGCGCGTAGTAGCGCCCCGTGGTGAGCGCCAGGCCCGAGCCGTCGGACAGCCGGTACACCGACTGCACCAGCCCCTTCCCGAAGCTCTGCTCGCCCACGAGCAGCCCGCGATCGTTGTCCTGGACCGCGGCGGACACGATCTCGGACGCGCTGGCGGAACTGGCGTTGATGAGGATGACCAGCGGGATCTTCTGGTCGCCCCCATCCCGCACCGCGTAGCGCTGCTCGTCGGCGCCGTTGCGGCCGCGGGTGCTGACGATGGGCGCGCCTTTGGGCAGGAACTCCTCCGATACCCGGATCGCCTGAGTCAGATAGCCGCCCGGATTGTCGCGCAGGTCGAGGATCAGGCCGTCCAGCGAATCGATGCCGATGCGCTGCAGCGCGTCCATCATCTCGCGGTGGGTGGTCTCGGAGAACCGCTCGATCTTGATGAAGCCGATGCCCGGCCGGACCCGGTAGGCGAAGTTGATGGTGAGCTTGGGGATCTCGTCGCGGATCACGTCCAGCTCGAGGGCTTCGGCCTCGCCGGGACGATTCACGGTGATGTGCACCTTCGTGCCCTTGGGCCCCTTCAGGTGATCGATGACGTCGTCGACATCCCAGTCGTCGACGGACTTGTCGTTGACCTTGAAAATCACGTCGCCGGCCTGCAGGCCCACCCGGGCCGCGGGGGTGCCCGGCACCGGCGGTTCGATCACCACAATCCGGCCGCTGCCCGGCATCAGCGCCCGAATGCGGATGCCGAGGCCGAAATACCGGCCGCTGTTCTCCTCCTCCACCGCCTTGTAATCCTTGGGGGAGAAAAAGCTGCTATGAGGATCCAGCCGCTGGAGCATCCCGCGGACCGAGTTATAGATCAGCTCGGCGCTGCCGGGGTAGTCGGCGGCATTCTGCTCGATGGTGCTCAGCACGAGCGAGTACCGGCGGAACAGCTCGGTCCGCTCGTCGGTCTGGCCGGAATCGGCGCTGACCCGCCGCCCCAGCAGGCCGCCCACCAGCGCCGCACCCGCCAGGAAAATAACCGCGAACAGGGTGAAATGTTTCTTCATCGGGGCTCCTTGCGCTTCCGGCAGGCACTATACCACACCGGTCCGGGGGGTGCAATCGGGGGGCCGCCGGCCGGACCGCTCACGGGGTGACCGGGACCGGCTGGTGAAAGGGGATGGTGAAGCTGAAGGTGGCCCCTTCACCCGGCTTGCTGCGCACGGAGATCTTGCCGCCGTGCCCCTCCACCAGCTTCTTGCAGATGTACAGGCCGAGACCCGTGCCGCGGATGTGCTTGGTCTGCTCGTTGTAGACGCGACTGTACTTCCGGAACAGGTTCCCGAGCTGCTCCGGCGGGATGCCGATCCCCTGATCGCGCACTTCGATGAGGGCGCAGCCGTCCTTGTGGCGCCGCGCCCGCACCACCACCTCGCCGCCGTCGGGCGAGAACTTGATGGCGTTGGAGATGAGGTTATCCAGCACCTCGAACAGCTTGTCGTAGTCGGCGTTGAGCGGCGCCAGCCCGGCCTCCACCTCGAAGCGGATCTGGTGCCGGGGCAGGCGCCGGGAGCCGATCTTCTCGGCCAGCACCGCGAAGTCGATGGGCTCGAACGCGTAGGTCATCTCGCCCGACTCGATCCGGGTGATCTTGAGCAGCCCCTCGGCCAGGCGGCGCAGGTGACCGATCTGCTCGAAGATGGAGTTCAGGTACTCCCGCCGGTCCTCGGTTCCCATCTCCGGCTGCAGCAGCAGCAGCTCGGAGTAGGCGTGGATCACGGTGAGCGGCGTCCGGAAGTCGTGGGACACGATGCTGATCAGCTCGTTCTTCGTCCGGTCGAGCTCGGCCATCTTCCGGTTGCTCTCGGAGACGTCGGCGAACAGGGCGTAGTTCTCCAGCGCGATGGAGAGCTGGTCGAGCACCGTCTCCATGACCCGCCGGTTGTGCTCGTCCTCGAACAGCAGCGCGTCGCCGCTCTCGACGTACAGGTAGGTCATGGAGCGGGGATTCTGCCCCAGGCTGAACAGGTACTTGGCCCGCGACTCCCGCTCGACGAACCGGGACCGGGTGTTCCACTTCCCCCGCCGCAGCAGCCCCGCCAGGCCGGGCGGGATGAAATCGGGATTCCGCCGGGTGTTGACGTTGTACTTCAGCTCCTCACCGCCGACGATGAGCAGCTGGGCATAGGACAGGGCAAAGGACCTCGCCAGCAGGTCCATGGCGCGCTGGAAGTTGTCGCTCCGCTCCAGGGAGCTGCCCAGGATGGTGCCGATCTGGTTGACGATCTGGAGCTGCAGGGTGCGCCGGCGGGTCTCCTCGAACACGCGGGAGCGCTGGATCGCCGCCGTGACCTGAACGGCGAACTTCTCGAAGAGCGACAGGTCCTCCTCGGAGAAGCCCTCCTTCGACGGCCGGTCGGGAAACAGGCGCCGCGAGGCGTTGATGACGCCGATCAGGACGGGCCTCGTGCCGGCCAGGTCCACCAGCGGCACGCAGAGCATCGACTTGATGGGCGGCTGGCTGGTGTCGGCCGACGGCTTGAAGTCGGGGCTCCGGGCGGTGTCGGCCACGCGCACACCCTGCAGGGTGGCCGCCACCTTGCCGATGATGCCCTCGGTGGCGTAGAAGACCACCGCGCCCGAATCGGTGGTCCAGGAGCGCCAGCCGGCGAATGTCCGGAATCGCTCGTGGCGCTCGTCGTACAGCATGACCGAGACGGCGTCGGCGTCGAGCAGCCGGGCCGTGTTCTCGGCGATGATCTCCACCAGCGGCTTGAGCTCGGACTGGGAGTTGATCTCGCGGTTGATTTCGCACAGGACGTCGAACTGGCGCGCCAGCCGCTCGTACCCCTGCCGGATCAGGAACAGCCGGACCGCCTGACGGAGCAGCGCCGCCTGGTCCGCCGACAGCTTCGCCTCGCCGGCGGGGAGTCCCGGGCCCGACAGGATCACGGTGACGCCGCGTTCCAGACCCCCCAGGCGGATCTCGCCCATCCGCGGCCCGCTGCGGCCCGCCTGCCTGCCGCCGCGCGGGGCCAGCGGCAGGGTTCGTCCTCCCGCCCGCAGCTCGCACTCCCACGGCGCGCTCCGGCCGGGATCGTCCGCCCGCAGGCGGAAGGCGGGACAGGCCGGAAACAGGTGCCGCAGCACCTCGAGGAGCGGATCGTCCGCGCACTCTGGATTCATGGGCATCCCTCCGGACGCGGCGCCGGCGTCCCGGCCAGGACGGCCGGACAGGGGCGGCCTCAGCCGAGAAAGCCCCCGTCAAACGGACGCGGCAGCAGCTCTGCCATCGAGTATACCACCCGATCCCCCGTCAGGTTAGCCAGGATCACGGGGATGTCGCCGCAGAACTCCCAGATGATTTGCCGACAGGCTCCGCAGGGCGGCGTCAGATCCGCCGTGTCGGCCACCACGCAGATCGCCCGGAAACGGCGCTCGCCCTCGCTGACCGCCTTCCAGATCGCCACCCGCTCGGCGCACACGGTGAGGCCATAGGAGGCGCCTTCCACGTTGCAGCCTTTGTAGATGGCGCCGGATTCACTCTGCAGCGCCGCTCCGACCCGGAAGCGGGAGTACGGGGCGAAGGCGTGTTCCCGGGCGGCGGTGGCCGCGCGAACCAGCTCGTCGTTCACAGCCGCACCTCCGCGATGATCCGGTCCACCAGGCGGGTGAACTGATCCTTGACCCGCTCGGTGGTGTCGAGCACCTCCTGGTGGGTCAGGGGCTGGTCGAGGATGCCCGCCGCCATGTTGGTGATGCAGCTGATCCCCAGTACCCGCATTCCCATCTGGTTGGCGGCGATGACCTCGGGCACCGTGGACATGCCCACCGCGTCGGCGCCCCAGGCCCGGAACATGCGGATCTCGGCGGGCGTCTCGTACGACGGGCCCGACAATCCCAGGTACACACCCTCCCGGACGGCGAGGCCCAGGCGGCCGGCCGCATCGCGGGCCAGCGCCCGCAGCTCCGGGTGATAGGCGTAGCTCATGTCCGGGAAGCGGGGGCCGAAGCGCTCGGCCACCCGGCCGCGCAGCGGGTTGAAGCCCATGAAGTTGATGTGGTCGCGGATGATCATCAGGTCGCCGGGGCGGTACTCCGGGTTGATGCCGCCGGCGGCGTTGGTGACGATGAGCGTCCGGACGCCCAGGCCGTGAAGCACCCGGGCGGGAAAGATCACGTCGTCGGGATCGTGCCCCTCGTAGTAATGCACGCGGCCCTGCATGAGCGCCACGGCGTGCCCGTGCAGGCGTCCCGCCACCAGCACGCCGGCGTGCCCGGCGACGGAGCTGGCGGGGAAGTGGGGGATCTCGGAAAACGGGATGCGCACCGCGTCCTCGACGGCGTCGGCGTACGCCCCCAGGCCGGAGCCCAGGATCACCCCGAGGGGACGGGGCGCCGGGGCGCGCTCCGACAGGTACTGGACGACAAGCTCGATGACCTGTTCGTACATCATGGTGTCTCTCCGCAGTTGCAGTGTCCGGCGGCGTCCGTCCGCGGCGGCCTCAGATGAGGATGCCGGCGATGCTCGCCGTCAGGAAATTGGCCATGGTCCCGGCCAACACCGCCCGCAGGCCCAGCCGGGCCAGATCGTGTCGGCGCGCCGGCGCCAGGGCGCCGATGCCGCCGATCTGGATGCCGATCGACGAGAAATTGGCGAAGCCGCACAGGGCGAAGGTGGCGATGGTGAAGGAACGGGGCTCCAGCACGCTCTTGAGCTCGCCCAGACCGCTGTAGGCGATGAACTCGTTGAGCACCAGCCGCGTGCCCAGCAGGTTGCCGATGTTGGCGGCATCTTGCCACGGCACGCCCATGACCCAGGCCACCGGCGCGAGGACCAACCCGAAAATCCGCTGCATGGACAAGGGCGCGCCGCCCACCGGGATCAGGCCCAGGATGCCGTTGATCAGGTAGATCAGGGCGATGAAGGAGATCAGCATCGCCGCCACGTTCATGGCCAGGTGGAGCCCCTCGCCGGTGCCGCGGGAGGCGGCGTCGATGATATTGACGTCGGTCTTCTCCACCTCCAGCTTCACCTGGCCCAGGGTTTTCGGCTCCCCCGTCTCGGGTACCAGCATCTTGGCCATCATGATGGTGCCCGGCGCGGTCATGATCACGGCGGTGAGCAGGTGCTCCGGCCGCGCGCCGAAGGCGATGTAGGCGGCCATGATCCCGCCCGAGATGTGCGCCATCCCCGACGTCATGACGCACATGAGCTCGGAGTCGGTCATGTCGTTGAGGTAGGGGCGGATGGTGAGCGGCGCCTCGGTCTGGCCCATGAAGATGGAGGCGGCCACGTTGAGCGACTCGGCGCCGCTGGCGGCCATGAGCCGCGCCATCACCCAGGCGAAGACGCGGACGATGAACTGCATCACGCCCAGGTAGTACAGGATGGCGAACAGGGCGGCGATGAAGATGATGGTGGGGAGCACCTGCAGGGCGAAGATGCTGACGCCGCTCAACAACGGGTCGTTCGCCGCGAGTGTCCGGCCCGTGACCGTCTCCAGGAACCTGGTCATGGCGGCGCGGGACCCGAGCGGCCCGAACACGAAGTTGGAACCGTACTGGGAGTAGGACAGCAGGTGATTGATTCCCTGGCCGAGGTACTCGAACAGGCGCACTCCCGGCGGCCATTTGAGCACGATGAGGGCGAACCCGATCTGGAGGCCGAACCCCCACCCCACGGTCTTCCAGCGGATGGCCTTGCGGTTGGTGGAGAGCAGGAATGCGATGAGTGGAATGACGACCAGCCCGATCAAGCCGGTGAGATGCATGCGGTGACCTCCAGACGGAGCGTTTCGTGCCGGCCAGCTATTCCAGCCGTTCCCGGATGAGCGCCGGCGCTTCCACCGGCGCTTCGGCGATGATGTAGGCCGTCTCGACCCGGCGGCGGGCGTCGTCGAAGCGGGCGGCGTCGTTGTACTGAATCTCGGCCAGCGGCTCGCCCGCCTCGACGCGGTCGCCAATCTTGCGGTGCAGCCGAACGCCGACGGCCGGGTCGATCCCGTCCTCTTTGCGCAGGCGGCCGCCGCCCAGGACGACGATGGCCATGCCGACGGCCTCGGCGTCGAGCTGCGCCACCCAGCCGGCCCGCGGCGCCGTGACCACATGCCGCCGCGCCGCCCGGGGGAGGTGCTGATCCGATTCGGTGACCCGCGGGTCGCCGCCGTGGAACTCGATACAGCGGGCAAACACTTCGAGGGCCCGCCCCGTCGCGATCTGCCGGCGCGCGACACCCCGCGCCGCGTCGATGTCCGGCGCCAGCCCGGCCAGCCGGATCATCTCCGCGGCCAGCTCCACCGAGAGCGCCTCCAGGTCCGCCGGTCCCTCGCCGCGCAGCGTGGCCACCGACTCGGCCACCTCGACGGCGTTGCCGGCCCAGCGGCCCAGCGGCTGGTTCATGTCGGTGATGAGGGCCGACATCCGCTTGCCCACCCGCAGACCGGTGTCCACCAGGCTGCGGGCCAGCCGGCGGGAGTCGTCCAGCGTCTTCATGAAGGCGCCGCGGCCCGTCTTGACGTCGAGCACCAGGGCGTCGATCCCCTCGGCCAGCTTCTTGCTCATGATGCTGGCGGTGATCAGGGGAATGGACTCCACGGTCCCGGTGACATCGCGCAGGGCGTAGATCTTCTTGTCGGCGGGGGCGATCCGGGCGGTCTGGCCGATGAGGCAGAGGCCGATCCGCTCGACGCCCTCGCGGAAGCGCTCCACCGACAGGTTCACGTCGAAGCCGGGAATCGCCTCCAGCTTGTCCAGCGTGCCGCCGGTGTGCCCCAGGCCGCGGCCGCTGATCATGGGCACGCGGACGCCCGCGGCGGCGGCGATGGGCCCCAGGATGAGCGACGTCTTGTCGCCGACGCCGCCAGTGCTGTGCTTGTCCACCTTGACGCCGGGGATGTCGGAGAAATCCAGCACATCGCCGGAGTGGAGCATCGCCTCGGTGAGCGCCTGGGTCTCGGCCGTGTCCATGCCGTTGATGAGGATGGCCATGAGCAGCGCGCTGATCTGGTAGTCCGGAATCTCGCCGGCGGTGTAGCCGTCCACCATGAAGCGGATCTCGTCCGCCGCCAGGGCCGAGCGGTCGCGCTTCTTCTTGATGATTTCAAGGGAGTTCACGGGGACCTCGCTTTCGGGCCGATCGTCTGTCCGCCGTCTCCGGCAGGGGGCCGGCCCGTCCGCGCCGGCTGCCGTAAAGACAAAAAGGGCTACCGGAAGAAATCCGGTAGCCCTGGGGTGTGACTCAGTCCAGCCGGCGCTGGATGTTGCGCATCTTCTTTCTCAGGCGCTTGCGGGCCAAGGCCTGCTTGATGCGCAGCTTCTCGCCGGGTTTCAGGAAGAAGGAGTGCTTCTTCACTTCCTTGATGATATCTTCTTGTTGGACTTTCCGCTTGAACCGGCGCAGGGCGCTCTCCAGGCTTTCCCCGTCCTGCACGGTGATGTATGCCAAACGACTCACCTCCCTTTGGGCGCAAACTCGAAAACGGCAGTATATGGACGGACCCCTGCGCTGTCAAGCAGTTTTGCGTTGACCCGCCGGCCGTTATCGGGAACAATACCGTCGAAATCCGGGATGGGGAGGGACGATGCGCATCATCATCGGCAGCGACCATGCGGGGTTCGATCTCAAGGAAGCCATCCGGGCCGAATGCAACCGCCTCGGCGTGAATTTGGCCGATGCCGGACCGGCGTCAGCCGAGTCCGTGGACTACCCGGACTTCGGCGCCGCCGTGGCCGGCCGGGTGGCCGCCGGCGAGTTCGACCGCGGGATCCTGATCTGCGGCAGCGGCATCGGCATGAGCATCACCGCCAACAAGTTCCGCGGCATCCGGGCCGGGCTCTGCTTCTCCCCGGAGATGGCCGAGCTGAGCCGCCGGCACAACGACACGAACATCCTGGTCCTGCCGGGCCGGTTCGTCAGCGTGGAGACGGGGCTGGCCATGGTGCGCGCCTGGCTGGACGCGCCGTTCGACGGCGGCCGCCACGCCCGCCGGCTGGAGAAGATCCGGCTCATCGAGGAGCGGCAATTGGGGAACAGGGTGAATGGGTGAATGGGTCCTTTTATCGTAAGTCGTCATCGTAATTCGTAATCGTAATCGTAATTCGTAATCGTGCCTCGGGGCGCAGGGCTCGTTCCCGATCATTCGAACGTCGGGCACCGGTCGAACCGCTGCATCTGATCGATGTTTTCCCCACTCTAATGATCACCGGCCTTCCGGTGAATTGTTCACTGCTCAAAAACGGAGAATCACCATGACATCCTTCAGCCGTCTCGTTGCGGGCGTCGTGCTCAGCCTGGCCTGCTTGGGGAATCTCACCGATGCCGGCGCTCAGGGCTCGACCGCAGGCGGAGGCAATCCGGCTGCTGTCCAGACCTACGACCTGGCCCGCTTCACCCCGCCGGCCGGATGGCAGCGGAGTGTCTCGCCGAATTCCTCCGTCATGTACAGCCGGGTCGACCAGGACCAGGGCTGGTGCCAGCTCATCGTGTACAACAGCCTCGGCAGCGCGGGGAGCCTCGAGCAGGATTTCAAGGCCGAATGGCAGGCCGTGGCGGTCCAGAAACTGTCCGCCACCGGGCCCTCCGGTGTCACGGACATCCCCGCCGCCAACGGCTGGAAATGCCGCTCCGCCACCGGCGCGTTCACCCATGGGGGCCGGCCGGGCACTCTCATCTTCCAGACATTTTCCGGCTACGGCAAGCGGCTCACGGCCATCGGGCTGACCAACCAGAAGAGCTACATCCCGACCATTCAGAAGTTCCTGCGCTCCGTCACCCTGGCCGGAACGGCGTCCGCCGCGCCGGCCGCCGCCCCCCCGCCCCCCCCGCCGCCCGCGCCGGCGACCCGGAGCGCCTTCCAGTTCACCTCCTCCAACTTCGACGACGGCTGGACCGCCGGCGTGCAGGCCGATTGGGTCCTGGTGCAGCAGGGCGCTATCCGGGTCTATCTCTACTATTACTTCCCGGTGAACGCGGACATGCGCCCCCCCAACGGCAACATCCGGGACAACCTGTGGCACCGGTTCGTGAAGCCCCGGTACACCATCGTCTCGGAAAACGAGAACCGCAAGACCATGATCCACGAATGGAAGGAAGGCGAGGCCGTCGACCGGCAGACCGGCGAGCGGGTGTACCTGGCCATGGTCTGGGACGGCAACTTCTACCTGGCGGCCACACCCGACCGGGACACCTCCTACCGCCTGTTCCCCTCGCCTGACGCGCTCATCGCCATGAACCGCTACAACAAATTCGCCGTCGCCGCGGCGGACGTCGTCGGCACCTGGCAGAGCGGCGGCAGCACCACCACCCAGTGGTACGACTCTGTGACGGGCCTGGCGGCCGGCGCCACGCTCGCCGCCAGCGGCGCCGTGTTCACCTTCAACCGGGACGGCAGCTACACCAGCGTCCACAGCGGGGCCAGCGGCGCCGTGGTGGGCGGCATGAACACCTTCCAGCAGGAGTTCCGGGGCCGGTACACCGTCAATAACTGGCAGTTGACCGCCACGAACCGCTATCAGGGCCGGACGGACACCTTCGCCGCCCATTTCCAAGCGGTGCGCAACGGGCGGCTCCTCTGCCTCAACGACAACCGGGGCGGCCGCTACACGCTGGTCAAGGTGCGGTAGTGGAGTGAGGAGCGACTCCGCAAGATTCGGGCAGCATGCCGCGACGGACGGCCAGCCGGACCCTGCATCCTGACTCGCGGCCGAAAACCGGATCACATGCCCGGTTTGCGCAAGCGCGGGCATCGGCATCCAAGATGCGGCGTATCACGACAATTCAAAAATATCGACACCTGGCGTCAGTCGTGGAATTTGAGAATTTCTGAACTGGCGAGCCGGCGAACGCAGCGGCCGTTCACCGTTCGGGTGTTCCGGCCGGAGCGACGGCGGCCGGAGCGGTGGCGGCGGAAGGCGAGCCGGCGGCGGTGGTGAGTCCGGACGGGATCCGTTCCGGACAATAGGCGTGGAGTTGCTCCAGCAGCAACTCGGCCACGCGGCCGGGTTCCGGGCCGGTCGATCGGCCGGTTTCCGATGCGATCTGGCGCCGGAACCAGGGATCGTCTGTCTGCGCCCGATTCAACAGCAACAGGTTAGGGAATTGGCCCTGAATCCGCAGGAGATACCGGTTGACGGGCGCCGGCCGTTCCGCGTCCGCGTCCGGCAGCAGGCCCACCGCCACGATCGCCCCGGTGTTCGTCAAATGGCGCACGAGCTGGTCCACCCGCCGTCGCTGGTCCTCGCTAAACTCCAGAGGATCGGGGAAGTGCCGGTCGAACAGCTCCAGCGCCACGACCAGCGACGGCCGGAGGGCTTGGATTTCCGCCATCAGGCTCTGGCAGTCGGCGCCGTCGGTCCCCGGTCCGGAGAGGGAGACAACCTCGGCTGCGGGCGTGCCGGCGCGGCGGGCCAGCAGCACGCCGGGCGAGACCTCCGGCGGCACCGGTTCGTCACTGTCGAGGACCACCACCCGCTCGAACAGCCGGTCGGAACCGGGCGGCGGCCAGGGGATGGTCCGGACCAATACCTCATGACAGAGGCGCACGAGATCCACCAGAAAACCCTTCACCCGGTTGTCGTGAGCCAGCAGGTGGTGCCAGCGGTACACCAGGGGCTGCACGAGCGTCCAGCTCCAGCCCCAGTGGTCGGCCCGCGGTTTGATCCGGAAACTGCCCAGATCGCAGGTGCGCGCGGGGTCCTGGATGACCAACCCGCTCTTGCCCCGCAGGGGGAATCCGCCGAGAATGCCCGACCGCTGATAAAAATTCACCGCAAACCGGACGCCGGGGGGGACCTGCAGACGGCTCCAGCCGAAGCCGTCCAGGAACACCGCCAGCGAGACGTCCAGTCCGTATTGGCCCAGCCGCTCGGCGAGGCCCTCGATGGCGCCGGCTCCCCAACTGTGCCCCACCGCCACGATCAGTGGTTGGCGGAGTCCGGGCCACAGCCGGCCCTCGGCGCGGGCGTTTGCGACGGCGGCGGCGACCTCGTCGGCGGCGCGGCGCCACCGCAGGTTGTTGTACGCGAGGTACAGGATGTCTTCACGGGGTTCCATCTGCACATCGAGGTGCTTTTCGATGGCCACCACCCCCGACGCCGAGCTGTCCCGCGGTTCGATCCCGCCGATGAACCCCACCACCACCAGCCACAGGTGCGCGGACGGCGTGGTTGCGGCCAACGCGTCGGCGGACGGGGTTGCGTCGGGGCCGAAATAACTGCGGGTCAACGCCGTCAGCGGGCCGCGCAGCTCCTCGTTCAGCACCTCCCAGCTTTCGGCCCGGCCCGTCCCGGCCATCAGGATCAGACTCAGCCCGACGACGGCCCAACCCGGCGGCACCCGCTGTCGGTCGCATTGCTGTCGCGACGTTCGTGTCATGATGGCTCCAGACTAGCGGAGCTTGAGACGGACGTCAAGTCCATCCGTGAACCGTTGATCATGAAAAGTCGGGAACCGGAAGGGGATGGTTCTGGATGAAGAAGGGTTCGCAGGTTCGCAAGTTCTCAGCTTGAAGAGGAGTTGATGGTTGATGGTTGATGGTTCGTGCTCGTAATGGCCAGGTGACAGCATTCGCGCATCACTTGAAATGCCAGACCCTGTCAACTTGGCTTGGAGAAGCCTGTAAAATCGAGCTATTCATGGAAGTGCCGATTCAGAATCTCATGAAACGCTTGTCCCAGCAAGGGTTGACAAGCCGGTTGGCGTCGGCTCAGTGCATGGAAATCGATCCGATGCTGCTGGAGGTCGACCGTGCACCGGACCAGCCGGAACAACCAGTGCCGGTCCACCTGAAAGCGGTATCCCAGCAACTCGGCGGTGCCTTGGCTGTCCGTCCGGCGAATGAAGATGATCTGCCCAATTGGGCGTCGCTGCAAGTCCAGGCGCCAGTCTGCTGGAATGGGACGTCGGGCGGGGGCTGCCTCCCGTCGCTGCGCCTGCTGGGCGTTGCGGGCCGCCAGATAGCGCGCCGAGTGCTCCGCCACCGCGTCCACCGACAGGAAGCCGAAGCGCTGCCACACCTTGCGCTGCCACAGGCCATTGAAGTGCTCGATGGCCGCCTGCAACCCGAACTCGTGCGGCGGGACGAACACGGGCGTCACCCCCAGCCCCAGGCACAGTCGCATCACCCGGCTGAGCACGTTGTGATGGCTGTGCGGCCCCTGGAAGCGGCTGTCGTTGTCGAACTGGGCAAACTCCGGGCAGCCGTGCGCCTGCCAGTGGGCCAGGCAGGCCGTCAGCACATGGGGCGCCCGGTAGGACGGCTGGCTCAGGTAGACTCCCGCCAGCCCGCCGTGCAGCGATACCACCGTCAACAACTCGAAGGCCGGCCCATCCTTGATCGCCAACCCTTCCACCACGTCGATGCTGTCCAACTCGGCTCTCCGGTGCCCCACCGCCGGCAGGTGCCAACCGGGCGGGGGCGCTGGCCAGCGCTTCCGCCGGCCCCGCTGGACCGCATCCCACCGTGCCAGAATGCGGCCAATCGTCCGGATCGTCGGCACCGCCGGTACTTGTTGGCGGATCAGCTCGTCGTGAATCGCCCGGGCGCCGTACTCGCCCAACACCCCTTGCTTCAGCTCGTCGCGCACGACCAGAACCCGCTCTTCCAGCTCCGGGCCGGTCCGATTGATCGCACTGCGGCGGCCCGGCCGCCGATCTCCCAAATCGGCCCGATCCAGCCGCTGTCCCTCGGCCCGGCGGACCCAGCGGATCACCGTGGCCAGATCCACCCCATGGCGACGGGCCACCGAACGCATGGATTGACCCCGCCGGACGGCGGCGATCATGTCGCGCCGAAACGCTTCCGATGACTTTTTTTTCGCATTGCAAATCCTCGAGCATGAAGGTGCCTTAAGATAGCATGTTGGCAGAACGAAGCCAGGGGTGATGCGCGAATGCTGTCACTCAAGTGATGCGCGAATGCTGTCACCTGGCCCGTAATCGTAATTCGTAATCGTAATTCGTAATCGTGATCGTAATCGTAATCGTGATCGTAATCGTAATCGAGGCTCGAGACTTGAGGCTAGAGGCTCGTTCCCGTAACGCGGACATCGGAATTCGGACTTGGGTTCTGGGCCCTGGAGCACAAAACCCATTCACTGATTCACCGAATCGTGACAGTGATTCCAACCCAGCGTAGCCGGAACTCATTGATTGTGAGTATCTGGAATTCACTCGTCCACCAGTCGTACATCGATCGGCCCAGTGCCTGAGACATGTGCACGATCCACCGATGGGCAACGTGGAGGTACCGCGAGCGGCAGCGAGCGGCGCGAAACCCCAATCGGCACGCCTTATCCCAGGAGTCCAATGACTCGGTCTGTGCCGCTTGAATGTTCGTCCGGGATCAAAGGGCAAACCATCGCCGTGAGTTCGGCAACAGCCCACCAGGTCGCGTGACATGCGCTGCCGCTACCGTGATGGAATGGTGTCGCGGTGTCTGGATATCGTGGCGGCTGCTCCTCGCGCCGCTCGCGGTACCTCCCGCCTGCCGGCTGCTCAATCTTGCTCATGGTTTCAGTTAAAAAATTCCTGCCAGAAATTGGCAGACAATCGGGAGTGACTGAGTAATCGCCATCGAGGCTAACGGTGAACGGGTGAATGGGTAGACGGTCCACAGGTGCCAGGTTCTCAAGTTCGCAGGTTAGGGGATGGTTGATGGGGAACCGGTGAATGGGTGAATCGGGAGACGGCCCTCGGTTAGGGTCCAGAACTCCTCAAAGCTTTTTGTCCTCTGTGTTTTTGTGGTGAATCAGGCTGCCCGATATCCGATGTCCACCGTCCGAAATCTGTCAGGTTCCGCACCGCTTCGCCGGCTCGCCGGTTCGCTGATTAGTTGTCCCCGTCCCGCCCCTGAAGAATCTCCAGCGCCTGCCGCGCGGCCGCCTGTTGGGCTTCCTTCTTGGAATGTCCCCGCCCCTCTCCCAGGATCTCGCCGCCCACCTCGATCCGCATGGAAAAGACCTTGTCGTGGTCGGGCCCTTCCTCCGACACCTTGACGTAGCGCGGCGGCACGCGGCCGGTGTCGGCCAGGTATTCCTGGAGCTGGGTTTTGTAGTCCACCAGGAGAAAGCCGTGCCGTTTGAGGCGGCGGAGGGAGCCGGAGAAGATCCGGTGGACGAACGCCCGCGCCGGGCGGATGCCGCTGTCGAGATAGATCGCCCCGATCACCGCTTCCAGCGTGTCGATGAGGATGTTGGGTTTGGCCTCGCCGCCGGTTTTCTGCTCGCCGCGGCCCAGCAGAAGAAAGCCGCCCAGGTCCAGGGTCCGGGCCAACTCCACCAGGTGCTGACCGCTCACCAGCACACTGCGGAAGCGGGACAGCTCCCCCTCGGTGGATCCGGCGAACAGCTCGTAGAGGCGCGTGCTGATGGTGAAGTTCAGCACCGAATCGCCCAGGAATTCCAACGCCTCGTTGTGTCGCAGATTCAGCGAGGGATTTTCGTTGGTGAACGACTTGTGCGTGACCGCCTGACGCAGCAGGCGGCGGTCCCGGAACGTGTAGCCGAGGTTGGTCTCCAGTTCGCCCAGGCGCCGGTCATGATGTTCAGAGATGAATTCCATTGCCGCTCGCTGACGCTCTGACAGCCTGGTGCACCCGCGGGTGACGTGTTCCAAATGCGGCGACGCGGGCGCGCCGCCCGCAGAGTCGAAGGTGATGGCGGATGCAATCGGTGCCGGCCGGGAGGCCTCCCCACAGGCATCCCGGAGCCGGGCTCCGGAATGCCTGTGGGGCGGAAGGCCGCGGGGGACCTTCCGTCCCTGACGTGAGCGTCCGTCTATGCGATGCCGAGATCCTGCTTGGCCTTGGCCACCAGCCCGTCCAGAGTGCGGTCGCCGAGCTGGTTGCTTTCCTTGAGCGTGTCCAGAACCTTGCCCATGTCGGTCTTGGCCCGCTCGGCCACCGACTGGTTGATGGCGATCGCCTTGGCGTAGGCGTCCAGACACTCGTCCACCTTGTTCAGCAGGGCGTAGGTGATGCCCACCCGGTACCAGGAGATGTCGTCCATCTTGTTGGCAGCCACGGCATTCTTGAACTCGTCCACCGCCAGGTTCAGTTCGGTCTCGCGGGCGTTGTCCTTCTTGTCCAGCTTGCCGGCCTTTTGGAGATGAACGTAACCGAGGGTCGAGGACAGGGTGCCCTTCAGCTCACCGATCTGGGCGTCCCACTGCTCCTGGGGCACACCCTCGGGCTTGGTCATGGCATTGAGCATGGTGCGGGCCTTGGTAGCCAGCGCCTCGGCTTCTTCCGGCTTGTTGTTCTCGGCGTACCCGTTGGCCAGGATGATGGGGATGACCGGATGATTGGGCACCAACGCCATGAACGCGTTGCCGTGCTCCACCATCTTGTCGAAGTTGTTCAGCCGCTGATTGGCCAGCGTGGCCTGAAAGCGGACGAACGCGATATTCGGCGAGTCGGCGAATTTCTGGACGAACTCGTCCGCCGCCAGGGCCTGGGCCTGCGGATTGTTGGCGTTGGCCTGGATCTGCTGGATCAGGGCCATTTCGGCCTGCTGCCGCTCCTGGGCGAGCTGCTCCGGCGTCTTCTCCGCCGGCTGCGTCTGGGCGGCCTGCGCGGCGGCGAAGCCGGCCAGCAGGATGACCAGGATGAGGGACAGGATCTTGTTCATATTACCTCCATTCGGTTCAGCACGCAGGTGCTGATTTCATTCGACTAAGATAGGATCTGGGGGTGCAAGTTTCAGGAAAAGAGCGTGCTCGCAACAAAGCGGCGATTCTATGCGAGGGCTGTTGTGAAAGCAAGCGTTTTTTCCCGTTGCAGCACTGTCGCCGGCCGGCCTTTGACCGGGTCCGGCGACGGCTGAACGGCTCTGCTGTCCGCGGATGGTCGCCGGGCGGCATCACCTATGATACGGTGGGGCGGAGGCGGTTGTTTCGGTTCGCCGGAGTAGCCGGCGGCCGGGTCAGTCACCCACCGGGCGGGCCAGGAGCACCCGGCGGAGCAGCTCCATGGCCATCTGGGTCGCCTGAAAGCGGATCCGCTCCCGGTCGCCGTAGAACTGAAACTTCTTGACGGCGAGCTTGTCGGCGTACGACAGCCCGATGTACACCAGGCCCACCGGCTTGTCGGGCGTCGCGCCGCCCGGGCCGGCGATGCCGGTGATGGCCACGCTGAGGTCGGCGACCGTCCGGCGGCGGATCCCGGCGGCCAGCGCCGAAGCCGTGGTGGAACTCACCGCGCCGTGGCGGTCCAGGATCTCCGCCGGCACGCCGGCCAGCTCCTGCTTCAGCGCGTTGTCGTAGCAGACGACGCTCCCGAGGAAGTAGGCCGAGGAGCCGGGGACGTCGGTGATCCGCTTGGCCAACAGGCCGCCGGTGCAGCTCTCGGCCGCGACCAGCCGCATGCGGCGCTCCGCCAGCAGGCGGCCCACCACCGCTTCGAGGGGCTCGCCGTCGGCGGAATAGATGTACTCCTGCAGCACCCTGGCCAGCTCGCCCGACAGCCGCTCCAGGCTGGCGGCGCCGCCGCCGGCGTCGTCGGTGGCGGTGAGGATGAGCTGAATATCGCCCGGTTTGGACAGGATCGTGGTGTTGACGTCGGCGTAGCGCCGGTAAATGGGCGCGGCGATCTGGTCGGCGGCCGACTCGGGGATCCCGGTGAGGCGGAAGTGGCGCTGAACGATGCGCCGCTCCCCGAATTTCTGCTGCAGCACGGGCACCACCTGGGCCTCGAACATCGGCTCCATCTCGCGGGGCGGTCCCGGCAGGAGGAAATACAGGCAGCCGCGCTCCTCCAGCAGGATGCCGGGGGCGGTACCCACGGCGTTGTCCAGCACCCGGGACCCCACCGGGATGAGCGCCTGGCGCAGGTTGTTTTCGGGCATCTTCCGCTTGCGGGAGGCGAAGAACTGCTCCAACTGGGCCTGGACCTTGTCGTCGTAACGCAGGCTCTTGTGCAGGCAGCGGGCGACCGCCTTCTTGGTGACGTCGTCCTCGGTGGGGCCCAGCCCGCCCGTCAGGATGATCACATTGGCGCCGCGGGGGACGGCTTCCAGCACCCGCACTAGGGCGGTTTCGTCGTCGCCCACCACCGAGACGCCGGTCACCGGGATGCCGAGCTCGAACAGGCGCTGGCGGAGGAACACGGTGTTGGAGTCCTCATGTCCCGGCAGGAACAGCTCCGAACCCACGGCGATGAGATGGGCCTTGACCATGGCGCCTCGCTAGACCAGCCAGTCCCGGACCGCCGGCACGGCCAGCGCCCCGGCGAGCAGGAGCCGGGCGTAGAGCCCGGCCAGGATGTCGTCCATCATGACACCCCAGCCGCCGCCCCACCGTTCCACCTGCCGGACGGGGAACGGCTTCCAGATGTCGAACAGGCGGAAGAGGAGGAACGCCGCCAGCAGCGCCGGCCAGCTGTCGGGCGCCCCGAAGAACGCGAGCCACTGGCCCGCCACCTCGTCCACCACCACGTGGCTCGGGTCCGGGTTGTTCTCCGCCCGGCTCACCTCGCGCGCGGCGAGGACGCCGGCCAGGCTGACGGCCAGGATGATCCCGCCGAAGAGCGCCGGCTGCGCGACCAGTGCGTCCCGGAAGAGGAGATAGATCCCCACCGCGGCGGCGGCGCCCACCGTGCCGGGAGCCACCGGCGAGTAGCCGAGCCCCAGGGCGGTGGCCACCGCGTACGCCAGCGCCCGCCAGATTTTACGAACGGGGCTCAGGCTCATGGGGTGTCTCGCTCGCGGAGTTGGGCGCCATCGACTCCGACCCGGCGGATTCTCCGGCGACCCGGTAGCAGCCGTCCGCCCAGCGGCCGAGATCCATGAGCCGGCAGCGCTCGCTGCAGAACGGGCGGTACGGCGCGTCCTCCCAGGACACGGGCCGGCGGCAGGCGGGGCAATGGACCGTGCGCTCCATGGGACAGAGTGTAACACCCCGGGATGCGCCTCTCAAGAGTGAACAGTGAACGGTGAACAGTGAACGGTAAATGGTCGGAGGAATGAAAAATCTTGCCGGACAAGTTGGACAGATCCAGAGGTGAAACGTTTATAGATTAATGAGGGATGACGACAGACGGGGAGTGAAACGCATGCAAAAGCCACACAAGAACCTGGAGGCATGGCGCAAGGGGATGAAGTTGGTTCAGACCGTCTACGTAGTCACCCGCTCCTTCCCGGCTGCGGAGCGGTTCGGATTATCGGGCCAGATCCGCCGCGCCGCCGTCTCCATTGTGGCCAATCTTGCGGAGGGCGCTGCCCGACAGAACCCGCGCGAGTTTTCCCGTTTCATTCAGATTGCAGCCGGATCCGCCAGTGAGTTGGACACCCTCCTGGAAGTGAGTGCCCGGGTCGGCTTACTGAATCAGCAGACATGGGAGATGGTCGATACTCGATTGGCTGAGGTGGTCCGCCTGCTCTTCGGTTTGCGTCGATGGCTCCACCACCAACTCCCCTCAAAATCCTAACCAAACACTATTTACTGTTCACTGTTCACTGTTCACTATCTAGGGTGGGCCGGGACGGGCAGGCGCGGAGCCTGCCCGTCCGGGTGGTGGGGATTAGCGGGTGAGAGCTACTTCGAGCTGGTTTTGGGTGAGGAGGGTGAATGTGGACTTGTTCAGTGCCACGATGGATTTCTTCAGGTTGATGAGCGAGCTCAGCTCGGCGGCGCGGGCCGTGGCCAGGTCGCGCTGCGTCTGCAGCACCTCGAAGTTGGTGGCCAGGCCGGCCTGGAACCGCTTGTTCTGGCCGGTGAGCTGCTCCTCCTGGAACTGCCGGGCGATGGTGGCCGAGTAGAGGCTCTTCCGGTTCACCTCGATGGTCTGGATGGCGTTCAGCACCTCGACGCGCACGCCCTGGAAAGTCTGCTTCAGGGTGGACAGGTTCAGGTCCTTGCCCAGCCGGGCGGTGGCGAGCGCGGCCTTGGCGGCGTCGTTGCCGAAGATGTACTGGAAGTTGAACCGGACCGACCAGTCGGTGTAGTCGAAGCTGAAGATCTGGGAGTAGACCTTGTTCAGCCGGCCGGTGAACTTGTCGCTGTCCTCGTACAGCGGCTGGCCGTCGGGGCCGATGACCGGGTTGCCGTTCTCGTCCAGCACCGCGACCTTCACGTTGGGGCCGGCGGCGCCGTTGGGGCCGAGCGTGGCGGTGAAGTCGAACTTCGGCTTCGTCTGGTTATTGTAGTAGCGGATGTCGATGTCGTCCTTCTCCAGCTCCAGGTTCAGGGAGCGGATCTCAGGCCGGTTCTTGAAGGCCTGCTCCACCGCCTGGTCCAGCGAGGCGACCTCGGAGGGGATCTCCGGCTTGTCCACCGGGATCAGGAACGTGTCCCAGATGGGGTCGTTCGGGTCGCTGGTGATGGCGTTCTTCAGGCTGTTCTCCGCCTGGATGATGGACGCCTCGGCCGAGATGACGCGCTGGATGGACTGGGCCACCTCGGCCCGGGTCTGGGTGATCACGATGGGCGCCAGGGTGCCGATCTCGACGCGTTTCTGGTTGTCGCGCAGCTGGATGATCGCGAGCTCCGCGCTCTGGATCTGGATGCGCTGCTGCTCGATGGCGTTGACCAGGTCCCAGTAGGTGTCCTCCACCGTCTTGATGATGCCGGAGACGCGGTTCTCGAAGTCGATCTCGGAGATCGCCTTGTCCTTGTCCGCGAGCTGGATGGTCCGGCGGTTGGAGTCGATGGACCGGTTCTTCCACAGGGGCTGGACGAACTGCACGTTCATCCGGCCGGTGTAGGTGGGATTGTACAGGTTGGTGTTGGACGAGTCGCGCGAGTTCAGGAAGCCCAGCGTGGCCGTGCCGCCCGTGGGGAGGTAGCGGTTGAAGGTGAAGTTCAGGTCGTACGACGAGCTCTTGAACTCGGTGATGCCCAGGACCTCCTGGCGGAGGATGTCGGTGATGGGCGCCTCGGAGTTGGTGTAGGTGCCGTCGACGTTCACCGAGTAGTCGTAGACGCCGTTGGCGGCCAGCAGGCTCTCGTTGCGGATCAGCGGCTGGTAGCGGTTGATCTCGATGTCCAGGTTCTGGCGCAGGGCCAGGTCGATGCAGTCGTTCAGACGCAGGTCGCGGGCCTTGCCGTCCTTGACCGCACGTTCCAGGATGGTCGTGTACAGCATGCTGGTGTCTGCTGCGGCCGCCTCAGCCTGGGCCTGGGCCTGGGGTTCGGCTTGGGCCTGGACCGGGGGCACATAGGCCAGCACCAGCGCGGCCACGACGATGATTGCAATTGTCTGTTGGATGAAACCGCTTCTGCTCATACGCACTCCTCAAGTGATGCGTGGATTCAACGCGTCAGTGAATTCAATCCACTATTACGTCCGAGGTTTCGGGAAAGTTTCAGGACTGTTCAAAAACCGGCGGCCAGCAGGCCGAAGCCGATGACCAGTCCGAAGACCAGTTTGAACAGCTTGATTTTGATACCGTCGGCCAGGGAATAGCTCAGCAGGGGCAGGATGCCGTGGCCGTCCTGGACGATGGAGTTGGCCACCACCACCGACAGGGGGATGGTCCCCTTGACGAACAGGGTGATGAACACCAGGTGCGGCCCCGAGAAGGGGAGGAGGCCCACCGCGGCGCCCATCAGGATCATCACCGCGGGAGTGCCCTGAATGTAGCCGGAGACCTGCAGGTACTCCTCCAGCAGGTGGAGCACCAGGAGCGAACCCAACATCCAGAGGAACAGCGACGGGATGTGCTTCAAAAACACGTGCCGGAAGGCGTGCTCGGTGAAGAAGTGGCCCCAGCGGAAGTGCTGCGCTTGGAATTCGTCATGGTGGGCGATCTCGCACTTGGCCGCCAGCGGCAGGCGGAACCGCCGCGCCAGCCAGTCGGCCAGCACCCCGCCGACCAGGGCGGCGACAAACAGGACGCCGAGCAGCGCCGCCACCTGACCGCGATCCACCTGCATGGCGGGATCGCCCATGTAGGAGATGAGCACGAACGCCTCATCGCCGAACGTGGCCACCATGACGCTGACCAGCGCCCCGAAGGTGACGATGCCTGAAATGTAGAAGGTCACCATGACGAAGGCGTCGTTGCAGCCGGGCACCAGCCCCAGCACGGCGCCCAGCACGTACTGGAGCCAGCGGTTGCTGGTGATGTGGCGTTTCAGGAAGCCGCCGACGCGCAGTTCCAGCAGCTCCACCACCAGCATGAACACGAACACCAGCAGGGTGATCTGCACCGACTCGAGGAGAATGTCCAGCATCGCGTGTCACCTTTCGCCTAATGGGTGCGTCATTATATCAGACGGCCGGCGGCGTCGGCACTCTTTTACCGCGGCGGCGGCGCTGTGCTACAATGATTCGCCGCGGCGCCCCCCGGCGCGGGGCGCGCGCCGCGGCACTTCCGGCGGGGGTGATACCGCATGCGACATCTGGGGATCATCATCGGCGCGGCGTTCCTGGCGGCGCTCGGCGCAGGCGCCGCAGCCGGCCAGTCCGTGGGCAACATCGCCAACGTGGAGTTTCGCCTCGACGAGCGCGTCTTCACCGTGATGTGCGCCTTGCACGTGGCCGGTTACAACTGGGAACTGGAAAAGGAGGCGCCCGACGGCGCCCGCGCCCGCATCGTCCGCGAGCTCGAGGCCGCCCCGGTCCAGGCCTCGTTGCGGGAGAAGCTCCGCGACTTCTACCGTGTCCACAACGTGGAGCTGGACACCTTCGCCCAGGGATCGAAGTACGGCGCCTTCGCCCTGCTGCTGGGACCGCCGCCGGAGTTCGCCTTGCGCGACCGCGACCGGCTCCCCGGCGCCGCCGTGTCCAACCTGGCCGGCTTCGAGCAACTGCTCCGCCCTTTCTACAAGGAGGCGCGCATCCGCGACCTGTGGGTCAAGTGGCAGGCGGCACTGGGCCGCGAGCAGCTCGGCCAGCACGACGCCATGAAGGACGCCATCCACGCGGCCATCGAGTACAGCCGCGTCCCCGCTCAGCTCTACCTGAACCGCCGGCTGGTGCTCATCCCCGACCTGCTGAACGCGCCGGGGATCCTGAACGCCGTCCACGTCGAAGGGACCTACTACATCCTGGCCTCGCCGGCGCGCGACTGGGACCGCTACCGCACATTCTTCGTCCACGAATACGTCCACCTGCTCCTCGACCCGCTGCTCGCGCCGCTGGCGGAGGACTACGACCTGAGCGTGGAGCTGCGCCGCTGCCTCGGGGCGCGGCTGGTGCCGGCGGCGGTGCTCGACGCGCCGTCGCGGGCGGTGGCCGAATCGCTGGTCAACGCCGTCCAGACGGCGGTGATGGCCCGGCTGGAGCCGGACCGCCCCGCCGAGGGGCAGCGTCCCGACTCCCCCTTCCAGCGCTACTTCCGCGAGCATCTCGCTCCCTTCCCCGCCTCGGGACAGCCGCTGACGGAGTTCGTCGCCGCGCTGCTGGCGACATCGTCCCCGGACGCCCTCTGCGCCTATCCCCATGACACACCGGCCCCGCCGGCGCCGCCCGCCCCGGTTGCGGTCCCGGCGACCCCCGCGCCGCCCGACGCGCGCGCGACGGCGCTGCGGGAAGCGGAGGATCTGCTCAAGGAGGGACGGACCCTGGAGGCCGAGGCGAAACTTCAGACGGTGCTGGCCGCTCATCCCGACGACGCGAGCGCTCTGTTCGGCATGGGGCAGGCTCTGTACGCCCGCGGCGACTGGACAGGCGCCCTCGGTTACTACGCCCGCACCCTGGAACAACCCGATCTCCCCGTCTGGATCCGCGGTTGGAGCCTGGTCAAGACCGGCCACAGCCTCGTTCGGCTCAACCGGATCGATGAGGCCCGGCGCGCCTACGCCAAAGCGGCGGCGCTCACCGGCGACGACCGCGATGCGGCGGCGGCCGCCCGGCGCGCGCTGACCAGCCTGGACGACGAGGATTGACGGGCTTGGGTGAAGGGTTGAGCGTTGAGGGTTCGTGCTCGTAACTCGTAATCGTAATTCGTAATCGTGATCGTAATCGTAATCGTAATCGTAATCGAGTCGTTTGAATGTTTTAAGGTTTGAACGTTCGCGGCTTGAAAAACAGTTAGTGGGATTTCCCCATTCCCATGTCCCCATTCCCGCACCGTTCACTGTTCACCGTTCACTGTTCACTTTTAACTGTTCCCCGCCATCGCCCGAAGCAGGGCCGGCAGCGCCGCGCGGTCGGCTTCGGCCAGGTCCATGGTTTCCAGGTCCGCCGGCGGGAAATAGTCCACCGCGGCGCACTCCACGGGGTGCGGCTCGCCGGCGGTGATGCGGCAGCGGTAGAACAGCAACAGGATCCGCTTCTCCGGGTACTCCCAGTAGACGAACGCCAGCGGCTCCTCCACCGCCACGGCGATGTCCAGCTCCTCGGCCAGCTCGCGCGCCAGCGACGCGGCCGGCGTCTCGCCGGGATGGAGCTTGCCGCCGGGGAACTCCCAGCGTCCGCCCTGGTGGTCGCCGGCGCGGCGGCAGGCCAGCAGAACCCGGCCGTCGCGCACGATGACCGCCGCCACCACCGGCAGCGGCAGTGCCGCCGGATGCGGCGCCGGCGGGGTGGCGAGGCGCGCCCGCGGCACCGGTTCCGGAAACACGAAGTCCAGCACCAGCGCCTCCTGCTCGGGCGTCTCGATGGCCCCGGGGCGCACGTCCCGCACCAGCCGCATGGCTTCCGTCCCGTCCATTCCGCGGCTCTTGAGATACAGGGCCGCCAGGGTGCCGGAGCGGCCACGGCCGGCCTTGCAGTGGACCAGCACCTTGCGGTTGTGGTTGCGGGTCACGAGGTCCACGAAGCGGCGGACGTCGTCGCCGGTGGGTGTCTCGAAATCATCGATGGGGATGTGATGGAACTCCAGCTGCAGGACGGTGTAGGCCGCCTCCAGCGGCTCCCAGGACCGCAGCGACACCACCACTTCGATGCCGGAGCGGATGTAATCCATGAGTCGGGCCTCGCACGCCGGCCCCGGCCCGAAGTCCGGTGCCGCATCGAGGTAAAGGTTGTCGGCGATGTGGATCATGGTGAAATTCTACCACGGACAGCGGACATCGGACTTCGGACATCGGATATCGTGCTCGTAATTCGTAATCGTAATCGTGCTCGTAATCGTCATCGAGCGGATTGAAGGTTTATAACGTTTACAAGTTCGCAGGTTCACAGGTTCGCAGGTTCGCAGGTTCGCAGACCAATGACAAATGCTAAATGACCGATGATCGATGATAAATGGAATGGCTTCTCTGTGTCCTTCGAGGCTTTGTGGTGATTCCACTCGCAGGCGGGACGCCTGCGCCACGCCACGCTCACAGCGCCGTCGCCCGCTGACGCACCGCCTCGTACAGCAGGATCGCCGCGCTCACCGACACGTTGAGCGACGACACCCGACCGCGCATGGGCAGGTTCACCAACGCGTCGCAGCGCTCCCGCACCAGCCGGTGCAGTCCCTGTCCCTCCCCGCCGAGCACCAGCGCCACCGGACCGGTGAGATTCTCGGCGTAGAACGGCCGCCCGGCCGCCGCGTCGGCCCCCACCACGCGGATGCCGTCCGCCTGCAGGGCCCGGATGGTCTCGGCCACGTTGACCACGCGGGCCACCGGCACGTAGGCGGCGGCGCCGGCCGACGCGCGCCACACCGCGTCCGACAGCGGGGCGGACCGGCGCTTCGGCAGGATGACGCCGGTGGCGCCGGCGCCGTCGGCGCTCCGCAGGATGGCGCCCAGGTTGTGGGGGTCCTCGACGCCGTCCAGCAGCAGCAGCAGCGGCGTGCCCGCCTCCGGCCGGAGCAGCTCCACCAGGTCGCAGAGCGCCCGGCCGGCGGAGAACGCCACCACGCCCTGGTGGTTGGCGCCGGGGGCGTGGCGGTCCAGCACCGCCCGCGGGACGGCGCGCACCTCGATCCCGCGCCCGCGGGCCGCCGTCACCAGCTCGTGGATCCGCGGGTGGGGCTTCCCCTCCGCGACCAGCAGCCGCTCCACCGCGCCCGTCGCCAGGGCTTCCTTCACCGGATGGATCCCGTAGATCACGGGCATGCCGCACCTCGCCTGTTTTCGAATCCCGCGCGGCCGCGCGCCGTCATTTTCCCGGCAGGCCGTCCACCGGGATGGTGGGCGGCACGGCGGGCAGCTTCTGCTCATCCACCGCCGGCAGGTCCAACCCCACGAGCTGCACCTGCTCCAGGTAGGTCAGGCCGAAGAAACCGTTCCGGGTGAGCACGTCCACCCGGCCGCCGGCGGCGACGCCGGTATGGACATCCTCGGGGACCTGCAGATGGCGCAGCGTCACACCGCCCTCGGTGAAGCCGTCGACCTCGAGGAAATACTCGGCGTTGCGGCCCGAGCCGCGCTCGTACTTGTTGATCACGGAGATGAAGTGGTGCTTGATCGGGCTCCGGTCCAGCGGGCGGTTCAACGCCAGAGTGACGCCGACGGCCCAGAGCGCCATGCTGAACGCCACCACGGCCAGGACGAAGAAGAAGCTCTCCTGCCGCTTGATCCGGTGGAGGATCACCGCGGCCACCGCGCCGATGGCCATGCCGACGAGGGCCGGCTTGACGATGAACCATTCGTTCAGGGGGTGGACCGCCGTGGAGAACGCCACCAGGGCGACGATGACCCCGCTGAGAAAGACCCCGGCCACCGCCAGGTCCGAGCCGGTGAGCGCCCCGGCCTTGCCCGCCGTGGCCTTGGCGGCGGCGCGGGCGGTGGCGCCCCGTTTGCCGCCCTGTCCGGATCCGCTCAGCCGCCGGCCGGCCTTGCCCGCTTTCAGTCCCGCCATGGTGCGATTCCTCCCGTCATGGATTCCCCACATTGTCACGCAAAGCCGTCCGGTCGCCAAGAAGAAACTGTTGATGGTTGATTGTTGATAGTTGATGGTTGATGGTGATCAATCGGGACGCGGATGGCGGAGATCGGACATCGGTTTTCGGATATCGGATATCGGATTTCGGAATTCGGACCCGGGACCTGGGTTCCGGGACCTGGGTGCTGGAATCTGGGTGCTGGGATCTGGGTGCTGGGATCTGGATCACAAAACCCAACTCCTGGCACACTTCCCCATCGACCATCAACTATCAACTATCAACGATCAACCGTCCCCGAACCTTCGAACCGGTGAACCTGCGAATCTTCGAACCTTTAAACCTTCAACCCGCTCGATGACGATTACGATTACGATTACGATCACGATTACGAGTGCGATTACGATTACGAGTGTGAGTGGTGGAGGCGGGAACGAGCCTCTAGCCTCGAGCCTCGATGACGATCACGAGCACGAAATACGATTACGATCACGAACCCCCAATCCTCAACGATCAACCATCACCTATCAACCATCAACATGATTTGTCAACCCGCAAGGAAATGGGATTCGGCCGGCTGCTGGGCGGCCTGCAGAATTCCCTTGGCAGTGAGGCCCGCCTGCGGCGACAATGGGCGCATGTGGCCCGAGTTCATCTTCGGTACCGGCGACCGTGATTACGAGGCGCGCATCGGCCGGCTGGAACGCCGCTTCGTGCGGCAGTGCCGCCGCCTGGTCCCGCCGGCCCTGCGCGCCCGCGCCCTGGCCGCCGCGCTGAGCGCCCAGGAGATGGATCACTGGCTTTTCCTGAATCCCGGCTCGCTGTTCCGGGCTCACCTCGCGCGGCTGAATCCGGGGCAGGGCCGGCGGATATTCCTCACCTTGTTCTCCGCCTGTCTGGCTGGCCTGGAGCTGGACGCCGAGCTGCCCGATCCGGGGCCCGGCGCCTGGGACCGGCTGGATGGACTGGCCGCGGGAGACGCGGAGGCCATCCCCAGCGTCCTCGCCGCGCGCTACCGGGACCGGTTCAGCGACCGCGCCGCGTTCCAGGACCTGCTGGCTGCCATCGCCGCGCAGCTCCCCGAACCACCCGATCTCGAGGCCACGCTCACCTTCGGCATTCTGGCCGGCCAGATGCTGGAAAAGACCGCCGAGCGCTGCCGGCGGTTTCTCTGATCCGATGGGGCTCGGGGCTGGGGGCTCGTTCCCGATCATCGGACCTCGAAAATCGGACATCGGGCAGCTTGATTCACCACCAGGCGCAGAGAACACAAAGACGTTGTTGTGTTCTGGCCCCTGACCGAGGACCGTATCCCTCAACCCACACCCTCCCCGTGCCCGCCGTATCCATCATGGTGAGTCTTCGGAGATATCGGTTCGTGCCCGGTCACTGCCGGCGCCGGATGTCGCTGGCCCGCAGGAAGGAATCGACGGGGGGGATATGATCCAGCTCGGTTGATTGCACGAAGATCGTGTCTTCGAAAAACAGCGGCACGCGGGGCATCTCGGCCATGACGCGGACCATGATGTCCTGGAGGGCGGCGAGCCGCTGCTTGTGGCTCCAATACCCGTTCAGGCCTTCGATCAGGCGGTCGATCTCCGGGTTCTCGAATCGGCCGGGATTGTCCCGGCCGTAATGTTCGCTGCGGGAATGGATCAGGTCGTCGTACAGGTCCGAGGCGTCGCCGGTGGTGGACGAGGCGCCCAGGAGGAAGAACGGCGCCGTATCCGACATGGGGAAAAACCGTTCCCGCGCCTGGAGATCGAGCTGCAGGCGGATGCCCGCCGGCGCCATCTGCCGCCGCAACTCGTCGCCTATCTCGGCGCGCGTCTGGGGCGCCAGCAGGGTGGGCTCCACGCCGTCCGGATAACCGGCTTCGGCCAGCAGCCGGCGGGCAGCAGCCGGGTCGTACGGCAGGGCGGGGAGGTCGGGGTGATATCCAAACACCGCCGGAGTCACGATCTGATTGGCGGGGATGCCGTACCCGTGAAGCAGCTTGGCCACCAGTGCCGGGCGGTCCACGGCCAGAGCCAGGGCGCGGCGGACGCGGAGGTCGTCGAACGGCGCCACCCGTGTGTCCAATCCCAGGTAGCGGACCATCAGGCTGCGCTGGCGGATAATCCGCATTCCCGGCACGGGGTGCGCGGTGAGCGAGGCGGCGACGTCGGACATCACGTTTGCCGCGATGTCCGCCTCGCGGTTCCGGATAAGCGATTCCACTTCGGCGGCTGTGTCGAACCGGACGAACCGGACGGTGTCGAAGGCGGGTAACCCGCCCCAATAACCGCGGTGGGCGGCCATGCGGATTTCCCGTCCGGGGACCTCCGCGACGAAGCGGTACGGACCGGTTCCCACCGGCCGCCGGGCGAATGCGTCCGCGCCGATCCGCTCGAAAAGCTGTCGGGGCAGGATGAAGACGGTGCGCAGTTTTTGCAGCAGGATGGGATGCGGCCTCGTGGTGACAATCCGAACCGTATGGTCGCCTTCGCGGGTGACGGCGGCGATGGTGGCGCAGTTGCTGCGCAGGACGGAGGCCGGGTCATCCCGGGCGCGCAGGACGGAGAAGACCACATCGTCGGCGCTCAGCGGCGTGCCGTCGTGAAACGTCACCCCACGGCGCAGGCGGAACAGCCAGGTGAGGGCGTCGGGATTCTCCCAGCTCGCCGCCAGCAGAGGCACCAGCTTCATATCGCGGTCGAATCCGGCCAGACCCTCGAACAAGTTGGTCTGCACCAGGAACGAGATGTTTTCCGCCTTCGTGTGGGGCACCAGCGTGAGCGGCATGCCGCGCAGGGCGATCACCACCTCGGTTTTCTCCGGCGGCGGCGTGGTGCAGCCCGGGCTCAGCCAGGCCAGCGCCAGCAGCGTCAGGGCGCGCCAACAGCCCGAGATGAATGTCGTCACTCGACGCATGGTCCAGTACCAGCCGCAGGTGAACATTGTGTGCGAAAGATGTGCTGTACTGATTGTAACCGATTGGGCCGGGAAACGCCATGCGCCTGACGGCAGATCCGAACTCCGCCCCTGAATGTCCGCAATCACCCCGGCCGGGTCATCGATTGCGTCGCCGGATCTCGCGAACCAGGACGTAGTTGTCCACCCGGGGTGATCGGACGATGCCGACGGACTGCCCGAACACGATGTCCTCGGCGATGAGCGGCACGCGGGGCATCTCGGCCATGGTCCGGGCCATGGTCTCCTGCAGGGCAGCGAGACGCTGCGGCCGGTTCCAGAGTTCGCTCAGGCCCTCGATCAGGCGGTCGATCTCCGGATTGTGGAAACGGCCGCCGTTGTCCCGGCCGTAGGTGCCGGTGGTCGAATGGATCATGTCTTCGAAGATGTCGGAGGCGTCGCCGGTGTCCGACACGGCGCCCATCAAAAAAAACGGCGCCGTGTCCGCCGTCCGCCAGTACGCTTCGCGCTCGAGGGCGTTCAACTGAATGCGAATACCTGCCGGCGCCATCTGCCGCCGGAGTTCTTCACCGACGTCCCGGCGCTCCTGAGGGAGCAGCAGCGTGAGGGTCACGCCGTCCGGGTGGCCGGCCTCGGCCAGCAGCCGCCGGGCGCCGTCGGGATCGTACGGCAGCTCGGGCAGTCCGGGATTGAAGCCGAACACCGACTGGGACACGTACTGGTTGGCCGGAATGCCATAGCCGTCGCGCAGCTTGAGCACCAGCGCCGGACGGTCGACGGCCAGGGCCACGGCGCGGCGGACGCGAACGTCCTGGAACGGTGGCACCCGGGTGTCCATGCCCAGGTAACGAACCAGCAAACCGCGGTGACGGATAATGTCCATGCCCGCGACGGGCCGGGTCGAGAGGGCGGCCGCGGCGGCGGGGGGGATGTCCGCAGCCATGTCGGCCGCCCCGTCACGCAGAAGGGATTCCACGTCATCCGCGCTCTGGAATCGGATGAACCGCGCAGCAGCGAATTCGGGCCGCCCGCCCCAGTAGGCGTCGTGCGCGGCCAGGCGGATCTCGTCGCCCGGGATTTCGTTGACCAGGCGATACGGGCCGGTGCCGACGGGATTGCGGGTGAACGCCGCCTCACCCAGCCGCTCGTACGTGCGCTTGGGCACGATGAAGACGGTGCGCAACCGGTGGAGCAGCACCGGGTCGGGCCGGGTGGTGGTGAGGCGGACCGTGTAGTCGTCGATGCGGGTGACGGCGGCGATGACGGCGCAGTTGCTGTGCCGGACGGAATTCGGATCGTCCCGCGCGCGCAGGATGGAGAAGACCACGTCAGCGGCGGTCAGGGGACTGCCGTCGTGGAACGCCACGCCCCGGCGCAGCCGGAACTGCCAGGTGAGCAGATCGGGGTTCTCCCAGCTCGCCGCCAGCAGGGGCACCACCTTCATGTCGCGGTCGAAGCCGGCCAGCCCCTCGAACAAGTTGGACTGGACCATGGTGGTGATGGACTCGGCGCGGCGGTGGGGCATCAGCGTCAGCGGCATGCCGCGCAGGGCGATCACCACCTCGGCTTTCTCCGATGGCGGCGTGGTGCAGCCCGGCGCGAACGCCAGCACTGCCAGCAACGCCAGCCCTCCGAGCCAGCCGGAGAAAGTTCCTGCGGTTCGCGACATGATCCCGTGCCGGACGCGCTGCGATCAGATTTACCAACCGATGATCTGAATAAATTGTAAACGATCGGCGTGAAAAACGCCACCTCTCATCGCGGCGAGCCGGCTGCCAGCCTCAAGGCCGCCGGCCGATCTCATGAGCCAGGACGTAATTATCCACGCGGGGGGGGTAGTCGATGTGCGCCGAACGCGCGTAGAGGAGATCTTCGGTGATGAGCGGGACGCGGGGGACTTCAGCCATCACCCGGGCCATCACCTGCTGGAGGGCGTCGAGGCGCTGGGTTCGGGCCCAGTAGCCATTCAAGCTCTCGATGAGGCGGTCGAGTTCCGCCACCGCGAAGCGGCCGTGGTTGTCCCGTCCGTAGAGCTCCGTGGTGGAGTGGATCATGTCCTCGAACACGTCGGAGGCGTCGCCGGTGGTGGAGGCGACGCCCATCAGAAAGAACGGGGCCGTATCCGCCAGGGGCCAGAAGGCTTCACGCTCGCGGGCATCCAGGCGCAGGCGGATGCCTGCGGGGGCCATCTGCCGCTGGAGCGCTTCCGCCAGTGAGCGGCGTGACACCGGCAGCAACAGGGTCACGTCGATCCCGTCCGGGTGACCGGCTTCGACCAGCAACCGGCGGGCGCCAGCCGGTTCATAGGGAAATTCCGGGAGGTCGGGAATGAACCCGAACACAGCCGGCGGCACCAGCTGGTTGGCTGGAGATGCATAGCCGTGGCGGAGCTCCGTCACCAGCGCCGGGCGGTCCACTGCCAGGGCCAGAGCGCGGCGCAGCCGGATGTCGTCAAACGGCGGCACCCGCGTGTCCATGCCCAGCAGCAGGACCATCAGGCTCCGGTTGCGGATCACCTCCAGCCCGGGGAGCGGCCGGGTGGCCAGAGCCGTCGCCGCGGGGGGCGGGATGTTGGCGGCCAGGTCGACCCGACCGCTGCGCAGGAGGGATTCCGCCTCTTCACCGGACTGGAACCGGACGAACCGCACGGCGGTGAAACCGGACGGGCCGCCCCAATACCCGTCGTAGGCGGCCAGCCGGATCTCCTGACCGGCGGTCTCGGCGACGAAGCGGTACGGTCCGGTTCCCACCGGCCGCCGGGCGAACGCGTCCGCGCCCTCCCGCTCGAAACGGCGCCGGGGCAGGATGAAGACGACGCGCAGCTTCTGGAGCAGCACGGGCAGCGGCCGGGTGGTGGTGACCCGCACGACATCATCACCCTCGCGAGTGACGGTGGCGATGTCGGCGCAGTTGCTGCGCAAGGCGGAGGCGGGATCGTTCCGCGCCCGCAGGATGGAGAAGACCACATCGTCGGCGGTCAACGGGGTGCCGTCATGAAACGTCACCCCCCGGCGCAACCGAAACAGCCAGGTGAGGGCGTCGGGATTCTCCCAGCTGACGGCCAGCAGGGGCACCAGCTTCATGTCGCGGTCAAAGCCGGCCAGTCCTTCGAACATGTTGGACAAATAGCTGGAGGTGAGGGATTCGGACCGGGCGTGGGGCATCAGGGTGAGCGGCAGGCCGGGCAGGGCGATCACCACCTCGGACGGTTCCGGCGGCGGCGTGGCGCAGTTCGAAACGAGTGCCGCCAGCGTCAACAATCCAACCCACGCGATGAAGGGCACAACGGTTCGCGGCATGACCTTCCCCGACGGCGACAGGATGAATGCACCGGCTGATTGACTATTAGAATTGTAAGCGATCGGCTGGGAAAACGCCACGCCGATTCAAACGCGGCCGCCGGATGCCGGGTGGCGTGGTGGGCTGTATGCGCCGCCGGGAGCCCGGGCGGCGGACGGCGCCGCGGGATCAACCGACCGGCCGACGGGCGGGTGATCGGGCGTGTTGGGGGATCAAGACCCGGTCGCGCCGTCAGACGGCATCCGCAGCATGAGCGCCAGGGGCTGGTCCACGCCGGCTGCGCGCGCGCGGTCGGCCAGCCGGATGATGTCGCCGTAGAAGACCCCGGGCCCGCCGCAGAGAAACACCTGGTAGCGGTCCACCTGCGCCATGAGCGCCTGCAGCTCGGGCTCGAGCCGGGCCGCCGTCACGGGCCGGCCGTTGATGGCGACGGCACCATCGGCCCCGGCTTCGAGGACGATGGCGAAGGGACCCGGGGGCGGCGGCGCATCCTCCGTCAGCGGATCCGCGGGCAGGCGCACCGGGATGCCGTGGCTGGTGAAGGGTGTGATTACCATGAAGATGATGAGCAGCACCAGCAGGATGTCGATGTACGGTGTCACGTTGATGGCCTGGGTGATCATGACCGCCTCCTCGGGCCGGTGTCCGGGGGTCGTTCGGGGCACGACTCCGGCCGGCCGGTGGGTTGTCTGAACTTTACAGACCCGCCAATTGGCTGGATGTTCCGCCGGCGGGGCTCGGTCGCCGGACCGGGTGGCCTGAACCTGGCGTGGCAAAATGACGTACAAATCCTGAGAATCGATACCGGCATGCGCCTCGGGTGACGACGAACGAACGGACCGCCCGAGCCGAAAGGGAGGACTCATGAGACGCACCCTGTTTTTGCTGGGACTGATGCTCGGATTGACGGCCGCCGCCGCCGGCGACGTCCGCATCCGGGAATCGCAGCATGTGGATGGATATTACAGCGGCGGCGTCACCGAGCCGGCGCGCGACCAGCAGAACGAGTACTGGTTCGCCGGCGACCGGCTGGCTTACCGCTCCGGCCTCAGGAGCTACATCGTGGACCAGGCGGCTGGCCGGTTCCTGTTCGTCAACCACACCGACAAGACCTACGTCGAAACGTCTCTGCCGCTGGACCTCCGGCGCATCGTACCGGAGATCCTGTCGGGCTATTTCGAACTGATCCGCCGGCGGGGGTCCGTCACGCTCACCGGGACCGTCGCCGACAAAGGCGGCCATCCGTGCCGGAGCTGCCTCCTAAAAATAAACACGGGCGAATTCGATGCGGACATGACCCTGTGGCTCAGCACCGACGTGCCGTTCGATTGGCGCCGCCTGGGACAGTTGTTCAGCCAGGTGCGACGGATGGTGAATTACGGCGACGAGTTGATCGCCGCCATCGGGGCGCAGGAGGGATTCCCGCTGGCCTCCGAGTTCACCTACTACGTCGAAGGCATGCAGATCCGCGGGAACACCCGGGTGATCGACTGGACGGAACTCGAGGCGCCCCCCGGCACCTACGCCGCCCCAGCCGGCTACACCCGCAAGGAGCAGCTGCAGCCCCAGGACCTGGACAACTGAGCCTGGAGCCGGCGGCTGACGGCTGTCCGGGTGAGATATCGGAATCCATCTTTGGTGTTTTCGTTTTTCTTTGGGATAATAAACGGCGATGTGGCAATCCCCTGAAAATGATATTGAATGACTCGTTGTGATATGGAGGTGTCCATGGATCGAGATGACCGTCTGCGTAACCGCCGCGATTTTCTGAAGGTCGGAGCCGCCGGAGTGGCCGGCGCCGCGCTGATACCCCATGCGATGGGGCAGGATCAAGCCTCGAGTGCTTCCCCCGCCAAGGCCCGGTCGTTTCCCTGCCGCGAGCTGGGCCGGACCGGCCTGAAACTGCCCGTCGTGAGCATGGGGGTGATGAACGCGGACAATCCGAACCTGGTCCGGGCAGCGCTCGACGCCGGCATCGTCCATCTGGACACCGCCCACAGCTACCAGTTCGGCCGCAACGAGGAGATGGTCGGCGGCGTGATCAAGGGCCGCCCCCGCGACTCCTTCGTCATCGGCACCAAGGTGGTCCCCGACGGGGCGGACCGCCGCACCGGCCAGTTCACCGCTGAAACCCGGCCCGAGCCGTTCGTGGAGAAGTTTGAACTGAGTCTCAAGCGCCTGGGCCTGGATCACGTGGACATCCTCTATCTCCACAACGTTTCCACCCGCGAAGCCGCCCTGTTTGAGCCGCTGCTCGCGGCCATGGCCAGGCTCAAGGAGCAGGGGAAGGCGCGCTTTCTCGGGCTCAGCACCCACCGCAACGAGCCGGAGGTGATCCGCGCGGCGGCGGCGGGGAAGGTGATCGACGTGGTGCTCACCGCCTACAACTTCCGCCAGCCCCACCTCGCGGACATGCACGCGGCCATGGCCGAGGCGGCGGCCGCCGGCGTGGGCCTCGTGGCCATGAAGACCCAGGCCGGCGCGTACTGGGACAAGGAGCGGCAGCATCCCATCAACATGAAAGCAGCGCTCAAGTGGGCGCTGCAGAACCCGCACGTGGGCACCACCATTCCCGGTTTCACCACTTTCGATCAGCTGGAGGAGGATCTCGCGGTCATGGCCGATCTGACGCTGTCTCCGAAGGAGCTGGACGACCTGAAGCAGGGTGAGAAGCTGGGCGTGACCGGCCTCTACTGCCGGCAGTGCGGCGAGTGCGTGGCCCTGTGCCGCCACGGCCTCGACATCCCGGCGGCCATGCGGGGCTACATGTACGCGTACGGCTACCGGAACCTGGCCGAGGCCCGGACGACCGTGGCCGCCGCGGTGCTACCCGCGGACGTGTGCGGCGACTGCGATCGCTGCACCGTGCGGTGCGCCATGGGCCACGACATCCGCGGCCGCGTGGCCGACATCGCCCGCATCACCGCCATCCCGGAGGATTTCCTGGCGTGAGACCCGGCGGGACTCCGGGCAGACGCCCCGGTCCCGAACTCCGAGTCCCGAACCCCGAACCCCGGGCCCCGCTCCGCGGCGCCCGGGGTTGTTGTCTGAATTCGATCCCATCCGGGACCGGCCCGTGATAAGCTGGGGCCGACATCGATCCCGCGCGGAGGCACAGCCCATGACCGACGATCTGGAATCGCGTTTCGCCGACCTCATCGCCCGCCGGACGGATTTTCCCGCGCTGGCCCGGCTGCACGAGGGCCGGACGCTGGCCCATTTCGACGGGCCGGGCGGCACCCAGGTGCCGCAGGCGGTGATCGACGCGGTGTCCGGCTACTACCGCACCGCCAACGCCAACACCCACGGCTTCTTCGTCACGACGGTGGAAACCGACCGGATGCTCCACGACGCTCGCGCCGCCATGGCCGACTTCCTCGGCGCCGACGGCGCCCGCGACATTTCGTTCGGCGCCAACATGACCACCCTGGCCTGGGGGCTGGCGCACGCCTTCGCCCGCCGCTTTCAGCCGGGCGACGAGGTGCTCGTCTCGAACCTGGACCACGAGGCCAACCGGGGGCCGTGGCTCATGCTGCGCGAGCACGGCATGGTCGTGCGCGAGATCGCCATCCGCCCCGATGCCACCCTCGACTACGACGACTTCGCCGCCCAGGTCACGCCCCGCACCCGGCTGGTGGCCGTCGGCATGGCATCGAACGCATTCGGGACGGTGAACGACATCGCCCGCGCCCGGGAGCTGGCCTATCGCGCCGGCGCCTGGTTGCTGGTGGACGCCGTCCATTACGCGCCTCACTTTCCCCTGGACGTCCGGTCGCTCGGGGTGGACTTCCTGCTCTGCTCCGCCTACAAGTTCTACGGGCCCCACGTGGGGGTGCTCTACAGCCGCAACGGGTTGCTGGACAGTCTGGCCACGGACCGGCTGCGCACCCAGGATCCCCGGGCACCCCACCGGATCGAGACGGGCACCCTGAACCACGCCGCCATCGCGGGCACGCTGGCCGCCGTGGATTACCTCGCCTCGTTCGGCGCCGGCGCCAGCCGCCGCGAGCGCGTGGTCGCCGCCCTGAACCGCGTGGCCGAATACGAGCGGGAGCTGGCCCAGCGCATCTGGCGCGGGCTGCAGCGCCTGCCGGCGGTGACCCTCGTGGGGCCGCCCTTCGGCACCGGCCGGCGGGCGCCCACCGTGTCGTTTGTCGTGGCGGGACTGGAGGCGGCCGAGGTCTGCCGGCGGTTGGCCGAGCGCGGGATCTGCGCCTGGGACGGGCATTTCTACGCCATCCGCCCCATCGAGCTGCTGGGCCTGCTGGAGCGCGGCGGCGTCACCCGGGTGGGGATCTCGCTCTACAACAGCGTCGAGGACGTGGACCGCCTGCTGGCGGCCATGGCCGAGATCGTCGCGGGCGCCTGAGGTCCGCCGGTGCATTCGGAGATGAACCCATGAGCCCCAAACCGAAGCCGGCACCCGATCCCGCGCACCTGGGCCCGCGGCTCCGCCTCGGCGTGAGCCGTTGCCTGCTGGGGGACGAGGTCCGCTACGACGGGCAGCACAAGCGCGACGAGTTCCTGGTGGACGTGCTGGGCCCCTACGTGGAATGGGTGCCGGTGTGCCCGGAGGTGGAGATCGGCCTGCCCATCCCGCGGGAGAGCCTCCGCCTGGTGGGCGATCCGGCCGCGCCCCGGCTGGTGGCGCCGCGCTCCGGCGTCGACCACACCGAGCGGATGCGGGCCTGGGCCGCCGCGCGCCTCGACGGCCTGGCCGCCGAGGATCTGGTGGGATTCGTCTTCAAGAAGGATTCGCCGAGCTCCGGCCTCTTCCGGGTCAAGGTATACGGCGAGAAGGGCATGCCCGTCCGGACCGGCAGCGGCCTCTTCGCCCGGGCCTTCACCGAGCGCTTTCCCGACCTGCCGGTGGAGGAGGAGGGGCGGCTCCACGACTGGCGCCTCCGCGAAAACTTTGTGGAGCGGATCTTCGTCGTGGCGCGGTGGCAGGGGCTTCTGCGCGACAACCCAACGCCCGCCGGCCTGGTCGCCTTCCACGCCGCGATCAAGCTGACGCTGCTGGCCCACAGCCCGGCGCACTACACCGAGCTCGGCCGACTGGTGGCCGGCGCCGGCCGGACGCCGTGGCCGGAGCTGGTGGCGCGCTACTTCGGCCGGCTCATGGACGGCCTGAAGGCGCTGGCCACGCCGCGCAAGCACGCCAACGTCTTCCACCACCTAATGGGCTTCCTCAAGGACCACCTCGACGCCGGCGACAAGGCCGAGCTGCTGGCGGCGGTGCAGGAGTACCGCGACGGCCTGGTGCCCCACATCGTGCCGTTCACGCTCGTCCGGCACCACCTGGCCAGGCACCCCGTCGGTGACTGGGTCCGCCGGCAGACTTACCTCAACCCGTACCCGAAAGAGATGATGCTCCGCAACCACGTCTGAGAGCGGCTGCGAGTTGCCGCTTTGCGGTGCGGCTTGTCATCGGCCGGCGGCCCCGGTACAATGGAACAAACATTGTGCTGCGCCGGAGGAACCATGCGCCGTGAGACGCTCGTTGTCATCGCCGTCGTCATCCTGTCCGTGTTTGCCCTGTCCCAGGCGCCCGCGCCGTCGGCGGCCGCAGGCAAATGCCTGACCTGCCACAAGGAGAAAACACCCGGCCTATACCAGCAGTGGTACGGCTCCGCCCACGCCCTCCACAAGGTCACCTGCCTGGACTGCCACCGGGCCGAGTCGGGCGACGCCGACGGCTTCGTCCATTACGACGCCCGTATCGCCACGCTGGTCACGCCCACGGACTGCGGCCGGTGTCACAAGCGGGAGGCGGCCGAGGTGGGCGCCTCCTACCACGCCACGGCGGGGCTGATCCTGGAGTCGCAGGATGCGTACCTGGCTCACGTGCTGGCCGGCGCGCCCGTGGCGATCCTCGGCTGCGAGAGCTGCCACGGCGCCAAGGTGAAGCTGGATCCCGGCTCGCCCAACCGCCTGCACAAGGAGAGCTGGCCCAACTCCGGCATCGGCCGGATCAATCCCGACGGCTCCAAGGGCGCCTGCAACGCCTGCCATCCGCGGCACGCCTTTTCCAAGGCCCAGGCCCGCCAACCCGAAGCGTGCGGCAAGTGCCACCTCGGCCCGGACCATCCGCAGAAGGAGATCTACGACGAGAGCAAGCACGGCAACACCTACTACACCCACGTCGAGGCCATGAACCTGAAGGCCGACCGCTGGGTGGTGGGCGAGGACTACTCGGCGGCGCCCACCTGCGCCACCTGCCACATGGCCGCGTCCACGCGGGCCAAGGCCACCCACGACGTGGGCCAGCGGATCTACTGGACGCTGCGCCCGCCCGTCTCCACGGCCAAGGACGACGCCGGACCGCGCCGCGTGGCCATGAAGAACGTCTGCGCCGCCTGCCACGGCCAGGTGTTCGTCGACGGCCACTTTTACCAGTACGACGCCGCCGTGCGGCTCTACAACGACAAGTTCGCCCGGCCGGCCACCGAGATCATGGCGCTGGCGACCAAGAACAAGCTCCTGGAGCGCCCGTCCAGCTTCGGCAACGACATCGAGTGGATCTACTGGGAGCTGTGGCACCACGAGGGGCGCCGCGCCCGCCACGGCGCCTCCATGATGGGCCCGGACTACACCTGGTGGCACGGCTTCTACGAGGTGGCCAAGCATTTCTACTTCGAGCTGATCCCCGAGGCGCGCCGCTACAACAATCCGGAGGTGAACGCGTACATCGATCGTCTCCTGCGCGACGATCCCATGCACCGCTGGGTGAACGAGCGGACCGACGGGCTCAAGAAGCAGATCCGCTCCGGCGAGCTGCAGAATATCTACCGCCGCTTCTTCGCCGCCGGGAAGTGAGTCATGACCCTCGTCGAGCGATACCGGGCGTTCGTCCGCGGCCTGTCGGTGAACCCGGTGGGCCGGGCCGGCGTGGTTCTGACCACCTCGTCGTTTCTGACGTTCCTGTTCATGGAGCTGCTCCGGCTCCTGGGTGTGCTCACCAACGCCTACATCGGCCTCATCACCTACCTGCTGCTGCCGGCGCTCTTCGTCGTGGGCCTGGCGCTGATCCCGCTGGGCTGGTGGCTGTATCGCAAGGCCCGCGCCCGCGCCGACCGCGAGCTGCTGGCGGAGCGCTTCTCGCCGGACGCGGTGGCGCCCCGGCCGGGTGGCTCGCGGCTGTTCGTCACGGTGGCCGTGTTCACCCTGGTCAACCTCCTCTTCCTGACGGCCGCCTCGATGCGGATGCTTACCTTCATGGACACGCCGGTCTTCTGCGGCACCGCCTGCCACAAGGTCATGCACCCCGAGTGGGCCACCTACCAGGTGTCGCCCCACGCCCGGGTGCGCTGCGTCGACTGCCATGTGGGTGAGGGCGCCGGCGCCCTGGTCAGCTCCAAGCTCAACGGCGCCCGGCAGATGTTCCTGGCCATGTTCAACGCCTACGAGCGGCCGGTGCCCACCCCCGTGCGGCAGCTCCGCCCCGCCCGGGAGACGTGCGAGAAGTGCCACTGGCCGGACAAATTCTACGGCTACCGGCAGCAGGTCCGGGTGCATTACGGCCTGGACCGCGAGTCGACGCCGCGCTACACGACCCTGAACCTGAAGATCGACACCGGTGAGGCCGCCGGCCACGCCGGCATCCACTGGCACGTGGCCGAGGCCAACGCGGTCCGCTACGCCTCGGCGGAAGACGAGCGGAAGGAGATGCTCTGGGTGGAGGTGCGCCGGCCGGACGGCACCTGGCGGCGCTTCTCCCGCCGCGGGCGGCCGGTGACGGTGGCGCCTGAGGAGTGGCAGCGCACGCTGGACTGCGTGGACTGCCACAACCGGGCCACCCACATCTACGAGGAGCCGGACGCGGCGGTGGATGAGCGGATGCGCCGCGGGCTCGTGGACCGGTCGCTGCCGTTTGTCCGGCGCGAGGTGCTGGGGGCGCTCCTGCCCGATTACCCGGACCGCGAGGCGGCCATGGCCGGCATCGCCGCGCGACTCGAGGGCGCCTATGCGCGGCTGCTGCCCGGGATGACGGCGGCCCAGCGCCAGGCCCTCGAACGGACGATCGCCGCGGCGCAGGCCGTCTACAACCGGAACATCCACCCGCTCATGGACGTGCGGTGGGGCACCTACCCCAGCCACCTGGACCACCGCCACGACGGCGGCTGTTTCCGCTGCCATAACGCGGAACTCGTGGACGCCACCGGCGCGGCCGTCCCCCACGACTGCACGCTCTGCCACTCGTTCCTGGCATACGGCAGCGCGGGGCCGTACCAGTTTCTCGACACCCCGGCCGACGACGATCCCGAGGCGGCCATGCACCGCTACCTGCGCGGGGAATTCCTCCGGCAGGGCGAGTGAGGGGGATGAACAGAGAGGAGACAGGAGATAAGAGGTCGTGCTCGTAATTCGTAATCGTGATCGTAATCGTAACTCGTCATCGAGGCTCGAGGCTCGAGACTAGAGGCTCGTTCCCGTAATGCGGACATCGGACATCGGAACTGGGACCTGGTTTCTGGGACCAGGTTTTTAAATCCGTGCTCGCAATCGTAATTCGTAATGGCCAAGTGACAGCAATAGCGGAACGCCTGGGTGCCAGCAATAGCGGAACGGTATAATGGCGCACCCCACCGTTATAAGGATGGCATCATGGCAAAAAAAACGGCCGGGAACAACAGCGCCGCCAGATGGTCGCGGCCAT
>JAKQOW010000050.1 GCA_029565065.1 Acidobacteriota bacterium | reverse complement strand
TCCGATGACTTTTTTTTCGCATTGCAAATCCTCGAGCATGAAGGTGCCTTAAGATAGCATGTTGGCAGAACGAAGCCAGGGGTGATGCGCGAATGCTGTCACTCAAGTGATGCGCGAATGCTGTCACCTGGCCATTACGAGCACGAATCCAGAACCCAGGTCCCAGATCCTTCGTTCCGTTTGTCCCACGCCGGGCGACCCGCAAGGCGGGTCGAACATGGGTAGCCCCGGGCGCGAACCCGGGGTGTGTCGGGCCGGGAGGGGATGGTTCCGACCCGCAAGGCGGGTCGAACGTGATCGGGTGCGTCGGCGGGGCATGAGTTGTCCCGAAGCCCCAAAACCGCTCAACCCTGGCATTCCGTCATTTCCCTCGAAATCCGGATCCACATTCGACCCGCCTCGCGGGTCGCGCTCCCCCACCGGACGGTCAACCGACTCCCCGGGTTTCACCCGGGGCTACCCACGTTGGACCGGCCTCGCCGGTCCCCTTCGGACATCGGACATCGTGGATCGGCCGGCCCCCGTTGCAGGGGAATTGCGGACCGCCTTCCCAGCGGCCTGCGACGCAGTAGCGCCCGTCCCCGCCGGACGGGCGCCGAGAAACTCGGCAGGAGGTGGCGGGATCCCGATAGATCCTCGCCGCAACGAGATTCGGAGCCGTGGGCGAATCGTACAACCGTGCCGAGGGGGCGGGCCGCGGCCTACGGCGCCGTATTACGGGAACGAGCCTCGATTATGAGCACGATTACGATGACGATGACGATTACGAACACGAAATCCGAAGTCCGATGTCCGCATTACGGGAACGAGCCTCTAGTCTCGAGCCTCGAGTCCCGATTACGATCACGATTACGAATTACGATTACGAGCACGAACCATCAACCATCAACTATCAACCATCAACTCTCCCTGTGTCGTGTCCACATTCGGACCCCGGCCACCCATCCACCCGCGCTTGAACTATACAACAACAGCAGATTTCTGGTGCTTCCCGGCCGGGCCCGATGATATAATTCAATCCCTTTCCGGATCGGCGTTCCAGGCGGCCACGCGCCCCCTTACCGCCGGCCCGGAGAACGGTGTCGCCCGGTACGGTCGGACAATTTTTCCCCGGAGGATCCCATATGGGAATGACCATGGTGCAGAAAGTCCTGGCCCGGGCCATCGGCCAGGCCCACGTGAACGTCGGCGACGTGGTGGAGCCGGCGGTGCGCACGGCCATGTCCCACGAGAACGGGGCGCTGGTGATCAACCAGTTCCTCGAAGTGTACAAGGACACCGGCCTTGAGCCGAAGGTGTGGGACCCGTCGAAGATCGTGCTCATCTTCGACCACCGCGTCCCCGCCGAGAGCTCCAAGACGGCCACCAACCACAAGAAGATCCGCGAGTTCGCGGCCAAGCAGGGCATCCCCAACCTGCATGACATCCGCGGCGACGAGGGCGGCATCTGCCACCAAATCCTGCCGGAGAACGGCTACGTCCACCCCGGCACGGTGCTGGTGGGCACCGACAGCCACACCACCTCCCACGGCGCGCTGGGCTCCTTCGCCTTCGGCATCGGCGCCACCGAGATGGCCGCCGTCTGGGCGCTGGGCCGCGTGCTCAACGTCGAGGTGCCCGGCACCATCAAGGTGAACGTCACCGGCGAGTTCCCGCGCCACGTGCTGCCCAAGGACCTGATCCTGCATCTCATCGGCCGGCTCACCGCCGAGGGCGCCAACTTCAAGGTGATCGAGTTCCACGGGCCGACCATCAAGAAGATGTCCACCTCCGGCCGCCTGGTCATCTGCAACATGACCGTGGAGGCCGGCGCCACCTCCGGCATCGTGCCCCCCGACGAGGAGACGGTCCGCTACCTGCGCGAGGAGGCGGGCCTCCCGGGACCCTTTGACATCTTCGGCCCCGACGCCGATGCCGTCTACGACCAGGTGATCGACATCGACGTCGCGAAGCTGACGCCCCAGATCGCCTGTCCCCACACCGTGGACAACGTCAAGCCCATCGCCGCCGTGGCCGGCACCAAAGTGCAGCAGATCGTCATCGGCTCCTGCACCAACGGCCGCCTCGACGACCTGGCCGTGGCCGCCGGCATCCTGCGCGGCCGGAAGGTCGCCCGCGGCACCCGCATGCTGGTCTTCCCCGCCTCGGCCCGCATCTACCAGCAGGCCATGGAAAAGGGCTATCTGCTCGACTTCATGCAGGCCGGCGCCGTGGTGATGAATCCCGGTTGCGGGCCGTGCCTGGGCGTGCACCAGGGCGCGCTCGGCGACGGCGAGGTGGCCCTGGCCACCACGAACCGCAATTTCAAGGGCCGCATGGGCAACCCCAACGCCGAGGTGTATCTCTGCTCCCCGGCGGTGGCCGCCGCCAGCGCCGTCACCGGCGTGATCACCGATCCCACGAAAGGAGAATGAAGCCATGGCCAAGATCGTGCGCAAACTTGGAGATGACATCTCCACCGACATCATCTACCCCGGCCGGTTCATGGCCACGGTGCTCCCCACCGAGACGCCCCAGTTCGCCTTCGCCGACGATGCCGACCTCAACGGCCGGCTGAAGAAGAAGGAGATCGCCCCGGGCAGCGTCCTGCTGGGCGGCAAGAATTTCGGCTGCGGCTCCTCGCGCGAGCAGGCCGCCTCCTGCCTGGTGGGACACGGGCTGATCATCGTCGCCCGCGACTTCGCCCGGATCTTCCTCCAGAACGGGATCAACCTGGGCCTGCAGACCGTCATCTGCCCCGACATCGACGCCAACGAAGGGGACGAGCTGGAGATCACCGAGACGGCCGTCACCAACACCGCCACCGGCAAGACCTTCAAGCGGCTGCCGCTCCCCAAGGCCCGCCAGGCCATCGTGGACGCCGGCGGCCTGATCCCCTACGCCCGCAAGAAGCTGCTGGAAGAAAAAGGCAAGAAGTAAGCCGGACCGGACGGCTGACGGAAATCGAACGGGCGGCCCCCTCGGGCCGCCCGTTTCATATTAATCACCACAGAGGCACGAAGGGCACAAAGAGTGTTAATAGTTGGTAGTTGATAGTTGATGGTTCGGAGATCGGGGTTCGGAGATCGGGGTTCGGGGTTCGGGGATCGCGGTTCGTGCTCGTAATCGTATTTCGTAATCGGGATCGTAATCGGGCTCGTAATCGGGCTGTTTGAAGGTTCTTAACAGTTGATGGTTGATCGTTGATGGTTGATGGTCGTTCCGTCTCCATCCCGCCGTCTCCATCCCGCCGTCTCCCTCCTGCCATCTTCCGTCTCCCCTCTCTCGTCTACCGATTCACCGATTCACCCATTCACCGCCCCCAAATGCCAAATGGTCAATGACCAAAGACAAATGGAATGGTCCCTTTGTGTGCTTGGTGTCTTTGTGGTGAATGGTCTATCGGACCGCCGCTCATTCGAGGCGCTTGAGGATCACCACGGTCATGTCGTCGTACTGGGCACAGCCCATGGCGTGATCCTGAACGGCGCTGAGCAGCCGCCGAATGAGTTGCTCCGCCGGCTTGTGGCGGTAGTCGGCCACGGCGCGCACCATCCGCTCTTCGCCGAACTCTTCGCTCCGGTCGTTCGTCGCCTCGGAGATCCCGTCGGAATAGAGCAGCAGCAGATCGCCCGGCGCAACCCCCACCACCGCCTCCGCGAACGGGAACGACTCCATCACCCCGAGCACCACGCCGCCCGCCTCCAGCCGGCGCACCTCGCCGCCGCGGGTGATCAGGTACGGGTAGTTGTGGCCGGCGTTGACGTACGTCAGGCGGTGGCTGTCCCGTTCCAACTGCGCGTAGAACATCGAGGCGAACTTCCCCGTCCGGGTGCAGTGGTAGATCTGGGTGTTGGCCCACTGGACGCACTCGGACGGCGTCGCGTGCAGCAGGGTCTGGGTCCGGACCGTGGCCTGCACGTTGGACATGAGCAGCGCCGCCGGCATCCCCTTTCCCGAGATGTCGCCGATGGAAAACGCCAGCCGGTCCGCTCCCAGCGGGATAAAGTCGTAGAAGTCGCCGCCCACCTCTTTCGCCGGCAGGCTCTTGCCCACGAGCTCATACCCCGGCAACGCCGGCGATTCCGTGGGCAGCAGGTTGACCTGGATCTCGTAGGCCAGCCGCAGGTCCTCCTGCATCCGGGCCAGCGCCGCCTCCTCCTCCAGCAGCCGGGCGTTCTCGATCACCTGGGCCGACTGCGTGGCGATGATGGACAGCAGCCGCTGGTCCTCGCTGCTGAACCCCTCCGCGGTCTTCTTGTTGAACAGGGCGATCTGGCCGATCATCTTCCCCTTGGCCATGAGCGGCACGCTCAGCAGCGAGCGGATGGACGCGCCCTCGCCGGCGACGTACTGGAAGCGCGGGTCGCGCGCCAGGTCGTTCACCACGAGCGGCTGCTGGTTCTTGAGCATCCAGCCGGTGAGGCTCATGTCGAGCCGGTAGGGCCGGTCGAACCGCGACTGGTCGATGCGGCGCACGATGGTGTGGAACTGGTTTTCCTGCGGCCCGGTGTCCAGCAGCAGCACCGCCCCCTGCTCCACCTCCATGTGCTTGACGCATTTCTGGGTGATCAGGTCCAGGATCTGCTGCACCGCCAGCGCCGAGCCGATGGCGGTGGCGATCTCGTTGAGGATCGACAGCTCCTTGACCGACCGGCGCAGCCGGCCGAGCTCCGCCTCCTGGGCCAGGACCTTCGCGGCCAAATCCTCGCTGCTCATAAGACACCCCCGTGCGGCGGCCCGCGTCCGCCGGCGTTTCGTGGGATCGGCTGGTTTGTCTCCAGCATACTCGGGGACTCCGGCGGTGTAAACACCTAACTATCCGATTGACCTTTCAGTTTTTGCTCCGTTACAATAAGAACAACTATTCTGTCTCACCTGCATGTGGCCGGATGCGTCGGATCGACGGGCGCATCGAAGCGGGCTTCCGCCTCTTGATCGGTGCGCCGGGAGCGCGGGCATGGCCATGGAACGGGCCTTCAGAAAGGCAATCGAATCGCTCGAGGCGATCTTCGCCTTCGTCGACGAGTTCCGCCTTCAGGAACCCATCCCCGACGAGCCCCTCTACGCCGTGAATCTGGCGCTGGAGGAGCTGTTCACCAACATGGTCAAGTACCATCCCGAGTCCCGCCGGGACGTGGTGATCCGCCTGGAGCGGGTGGCCGACGCGCTGGTGGGAACGCTGACCGATTCCGACGTGGAGCCGTTCGACATGACCCTCGTGCCCGCCCCCGCGGAACCGCCTTTGGAGAAGAACCATCCGGGCGGCCTGGGCCTGCACTTGGTGCGGCAGATGGTGGACGATCTGCGCTATGCCCACGCCGATGGCCGGAGCACGGTGATTTTCGTCAAGAAATTGAGGTGACCGCATGCTAGACGTGAAGATCGGCATCGACGGCGACATCCGGCTCGAGGGGCGTTTCGACGCCGCCCAGGTCCAGACCGCGCGGGCGGTGTTCGACACGATCACCACGTCCGCCCGGGTGGACTTCAGCGCGCTGGAATACATCTCCAGCGCCGGCCTCGAGGTGCTGCTGGCCACCCAGCGGCGACTCATGGGCGCCAGGCACGCGCTGACGCTGGTTCACCTCAATCCGCACATCCGGAACGTGTTCCGGTACGCCGGCTTCGAGCATATCTTCAAGATCGAGTGAGGCGGGGGGACGCCCGGACGCCGCATGGGGAAGCGGCCGGCCGGATGTTCTTTGGGGTCGGTTGTCAGCGAGCGGTCCGTCACGGGACGACGGAGGGGTTGCGCGAACGACATAATTCACCAACCATTGCCGCCCCGGGCGGTAATTGGATTAAGACAGCATCAAATCCCGTCCGGAGATCGAACTCCGGCAGGAAAAGGAGGTTGCTATGACCACCGGGGATAACGCGCCTCAGGCCGGCAACAAGTACTGGCTACCGGTTGTGCTTGGTCTGGCGCTCGTTGGTGTCGTTGTGTATTTCCTGTTTTTCTACCCGCCGGTGACGAACCAGGAGGCCGGCGGCACCATCGCGGGGGCCCAGAAAGCGGACAAGTACCAGTCCCAGCAACTCGGCGAGCAGGACGTGATCCTGCAGGACACCGAGCTGCAGGCCATTCTGCAGAACGACCAGGTCCAGAAGCTGATCCAGGATGACAGCTTCCAGAAGGCCTTCGCGGCGAAGGAAGTCCAGGCCGCGCTGGCCAATAAGGATGTGGTCGCCGCCCTGGCCAACAAGGACGTGCTGGCGGCGCTCGCCAACAAGGACGTGATGGCCGCGCTCGCCAGCCGGGATGTCGCCGCCGCCCTCGGCAGCCGCGACGTGGTCGCCGCGCTGGCCAACAAGGACGTGTTTGCCGCGCTGGGGAGCCGGGACGTCCTGGCCGCGCTGGCCAACAAGGATGTGGTCGCCGCCCTGGCGAGCCGGGACCTCCGGACCGCGCTGGGGAGCCGGGAAGCCGCGGCGGCGTTGGGCAGCCGTGAGCTGGCCGCCGCGCTGGCCAGCAAGGATGTCGCCGCCGCCCTGGCCAACAAGGACGTGGCCGCCGCCCTGGCCGGCAAGGACCTGCTGGCCGCGCTGGGGAACAAGGATGTGCTGGCGGCGCTGGCCAACAAGGACGTGCTCGCCGCCATGGCCAACAAGGACATGCTCGCCGCCATGGCCAACAAGGATCTGGCTGCCGCCCTGTGCAACAAGGACGTGGTCGCCGCCCTAGCCGGCCGGGACGCCGCATCGCCGCTCGCCGGCAAGGACATGGCGGATCTGCTGGCCAGCAAGGGCTTCGCTGCGGCGCTGTCAAATCGTGACGTGCGGACCGCTCTGGACGGCCGGGGCCTGCTGGCCGCCCTGTCCAACAAGGCCGTGCTGGCAGCGATGGCCAACAAGGATCTGGCCGCCGCCCTGGGCAACCGTGACTTCGCCGCCGCCCTGGGCAACCGCGACTTCCTCGCCGCGATGGCCAACAAGGATTTCGCCGCCGCGCTGGCCAACAAGGACCTGCTGGCCGCCCTGGGCAGCCGGGACTTCGCCGCCGCGCTGGGCAGCCGCGACCTGCTATCCGCCCTGGCCAACAAGGATGTCGCCGCCGCGCTGGCCAACAAGGACTTGGCCGCCGCCCTGGGCAACCGCGATATGGCCGCCGCCCTGGGCAACCGCGACTTCGCCGCCGCGATGGCCAACAAGGACTTCGCCGCCGCCTTGGCCAACAAAGATTTCGCCTCGGCCATGGCCAACAAGGACATGGCCGCCGCCCTGGGTAACCGCGACTTCCTCGCCGCGATGGCCAACAAGGACTTCGCCGCGGTGATGGCCGACAAGAACTTCGCCGCCGCCGTGACCGACCGGAACTTCGCCGCGGCGATGGGCAGCCGGGATTTCTTCAGCAATCTGATGAGCCGGGACCTGAGAGCCAACGAAGGGAAGTAGCAAGCTTCCCGAACCTCCTCCGGACCGGGGCGGACGCCCCGGTCCGGCTTTTGGCGTCTGGCACGGGATCTTGCCTGGATCCGGCCGACGGTCCGCCCGCGACGGCAGCACTTCCAGCCTGAGGCTGGCGGCGCTGCCGGCCGGGTGTGGACCGCCGGCGGTCCTGTTTGGCCGGCGCGCGTCGCCGGCGGCCTGACTCGCAGGCGGGGGTGAACCATGCGCAATTGCCGGCGGGCGTGGGTGGCGGCGTTTCTGGCGGTCGTGGTGGCCGCCATTCCCGTGCGGGGCGGCCTGCAAACCATCGAGACGGACAACCTCCGGCTCATCTACTTCGGCAAGCTGCACGCCTACATCGTCCCCCATGTGGCCCGCTGCCTGGAGAACTCCCTCAAGACCCACCGGGAGGTGTTCGGCTACGAGCCCACCGGCAAGATCACCGTCCTGCTTCACGACTTCAACGACTACGCTAACGCCTCCGGCGGCGCCATCCCGGTGAACCACGTGATGCTCGGGCTGGCCCCGTTCGCCCACGACTTCGAGACCATGAGCGTGAACGAGAGCATGAACGCCATCATGAACCATGAGCTCGTCCACGTGGTGGCCTCGGACCAGGCGGCCGGCGGCGATCGCACCAGCCGGAGTCTGTTCTTCGGCAAGGTCCGTCCCGTGGACGACAACCCGCTGTCGCTCCTGTACGGGTACATGACCAGCCCCCGCGAGTACGCGCCCCGCTGGTACCACGAGGGGATCGCCACCTTCATGGAGACATGGCTCGCCGGCGGCCTCGGCCGGGCCATGGGCGCCTACGACGAGATGGCCTTCCGCGCCATGGTGCTGGACAACAAGCCCATCTTCGACCTGGTGGCGCTGGAGGCGGCCGGCACCAAGATCGACTTCCTCGTCGGAGTGAACTCGTACCTCTACGGGACCCGGTTCATGAGCTACCTGGCCCTCACGTACGGCCCCGAGAAGGTCATCACCTGGGTGAAGCGCACCGACGGCAGCGCCGCCTACTTCGCCGGGCAGTTCCGGCAGGTGTTCGGCCGCTCCGTCCACGAGGCCTGGGCCGACTGGATCCGCTGGGAGAAGGAGTTCCAGGCGAAGAACCTCGCCGCCATCCGGGCCAACCCCGTCACCGCGGACCGGCCACTGTCGCCCACGCCCCTCGGCTCCGTGTCCCGGCCGGGCTACGACCCGGCCACCGGCACGCTCTACGCCGCGGTGAACTACCCCGGGCAGATCGCCCACCTGGCCGCCATCGACACGGCCCGCGGCACCCTGCGCAAGATCCTCGACATCAAGGGACCGGCGATGTTCTTCGTGGCCTCACTCGCCTTCGATCCCGCCGCGGGCATGCTCTTCTACACCACCGACAACAACGAGTGGCGCGATATCCGCGTGGTGGACGTGCGCACCGGCGAGGACCGGACCCTCCTCAAGGACGCCCGGGTGGGCGACCTGGCCTTCAACCCGGCCGACCGCTCCCTGTGGGGAGTGCGGCACTACAACGGCATCGCCACGCTGGTGCGCATCCCGCACCCCTGGACCGAGTGGAACCAGGTGCTCACCTTCCCCTACGGCAAGGACATCTACAATCTGGCCGTCTCGCCGGACGGGACGTCCGTCTGCGCGGCGCTCGGCGAGATCACCGGCCGCCAGACGCTCATCCGGCTGGACCCGGCGGCGCTGCTCGCCGGCGGCAAGGACTACGAGACGCTGTTCGACTTCGAGAACTCTGTCCCCGCCGACTTCGTCTTCACCCCCGACGGCCGGCACCTCGTGGGTTCCTCCTACTACACCGGCGCCTCCAACCTGTTCCGCTACGAGCTGGCCACGAAGGAAATGGCCATCCTCACCAACTGCGAGACGGGCTACTTCCGCCCCGTGCCCCTGGCCGACGGGCGGCTGCTGGCGATGCGCTACACGAGCCAGGGCTTCCTGCCGGTGGAAATCGAGCGCCCCGCTCCGGCACAGGCGGCGGCCATCCGGTTCCTCGGCCAGGAGGTGGTGGAGACGCACCCCATCGTCAAGACATGGAAAGCCGGCTCCCCCGCCGACATCGACCTGCCGGCGCTCACGCGCTACGAGGGGCCGTTCAAGGGCCTGCCCAACATCCGCCTGGCTTCAGCCTACCCGGTGGTGGAAGGGTACAAGGACACCGCCGCCGTGGGTGCCCGGCTGCATTTCCTCGGCCCCATGGCGCTCCACAACCTGGACGTCACCGTCTCCTACTCCCCCGACACCGCGCTCCCCACCGACGAGCGGTTCCACGTGAACGCCCACTACGCCTACATGAACTGGAAAGTCACCGCCAAGTACAACGCCGGCGACTTCTACGACCTGTTCGGCCCCACCAAGACCAGCCGCAAGGGGTACTCCGGCGCCGTCGAGTACCGGCGCAACCTCATTTACGACGAGCCGCGCACCATGGACTACACCCTCGAGGTGGCCGCCTACGGCGGGCTCGACCGCCTGCCCGACTACCAGAATGTCGAGGCACCCTACGACCGGATGCTGGAGTTCGGCGCCTCGTGGAACTACACAAACTGCCGCTCCTCGCTCGGCTCGGTGAACTACGAGAAGGGCTACGACTGGGACATCGCCGCCGGCTGCAGCGTGGTGAACGGTTCGGCCTACCCGCGCGCCCTGACCAACTTCGACGTCGGCGTCCCGTTCGGGCCGGCCCACTCCTCGCTGTGGCTGCGCACCTCGGCCGGCTACTGCTACGGCGGGCGGACCGACCCGTTCGCCAACTTCTTCTTCGGCGGCTTCGGCAACAACTGGGTGGACCACCAGGAGGTCCAGCGCTACCGCGAGTACTACAGCTTCCCCGGCGTGGAGCTCAACGAGGTGGGTGGCAAGACCTACGCCAAGGGAATGGTGGAGTGGTGCCTGCCGCCGCTGCGGTTCCAGCACCTGGGCGCCACCCAGTGCTTCGCCACCTGGGTCCGCCCGGGACTGTTCGTGGCGGCGCTGGCCACCGACTTCGACAACGCCGACTTCCGGCGCGAGGTGTTCGACGTGGGCGCGCAGATGGATTTCCGGATCATCGTGCTGTCCACCATGAACCTGACTGTTTCGCTGGGCTACGCCATGGCCTTCGAGGACGGGCACAAACCCGTGGATGAGATCATGGTCTCGCTGAAGATATTCTGATGATCCTGGCCGTCCTGCCCATCCTGCTCTTCCTCGGCGGGCTGCTGCTGCTCGACAGCTACAAGCTCGTCCGCCTGCCGGCGGTGCTGCTGGCGATCGCCGCCGGCGGCCTGGCGGCGGGCGCGACCTGGTGGGCCGGGCCGCCGCTGCTGGCGCTGTACGGCGGCGACCTGACCCTGTACACCCGCTACGGCGCGCCGGTGGTGGAGGAGGCGGCCAAGGCCGCGCCGCTGGTGCTGCTCATGGCCGCGGGGCGGGTCGGCTTCATGGTGGACGCGGCCATCTACGGATTCGCGCTGGGCACGGGGTTCGCCGTCGTGGAAAACACCATCTACCTCAACGCGCTGCCTGACGCCACCCCCTTCGTCTGGGTGGTGCGCGGCTTCGGGACGGCCACCATGCACGGCGGCGCCACCGCCATCTGCGGCATCATCGCCAAGACACTGGAGGGGCGCCGCGGCGAGGCGCTCGCCGCCGCCCCGGCGGCCCCGGCCGCGGCCCCGGCGGATCGGCCGCCGGCGCGAAGCGGGAGCGGCGCGGCGGCGCTGGCCGCCGACTGCCTGCTCGGCCTGGCCGCGGCGGTGGCGCTGCACTCGGTGTTCAACCACTTTTTCTTCTCGCCGGCGGTGTCCACCCTCGTCATCATGCTGGTGTTCCCCGCCCTCATCTCGCTGGTGTTCATGCGCAGCGAGCGGGCGCTGCGGCGGTGGCTCGGCGCCGGCTTCGACGCCGACACCGCCCTGCTGGAGCTCATCGAGTCGGGCGAGTTTCCCGACTCGCCCATGGGGCGCTACCTCCAGACGCTGCGGGCCCGTTTCCCCGGGCCGGTGGTGGCGGACATGCTCTGCTACATCCGGCTGCACGTGGAGCTGTGGATCCGCGCCAAGGGCATCCTGATGTTGCGGGGCATGGGCCTGCCCCCGCCGGATGACCCCGAGATCCCGGCCAAGTTCGAGGAGCTCGGCTACCTCGCCCGCAGCATCGGCCGCACCGGCCGGCTGGCGCTGGCGCCGGTGCTCCAGGCGCGGCACCGCGATCTGTGGCAGATCTACATGCTGGACCGGAAATAATGACGGAACGGACCAACCCCGGCGCACTTGGGTTGTAATTGAAGATGAAGGAACTGGCTGACGCGCAACTCGTTCGGGCCTGTCTGGACGGCCAGCTGGCGGCCTTCGCCGAACTGGTGGACCGCTACCAGGGAGTGATCTACAACGCCGCCTACCGGATCACCGGAACGCCCGAAGACGCCCGCGACGTCACCCAGACGGTCTTTGTCAAGGCCTATACCCATTTGGACCGTTACCAGCCGCGCCACGAATTCTTCAGCTGGGTGTTCCGGATCGCGGTGAACGAGTCCATCAACAGCCTGAAGCGCAATCGCCGGCTGGTGGCGCTGTCGGAGGCGAACGCGCCCCCCGTGGCGCACAACCCCGAGACGGCCTGCACCGCCGGCGAGGCCGAGGGCCAGCTCCTGGACGCGCTGCGGCGGATCCAGGTGGACTACCGGATCGTCATCGTGATGCGCCACTTCCTGAATTGCTCGTACCGCCGGATCGCCGACGTGCTGGGCGTGCCCGAGAAGACGGTCAAGTCGCGGCTGTTCACGGCCCGCCACCTCATGCGGGACATCCTGTCGCGGCGAGGGATGGAAATTCATGGCTGACCATACCATCGACGACCTGATGCAGCGGGAGATCGACGGCGCCAACAGCGCCGCCGACACCGCCCGGCTGCAGGAGATCCTGTCTCGGGACGAGGCCGCCCGGGCGCGCTACGAGGAGCTGGCGGCGCTGGCCGCCGCGCTCGCGCGCGTCGCCCCGGTGCCGCCGCCGCCCGGCCTGAAGGAGGACATCCTGGCCGCACTTCCCGCCGGCCGCTACCCGACGGCGGCGCGCGGGTGGCTCTGGACCGCCGTCCCCCTCCGGCCGGCGGTGCAGCTGGGGCTGGCCCTGGCGCTCGGGCTGGCCCTCGGTTTCGTCGCGAGCCTGCTCGTCACGGGCGGGCCGTCCGCGGAGGTGGGGCTGGACACGGTGGCCGGCACGCTCATCGAGCCGTCGGCGCGGGGCTTCCGGCCCGTGATCGAAGCGGAGGTGGCGCTCCCCGCTCTCGGCGGCCGAGCCCGGCTGTCGCGCTCACCGACGTACCTCGCGGTGGGCCTGGAGCTGGCGGCCGACGCGCCGGCCACGGTGCGGCTGGCGGGGGCGGCGGGGACACTGCGCAGCGTCGGCGTGGTCCGTACCGCCGGCGAGGTGGCGGCGCGCTGGACCGGCGACGCGCTGGTGCTGGAATTCGCCGGCCCGTGCCGCTGCGTCTGCTTCTTCGCCCCGGTCGATGGCGGCGCGGCGGGAGTCCGGCTCTCCGCCACCGCCGGCGATAGCGAATGGACCACCATTCTCGCCGCCCCCTAGTCTCCTAATCGTCATTCGTAATCGTAATCGTAATTCGTAATCGTGATCGTAATCGGGGCTCGAAGCTCGGGGCTCGTTTCCGATCCTTCGTGCTCGTAATCGTAAATCGTAATCGTACTCGTGCACGTAATCGGACATCGGGGGAAGCGGACATTCACCACGAAGTCACACAGGGCACAAAGAGCCATTTCCATTTGTCATTGGTCAGTGATATTTTTCATTTGTCATTGTAGCCCTCCGGCGACCCGCGGGACGCGGGTCGAACATGGGTAGCCCCGGGTGAAACCCGGGGTCTTGGGCGCAACCCTTTAACGGATGGACGACCCGCGGAGCGGGTCGAATATGATCGGGGGCGAGGGGGTATGGGTGGCCCCGAATCCCACGGCTGCCCGCCG
>JAKQOW010000012.1 GCA_029565065.1 Acidobacteriota bacterium | reverse complement strand
GGCGCCGGACCGGGCTCCAGCCGCCGGGAAGGTGACATAATGCTCCCGTTATGTCTAGCCGCGGCCGGGCATCCCGCCGGAGGGGGCGGGACCCGTCGGATAATGCGCATTATCGGATGGGCCGGCCGGGGCGACTTCCCGGCGGCCTACGGTTCGGCGGCGGCCCCGCCGTCCGGCTCGGGGGGCGGCTCTCGGCGGGCCAGGCGGGCGCCGGGGTGGGTGGCGGCGTGGATGGCCTGGAGCTTGCGGATGGAGACCTGGGTGTAGAGCTGGGTGGTGTTGAGGTCGGCGTGGCCGAGCATCTGCTGGATGAAGCGGATGTCGGCCCCGCCCTCCAGCATCAGGGTGGCCATGGTGTGGCGGAACAGGTGGCAGGCGCCCGGCTTGCCCACCCCCGAGGCCTCCACGTAGCGGCGCACCAGTTGGGTCAGGAAGTCCTTGGTGAACGCCTCGCCGGCGTTGGTCAGGAAGAGCGTCCCGGGGTCCGGCGCCGCCGCCAGGCGCGGCCGGGCCTCCCGGACGTACCGCTCCAGCCAGGCCGCCGCCCGCTCTCCCAGCGGCAGCAGCCGGTCCTTTTTCCCCTTGCCCTGGCGCACCGCCACCGTGCCCCGCTCCCCGTCCAGGTCGTACACCGTCAGGCGGACCAACTCCCCCCGCCGCATCCCCGTGGCGTAGAGCAGTTCCAGGATGGCCCGGTCGCGCAGCCGCAGCGGCCCCGCGGCCGCCTCGGCCGTTCCGGCGGCCAGGCGGGCGCTCCGCTTCTGGCCCGTCACCGCGAACGGGTCCGCCTCGAAGACGACGGCCAGCACCGCCTCCGCCTCGGCCGCCGAAAGCACCGCCTTGGGCAGCCGCCGCTCCAGCCGCGGCAGCTCCAGCTCCGAGGCCGGGTTGTACAGGATCAGGTTCTGCCGCGCCAGCCACTTGAAGAACCCCCGCACCGGCACCAGCCGCCCGTGCTGGCCGCGGAAACTGAGCGGCGCCCCGTCCGCCTTGCGGTAGTGGTAGAGAAAGCGCTGGTAGCGGTCCAGGACCGGCTTCGTCACCTCCGCCGGCCGCTCGATCCCCCGCTCGGACAGCCACGCCGCCAGCTTGCCCAGGTGGACCCGCCGCGTTTGGACCGTCTCCGCCGAGTAGCCCCGCGCCAGCAGCCCCTCCAGGTAGCCCTCGATCCGGGCCGCCATCTCCGAAAGGGCCGTCCCGGCCGGCGGCATTTTGCGGCCTTTCCCCTTCCGGCTCACCGGCGCACCCCCTCGCCAGCGGCCGCGGCTAAAGAGAAAGCGGCTTCCGTTTTAGCCGCCCCGGCGCCGATGCTACGACGGCCCGGCCGGTACGACGGGTGCTTTTCTCCGTTGTCCCCCGGAAGCATTTTCGGAGAGACTTTCGCCGGCTCGTCGCCGGGAACCTGGCCAGTGGCCGCGGCCGGGCCGTCCGAGTCGCTCCCCGATGATGCCCCAACCGGCCCCCGATGGCCGCCCAATGGCCCCCCAAACTCCGGGGCCGCGCTCCCCGAACCGGCTTCGGCGCCCCCCAAACATCCCGTCGTAGCTTCGGCCGGGAAGTCCCGCCGCAACGCCTCGACATCGATCAAGCCCACCAGGAACGGCTTCCCGTCCTTGCCCTTCCCGTCGTAGAGCAGCTCGTACTCGAAGCTCTGGCCCCGCCCGCCCCGGTGGGTCAGCACGTACTCCAGCTCCACCAGCCGGTCCAGGTGCACCCGGATCTGATCGTAGCTCCAGCCCGTGTGCTCGCGCACCTCCCGGCGGCTGAAGCGGACGTCGGCCCGGTCCAGCTTCAAGGCGGCGCCCCGCCCGGCCACGAAGGCCTCCAGCAGCTCCAGAAACCTTCTCGTCTGCGGCGGCAGCTCGTCCAGGGAGCGCCCCAGGACCTCGCCGGCCAGGCGGTTGGCCACCGCGATGTCCTCCGGGGTCACGTCCAGGGCCTGGACCGGCCCGCCGCCCGCCGCCACGCTCCGCGGCGCCCGCTGGTGCTGGTGCAGCAAGGCGATCGCCTCGATCAGGTCGAGATACTTGTCGTGGTCCCGGCGGGTGCGGGTCTTGTCGTCCAGGAACGTCAGCCGCCGGGCGTAGGGGTTGAACACCGGCAGGCGCCGCAGCAGCCGCTGGGCGTTTTGGTGCAGCTTCAGCAGCCGCTCCCGCTCCCGCTTGATCAGGTAGCCCTCCTGCGTGCGCAGCTCCCGCTGCCGCCGGTGGATGGCCCGCGTCTGGGCCCGGTCCTCGTCCACCGTCAGCACGATGCAGCGGTTCTGCAGCTCCGCGTCGATGGCGATGGAGGTGGTGGTCAGAAAGACGGCCACCGGCCCCTGGACCCGGTATTCGTGCGTCACCAGCCGCCCCGTCGACGGGTCCTTGCCCGTGGAGGCGATGGCCAGCTCCCCCTCGCTCTGCAGCAGCTTCAGGGCGTAGGCGGCCCGCTCCGCCCCCGCCTCCTCGGCGATGGCCAGCACCTTGTGCCGCAGGTCCGTCTCGCCCATGTAAAACAGCGACTGCCCCGTCATGGCCGAGTACTTGACCTTCTCCTCCGCCGGCACGAAGGCCAGCACCGCTTCCAGCAGGGCCGACTTGCCCGCCGCCGACGAGGACTGGATCAGCACCGCCAGCGGCTTGTCCAGCTTGCGGGACACCGCGGCCAGGTACCCCACCAGCTTGTTCGTCTCCTCCCCCACCACCCCGCACCGCTCGAAGTCCCCCAGGATCCGCCCCAGCAGGTCCGGCGCGCGCAGCAGCGCCAGCGCCTCCGCCCGCTCCTCCGGCGTCAGCTCGACCGCCGGCTCCTTCGGCGCCAGCGCCCGCCGGATCTGCTCGTCCTGCAGTTCCTCCAG
>JAKQOW010000009.1 GCA_029565065.1 Acidobacteriota bacterium | reverse complement strand
GCGGCTGCCCCCAGGACAAGGAGTATCACCCCGAGGGCGACGTCTGGGTGCACACCCTCGAGTGCTTCCGCCGCTGCCGGCGGCTGCCGCTGGGGCTGGCGCTGGGGCTGTTGCTCCACGACATCGCCAAGCCGGCCACCCTGGTGGTGGAAAAGACGGTCTCGTTCCCCGGCCACTCCCCCGCCGGAGCGGCCATGGCCGGACGGATCCTGCGTCGCCTCGGCTTCGAGCGGGAGCTCGTCGAGGAAGTCCAGTTCTACGTCCGCCATCACCTGCTGCCCAAGCTGGTCCGCGACCTGCCCGAGGTGGAGCTTGCCGCGCTGGCCCGGCATCCCTGGTTCGAGAACCTGGTCCGCCTCTACCGCGCCGACGTCCAGGGCAGCCAGGGAGACATGGCGCGTTACCGCAGCGTCCTCCGCCGCCTGGCGGTGTACCACCCGGGGCTCATCCGCCGCCGCGCCGTCGAGTAAGTATCATCGCGGCGGAGTGCGGACAGCCCGAGGCGGTCATCAACACGGTGTAGATGCGTGTCTGCCCGCGGGGGAGCGCCATGGATAGCGCGGGCCGGCCGCGGCCCGCGCTGTGGAGTGCGGCGGCTGGACGCCGCTTTGGATTCGGCCGCAGGCCGCGTCCGCCGGACACGGCCTGCTGAATCCGCACGAACCAGGGGATCGGAGGATCGGATTGCTCGATCCCGCCGCCCGGCCGCGGCGGCGGCCGCGGCGTGTAGCCCGGGCCGTGAGGCCCGGGTGGCGGGAAATAAAGGGCTGGGCAGAGCCGCGCAGCGGCGGCGGAGACGGGGCAGAGCCAAGGACACGAGACGAAGCTAAGGACACGCGACAGAGCCAATGCCCCTAGGGAGAATATGGCTGTCCCCCATTGCTGTTCGGCACAACCCTGAATTGGGGCCGAACATGGGGCTCCCAAACATCAGCTCTTTCCCGTCGCTCCTGCGGAGCTCGGCCGCACGGACCCGCGGCGGACCCGGACCTGTCGGTCCGGGCCACACGCCGCCGCCGCATTCGCGGCGGGATCCTGCACCAGGCCGCGTTCAGCGGATGCGGCCTGCGACATTGCCACAACGGAGACGAGACCGGATCAATCCAGCGGCGGGACGGGGGCGAACTCCGGACGGATGTCGGCGGGGATGTCCAGCACTCCGGCCAGGGCGCGCTGAAGCTCCGGCGGGATGATCATGTAGCGCTGCACGAAGGCGTCGGCCGCCGAATGGTCCAGGGTCAGCTCCAGCCGGATCAACTCCCGGGCCAGCGCCTGCACCACGGCCGGCAGCCGCACCGGGTCCACCCGATAGCGGCCGGTGGTGTCGTCCAGCACGATCGCCGCGTGGGCGCGCAGGTAGTTGAACTCGATGAGGTTGGCTTGGCCGTGGGGGCTGAACGTGCCGAACCGGGCGCCCCGCAGCATGTTGGCCAGGTACGCGGTCATCAGCTCGCGCCGTCCCAGGGGGACTACGCCGGCGTCCGCGAGACGCAGCAGGCTCCAGACGCCGAGCACATCCGCCTGGGCCTCCTCGATGGGCGGACCGCTCGCGCCCAGCGTCGCCCACGTGACGTCCAGCACGTGCTGATTGGGGCTCAGGCTGTGGCTCAGCTCATGAAACAGGATGAAGTGGAAAAAGGCATCGAAGCCGACGTGCCGCATCTCGTCGGCGGCGAGCAGGCGCTCCAAAATGGGCCGGATGTTGTGCCGGAACTTGGCCGCCATGATGTTGCGCAGCATGACCACCTTGGCGCCCCGCTCGCGCCGGATGCGCCCGTCGAGGGGCAGGTTGAAGGCGGCGGTCTGGATACCGGCGCGGGCGTCGCCGGCGGTCTCCACCGCGTCGGCGACGACGATGGGTGCGCCCTGCTGCCAGGGAGGCAGGGAGGCGCCGCGCGGCGCGGGCAGCCGGCGGTAGAGCCCGGGCAGGTGCCGGGAGTAGGCGGCGATCTGGTCGGTAAGATCCGGTAGACGCACTGTGACGAACGCCTCGAAGGCGGCCTTGGTGTGGCACAGCCGGTCCTCGTACACCTCGTACGGCCCCAGCAGCGGCTCGATGCGCGTGCCCGCCAAATCCAGCCAGGCCAGCTCGCTGGCGGTGTAATCGTCGGTGAGCAGCGCGTCGGCGCGCAGCGCCAGGAAGCGCTTCAGGCTCGGGTTGGCCGCCGCGGCCGCGGCCAGGCGCAGCTCGGCCGCCGCCGGCTCCAGCAGGGCGCGGTATTCCCGGCTGAACGGCACCGCCACGAGGCGACCGCCGTCGCGGCGGATGACGGTGGTGCGGCTCCGGAAGGCGGCGGCGTCCTCGGGATGCGCCGCGACCCACTCATCGAACTCCGCGCGGGTCATGTCGGCGGGATAGAAATTGGCGCCGCGCGGTTTGGCGGCGTTGCCCAGAAAGGGGGTGTGCTGATGCATCCGGTCGTAGCAGCCGTAGTTGATCTGGAAAAACTCGTAGGCGTGGCGGCTGGCCGGATCGGCGGACTGGGCCAGCCAGTCGCGCAGTTGGATGTTGTCGGGGGAGACCTGGCGCCAGAAGATCTCGTCGAGGTGGCGGGCCGCGCGCACCAGGTGGCGGAGTATCATGCGCTCTCCGCTGTCGAGCGACCCCAGGTCGGGCTGGAGCCGTACAGGCTGATACGCGGCTAGCAGGCGGTGCACGTCGGGCAGGGGCTTCGGCACCGGCGCCTTGGCGGTGGCGGGCGGTGGAGATGGATCCGGCGATGATCCGCATCCCCCCGCCGCGGCGAGCCCGAGCAATACCGCAGCCGGCGCCAGCAGTCGTCCCACTCCCATCGGGATCATAGCGAGTCTCTCCCTGCTGCAACCGCCCCGGTGCCCGCCCAACACAACCGACGCCCCCGCGGCGCAGGTGGCGGACCAGTCCCCAATCGGCGGTTTCCAATTTTACGCTTGTCCCCCGGAGATGTTTCGGGTAAAACGAGAGCCGGGGGAACACCATGCGACTGCGCACCATCTGGCTCTACCTCTTGATCATCCTGCTGGTGGCGGTGACCCTGCTGGTCATCTTCCGGGACGGCGAGCCGCCATCTGCTCCGGCGCCGCCGGTTACCGCCGCGGACGGCCCCGCCCGGCCGCCGGCGCAGTCGCCGCCGGCGCGGCCGGACGGCCCCGCCGGCTGGGACATCTTCGCCGACGCGCCGCTCGGCACCACCTTCCGCCGCGACCGCTACACCGATCCCACCAAGGGCGGGATCTCTGGGCACGTCCACGACGCCCAGGGACGCCCGGCCGCCGGCGTGATGGTGGAGATCATCGACGCCATGGTGCTGGGTCAGCCGAGCCAGTTCTTCACCACCACCAAGGCGCACACCGACCGCAACGGTTATTACGCGTTCATGGATCTGCAGCCGGACCGCTACTACTTCCTCTGCGGCATCGAGCGGGAGGTGCTCCCCGTGGGCGCCGGCGAGCTGCTGGTGCGGGACGTCGTCCTCCCCGGCAGCGGCAAGGTGTCCGGCGATGTGGTGGACGCCGCCGGCCGCCACATTTTCCCGGCCTTCGTGTACCTGATCAACGCGCAGATCCGCCTCGTGACCCGGACGACCGAGACGGGCCGTTTTCAGATCGCCGGGGTGCCCTCCGGCGCGTTCCAGCTCTTCGCCCGGGCCGACAGTTTCACGCCGTCGGCGCGCAAGGATCTCCAGCTGGAGGAGGCCGAGGACGAGTCCGGCATCACCCTTCTGCTGGAGAGCGGCTGCGTGGTCAGCGGCGTGGTCCGCGACGGCGCCGGCCGCGGGCTGCCGGATGTCATGGTGTCCACCCAGCCGGACTCGGCGCGGTTGGGCACCGTCAGCGCCCAAACCGACGCGGCGGGGCTCTTCGAGCTCGAAGGCGTCCCGGCCGGGCGCATCACCCTCCAGGTCTGGGCCGAGGGAACCTACACCCGCGTCGGCCCCACCCTGGAGGTGGTGCCCGACCGGCCCAACACCGTCGAGATCGTGCTGGCCGGCACGGCCCGCCTGGTGGTGCGGGTGAGCACTTCCGACGGCTCCGACCTGCCCGAAGACCTCCAGGTGGCGCTGCGTCCCCGGAGTGCCCCCAGAAGCCGGTCGGCCGGCGCCGGCCTGCTTCGGGCGCAGCCGGACGCGACGGGCCGCTGCGAACTGACCCGGTTGGAGACCGGTACCTACCAGGTGCAGGCGGAGACCGCCAGCCGGCTCTACCTGCCCGTCACCGAGCGGTCGGTGGATCTCCGCGAGGACGCCGGCCAGGAGGTGGCGATCACCCTCGACCGCGCCGCCGCCATCAATGGCGTGATCCGGAACACCGATGGCTCATCCGCCCGGAACTTTCGGGTCAGTCTGACGATGCGCGAGAGCGGCGGCCGCGTCCAGCGCCGCTCCGCCTCATCGGACGCCGACGGCCGCTTCGTCTTCGACCTGCTGCCCGCCGGCATCGCGACGCTGGAAATCAACGCCAACGGCTTCCTGCCGGTCAAACAGGACAACCTGGCGGTGGCCGCCGGCGCGGACGTGCCCGTGACGCTCACCGTGGACCGCGGCACGCAGCTCGAGGGGCGCGTGACCGACGAGGATGGCGCCCCCTGCCCCAACGTCAACGTGATCGCCCGGCCGTACGGCGACTCCTCGTTCCGCTCGGTCTCCCAGGCGATCACCGGGCCGGACGGCCGCTATGCCATGAGCGGGTTGCGCGCCGGCACCTACGTCGTCTACGCCGTACGCCGCGGCGGCGGCCGGTCCACCGCGTCGCAATCCCAGAGCATCTCCGTCGAGCGTTCTGGCGCCCGGCTGACCCTCGACATCACCCTGCGGCCGCTGAGCGGGTCCGCCCCCCCGCCCCGATGAGCCCCGCCCGACCCATCGCCCTGTGTTACCGTTGCGAAGATCGCGATGCCGGCGACGTCTACTACCGGATCGTCCCCAGCGGACTGCTGGCCATCCACGGGCTGCTCCGCCGCGAAGGCTTCGACAGCCGTCTGTTCAATTTCAGCGGCCGCTCCTGGGCCGACGTGCGCGCCGCCCTGGCCGGGCTCAAGCCCATGCTCGTGGGCGTCTCCCATTTCACCTACAACCACGCCGCCAGCGTGCGCCTGTATCAGACGGTCCGCCGGGCCTGTCCGGGCGCCGTGGTGGTCGGCGGCGGCATGCAGCCCACCTTCCTGGACGAGCTGCTCCTGACGCGCATCCCGGAGCTGGACCTGGCGGTGCGCGGCGAGGGCGAGGGACCGGTGCTGGAGCTGGCCCGCCGGCTGGCGGCTGGATCGCGCGACTTCGCGGCGGTGCCGGGGTTGAGCCTGCGCGCCGGCGGCGGCTTGGTCCGCACCCCCGATGCCGAACCGTGGCCCGACCTGGACGCGCTCCACGGCCCGGAGCGGTGGGACGCCCTCGACGGAGTCCGCGCCGACGAGCAGCCCGGCTTCCTCGTCACCAGCCGCGGCTGCCCCGGCCGCTGCACCTTCTGCTGCACTCCCGCCTTCTGGGGCCGGCAGCTGCGCCGGCGCAGCGCCGCCGCCGTGGTGGACGAGATGGACATGCTCCGCCGGCGCTTCGGCGTGACTTACTTTGGGATCCGCGACGACAGTTTCACCGCCGACCGGGCGCACGTGCTCGAGTTCTGCCGCCGGCTGCGGGAACGCGGTTTGGGCGTGCTGTGGAACTGCCAGTCCCGGGTCAATCTGATGGACGAGGAGCTGGCCGTGGCCATGCGCCAGGCCGGCTGCGACCAGATCCAGTTTGGCGTGGAGTCGGCCTCGCCGCGGATCCTCGAGCGGCTGGACAAGGCGGTCCGACCGGAGCACATCCCGCGGACACTGCGGGCGTGCCGGACGGCGGGCGTGCGCACTTCGGCCTACTTCATCACCGGCGTGCCGGGCCAGACCGCGGCCGACCTGGAGCTGGACCAGGCGCTGTTTCGCGAGCACGGCCTCCAGGACGGGATCGTTTCACCGCTCTGCTACTACCCGGGCACGGCCCTGTTCGCCGAAGCCGCGGCTGCCGGCGCGGCGAGCCCCGAGATCTTCCTGCAGGGAAAGCCGGAAGCGCTCCAGGTGCGCCGCGACGCCGCCGCCGTCCGCGATTACCGGGAGCTGGTGGCGTTCATCGAAATGGCGCGCCCGCGCAACGCCTTCACCGAGACGGAGCTGCGAAACCACCTGGGCCGGACAGGCGAATGCCTCTCCGCACTGCTGGAGTGGGGCCGGTTCGCCGAGGGGCACGGCCGCCGGCGGCAGGCGCTGATGGCCTATCAGGACATCGTCCGACGCTGGCCCGGTTCCGCCTGGGGCTATCGCGCCGTGGCCGACATGCTCAACGGGTTGGGGCGCAAATGGGACTTCCGCGACTGGGAGGCAGCCGCCACGCTGGCCGCCCGCGGCGAGCGGGTGCAGCCGCCGCCCCCTCCCCGAGTCTGGGACCACGGTCTGGGAAATAATAGGCGGTAGTGAGGAGATAGTAGATAGGGGTGAACAGTGAACGGTGAGTGGTGTTGGATTCGTGCTCGTCATTCGTAATCGTAATTCGTAATCGTGATCGTAATCGAGGCTCGAGGCTAGAGGCTCGTTCCCGTACGCGGACATCGGAAATCGGACATCGGATATGGGACCTGGGTCGTGGGTTCCGGGTCCTGAATCTAAAAACTCAGCTCCTGGTGCCTATTCACCCATTCACCTATTCATCCATTCACCGATTCATCCATTCACCCAATCCCCGATTGAATTGCGCCCGCCCATCCCCTAGAATAGCGATACCTTTCGATCGAGGGTACCCCGATGGAACTGGCCACGTCGCAGAAGGAACGCCTCATCGGCATCGTGCGCGCCTGCCGCAACCGGAAGATCATGGTCCTGGGCGACATCATCCTGGATCAGTTCATCTGGGGCGACGTGGAGAGGATCT
>JAKQOW010000177.1 GCA_029565065.1 Acidobacteriota bacterium | reverse complement strand
CGCCGATACTCCCGCAGCGAGACGCTCCGGGCGCTCGAGGACGCCGCGCGCGCCAAGCGGGCGGGCCTGTGGGCGGACCGCGATCCGGTCCCGCCGTGGCAGTGGCGCGACCGCTCCCGCAACCGCTGACCGCGTTCGCTGTGCTCGAGCATCGAACCGGCGAGCCGGCGAACCGGTGAGGCGGCGGGCCGGGGGAGGAGATTCACCAGGCACGAAGGGCACAAAGGGAAACAATATTTCATTGATCATTTTTCATTGTTCATTTGTTATTGGGAATTTTGGATGGTGAATGGTTGAATCGGTGAGTCGGTGAATTGAAGGTGTGACGACAGATTGCGAATCGAGTTCAGAACATTAAAATAACTCTGTGTCCTCTGCGCCCTCTGTGGTGAATCCAGGCTGTCCGACGTCCGATGTCCGCATGGCGGGAACGAGCCTCGAGTCTCGAGCCTCGAGCCTCGAATACGATCACGATTACGAATTACGATTACGATGACGATTACGAATTACGAGCACGAAGTCCGACGTCCGATGTCCGCATGGCGGGAACGAGCCTCGAGCCTCGAGTCTCGAGCCTCGAATACGATCACGATTACGAATTACGATTACGATGACGATTACGATGACGATTACGAATTACGAGCACGAATCCTCAACTCTCAACCCGCAACTCTTAACCATCGACGATCAACGATCAACCATCAACTTTCCCCGGGCCGCGGTGGTCGAGGAGCTCCAGGGTGAGGCGGCAGGCCTCGAGCATGCTCTCGGGGGAGGCGACGCCGCGGCCGGCGATGTCGAAGGCCGTGCCGTGGTCCACCGAGGCGCGCAGGAACGGCAGGCCCAGGGTCACGTTCACCGCCTTGCCGAAGGAGAGGAGCTTCACCGGGATCATGCCCTGGTCGTGGTAGTGGTTCACCACGATGTTGAAGTCGCCCTGGAGCGCGCGCAGGTAGACCGTGTCGGCGGGGAAGGGGCCCTTCACCGGCAGGCCCCGGGCGGCGCACTCGGCCACGGCCGGGATGATCTCCAGCCCCTCCTCCATGCCGAACAGCCCCCCCTCGGCGCCGTGGGGGTTGAGCGACGCCACCGCGATGGCCGGCTCGGCGACGTACGGCGCCAGCTCGCGGTGGGCGAGCTCGATGGTGTCCACGATCCGCTGTTTCTTCACCAGCTCCACCGCGTCGGCCAGCGGCACGTGGGTGCTCGTGAGCACGCACCAGAAATTGCAGGCGTGGAACGACATGACGACGCGCGGCGCGTGCGTGAGCGCGGCCAGGAACTCGGTGTGGCCGGGGACGTCGTACCCGGCCAGGTGGATGGATTTCTTGTTGATGGGGGCGGTGATCAGCGCGTCGAGGCGGCCGGACATGCAGCCGAACACCGCCTCCTCGATGTACTCCATGGACGCCCGCCCGTAGTCGCTCCGCTCGACGCCGAACTGGAGCCGGCCGTGGACGTTGGCGAAGTCCACCAGGCACGTCTCGCCCGGCGCCTGCCGCCGGAACGCCTCCAGCGGGATGACCGGCAGCTCGAACGGCAGGCCCAGCGCCCGGCAGTGCTCCATGAGCGCGTTGCCGTCGCCGAAGACGTAGAACGCGGCGGGCGGATCGGGCGCGCGCTCGCGCAGCGCCTTCAGCACGACCTCCGCGCCGATGCCGGCGGGGTCACCCATGGTGATGGCGATGGTCCGCGGTGGCGCCATGGCAGGGGGCTAGTCGCGGTTGCCGTCCGGGAGTCCGTTGTCGGCCCGGTCGTCCCGGTCCGGATAGCGGCGGTGGCGCGGACGCCGGCTGCCCTCGTCGTCGCCCGTGTCCTCGCCCTGCTTGTACATGTAGAGGATGCTCGTCTTGTAGATGAGCAGGTTCGGGGCGCCCTCGCGGTTGAACTTGATGCAGTCCCGGTCGTACCACTCGATGTAGCCCTGGAGGTCTTCGCCGTTGGTCAGGCGGACGACCATCGGCGTCTTGTTGTTCATCTGCTTAACGTAATAAAAATTCTCGGCGTGGGTCTGGTCGGGCGGCACGCGCTTGTAACCCGGGCCGTGGAACTTCGGCGTGGAGGGCGACATTTCAGAAATGGAAGGCCGGATCAGCTTTCGATTGACCATGGTGCCTCCTGGTTTTCCGTCCTGAAGCGATCGGTTTCCAAGCCAAATCTGATGGTGTCAAATTCCGGCGGAAGATGCTTCGATTTGGCTGAATATTAGACTATCGGTCGTGAAAACTCAAGTAAAAACATGGGTGCGGCGTTCAGAAGGAGTGGTCGTCCGGCGGGGTTTCCGTCCAGGTCTCGGCGCCGTTGTCGGCACCGTTGTCGGCGCCATGATCGGAGCCGTTCTCGCCGGCGTCGGCGGCGTCGGCGGGGACGCCGGCGGCGGGTGCGTCGGCGCGCCCGGCCTTGTCCTTCTCGTACATCAGGCAGCACATGAGCCGGCCGCAGACGCCCGACAGGCGCGACGGGTTCAGGTTGAGGCACTGCTGCTTGGCCACCTTGATGGAGACCGGGTAGAACTTCTGGATCCAGGTGTGGCAGCACAGCGGCAGGCCGCAGCAACCGACGCCGCCCAGGAGCTTGGCCTCGTCGCGGACGCCGATCTGGCGCATCTCGATGCGGGTCTTGAGCTGGGAGGCCAGGTCCTTGACCAGGGCGCGGAAATCCACCCGGCCGTCGGCGGTGTAGTAGAACACCACCTTGGAGCCGTCGAGGATGTACTCCACCCGGATCAGCTTCATGACGAGCTTGTGCTTCTCGATGAGCCGGACGCACGCCTCGCGGGCGCGCTCCTCGCGGGCGCGCTTCTTGCCGAACTGGGCGACGTCGCGCGGGTCGGCCTTGCGGAGGATGCGGCGCTGGCCGTTGACGCCGGCGGGCGGCGCGTCGACGGGCTGGACGTGGACGACGGTGCCGAGCTCGGTGCCGCGCTCGGTCTGGACGATGCAGGCGTCGCCCTTGAGCAGGGTGAGCTCGTCGCTGAGATATGGATCGGTCCGGCAGCAGTCCTCGATCCGGACGTGGACCAGTTGGGTCATGCCTCGATTCTCCGGAGCAGCAAGGCCCGGGTCCGCAGGATGGCGTTCTGGATATAGGTGTCCAGCCGCAGGTTGAGGTGGCGCTTCCGGTAGAGTTCCTCGACCTCGCGCAGGAGGTACTCCACGACGGGGGGGCTGAATGAGGCGCGCAGGGTTTTCAAGGTCTCCATCCGGTCGTTGTGCATCACGTGGTCCCGGTCCTGAAAAAAGTCCATTATAACCAAATCGCGCAGAATGGAAATCAGAATCTGGAGCATGAGCTCCGGGCTCTTGTTCGGAGGGAAGGCGTCCGCCAGGTGCTTGAAGAGCGCGGCGTCGTTGGGATGGGCCATGACGGTGAGGAGCTCGAAGGCGGACTCCTGCATGGCTGCGACCGCCTCCATGTCCAACGACAGGGCCAGCCCCACGCTCCCGCCGCTCAGGCGCGCGGCGGCGGCGGCCTGGAGCGCCGGCAGCCCGGCGTGCTCGCGGAGGTACGCCTCCAACTCGCGCACCGGGATGGGCTGGAACTTGAGCACCTGGGTGCGGGAGCGGATGGTGGGGAGCAGCGCGTAGAGGTTGGCCGTGATGAGGATCAGGCTGCTGCTCTCGGGCGGCTCCTCGAGGGTCTTGAGCAGCGAGTTGGCCGCCTCCTCGTTCATCCGGTCGGCGTCGTCGAGGATGAAGACGCGGCGCCGTCCCTCGAAGGGGAGGTAGTAGATCTCCTGGATCAGCGCCCGGACCTGGTCGATCTTGAACACCTTCGTCTCGGGGGCGATGACCTGGACGTCGGGGTGGCTGCCGGAGTCCACCTTGCGGCAGGAGACGCAGGCGTCGCAGGCGTCGAGCCCGGCCGGCGCGGCGGCGCAGTTCAGGCTCTTGGCCAGCTGGAGCGCGAGGCGCTTCTTGCCGACGCCGTCGGGGCCGGCGAAGGTGTAGGCGTGGTGCAGGGTGTCGCGCCGGCGGCACTCGGCCAGGAGGCGGCCGATGGCGGCGTTGCCCATGAACGGGGGCACGGCTCAGCCCTCCCGGCGCCGGCCGGCCAGCAGGGCGTCGGCGCGGGCGGCGATGTCGGCGAAGATGGGGTCGGGCGCGCGGTCGGCGTCGATGACGGCGAACCGCGCCGGCTCGCGGCGCGCCAGTTCGAGATAGCCGGCGCGGACGGCGCGGTGGAACGCCAGCGCCTCGCCCTCGAAGCGGCTTTCGGCGGCGCCCTCGGCGGTGGCGGCGTTGCGGGCGATGGCGCGCGCCAGCGACCGCTCCGGATCGATGTCGAGGAGGAACGTGAGATCCGGGGTCAGGATGTCCAGCGCGGCGGCCAGGCGGTCGATGACGGCGCGGGCGATGCCGCGGGCGGCGCCCTGGTAGGCGAGCGTGGCGTCGTGGTAGCGGTCGCAGAGCACCACCTGCCCGGCGGCCAGGGCGGGGCGGATGCACTGGGCCAGGTCCTGGCAGCGGTCGGCCAGGTACAGGAGCAGCTCGCCGGCCGGCTCGCGGGGCGGCCCGACCGGGTCCAGCAGCACGCGGCGCACGGCCTGGCCGAACGGGGTGCCGCCGGGTTCGCGGGTGAGGGTTACGGGGACGCCGCGCGCCCGCAGCCGGTCGGCCAGGCGGAGGATCTGGGTGGTCTTCCCGCAGCCCTCCACGCCCTCGAACGTGATGAAATGTCCCGGTGTCGGTGCAGCCATCGGCGCTTCCCTCTCGCGCCGGCCATCTTAGCACACTTTGCGCCCGGTCCGGGACGCCGCCTTTACACCGCGGCAAGTGCGGCCCTATAATCGAGGCCGAAGGATGACAGCGGGGAGGCGCCGCGTGAGCACACTCTGCGAACGGTACCGGGACGTGATGGAACGAATCGCCCGGGCGGCCCGCGCCGCGGGGCGCGCGCCGGAGTCGGTGCGGCTGGTGGCGGTGTCGAAGACCGTCGCCGCCGATGCCATCCGCGAGCTCGCGGCGCTGGGCCCGGTGATCCTCGGCGAGAACCGCGTCCAGGAGGCGGCGGAGAAGATCCCGGCGCTCGCCGCCGGCGGCGCCTTCACCTGGCACCTGGTGGGCCACCTGCAGGGGAACAAGGCGCGGCGGGCGGTGGAGCTGTTCGCGATGATCCACTCGGTGGACAGCGTCGCGCTCCTGCACCGCCTCGAGACGTGCTGCCGCGAGACGGGGCGCACGCTGCCCGTCCTGATCGAAGTGAATGTGGCCGGTGAAGCCGCCAAGTCGGGCTGCCGTCCCGAGGCGCTCCCCGCGCTCGTCGAGGCGGCGGGCGAGTTGGCGCACGTGCGCGTCGAGGGGCTCATGGCGGTGCCGCCGTTCCTCGACGACCCGGAGGCGGTGCGGCCCTACTTCCGGGAGCTGCGCCGGCTGCGCGACGCGTGGGCGGGACGCTGCCGGGGGGCGGCGCGGCTGGAGGAGCTGTCCATGGGCATGACGAACGACTTCGAGGCGGCCATCGCCGAAGGGGCGACGTACGTCCGCGTGGGCACGGCGATCTTCGGCCCGAGAAACGGTTGATGGTTGATAGTTGATGGTTGATGGTTCGTGCTCGTTGTTCGTAATCGTAATTTGTAATTCGTAATTCGTAATCGTGATTCGTAATCGTGATCGTCATCGTAATCGTGCTCGCACTCGCGCCGTTTGAAGGTTTGAATGTTGGAATGTTTGCAGGTTCCAGGTTCGCAAGCTCACAGGTTCTGGGATGGTCGATTGTTGATAGTTGATCGTTGATGGTTGTCGATCTTTTTCCCGTTTCCCGTCTCCCATCCACGTCTCCCGTCTCCCATCTCCGTCGCCCGTCTGCCGTCTCCCGATTCACCGATCCACCATTTTCGTGAGGCACCATTGAGCGGCAGGCAAAATGGAGGTGCCGCGAGCGGTACCTCCCGCCTGCCGGCTGCTTGATCTTACTC
>JAKQOW010000176.1 GCA_029565065.1 Acidobacteriota bacterium | reverse complement strand
CTGTGTTGCGGTCTGGCCCTCCTGCTGCTGGGCGCCGCGGTTCCCCTGGCGGCCGATACGGTCGTAATTCCGGACGAGATCCAGGCCATTGTCTCCGCTCCCCGCTACTGCCATGCCTGGTGGGGGCTGCTGGCTCAGGACGTGCATACCGGCCGGATCATCTGCGCATGGCACCCGGACCTCCTTTTCCACCCCGCTTCCGTGACGAAACTCTTTTCTGCGGCCGCCGCCCTGGAGCAACTCGGCGGTGATTATCGTTTCCATACCCCCCTTTATATTAACGGGAACTTGGATAGCAGGGGGGTTGTCCGGGGGGATCTGATCCTCGTCGCCTCCGGTGATATTACCATGGGCGGCCGCACCCGCCCGGACGGGCGCATCGCCTACAGCGGTATTGAGCAATCCGCCGTCGGCGACAAGTCCGGAGTGCAGAACGCCCCGGCGAAAACCAACCCCCTGGCGGGGATCCGCCGGCTGGCCCGTCAGGCGACGAGCGCCGGGATCAAAGCCGTCACCGGCGAGGTCATCGTCGATGACCGCCTGTTTCCCACCAGTAGCGTTTACAGTGTCAAAAACCCCGGGATGGTGATTTTCCACCGCAGCCCCATCATGATCAACGACAATCTCTTCGATATCGTGATCTCACCCACCCGCCGGGGGATGCCGGCGGCGGTGGACTGGCGTCCCCGGCTCCTGCCGCTGCTCCAGGTCGTCTCGACGGTCCGCACCGTGGCGCCGGCCCAAACGCCCCGTCTGGAAGTGACGCCGTCGGGCTTTGGAAAATTCTTGATTTCCGGTGAGATCCCGGAAGGACATCCCCCGATTGTTCGGGAGACGGCCGTCCCCGACGCCGCCTCCTATGCCCGGGCGCTCCTCATTGCCGCCTTGCGGAAGGAGGGCATCAAGATGAAGGCCTCCCCGGCGACGCCCAATCCTTTCCGGCGGCTACCCCAAGCAGCGGCTTATCAGCGGTTCGTCAAGGTCGCCGAGCTTGTCTCGCCGCCTTTGACCGAATATCTCCGGATGATTCTCAAAGACAGCCACAATCCCGGCGCCGAGATCATCCCCCATCTACTGGCCCTGCAAGCTGGGGGAAATTCATTCGCGGAAGGCATGCAAAGGCAAAAGCTGCTGCTGTCCCGATTTAGCGCCGATCCCGGGAGCATTTCCCTGGCCGACGGCTCCGGCCTGTCCCAGGCCAATCTGGTTACCCCCCGGGCGGTTGTCGCCCTGCTGGCCCATATGACCAGGCAGCGTCATGGCCTTTTTTTCCGGGAGGCGCTGCCGTTGCTCGGAGTGGACGGCACG
>JAKQOW010000155.1 GCA_029565065.1 Acidobacteriota bacterium | reverse complement strand
CCAGTCGGACGGCGGTTCGATGGCGATGGTCGGAAACGCGATCGGCCGCGCGCCTTCCGCCGCGAGAAGCTTCGCCAGATCATCGGCCTGCCGTTCGGGCCGCGTGATCGCCACGCCCAGGCCGAACAGGGGCTTCGTGTCAAACCAGCCGAGCGTGTCGCGCAGTTCGACCACATTTCCCACCACCAGAATGGCGGGCGGTTTAAAGCGGTTTTCTGCGGCTTGTGCGGCAATCGTGGCCAGCGTGCCCGAAAGGACTTTCTGATCGGGCGTTGTGCCGCGCCGGATCAGGGCCGCGGGCGCTTCCGGCGGCTTGCCCTGCGCAATCAACGCCCCGGTGATCTGATCGAGATTCTTCACGCCCATCAGAAACACCAGTGTTCCGATGCCCGCGAGCGCCTGCCAGTCGATGTCGCTTTTTTCCTTGGTCGGATCTTCATGGCCGGTGATAAACGCCACCGTGGACGTGACCCCCCGGTGCGTGAGCGGAATGCCCGCGTAGGCCGGCACCGCGATCGCTGAGGTCACGCCGGGAATCACTTCGAAATCAATGCCGCGGGCGGCCAGCGCTTCCGCCTCCTCGCCGCCGCGACCGAAAATAAAGGGATCGCCGCCCTTGAGGCGCGCCACCGTACAGCCGTCCAGAGCCTCCCGGACCAGGAGCTCGTTGATTTTGTCCTGCGTCAGCGTGTGGTTTCCTCCCTCTTTGCCCGCGTAAATGACGCGGGCGCCGGCCGGTGCATAGGCGAGGAGGTCTTCATTGACCAGATTGTCGTAAACCACCACGTCGGCCAGTCCCAGGCACCGGGCCGCCTTGATCGTGATGAGCCCCGGATCCCCCGGCCCCGCGCCGATGATATAGACTTTTCCCCGATAAGCTTTTTTCATTTTACCTCATCAACTCCAGCAGGCGGCGGCCGCCTTTTTCCAGGATCATCTCCGCAAGTCTCTGTCCCATGGCCTCGGCCTCATCCGGTTCTCCCCAGACCTTGTCGCGCAGCACTTCCCTTCCATTGGGCGCGGCCAGCAGGCCTT
>JAKQOW010000116.1 GCA_029565065.1 Acidobacteriota bacterium | reverse complement strand
GTTCTCCTTCGAGGACGCAGCGATCTTCACCATCCATTCGTTCTGCCGGCACGCCCTGGACGAGGTTCCCTTCGCGGCCGTCCAACCCTTCCAACTGGAAGTGACGGCGGACGACGGGGAAACGATCCGGGAAACGGCGGCTGATTACTGGCGGCGCATCACGGCCAGGTATGACGCGGAGGAGATAGACGCCCTGCTCCAGGCGGGCCTCGACCCGGAATGGCTCACCCGGGAACTGCGCCGCGTGCTGGGCAAACCGATGGCGGGGCTGGTCTTCCCGGAATGTTCCCCAGACGACCCCCGCCGCGCCCGGCGGGCCGTCTATATGAAGAGAATCCTCCTGCGGCTCGGCCCCGGGGCCGTCCGGGCCGCCAAACGGCGGCGCCGGGTGATCGCCTATGACGACATGCTCTACAACCTCTACGAAGCCCTCACGGGGGGGCGCCTGCCGTGGCTGGCCGAGGCATTGCGGAGTCGCTTCCCCGCCGCCCTTATCGATGAATTTCAGGACACCGATCCCCTGCAGTTCGCCATCTTCCGCTCCCTGTATTTCAGCGGGGGGACGCTGTTCATGGTGGGCGATCCCAAACAGGCTATCTATTCCTTCCGCAACGCCGATCTCCACACCTATCTCGCCGCCAAGCGCCATGCCGACCGGCACCGGACCCTGGCGGAGAACCAGCGCTCGGAGCCGGGTCTGATCACGGCCGTCAATGCCCTGTTCACGGCCAACGAAAACGTCTTCGGCAGTCCGGAGATCCGCTACCGGCCGGTCGTCATGGGCGCCAAACCCCGGCGCGACCTCCGGGGCGATCCGGAGCCCCGGGAATCCCTGTCCGTCTGGCTGCTCCCGCCGGGGAAAAAGGACGGGCCCCTAAAGGTGTCGGAGGCCCAGCAGTTCGCCCTGGCGGCAACGACCGGGGAGATCGCCCGGCTTTTGGCCGCCGGGGAAAGCGGGCTGGTCACCATCGGCGACGAACCGCTCCAGGCCCGGGAAATCGCCGTGTTGGTCCGCACCCGGGAACAGGGCAGGATCGTCAAGGCGGCGCTGACCCGTCGCGGCATCGGCAGCGTTGATATCACCGATCGCAGCGTCTTCGCCACCCTGGAAGCCGAAGAAATGGAGCGGATCCTCCGGGCGGTGGCCGATCCCGCCGACACTGGTCTGACGCGGGCGGCCCTGTCGACGGTCCTGATGGGCCGGGACAGCCGGGAACTGGCGGAGCTGAATGCCGATGCCGAGACCTTCAACCGCATCGTCGAACGCCTGGACCAGTACCGGCGGAGGTGGCGGCAGCAGGGATTCGGCGCCATGTGGCGGAGGCTCATGACGGACGAACGGATCGTCGAACGCCTGCTGCCGGCGCCGGGCGGGGAACGGCGCCTGACGAACGTCATGCACCTGATGGAACTGCTGTCCGCAGCGGAAGATGAGCAGGCGGGGATCGAGGCCTTGCTGCGCTGGCTGGCGGATCGGCGGGCCGACCCCCGGGAGGAGGAAGCGGCGCTCCTGCGTCTGGAAAGCGACGAGAACCTGGTACGGATCGTCACCAAACACCGGGCCAAGGGGCTGGAATGGTCCATCGTCTTTTGCCCCTTCATCTGGTGGGAAAGGGGTCCCGAACGGACGGCCCGACGGACAGTCGCCTATCATAAAGGAGACCGGTTGCTCCTCGACTACACCGGCGACAGGGAAGCGAAAAAACGTCAGGAAAACGAACAACTGGCCGAACGGGTAAGGTTGATATATGTGGCGCTGACCAGGGCGGTGAACCGCTGCTACCTCGTCGCCGGTCCCTTCTGGCAGCCGTCCGGCAGGGGGTCGACGGAAAAGAAGGCGCGCCAAAGCATGATGAACTGGATCGTCGCGGGCGTCGGGGAACACCCCGGCCGTTGGGCCGATGAGGCGAAGACCGGCGTCGCCGCTATCGGCAAGTCCTGGCGGGACTTGATCGCATCCTCTCCGGGCATGGGATTGGCGCCTCCCCCCACGGGCGCCCTCGTCCCCCTTCCCGGCGCCTCTCCCGCTCTCGCCGGCCGGGCCCGGGAGGTGGTAAGGACGCCGGGAATCGCCTGGAACCTCGCCAGTTATTCCTCCCTCACCACCGCCCCGCGCGATGAAGGCTCCCTGCCCGATCCGGAAGGCCGTGATTACGACCTCTCGGCGCTGGCGCCGGATGACGAAGGCCCCAACCGGGAGATCCCCCACGCTTTCCCTCCGGAAAGCCGTCCGGGCGGAATCCTGGACTTTCCCGCCGGCATCACGGCGGGACACTGCCTCCACTACGTCCTGGAGCGGATCGATTTCCAGGATGAAGACGGCTGGGAGGAGGCCATCGGAGCGGCGCTGACGGCTTATTCCCCCGCCGGAGCCACGGAAGCGAACGGCGGGCGGGTGGCGATGATCCGGGGCATGCTTGCCGACGTCCTCGCTACCACCCTTCCGGGAGGCTTTTGTCTCCGCGATGTGCCCCGGGCAAGGCGTCTTACGGAGCTGGAATTCACCTATCCCGTGGCCGGTCTCGATCCAGACGGGCTGCACGGGCTGTTGACCCGGCACGGCCGCCGCCTTCCGAAACTTGTGTTTCCGGAGCTGACGGGCTATCTGCGGGGTTTTATCGATCTGGTCTTTGCCCATCGGGGGAAGTGGTATATCCTAGACTGGAAATCCAACCACCTGGGCGCCCGGCCTGAGGATTACGCCCGGCCGCGCCTCGCCGAGGAGATGTTTCGCCATGCCTACGAACTCCAGGCCCTGATCTATCTCACGGCGCTGCATCGCTATCTGCGGCGCCGACGGCCGGATTACGACTATGAAGTCCACATGGGCGGGGCATTCTATCTCTTTGTCCGCGGCGTCCGCCCGTCCTGGCCCGATGCCGGCATCTGGTACGATCGGCCCGACCGGGCATTGATCGAGGAGCTCGATGATCTGTTCTCCGCGGCATCCGCCGGGAAAGGGGCGCCTGATCATGCCTGATTATTCACCCCTCCGGATCGACGCCGAAGCCTCTCTGTCCGAGGGTTGCGCGGATTTCCTCACCCGGCTCGCCGTCAGGCTGGGGGCGCCACCGGAAGC
>JAKQOW010000113.1 GCA_029565065.1 Acidobacteriota bacterium | reverse complement strand
GCGGGAGTATCTCGCCTGGCTCTTTACCCGCCTGCTTGTATTGAGCGAGGAGCGCGGACCACACGCCACCGGCGCGGCATGGCTCGACACCGACGGCGGACACCGGCTCTTCAAGCGGCCGGTGACGGCCGAGCGGTTCGTGACGGACAAGGCCTTCGCCGAACTCCTGGCCGGCATAAACAACCGCACCGCGCTCCTCCTCGGCCATACACGTTGGCGCACCCGAGGGGACGAACGGGTCAACAGCAACAACCACCCGATCCGCGCCGGGGAGGTGATCGGCACACACAACGGCACCATCTACAACGCCGATTACCTTTTCCGCCGCTGGAAGCTGCGACGCTTCGCCGAGGTGGACAGCGAGATTCTGTTCCGCCTGGCCGCAAACGCCGCACGGGACGGTGCCATGGATATCGAGCGGTTCAAGGCACGGCTCCGGCGCTGCCGCGGGCAGATCACCGCCGTCATCGCCTGCCGGACCGACCCGGGCACCGTCTTTTTGCTCAAGGGGAACAGGCCGTTGGAACTGCGCTGGCATCCCCGCCGCAAGGCCGTCCTTTATGCCTCGGACCCAGCCTACCTCGACGCCGTTCTGGCGGAGGAAAAAGGCTGGCGTGAGATTGCGGTCCCGCCCATGAGTCTGGTGGTGTTCCGGCGCGAGGACCTGGCCGCGTATTCGATGGAGCCGTTCGAGTTCATCGCCCAGGAGAGAAAGGGGGCGGAGCCATGACAGACACTCCAATGAACCCCATGAACCAGGCAATGAACCCGACAGAACCCTCGAACGCGAACACAAACGGAATGCTGAGACTCTTCGTCTACGGCACACTGAAGCGCGGGTTCTGGAACCACGACCGCTTTTGCCGGGGCGTCCTGACGGTGGAGGACGCCGTTGTCGGTGGCCGCCTCTTCGAGACATCCTCCGGCATCCCGGTCCTGGAGGTTCCGGAGGAGGACATCCTCGCCGTCGGGACCACCAACCCGCTCGCCGACGTGGCCACACAAGCGCACGTGACGGCCCGGATGTCCAATCCCGAGCCAACCCCCGACCGGCTTCCGAATAAGGGCACGCGCGCGCCCTGGGGCCCCGTGTACGGGGAGCTTCTGACCTTCGACGATCCCGAAAACCGCCTTCCGGCCATCGACCGGCTGGAGGGGTTTCACCCCGGCGGTCCCTG
>JAKQOW010000095.1 GCA_029565065.1 Acidobacteriota bacterium | reverse complement strand
CACACGGTGAGCTGGTAGTCGCCCGATGGGTTCACGTGCAGGTGGGCGAACAGCCACTGCTTTTCCGGCAGCACCACGCTGCCGGCCCAGGAGTGATGGGTGGTCATGTGGGGCACGCTCACGCCGGTGAACAGCGTGGGGTAGACGGCCATGTACTTGCCGCCCCCGTCCACACCGAAAACGAGGAACACGTCGCCGCCCCCCTGGAGGTTGAACTGGCTGGCGGACAGCACATGGTTGCCGTCATAGCGGCCGTTTTGCAGCCGGCCGTTGGTCCAGTTGTCGCCCCGGACCAGCAGGCTGCCCTGGATCGTCTCCAGCCGGCCGAAGCGGCTCTGGCCCTGCTGCCAGTCCTGCGGCGCCAGCGACAGGGTGGTGCAGTTGGCGCCCTGGCCGGCGATTGGCGGGAGCATCAAGGCGACAGCGATCGCGAAAACCGTTCCGATTTTCATGATGGCTTCTCCAAGTGATTTTTTTCATTGTTGGAGCACCGAGACCGGATGTCAAGAAATACTGTCTCTTAGAGGTATTGAATCCGCATTCTCGGCCGATGCGGCCATTCTTGACAGTCCGCCGGATTTTCCGTACCCTCGATCTCGGACACAGCATGGACGATCCCGTATATCTGTTTCTGAGCCGGTTCGCCCGCGTGGCGTGCGACGCCGAGCGGCGCCGCGAGCTGCGGGATGCCGCCCGGGATTTCTCCGCCCGGATGCCGGAATGGGCGGGCGTCGCCGAACAGGCGGAGGCGCAGGGCATGGCGCCATTGCTGCTCCACCTCCTCCGCCAGGCCGGCGGGGCGCCGCCGCCCCGCGTGGAGCGGGTGCTGCAGGGGCTGGCGCTGCAGCACCGCGCCGCCAACGCCGTGCGGTTCGGGGCGCTCCGCGAGGTGCTGGACGGCCTGGCGGGCGCCGGCATCCCCGTGCTGGTGCTCAAAGGCGCCGCGCTGGCCCACCTGGTCTATCCGGAACCGGGTCTGCGGCCCATGGGCGATCTGGACCTGCTGGTGCCCCCCGACGCGCTCGCGCCGGCGCTCGAGACGCTCCGCGGACTGGGCTATCGCGACCTGCCTCCCGACCCCGGCGCCCTCTGGCAGGCCGAGCATCGCCATCCGCCGCCGGTGCGCCGGATCGCCGGCGGCCCCCCGGTGGTGATCGAGCTGCACACGGATCTCTTCGCGCAATCCGGCGAACGATCGCCCGACGCCGGGAACGTGTGGGCCGATCCGCGCCCCGTCCCCCTGCCCGGCGGCGCCGACGTCCGGACGCTGGGGCACGAGGCCATGCTCCTCCACCTGTGCTGGCATTTGGTCAACATCCGCCATCTGGCCGACCAGGTGGTTCGGCCCCGCCTGATCTGGATCGCCGACATCGTCAGCTATGCCGAGCAGTATGCCGAAGACATCGACTGGGCGGCGCTCTGCGCCCGACGGCCCTTCATCCGGTCGACGCTGGCCCTGCTCCATTACCTGATTCCGCTGTCTGCTGGCCTGCGCGACCGGTTGGGCGTTCGGGAAGCCGGGCGTCGGCCCCGGGGCGTGGGCGAGGGCTACCGGGGCTGGCCCACCCGCCCGCTGGCCGCCCCGGACCGGGGCCGGCTGGATCGGTATCTCCGGGATACGTTCCAGCCGCCCGAGTGGTGGTTGCGGCTCCACTACGGACTCGGCCCCGAGGGGACGCTCTTCTGGACCCGCTGGTGCCGCCACCCCGGGCGGATCCTGGGAGGCGTCGCGCACAAGCTGATCCGCCAGTATCGCTATTCTTCCGCGAGGTGACCGTTCATGAACCGACCCAGACCCGCGCCCGGCTACCGCCTGGAGCCCATCGGCGACGAGGCGGTCCTGTATTTTCCCGGCGATAGCCGGGTGCTCTACTGCAATCCCACGGCGCTGCTCATCTGGCATCTGAGCGACGGCACGCGCACCGTGGCGGAGATCATCGCGGAGCTTGAGGCGGCCTATCCCGAAGCGGCCGGCGTCATCGGCGCCGACGTGGAGGCGACCGTGGCCACGCTGGCGGACAGCGGCGCCATCGAGTGGGTATGAGCGCCGCCAGCCGGTACGCCATCCGCTTCGCCGGCGGCGCCGTCGATGTCGAGGCGCCGGGGCTGGCGGCCGGCGCCATCGCCGACTTCGTCTGCGCGGCGCTCCCCCGGGGCGACAGCCGTCCGGCGGCGGCAACCGTCTTCCGCCTGAGTGAGGATCCGGCCACCGGCGAATTGGCCCTCTTCCAGGGCCGGCGGCGTCTGACCGCGAGCGGCGACCGCGGCTGGCTGGCGGACCAGTTGCTGCGTGGCGTCTGCACGGCTCTTGCGGAAGGGGCTTCGGCGGCGCCGGTGTTCCACGCTGCCGCCCTGAGCTGGCAGGGGCGGGGGGTGATTTTCCCCGGCGGAACCGCGGCCGGCAAGTCCACGCTGGCCGGCTGGCTGGCGCTGCAAGGCTGGGCGTACCACTCCGATGAACTGGCTGCTGTGTCGGCCGACGGACCGACGCTGAGCGGGCTGCTCCGCCCTCTGAGCCTGAAGGAATCCTCCCTCCACCTGTTCGCGTCCAGTGTGGATCTCGGCGCCCCCGGCGCCGGCATCATGGTGACGCCCCACGGCGCCATGATCGCCCCGTCCATGCTGCGAGGCTCCGGTCCGGGACCGGCGCCGCTGGCGCGGATCATCTTCACCAATTACCGGGCGGACAGCGCCTGCTTGCTCCAGCCGCTGTCGCCCGCCCGGGCCGTCGTGCGGTTGATGGGCTGCCTGGTCAACGCCCGGAACCTGCCGGACCACGGGTTGGCCGACGCCGTCCGTCTGGCCGAGCGCATTCCCGCCTATCAATTGATATATGGCGGCTGCGACCAGTTGGGCGAACACGGCGAACGGTTGTGGGCGGAGCCCCCCGCCCGAGCCTGACCGAGCGCTCCCTCCTCCAATCACACCGCCACGACGCCGAGGCGCAGAGAATTCTCAAGGGTCTGATCAATAACCAAAGCCCTGCTTGGCGTCTTGGCGTCTTGACGTGATCAGCAGTCGTTCCGGTTGAGCGAGCACGGCGAACGGTTGTGGGCGGAGCCTCCCGCTCGAGCCTGACCGAGCGCTCCCTTCCTCAATCACACCGCCACGACGCCGAGGCGCGGAGAATTCTCAAGAGTCCGATCAATAACCAAAGCCCTGCTTGGCGTCTTGGCGTCTTTGCGTGAGCAGCAGTCGTTCCGGATTCGTCACGGATGCAGGATTTCCAGGTTGGGCAGCGCCCAGCAGCGGTGACCCATGTCGCGCGCCAGAACGGCCAGGCCTTCGGTTTCGATGTGGCCCTTGTAGCTCGTGGCGGGGAACACCAGCCCTTCGCGGTGAAGGTCCGCCCGGACGAGCAGCATGGTGCCGCCCACGCCGTCCACCTCCACGCACGGGTGCTGCCGGAGTTCGGACAGGTACAGCCGGCCGAATCCCTTGGGCGGCTGCAGGATGCCGTCCAGTATGTAGGGCGACCAATCGAGGGCTTCGGCGCCCGGCTTGAGCTTGAAGGTGTTGAGGTCGAAGGTTTCGCGAGTGTCCATTGCGAGGCAGTGGGGCACGATGATGTCCCGGTCCGCGGCGAGGAGCTGTTCGATGACGTCCGCCGGCCACGCGGCCACGTCGGCGTCGATCCAGAGCACCCACTCCTCGTCCGCCAGCGCGCGGGCCAGCAGATAGTTGCGGCTGCGGGCCAGGACCGACCGCCGCCGGTATTGCTGGCCGGGCTCCCAGCGGGGCAGGTCGGAACGGTAGTGGAAATGCCGCTGGAAGAGGAGGACGCGGGCGAACTCCGCCTGCAGCGCCGGCAGGCGCCGGCGGAGCCAGTCGGCGGTGCCGTCGCGGCTGTCGCTTTCCAGGAAGGCGACGGACAGCTTCGCGTGCGGGTACGCCAGCGTCGACAGGTTCGCCACCAGCCGCGGCAGGAACGGCTCGGCGTCCTTCACCGGGATCAGGATGAGGACACGGGGAGTCGCGCCGCCGCGCCGAGTCCGGCCGGGCGGCGGCGTCGCCGACGGAACGGACGCCGTGGCGGGCGGGGCGGAGGCCGGCTCGGCGGGCTGCGTCTGCGGCGCTGCCGGCGCCACCTCGGTGGCTGATCCGTCGAGGGGTGCGGCCGGCGGACCGACTTCGCCCAGCAGGTCGAGTCGGAGACGGTGCCCGAGCTCCGCCAGCATCGGCTCGTAGATCTCGCCGTCGAACCGCTCGCCCGCCGCTTGCCAGTGCGCATCCCAGTGGGCGGCCTCAAAGGTGTTGGCGCCGTGGAACACGTAAACGAACAGGTCCGGCCGGTCGAGCAGGGCGACGCGGCCCTCGCGGACGACGCGTTCCACGGCCGGCGTGTCCTCCCCCTTCGCCTGATCCGGGTACGGCGGCAGGCTCGCCCGGGCGCACAGCATCGAGCCCTCCCACAGCCGGGCGCACGACACCGCCAGGCGGCGCTGGGCGGGCCACCAGATGGACTGGCGCTCCAGGAGGCAGGCGTCCGTACGGAGTGCCGTGACCACCGCGAGCTGGAGCTCCAGCCGGTCGGGGGCCGACAGGTCGTCGTCATCCCACTGGGCGAGGTAATCGCCCGTGGCGGTCGCCACAGCCAGGTTGCGCAAGGCGCCCAGTGTCATGGTGCCGGCGGGGAGCCGCCGGTGGACGATACGCGGGTCCGCCGCCGCCGCGATCCGCCGGGCCAGGGTGTCGTCCGTCCCGTCGTCCACGATCACCAGCTCGCGCTGGGGCCAGCTCTGCTGCCGAAAGCACTGGACCGCCCGCCAGGCCAGCGCCGGCCGGTTTTTCGTCACCATGAGGCACGACACCCGGGGCGGCGCGGTCGCGCGGCGCAAGGCCGCCCGGCCTGGTTCCGCCGCCAGCCGGACGGCGGCCTGACGGTCACCGTTGACCAGCAGCGTCACCGCCAGCGGCGGCGCCGGCGGCTTCGCCTTCTGCCGCCACCAGCCGCCCCGCCAGTGGTGGATCCCGTACGCCGTCCGCCGCACCCGGTCCTGTGCCTCCAACGGCAGGTCGGCCCAAGCGGTCTCGTTGTCGATGGGATACAGCAGTTCGGGGGGCACGAGCCGGATCGACTCCGGCGCCGGGAAGGATTTGAGGGCTCGGGTCAGGAAGAACGGCCCCGTGGCGTCCAGCGGGCCGGGACAGCGGCAGTAGACGGCCAGTTTGGCGAACACGTGCTCCCAGAAGGGATGGCCGGGTACCGACGCCATCCAGGCGTTGGCCACGATCCGGTCCAGTTTGCGCTCCCGGGCCTGGGGCCGGTCCCGGTGCGTCGCGGGTTCCAGGCCGAGGACGACGGCGTGGTCCGCCAGCAGCGGCGCCTGCGGCCGCAGACACTCGAAATCCAGGTCCGCGTAAACGCCGCCGTAGCGGTGGAGGATGAAGTAGCGCGCCGCGTCCGCGCGCATGATCGGTTCGGAGTAGGCGTCGTAGACGGGCAGGAACCAGGGATAGTGCCGGCGGATGAGCTCGCGGTTGTCCGGATCCGTCCAGAGGTGGAGGGTCCAGCCGGGGTGATGGGTCTGCCAGGTGCGCTGGAAGGCGGCCAGCGCCGGCGGCACGGCGGCGTCCCGCCAGGTCTGGTGGATGATCCGGGGAATGGCCGGCGGCGGCGATTCAGCTGTCCGGTCGCCGGCGGCAGCCGGTGCGCGGCCGAAGGCGTGGACGGGCGGCGGGTGGGGATTGGCCAGCGGTGCGGCAGATGCCTTCGGATCGCCGACCGCCGGTTCGGTCCGGGCCAGGTAGGTTTCGATGAGGCGGCAGGCCGTGGCCAGGCCGTCTTCCGCGCCGATCCGGGCGCCCAGCGCGCGGGCCCGGTCGCGGGCTGACGGGGTCAGCACCTTATCCCGGAGCACCGCGGCCAGTCCGTCGGCGGTCATCCGGAAGGGGTGCATGGCCGCGCCCGCGCCCAGGTCCGCCACGCGGCTGGCGTTGTACACCTGATCGTTGCCGAACGGCTCGATGAGCAGGGGGCAGCCCTGCCGCAGCGCCCGGGCGATGGAGCCGATGCCGCCGTGCTGGATGGCGGCGGCGGCGCGGGCGAAGAGCCAGTCGTGGGGCAAGTCGTCGGCGAACCGCACCGCCCGTCGGTCGGCGCCGGGGGGCAGGTCGCCGTCGGAGAATCCGGTCCAGCCCCGCTGGACGAGGAGAGGCCGGCCCAGACGGCCGGCCGCCGCCACGTGGACGGCCAGGATCGCGCGCGGATCTTCCAGCGGCTGGCTGCTGAACGCCAGCACCAGCGGGCCGCGCGCGCAGAACTCCCGCAGCGCCTCGTCCGGTTCCCACCCGGACCACGCCGGGTCCTCGAAGAACCAGAAGCCGGTCTGCTCGAGGCTGGCACGGGGCTGGAGCTGGTTCAGGTCCGGGCGGCTGAACCAGGGGCTGCTCCCCAGGATGACGTGACGGGCAAACAACCAGCCGGGGCCGAACGGGGGCGGCGACTTCGCCACGCCCAACCGGTCCAGCACGCAGGTGATCATGTCACTGAGGATGCCGTGCTCCTTGAGCCGCGCCTGTTCGCAGACGGCCCGTTCCGCGTCCAGGGCCGGCTGCCAGAACGTGTACGGGTTCACGGAGAGGGTGAGCCAGGGAATGCCCGTCGCGGCGTGCGCGAGCAGGCCCTGCACCCGGATCGAGGTGGCCAGCAGCAGGTCCGCTCCCCGGCACAACTCGACCAGCTCCCGGACCTGGATCACAAGCGCCTCGGGCTCCATGAAGCGGGCGTTGGGGTGGGCGGCCGGATCGGGATGGTTCCAGTGGTCCCAGGCCCAGGCGTTGGCCCGGGCCTCCTCGGGGCCGCGCTCGATGTCCGTCAGGGCGACGGCGTCCAAGCCGGCGCGTTGGGCGTACGCGTGCATGGCCTGGTTGATCGCCAGGCGCACGCTGTGGCCCCGGCCGGCCAGCGCCCGTCCCAGGGCGATAAAGGGGAGGTGGTCGCCCAGGGTGCCGGAGGTGTAGATGACGATGTTGGCCATGATCGGTCAGCGGAAACGGCGCGCCCGGCCAGCGGACGGCCGGGCGGCGGGGCGCTTCCCGTCGGAGGGAACCGCGAATGGACTAGGTTGGCAGATCGAACAGATAACCGATCAGTTCGTTGCTGTTCCGGGCTCCCACCCCCATCCGCACGCTCATCGTGGCGTTGATGATGCTGCAGTTGAACGTGAACGGGAATGACACATTGCCCACCGAGGCCGTGCCGGACCGGAGGGCGCCGGGGACACCGCTGATGGGGGTGCCGTTGAAGATGATCTCGCCGCAGGGCGAGACCGAAACGTACAGGCTGGCGGAATCCGTCACGCCGCTGGCCGGATCTTCGTAGTCGAACGCGGCCATCCGGTCGTACAGCGGCTGCTCGCCGGCGCGTTTCGGCGGCGTGAGGATCCTCAGATTGGTGAGGAGGATCAAATCCAGAGAACCCTGTGCATGGACAGGCAGTTCAACCATCTCCACCACCGGCCGGGTCCACTCGCGGGGCAGCACCTTGAGCGCCGCCGCCGCACCGCCGGCGGCCACCAGCGTCCGGAGCAGCCGCCGCCGGCCGGCACCCAGCTCAGCATTCGATTCGGGGAGTCCGTCATGTTCGTCCGCCATGGTGCCTCCCGTTCCGACCCGATTGGTTAGAAGGAAAAATCTCTCTATTTTTATCACATTCGCAGTCAATTTGTCAAACCTTTGGCCCGGGGCTATAATCCGATCCGGTCTCGGTACAGGAGGACTGCGGTGCGAATCGACCTCGACACGCTCCTGCGGACCGGCACCCTCCCCGGGGCGGAGGGGTGTCTGGATCACCGCCACGGCACCGTCCGCCGGGTGGCGGCGCTGCTGGCCCGCCGTCCGCCGGCGATCCTGGTGGAAACCGGGTGCCAGTCCAACCGCCTCCTGAGCGCGCACGGGATGTCCACGACCATCTTCGGCGCGCTCGCGGAGCGGCATCACGCCGTGCTGCACACGGTGGACATCGATGCCGACAAGATGCAGCGGTGCCGGGAGCTGACCGGCGCTTACGCCGCCCACATCCGGTACACAGTGGGCGATTCCGTCGCCTTTCTGTCGGCGTTTCAGGGGATCATCGATTTTCTCTACCTCGATTCATCCGACTTCTCCCCCGAGTGCGGCGAAACGTCCCGGGGGCATCAGCTCGCCGAGATCCGGGCGGCGTACGACAAGCTCGGTCCCGGCACCGTGGTGCTGCTCGACGACGCGAACGTGCAGCGCTACTTCCACTTCAAGCTGGACGCACTGGACGCGCAGGGGAAGACCCCGTACGCCCATCGCTTCCTGTTGGAACGGGGAGCGGTGTGCCTGGTCGACTACCCGAACGCGCAGCGGCTGTACGTGTTCGGTTGACCAGCCTGTCGGATCGATGCGCGCGCTCAGGCCGCCGGCGCGTCCGGCCAGGAGGGACGGATCCAGCGGGCGGCCGGGTGGTCATTCACCAGTCGCCCCAGGGCTTCCAGAAACCGGCCGGCGTCGGCGTCCAGGGCCCAGTGGTGGGTCAGCAGGCCGACGGGTGTCGCGCCGTCGATCAGGCCCAGCCGCCGGGCGCGCAAGGCGCCGAGGAGCCGCCGCACGGCCTCCGGCGCGCCGACGAAGCCGGGCGCGTTACGCCACCGCACCAGGTCCACGTTTGCGCAGATGAGGGCGACACCGGGAGCGATCTCCGGCAGGTGCTGCCCCGCCGCCAGCATGGACACGCAGCGGATCCCCGCCTCCGGCAGGCGTGCCGCCACCCGCTGGGAGAGCGAGTGCCACGGCGGCACCAGCACCGGCGGCACCCGCGCCGCGCCGAACAGCTCCATCAGCCGGGCGCGACCTCGCGTCAGCTCGGCCAGGACGACGTTCGCCGGGCGGCCGTCGCCCAGTTCCGACTGGCCGCCGGCGGGTTCGTGGTTGACGTGGGCCCAACCATGCTGAAAGATGGACAAAAGGGCAGGATCGCCAGTCGCCTCAAGCAGCCCTGGCTGGGTGGCCGCCGGAATCACCGACAGGCTGACGGGAATAGCAAGGCTTTGGGAGAGGGCCAGGATCCGGTCCAGCTCCGGCCGTGGGGCGGAGACGTCGTCGTCGCGCCACCAGAGCGCCGCGCGGCGACCGGCCTCACCCCACCGATCCAGTTCGGCCGCGAGCGTGTTCACGACGACGGGTCCGACGGACTGCCCGGCGGGGTTCGGTCCAGGATGGCGCGGGGGTGTCCGCGCCGGTGCAGCAGGTGGGGGTAGCGCGGCGGCTCGTAATGGTTTTCGGCGGTGAACGGCTCGGCGAACCGCCCGGCCGCAAGGTCGCTGCGGACGAAGAACGCGTTGACGCCGGAGTAGTCGCAGCCCACCAGGGAGTAACCGAGGCGGCGGCCGAGGAGTTCGAACGCCTTCAGGCTGGCGCCGGCGTTCTGCGAACCATCCCACGCCCGGTCGGCGGCATAGTGAACCTGCCAGTCGATCGCCGGCGGGATGGCGGCGTTGTACTCCACCACCACCGCCCGCGGCGCGAACTCGTGCAGCGCCTCCCAGACGTGGTAGGTGTTCTGGTCGATGTCCAGGGAGAGCAGGTCGAACTCCGGCGGCACGTCCAGCTCGCGCAACAGGCCGGCGGCGTTCTCCCGGTCCACGGCGGTGACGCGGTACGCCAGGCAGCCGTCCCGGAGGTCCGTCCGCGACGCGACCGTCGCGACGAACGCGTCCCGAGTGTCGATCCAGCAGCCCGTCCATCCCTGGGACAAGAGGAATGCTGTGTTGTTCTCGGTGCCGTCGCCGACGCCCACCTCGACGAACCGCCGGGAGGTGGCGCCGATGCGCCGGAAGATCTCGTGGATGATGCCGTCCTCGCCGTTCTGCGAATTCACCTGGAAGGTGTGGCGTGGCAGCCGGAGCGGCTCCTGATAGCGGGGTTCCCGCTCCAGCTCCTCGCGCTGCCACCGGATTGCCTCCATGTTCCGGACCGCCTGAATTTCCCGCCGGACCTGGTCCAATTCGTAGAACAGGGCCTGGGTGCCTTGCCGGTACTCCTCCCGGCCCCGTTCGGCCGACTCGAGGAGCCGGGCCAACAGCTCCTCCTGCCGGCTCAGGATTTCCGCGATCGGGCGGTGTTCCGGCTCCTGCCGTCCATGGTCGGCCACTTCAGGTGTGGGGACGTCTGGCATTGCGGCCTCCCGGTTCATGATCTTCGGTATGCGGGGGAGCGATGCCGCCAGCATAGAATCCCCTCTGTTCCCGGTCAAGAATTTTCACCGTTCAAACTGCATGGCTCAAACAGGGCTTCGCCAGGACGTGATCGAATGGCCGGTGTGAATTCCGGAAGATTGCAGTCGGGACAGGTTGAGCAGGATTGGCCAGACAGGCCAACGGCCCGCTGACGCGGGCCGTTGATAAGTGGTACGCCTGGCGCGAATCGAACGCGCGACCCCTGGTTCCGGAGACCAGTGCTCTATCCCCTGAGCTACAGGCGCAAATAGAGAAGCCCTTTTACCACGAGGGGGGCCGGCGGGTCAAGAGAGAGTTGGGAGATAGGAGTGAGGAGTGAACAGTGAACAGTAAATAGTGAAGAGTCAGCGGTGAGGGAGTTCGTGCTCGTAATTCGTAATCGTAATTCGTAATCGTGATCGTACTCGTAATCGAGGCTCGAGACTCGAGGCTCGTTCCCGCCATGCGGGATTCGGACATCGAACTTTGGTTTAAGAGAAGGCATTCAGCCCCCTGATCCAAGAGCCAAAACCGAAAATCCAGACCCCAGACCCCAGACCCCAGACCCTAGAACCCAGCACCCAGAACCTGGAAACTAGAACCCAAATTATCCTTTGCGTCTTTGCGCCTTGGCGAGCCGATCTCGGCGTGCCGGACCGCGGAAGGCAGACCCGGCTTGCCCCGAACGGTGATGTGATAGTATGATGGCATTCCCCGATCACGAAACCTGGCAGGCTCGTGGGGCGATGGGAGACGCGCGATGCCCGACATTGTCATCCTGACGGCCCGGTTCGGCAACGGTCACTTCAGCGCCGCCGCCAACATCGCCGAGGCCCTCCGCCTCGAGCGGCCGGACCTGAGCGTGGAAATCGCCGATGCCTACGACGCCGTGCAGCCGTGGCTCTACCGCCTGCTCCAGCGGCTCTACCGGCGGGTGATGAACCGCCACCCGCGGACCTGGCGCCTCTTCTTCCTCCTGGTGAGCCGCCGCGGCGCCGCCGCCGGCGCGGCGCTCCGCAACCGCCGGATGCGGGCTTTTTTCGCCACATTCGTGGAACGCTTCCAGCCGAAGGTGGTAGTCACCACCTACCCCATGTACAGCGCGGCACTGGGCCGGTTATACGGCGACGGACCGGCGCGCCCGTTCCGCGTCGTGTCGGTGGTCACCGACTCCATCACCATCCACCCCACCTGGACGGAGGGGCCGTCGGACCTCTACCTCGTGGCGGACGAGCTGACCGCGGCTCATCTGGTTCACGGCGGGATTCCCGCGGAGACGGTTCTCGTGACGGGATTCGCCGTGCCGCCGGTGTTCGCGGAGAAGGCGCAGGCCGCGGCGGCCTCCGCTCCCGTCGCCGCCGGCGGGACCGCGGCGGCCGGTCCGCGGATCCTCCTGCTCCCCAACTTGCCGCGGCGGGAACTGTTCGAGGTGCTGGCGATCCTGGGGAGCCGTCCCGAGGCGAAGCTGGTGCTGTCGATGTTCAGCCGCAAGGAGCTGATTCCGGCGACGGAACGGTTCGCGCGGACCCTGCCTGCCGCCGTGGAGGTCCATCCGTGGATTCCCGACGTCAGCCACAAGCTGTTTGACATGGATCTGGTGGTGACCAAGGCAGGGGGCGCCCTGGTGCACGAGGCCATCGCGGCCGCGTGTCCCATGGTGCTGGCCCAGGTCACCCCGGGGCAGGAGGAGGGGAACGCCCGCCTGGTGGAAGCCATGGGCCTGGGGCTGGTGGCGCCCGATTACCGGCGGCTACGCAAGGCGCTGGCGTTCCTGCGCGACACGGACTTCGGCGCGCTGCCGGCCATGCGCCGTAACCTGAAGGTCATGCGACGCCTTGACGGCGCCCGGCGCATCGCCCGGGTGGCCGCATCAATCGTCGGCGGAGCCGAGCCGCCGGCCGCCGCCGCCGGGGAGCGCACTGCCCGGAGCTAGTCGATCTCGAACGCCAGTCGCATCACCACCTGGTATTCAACCACCTTGCCGTTGACGATCCGGCCGCGCATCTCGGCCACCTCGAACCAGTTCATGTTGTGCAGCGTCTTGGAGGCCTTGGCGATGGCGTTGTCGATGGCCTGCTGGTAGCCCTCGGTGGAGACGGCCGCCACCTCGATCCGCTTGAACACCTTTTCGTGGCCCTTCGGCGCGGCGTCATGCTTGCCCTTGTTCTTGCCCATACGCACTCCTTCGGCGACAATATCGGTTGGGTCTATCGTACCACAAGCTGCCGGAGGAACCGTGGCCGGGATGGTCCTGATCCGCATCGTCTGGAACCTGGCCGTCGGCGCCTGGCTCGTGATCGCCGCGCTCCGCTTCGATTACTGCCAGTACCGCCGCCTGGGACGGCGGTGGTTCCGCATCTCCGGGGAGAAATGGGACTTTTCCCCCGAAGAGCGAAAGTGGTTGCACCGATTTCTGATGGGCCTGGTGGTGGGACTGCTGGGCAACGCGGTGATCGCCGGCATGGAACTGATCGCCATGGCGGTCGGGGCGCCGTGACATTCTTCGGGCGGGGGTGAGTGTGGAATCGCGTCGAGGGCACATCGAGGTTGTTGCCACCGTGGGGCCGGCGAGTGAGGGCGCCCGCACGCTGGCGGCGCTCCGGGCGGCGGGGGCGGACGCGTTTCGCCTGAACCTGGCCCACGCCTCGCCGGAATGGCTGGCCCGAACGGTGGACGCCGTCCGCCGCGCGGCGCCCGATGCGGCGGAATCGCAGCTCATCGCCGATCTGCCGGGGCGCAAGCCGCGGACCGGCGAGCTGGCGCGGCCGCTGACTGTCCGGCCCGGCGATGCGCTCTGGCTGGGGGAGGTGGCGGCGGCTCCCGCCGGCGTTGCGGCGGTGCCGTTCGACCTCGGCGCGGTGGATCCGGCGCCGGTTCCAGGCGACACCGTTCGCCTGCGAGACGGGCAGGTCCGTCTTGCGGTGGGCGAAGTCGGACGGTACGGCCTGCGGGCGGAATGTCTCGATGCGGGTGAGCTGACGAACCGCATGGGTGTCACCTGGGGCGACGGCGAGGCGCGGCTGCGCACGGACGCGTGGGCGGGGGCGCTGGCGGCCTGCTGGAAGCTGGGCATCCGCCGATACCTGGTCTCGTACTGCGACGGGCCGGCGGACCTGGCGGCGGTGGTCGCGCGGCTCCCCGGACCGGCGCGGCTGGTACCGAAGATCGAGACCGAGGCGGCCGTGAACGCTGCGGCTACGCTCATCGCCGCGGCGGCATGCGGCTGCATCGCACGCGGTGACCTGGGCACCCAGGTGCCGCCGGCCCGGCTGCCGGGGATCGAACGGCGGCTGCTCGAGGCGGCCCGCGCGGCGGGCAAGGGCATGCTCCTGGCCGGCGGCCTGCTGCCGTCGGCCGCCGCGGGCCAGGCGGTGACCCGGGCGGAACGGGCGGCGCTCCATTACGCTCTGGTTCACGGCGCCACCGGCTTTATTCTGTCGGAGGAGACGGCCGTGGGGCCGGCGCCGGCGGCGGCGGTGGCGGAGCTGTGCGCGATCGTCGAGGCGTGGGAAGAGCAGGGAACCGGAGAAAGGGTGAATGGATGAGGTGAATGGGCACTTGAGTTTCTAGGCTTTTTGGTCCCAGAACCCAAGTCCCGGGTCCCAGAACCCAGGCCCCAGATCCCATGTCCCAGGTCCGATTATCGAAGTCCAATGTACGCGAAATGAGAACAAGCCCCGAGCCCCGAGCCCCGAGCCTCGAGCCTCGAGCCCCGAGCCTCGAGCCTCGAGCCCCGAGCCCCGATGACGATTACGAGAACGATTACGAATTACGATTACGATTACGAATTACGATTACGATAGACACTAAGAGGCGAAGAGGGATTCGACGAAGTCCTCGGGGCTGAAGTCGATGAGGTCCTCCATCTTCTCGCCCACACCCACGTAGCGGATGGGCAGGCGGAGCTCGCGGGCGATGGCCACGACGACGCCCCCCTTGGCGGTGCCGTCGAGCTTCGTCACAATGAGTCCCGTGACGCCCGTGGTCTTGAGGAATTCGCGGGCCTGGACCAGGCCGTTCTGGCCGGTGGTGGCGTCGATGATGAGGTAGACGTCATGGGGGGCGCCCGGCACCCGCTTGGCGGCCAGGCGGTGCATCTTCTCCAGCTCCTTCATCAGGTTGGTTTTGGTGTGGAGCCGACCGGCGGTGTCCACGATGACGACGTCGGCGCGGTCCCGCGCCGCGACGTCCAGCGAATCGTGCAGCACCGCAGCGGGGTCGGCGCCCTGGCTCTTCTTGATGAGCGACGCGCCGGAGCGCTGGGCCCAGATCTCCACCTGCTCAATGGCCGCGGCGCGGAAGGTGTCCGAAGCGCAGATGACCACTTTTCGGCCAGCCTGGCTCAGCCGGTGCGCCAGCTTGCCGATGGTGGTGGTCTTCCCCACGCCGTTGACGCCCACGATGAAGACCACCCGCGGCTGGCCGTCCGGCGGGGCGGTCGGCGCCGGTTTGGCCGGCCCCGGCCTGGCCGGGCCCGCCGGCGCCGCGGGGGGCTGGGTGAGGATCTCAAGCAGGGTGCCCTTGATCAGGCCGGCCAGGGTGTCGAAATCGTGCAGGGCGTCGCGGGAGACCGCCTGCCGGACGCGGTCCAGGATGTCCTCGGTGGTCTTGACCCCGATGTCGGCGCCGATGAGGATGGTCTCGAGCTGTTCCAGCGTCGAGGCGTTGAACTGCTTCTCGCCCAGGATCAGGTTTTCGATGCGGCCCACCAGTTGATCCTTGGTGTTCTTGACCGCGTGTTTGAGCTTGTTGAAGAAGCCGGTCACCATGGTGTCACGTCCCGCTCAGTATTCGAATATTTCGCCGTGATAGAGCGCCTTGCGCTCGCCGTCCCGCAGCTGCACGCCGAGCGCCCCGTCGTCCATCAGGCCGCAGGTGGTGCCCAGGAGCGGCCGGCCCCGTTCGAAGAACTTGACCTTGCGGCCGTGGGCGAACGAGGAAGACTCCTCCCACTGACGGCGCAGCTCCGGCCACGCGCCGTCGCCCAACCGGCCGAGGTTCGCGTCGAGGCAACCCAGGACGCGCACCAGCAGATCGTGCCGGGAGACGATAGTGCCGGCGGCCTGGGCCACCGAGACGGCGCGGGTCCGGATGTCCTCGGGGAACGCCGTCTGGGCCACGTTGATCCCGATCCCCACCACGAGGTGCCGCAGGGTGTTGTCCTGGAGGCTGGACTCCACGAGGATGCCGCCCAGCTTGCGGCCCTGCCACAGGACGTCGTTGGGCCACTTGATGTCGAGGTGGCGGGCCAGTGTCGGATGAGCCTGGGCCAGGGCCTGGGCCACCGACAGCCCCGTCACCAGGGTCACGCAGTGCGCCTGCGTCAGCGGCACCATGGGCGCCAGGAACAGCGAGGCGTAGATCCCCTGGCCGGCCGGGGAGTGCCAGGTGTGGTCCAGGCGGCCCCGTCCGGCGCGCTGGGAGTTGGCCACCACCAGTGTGCCCGGCGGGATGTCGCCGGCCTCGCCGAGCGAGCGGGCTGTGGAGTTGGTGGAGTCCACCGCTCCGAAGCCGCGGACGTGGCGAATGTGGCGGAACGATTCCAGCTCGCACGCCATGGGCGCATAGGGGCAGCCGTCCGGGCTTCCCGGGGCCCGGGACGATTCGGCGCCCGGATGGGTGCTGGATTGCGGCGGATGCGTCTTGCGGTTCATGGTGCCATGTCTCGCCGGAAGGCGGCGAAAAGATCACATTATACCTAAAATCGGCGGCGCGTCCAGCCGCGGTTCCGTCGCGGACCAATATTCAGTCCGTCGAAGGATGGCGCTGTGGGGGACGGATTGCACGCGGGGAAGCGGCCGTCCGGGTTATCGCCGCGCGCCGCGGCCGGCCGGATCAGAACTTGCCTTCGCCCTTCAGCCGCTCCAGCTCGTTGCGGATGATGGTCTCGGCCAGATCCGGCACCACTTCCCAGGCGATCTCCCGGACCACTTTTTCACTCAGGCGCTCGATGACCATCCGGGCGATCCGGGTGACCAAGTCTTCGCTCAAGTCGGTGGCGGCAGTCGGAGCCGGCGCTTCGACCGGGGCGCGGGCGGGCATGACGGGTGCCGCGGCGGGGAAGCTGACCACGGGAGCAGCGGGAGCCTCGGCTTCTTCGTACACGACCTCTTCGGGTGGCGCCACCGGCTCGGGCTCGGCCACGGCGGCGATCCGCGGGGCCACGGCGGCCTCGCGCTCACGGCGCACTGCCTCCTCGAGACTGTGCTGCCGCGCAATAAGGCGGTCCAGGCCGATGAGCTCGAAGATGCCCAGAATGTCCTCGTCGGCGGGACGCTGAATGCGTCGGGCCAGCGACGGCACCGCCAGCAGCTCGGGCTCGGCGGTGGGCGGGGGTGCCCCGGCGGGAGCCTCCGGGATGAACAGCTCCTCTTCCACCGCTTGCGACGGCGCCGGCGAGACGACGAGTTCCTCCTCGGGCTCCAGGATCACCTCGTCGGGCCCCAGTGCGGCGGCCGGCGGAACGGGCGCGGAGAGCAGGGTGCGCTCCAGATCCTGGGGCGCCGACTGACGGGTTTTCAGGGCCGGGATGTCCAGGATCTCGGGGGGGGCGGCGGGCTTAGGGGGCTGAGTGCGCCCGAGCCGCTCATCCAGCTCCGAGAGCTGGATCTGGAACGTCCGGTCGGCGTCAAGAGCGGGCGGCGCCACCGGTTTGGCGGGCACCGGCTCGGGCTTGGGCGCGTTGGCCACCGACTGCCGGACCAGCCGGATAAGCGACGTGGTTTCAAACGGCTTGGTGACGTGGGCGTCGGCGCTCACGCGGGCGGCCTCGTTCTTGTCGAACGGCTCGAACGTCCCGACGAGCAGAATGACAGGGATATGGCGCAGATGGGGTGTGCGCTTGACGAACTCGCACACTTCGTAACCGGTTTTCCGGGGCATGAAGATGTCGGCCAGGACCACGTCAGGCCGGATCTCGCTGATTTTTTCGATCGCGATTTCGCCGTTGCCGACGCAAATGACTTCGAAGTCCTCCTCAGCAAAGGTCAGGCTGACCACCTTCTGGATGGTGATGCTGTCGTCGGCGAGCAGCAGTTTGTGGGCCATCAGCGCCTCCTCATCCGGATTGGCGGACTTTCATCTATTACATCACAACTCGAAAAGTCACTCAAGTAAATTTGTGGATACATACAGTTAGGGGAAATCCCCGGGCTGCAGGCCGGCGTCGGTCGGTGGGGATCAGCCTACTTGGATTCCTTCGGAGCCGATTTGTCGACCTTGCCGGCCTCGATTTTCAGACGGTCCCGCTCTTCCTTGTCGCGCTGCTTCTCCATCTGGCGCCACGGCTCATCCTTACCGAGGCCGAATGAGCCGAAGACGGCCTCCCGGGATCCGCCGAACAGCGACTTGCCTTCCTCGTAGTATTTCTTGTTCTCTTCGGCCAGCCGCTGGTCCACTTCGGGCACTGGCTTCTCGAGCTTGCGCAGGCGGTCGCGCGCCTCCTCGAAGTACTTGCTGAACGGGAAGCCGCGGGCGAGTTGGGCGTAGTAGATGGTGCTCTCGTCGAAGTTCTTGATCTTGTCGAGGGAATCCGCCAGCAGGAAAAGCGCCTCGTCGCGGAAGCGGAAATGGGGGTACTGGGCGACGCACTCCCGCAGCCGGGAGGCGGAGGCCTTGGCGAAATTTTTACGGTGATAGAACTTGGCTTTGAGGAAATTGCTCATCGCCAGCGTGTCCTCGATGTACTGCAGGCGCGCCAGCATCTCGTTCACCAGCGGCGAGTCGGGGAACTCGTTGAGGAAGTTCTGCACCTCAACCCGGGACCGCAGGGCGTAGGTGGTGTCGCGGTTTGGTTCCTTCATCATGTGCATGTTGATCTTGATCACGTGGGCCTGGGCGTCGTCGGCCAGATCGGAGGCGGGGAAGAAGAGCTTGAAGTCCTTGAACGCCTGCTCCGCCTGGATGAGGTTCTCGACGCCTCCCTCGCGCAGGTAGGAGTAGGCGATGTAGTACTTGGCCTTCTCCAGGTAGGGGGATTCGTCGTAGGTGTTGATCAGGGTTTGGAACGACAGCCGCGACTTGATGAACTGGCTCTTGGTGAGGAATTCCAGTCCGTTCTCATGGAGGGTCTTGTCCGGCAGGACCGCCTGTTCCTGGAGGCCGGCCTTTTTACCGCCGCAGGCGGTGAGCAGGATGAGGCCGGTCAAGCCGGCTGCGAACAACCACTTCTTCCAGGACAATGCAGGACCTCCACGGGGCGAATGGGAACGGCCAATTATTGTAGCATAGCCTGCAAGTCCCGGATAGCGGCAACCGGATCGGGCGCCCCGAACACGGCCGCGCCCGCCACGGCGATGGTCACACCGGCCTCGACGAGCCGGGGGAGCGTGTCGGGTCCGACGCCGCCGTCAACCGAGATGTCCACGTCGAGGCCCTGGCGGTCGATGGCATCGCGTAGGGCCCGGATCTTGGGCAGCACCGTGGGGATGAATTTCTGGCCGCCGAAGCCCGGATTGACCGTCATGACCAGGACGAAATCCAGCCAGGGCAGGATCTCCTCCACGGCGGCGGCGGGGGTGGCTGGATTGAGCGCCACGCCGGCGCGCCGGCCGGCATCGCGGATCCGGGTGATGGTGCGGTGCAGATGGGGATCGGCCTCGACATGGACGCTGAGCATGTCGGCGCCCGCGGCGATGTAGTCGTCCACGCTCCGCTCCGGGTGGGCGATCATCAGGTGGACGTCGAGGCGGAGGGAGGTGATCCGGCGCAGGGCGCGGATAACCGGCGGGCCGATGGTCAGGTTGGGGACGAAATGGCCGTCCATGACGTCCAGATGGATGAGCGCGGCGCCGCTGGCTTCGACCAGGCGGACGGCCGCCTCCAGGTTGGCGAAGTCGGCGGACAGCAGCGAGGGGGCCAGGTAACGTTTTCGGCTCATCGGGACACCACCAGCGTGATGGGCGAACTCCGGCTGAACGGATAGCCGGGTTCGGGATAATGCATCAGGATCAGGCCCGGCCGCTGCGTGAAGGAGACCTCGTGTTCGGTGGGACGCAGCAGGAAGCCGTTCCGATTCAGGAAGGATGACACATCGTGGGCTTCGAGACCGCGGAAATCCGGCATGACGTAGTTGAAGTCGCCGGACGGGACGTTGACCAGCAGGTTCACGTACGGCGTGGCGATGTTCCGCTCGCCGGCCACCGGGATCTGTTCGACGATCTGCTCGCGGGGCGAGGCCAACAGGGCGGCGCGGCTGATCAGTCCGATCCGCAAACCCACCTGGCCCAGCACCGCCTGCGCCTCCCGGAGGGTCAGGCCCACCAGGCGGGGCACCTCCACCTGCTTGCGGCCCTCGCTGAGGACGAGCTTGACCTGTTTGCCCACCTTCACCCGGCTGCCCGCTTCAGGCATCTGCTGGATCACCTGGCCGGCGGGAAAATCGGATGAGAAGCGCGTGCCCGTGATCATGCCGCCGAGGCGGTTTTTCTTGAGCAGGTCCAGGGCCACCTCCTTCTCGATGCCGGCCAGGTTGGGCACGACCACCTCGCGCCCGCGGATGGTGATCAGCATGGTCACGAACGCTCCGATGAACAGCAGCGCGAGGGGCAAAGCGGTCAGAATGGACGCCTTGGTGATTTTCAGCAGGAATTGTTTGATTCTGGACATGGGTTGCCCGTCCGCAAATGACCCGTCATCATTAGCACATCTGGCCTGCGGCATCAAGGGATTTCAAGTCCGGCCACCCGCGACGAGGATGGCGAGCGGTTGCAGCGGGAGGCCGGATCCGCCGCTGCTCCGTAGCCAGCTCTGGGTGCGCGGCGAGGTGAGCGCCACCGCGCCGGCGCCGGTCGCGCCGGCCAGATGCAGCCAGCGCCGCGCCAAATCGCGCGCGGCGGGCGGATCGATGGGTGCCAGCAGTTCGGCGCGCAGCCCCCGGCTTTCGACCGGCGGCGGCCGCCATGCGGCCGGGGCCAGGATGCGCCACTGCGCCAGCCAGTCCTGCCAGCCGGCGATGGCCATGGGCACGGGCGCCGGCAGCGCGGTGACGGGGGGCGTGTCCAGCCGGATCGCCGCCCCGCCGCCGAGAAGCCAGCCCTCCAGATCGATCACCTCGGCCGGCGCGCCGTGCGCCCGCCACAGGGTCGCGAGCTCCGGCTCCAGGAAGAGCAGCGTCGTCGGCGTCGGGGCGCCGGCGAACGTGGCGTCCAGGGCGGCCCGCAACCCCGCGGTGTCACCCCGCCAGTGCAACCGGACGGGACTGGGGCCGCGAAGCACCTGGACCACCGGATTGAGGCCGCCCCGACGGAAGAGTGCGGCTGCGGCGACCAGCGCCGGCTCCCACACCGCGCGGCCCAAGGGGCTCACCAGCAGCGGCGCCGGACGGTCGTCGCCGGCCGGCGGCAAGGCCGGCAGGAACGCCCGTGGCCGCGGGGGCAGGCGTGACGGGGCGGCCCGGTTCGGCCGGACGGCGCGAACGATGACGGCGGCTTGGCGCTTGCCCGGCCGGCCGGGGATCGGCGCCAGGCCGCGGGTGTGCAGGGCGGCCCGCGTGGCGTCCAGGATCCGCATCAGCTCGAGGCCCGAGGGGCAGGCGTCCTGGCAGCGCAAGCAGAGCAGGCAGTGCCAGAACAGCCGGGTGGCGGCGGGCGATGGGGGGAGCCCCGCGCCCAGATGCCAGCGCAGCACGTTGAGTTTGCCGCGGATGCCGTCTTCCTCGCGGCGGGAGAGTTGGTACAGCGGACAGTCCGGCAGGCATTTGCCGCAGTTGACACAGCCGGCCAGCGCCTCCTGCAGGGTCGCCCAGGGGGCAGCGCCGGCGGTGACGACCGGCGGCCGAGCGGGTGACGCCGGGCGGCCGCGGCGGCTCATGGGGCGCCGCCCTCGCCGGCGAGCACCGTTCCGGTTGACAGCGTGCGGATCCGCTGGGCCAGCCGCCGGTACAGGCGGCGCCGCAGGGCGGCGGTGCGCTCCGGACGCCCGTGCTGGGCGGCGAACATCCGGACCGCCGGCTCCAACGCGGCGTAAGCGCTCTCCATCACGGGCAGGACCGCCGCCGTCTCCACCGGATTATACGGGATGAGGACCGAGTCGAGGCCCAAACTGCCAAAGATCGCCAGATAACGGGCGGTCACCTCGTCGGGACAACTCTTCCGGCAGCTGCCGAACTTGACCTCATAGCCGAGCAAGGTCTTCATGATCCCGGCCCGGCAGACCCGACCGGGCAGATCCACCCGGCGGGTGCGCCGGCCGATGACCAGCCCGGCGTAAAGATCATCCAGTCCCGGCTCGACGAGTGTTTCGATGAGGTGACGGGTGTACAGGCGCGGTGGTGTCATGGTCGGTCGCGGGAGCAGCCCCTCGATTGCGGGATTACGGTTTGACCGCTTGGCGCAGCACTTTATGGATGCGGGTGTTGTCCATCACGCCGCTCAGGTCGCTGCTGCCCGCGCCTTGGGCGAAGACCGCCACCACCGCAGCCGAATGGTCGTCCGAGCCGTAGCCGCCGCCGGCGAACGTGTTTGCGGGCAGGGCGACACCGGGGCCGAATGATGGGGCCGGGCCCTGAGGGGACGGCTTGCCGGGCTGGCGCACCGCCAGCTCGCCCGTTTCATGGTCGGCGGTCACGACAAGCAGCGCGTTGTTCCAGGAACTGTGGGCCTTCACCCATTCCTGAACCAGGCCCACGCAGCGGTCGAACTCCAGCACCTCGCCGACCGCCCGTTCCAGCGAATTGTCGTGGTTGGCCGTGTCGATGGAGCCGCCCTCGATCATGAGGATGAAACCGTCCGGGTCCGAACCGAGCCGGTCCAGGGCGGCCGCGACGAGATCGGAAAGGTGCGGCAGGGCGGCGGTGTCTTTGCCCCAGTCCCACTCGTAGGGGAGGCGCTCGCCGCCGAACACGCCCAGCAATGGCAGCGACCGGGTGGCTTGGAGCGCCTCGGCGCTCGTGCAGACCGTGTAGCCGGCGGCGCGGGCCCGCCGGGCGAAGTCGGGCGGCAGGTGCCGCCAGCGGGCGGTGGTGCCGCCGCCCAACACCAAGTCAGGCTTGGTGCGGAGCAGCCAGTCGAAGATCTGGTGGTAGTTGTTCCGCTCGGGGATGTGGGCGTACGCCGCGGCAGGGGTGGCGTGGGTGACCGGTCCGGTGGTTACCAGCCCGACGGCGAGTCCCTCGCGGGCGGCTTCTTCAAAGACCGTGGGGAGCACTTCGCCGTCCGGAGCCACCGCGAGGTCGCCGTTGAGCACCTTCCGTCCGGTGCACAGCGCGGAAGCCGAGGCCGCGGAATCGGTCGTCAGGCGGTCGGCCGAGTGCGTGTAGGCCAGGCCGGTGACCGGTAGGGATTCCATGGCCAGACGGTCGTCCAGCGAATCGGCCGTGGCCCCGAATCGGAAATAGTGGGCGTGCACCCAGGAGTTGATGCCCATCCCGTCGCCGATCATGAGGATGACGTGGCGAGGCGTCTTTCGGAACGGGCTGCCGGTGAGCGCCCACAGCGCCGACAGGGCGATCAGGAGCAGCACGGAGCCGATTATGGGTTTGAGAACGCTTTTGGTCATTCGTTGCCTTGTCAGAATCGAATCCGTTGCATCGTGCAAATCGGGGCGTTGGGCCGCCGGTTCCGAACAGGGGCCGCGGCGCAGGAGGCGCCGGGCGGGGAATCAGCTGGGTTGCGGCGCTTTGGGGGAAGGCGGCCTGCCGCCGGACGCCGCCACGGACGAGACGGCGAGGATGCGCGCGCCGTACCGGTTCTGCTGCCCCTCTTTCCAAATGATCTGGATGCTGACGTCGGAGGTATAGTCCTTGCCCTTGAGCGAGACGTAGAGGATGTCGCCGTCTTCGAAGCGGCGATGGGAGCGGAAACCGATGCCGGCCACGCTGATATCCACCACCTCGATGTCGGCGTCGATGTCCTCGCCGCGGGAATTCAGTCCGCGCATCCGCAGCGGCACGTTGAGCACGTACCGGGGGTAGCCGCGCTTCTCGTCGAGCGCGTCGCTCAGAAAATCGGAACTGATCAAATCATCGTCCATAACAGGCGCTTATTATATCGAAAACGGCGGGTGATTGAAGGAAAAATGCTGGCGTCGGACGAATTCTGCTACAATTGGATTTCTCGCCGGATCCGGGGCCCGCGGCTGGTTGCGGGGCGCAGCCGGGAGAAGTATCTGCACGAAGCGAGGCAGCCATGGATGCGTTTGATGTTGTCGTCATCGGCAGCGGTCCCGGGGGATATGTGGCGGCGATCAAGGCCGCCCAGCTCGGCCTCAAGACCGCCATCGTGGAGAAGGACACCACCTTCGGGGGCACATGCCTCAACGTGGGCTGTATCCCTACGAAAGCCATGATCCACAGCGCGGAGCTGTACGCCCACATGGCCCACCTGGGCGACCACGGGATCGTCGTCGATGGCTACCGCTTTGACATGGGCCGCATGCACCAGCGCAAGGACAAGGTGGTGACCGGGTTGACGAAGGGCGTGGCCTTCCTGCTCAAGAAGAACAACGTGACGGCGTTCCGGGCGCACGCGGCGTTCGAAACCCCCCACACCCTGCGGCTGGAAGCCGCCGACAGCGCCACCCAGACCATCGAGGCCCGGCACGTCATCATCGCCACGGGCTCGGAGCCCAAGCAGCTCCCCCATATCCGCTTCGACGGCCGGGTGGTGCTCTCGAGCACCGACATGCTCCGCCTGCCGGAGCCGCCGAAGTCGCTGGCGGTGATCGGCGCCGGGGCGGTGGGCGTGGAGTTCGCCTCGATCTACGCCGCCCTCGGCAGCGAGGTCACGGTGATCGAGATGCTGCCCCACCTGCTCCCCCTCGAGGACGAGGAGGTGTCGGCGGAGCTGGAGAAGGCGTTCAAGAAACGGAAGATCCGCTACCAGACGGGCGCGATGGTGGAAGCCTTGAAACCGGGCCCCGATGGCGCGGTGCTGACCGTCAAGGACGCCGCCGGCAAAGTGGCGGAATCCGCCTTCGAGAAGGTGCTGCTGGCCGTGGGCCGGGCGCCTTACACCGCCGGCCTGGGGCTGGACAAGGCGGGCCTCGAGACCGCCCGCGGGTTCATCCCGGTGGACGCGTTCGGCCGGACCCGCGTGCCTCACATCTACGCCATCGGCGACGTGATCGACACGCCCCAGCTGGCGCATGTGGCGTCAGCCGAGGGGATCCTGGCCGCCCGGCACATCGCCGGCCGGTCCGCGCAGCCCATCAACTACCGCAACATCCCCGGCTGCACGTATTCCGCGCCGCAGGTGGCCTCCACCGGCCTGACCGAGAAGAAAGCCCGGGAACTGTACGCCGAGGTCAAGGTGGGCAAGTTCCCCTTCGCCGGCATCGGCAAGAGCAAGATCGAAGACATGGCGGAGGGTTTCATCAAGATCGTCACCGATGCCAAGACCGGCGAGATCCTCGGCGTGCACATGATCGGCGCCATCGCCACCGAGCTGGTGGCCGAGACCGTGCTGGCCCTCCACCTGGAATGCACCGCCGAAGAGCTGGCCGCGGCCATCCACCCCCACCCGACCATTTCGGAGGCCATGATGGAAGCCGCGCACGCCGCCCACGATGTGGCGATCCATATGTGACACCGGGCCGGACGGATCGACCGCCGACTGAATCGCGCTCAAGGAGACGCCCCATGCCGATGCCGAAGAGCCGGAACCCGATGTCCCGCCGCGGCAGCCTGCTGCTGCTTCTGCTGGCTCTGGCCGCCACCACCGTCGCCGCCCAGTGCCGCCCGTTGATCCTGATGACCAACGACGACGGGGCGGGTGCTCCGGGCCTGGAGGCGATTTACCGTCAGTTGAAGGACGTCGCCGATATCTACGTGGTGGCCCCGGCTGAAAACCAGAGCGGCGTCAGCCACCAGATCGACACCTATGATCCGATCTACGTGAAGCCCTACGCCATCGACGGCCGGACGGTGGGCTGCTCGGTGGCCACGACGCCGGCCACCTGCGTGATCATGGGGCTGGAGGTGTTCCTGCCGCGAACGCCGGACCTCGTGGTGTCGGGGATCAACCGCGGCTCGAACCCGGGGGCCGTATCGTTGCTGTCGGGCACGGTGGCGGCGGCCCGCCAGGCCGCGCTGCGGGGGGTCAAGGCGATCGCGCTGTCGGTGGACGTGACGGACCCGCCCAATTACGACGCGTTCGCCGCGGCGGTCAAGCCGCTGATCGTCCGGATGCTGACGGCGGCGCTTCCGGCCGAGACGTTTCTCAACGTCAACGGACCGGCCCTGGCGGCGTATCCCAAGGGGCTCCTCGTCACCAAAGCCAGCCGGGTGGAATTGATGTGGCAGTATGAGCGGGTGACCAACATCCGGGGCAAGGACCTGTACTGGGTGAAGGGCGTACTCGATCCCCGCAGCTATCCGGAAGACACGGACTGGGGGGCCATGCAGGCCGGATACATCTCCGTCACGCCCATGACCTGGAGCTACGACCACGGCATCGATCTGGACGCCCTGGCCCGCGGCCTGGAACTCCCGAAGAAATGAAAACGGCGGCCGGACGGCCGCCGTTTCCGCATTCCCGTCAATGGTCCGTGCTCAGCGGATCCGTTTCATGAACGCTTCCAGCTTATCGTAGGCGGCCTCGAGGGTGGGCCGATCCGGCAGGGTCACCACCCGGAAGTGCCGGGTGCCGGGTCTCTGGCCGAAGCCGGAACCGTGGACCACCAGCACGTGGCACTCGTTGAGCACCCGAAGAGTGAAGGCCTTGTCGTCCATCGGCACGTCGATGCTGGGGAAGGCGTAGAACGCGCCCTCCGGCTTGACGCAGGAGATGCCCGGGATGGCGTTGAGCCGGTCGATGGTGTAGTCGCGCCGTTCGGTGAGGCGGGCGTTGACGTCGGCGAGATGGTCCTGCGGGCCTTCGAGTGCCGGCTGGATCGCGAACTGCTCCGGGTGGTTGGCGCACAGGCGCGCCCGGACGAACTTGTGCACGGCCTCGTCGAAGTCGCCCATGATCTCCCGCGGGCCGCTGATGACGGCCCAGCCCACGCGCCAACCCGGCACGAGATAGGATTTCGACAGCCCGTTGAACGTCACGAAGCCCACGTCGTCGGCGAGCGACGCGGTGGAGATGTGCTCCTTGCCGTCGAAGACCAGCTTGTCGTAGATCTCGTCGGAGAACACCACCAGGTTGTGCCGGCGGGCCAGCTCGATGACCTGCAGCAGGACGTCCCGGCGGTAGAGGGCGCCGGTGGGGTTGTTGGGATTGATCAGGCAGATGGCCTTCGTGCGGGCGTCGATCTTGGCCTCGATGTCGGCCACGTCGGGCTGCCAGTCATTGGCCTCGTCGAGGTAATACGGCCGGATCTCCGACTGGATCTTCTGCATGACGGCGGTGTAGAGCGGATAGCCGGGATAGGGCATCAGGATGTTGTCGCCCGGATCGGCCAGGGCGCTGAGGCACAGCTCGATCGCTTCGCTGGCTCCGTGGGCCACGAACAGGGACAGGATGTTGCGGATGCCCTTCCGACCGGCCTCCCGCTGGATGGCCTCAACGGCGGCGTCGATCCCGGTCGAGGAGGAGTAGCCGTTCTGCTGGGCCAGCATCGCCTTGTAGGTCGCTTCAATCATGTGCCGGGGGGTGGCGAAATCGTACTTGAGCGGATCACCGATGTTCAGCGGCAGAATCTTGGCGCCCTGCTTGCGCAGCTTGTCGGCCTCGACGGCGATGTCCCGGATGGCGTACTCGATGTTCCGGGTGCGCACGGCGGGGACCACGGGCGTCGGCCGGCAGGAGTCCGGCGGGCGGGGGGCATTCGGGGCGGATCGTTTCGTCATGGATTTCCTCCTCAGGCGGCGGTCAGCAGACCTTCATCGCGAAGACGATGGACAGGAACTTCGTCTCGTCGGAGTCGGCCCGCGAGGTGAGCACGATGGGCTTGCGCGCGCCCACGATGATGCCGGCGGTCTTCGCCATGGCCAGGTAACCCATCACCTTGTAGAACACGTTGCCGGCCTCGATGTCGGGCGTGATGGCGATGTCGGCGTCTCCGCCGACCGGCGTGACGATGCCCTTGATCTCGCACGCTTTTTTCGAGAAGGCGTTGTCCACCGCCAGCGGGCCGTCGATGATCGCCTTCTTGATCTGGCCGCGGGCGCCCATCTGCGTCAGGATGGCGGCGTCGGCGGTGCAGGGCATGCTCTCTGGATTGACCTTTTCCACCGCGGCGATGATCGCCACCTTGGGCGTCTCGATGCCCAGCCGGTGGGCGACGGCGATGGCGTTCTCGGTGATGGCGACCTTGTCCTCGAGGGCCGGGGCGATGTTCATGGCCACGTCGCTGACGATGATCAGCTTGTGGTAGGCGGGCACCTGAAACGCGGCCACGTGACTCAGCAGTTTGGATTCGCGCAGGCCGGTCTGCTTGTCCAGCACCGCGCCCAGGATCGTTGAGGTGGAGCAAAGGCCCTTCATCAGCACGTCGGCCCGGCCTTCCCGGACCAGGTTTACGGCGGCCCGGGTGGCCTCTTTCTCGTCGGCGACGTCCACAATTTCGAAGGGCGCCAGCGAGACATTCACCGAGGCGGCCGCCTTCTCGATCAGGGCCTTCGGCCCCACCAGCACGCCCCGGGCGATGTCCTCGCGCTGGGCGGTCTGCAGGGCCTCCAGCACGTCGGGATCGTGAGCGTACGCCACGGCGACCACCTTGGTCGGGCTCTTCTTGACGTCCGCCACCATTTCGTCGAAAGTTCGGATCATGGGACCTTCCTTAGTGTTCAATATCGTCCGGTTCCCGCGGGAGCCGGCGTGGATGTGACTAGGCGTATGCGCGCGCCGCTTCTTCCCCGCCCAGGACGCGGAGCGCCCCCTCGGCCAGCGCGATCATCTCCTCCTCGCCGGGGTAGGCGCGCACCGGGGCGATGTGCCGGACCCGCCGCTCCACGCCGGCGACGAAAGCGGCGTCGTGGGCGATGCCGCCGGTCAGGATGATGGTGTCCACCTGGCCCAGGAGCACGACGCTGATCGCGCCGATTTCCTTGGCGACCTGGTAGATCATCGCCTCGAAGACGAGTTCCGCCTCCGCGTCGCCCGCCTCGATGCGCTGGGTCACCTTGCGCATGTCGTTGGTGCCGAGGTAAGCCATGACTCCGCCCTGGCCGGTGATCTTCTTCTCGATCTGGGCCAGGGTGAGGCGGCCGGAGAAACAGAGACGGGCCAGGCTGGCGGCGGGCAGCGTGCCGCTGCGCTCGGGGGTGAACGGTCCCTCGCCGTTCAGGGCGTTGTTGACGTCGATCACCCGTCCGCGCCGGTGAGCGGCGACGGATATGCCGCCGCCCAGGTGGGCGATGATGAAATTGAAATCGGCGTACTTGCCCCCCAGGTCGTGGGCGGCGCGGTGGGCCACCGCCTTGTGGTTGAGGGCGTGAAAGATGCTGATGCGGGGCAGCTCGGGCAGCCCGGACAACCGGGCGATGGGCTCGAGCTCGTCCACCACCACCGGATCGACGATGAATGCCGGCGCGCCGCACCGCTGCGACAGCTCGTGGGCCAGGATGCCGCCGAGGTTGGAGGCGTGCTGGCCCATCTGGCTCTCGCGCAGGTCCTTGAGCATCGCGTCGGACACGGCGTAGGTTCCCCCCTCGATGGGGCGCAGGAGGCCGCCGCGGCCGACGATGGCCTGCAGGGAGTCGAGCGGGATGGATTCGGCCGCGAGGAAATCCAGAATCGCCTGCAGCCGGAAAGCGTACTGGTCCGTGATGGTGGCGTACTGTCCGATGACGTGTTCGTCGTGGCGGAGGGTCTGGGCGCAGCGCAGGGACCGACCCTCAAACACCGCGATCTTGGTCGAGGTGGAGCCGGGATTGATCGCCAGTATCCGTTGGTGTGTTTCCGCCATCACGTTGCTCCTGCAGGTACGATATACATATAAAAATTGAAAAGAGGGAGCGGCATTATATCAAAATTAATCGGGGCGGAGCGATTTTTTGCGGAGCCGGCAAATTGAACCGGCGGCGGTGCGATTTGTGCTATAGTGCCGCTGGCCGAACACGGGCAGGAGGTGGCGATGAGCTGGGCGCACACACGCTGGGTGCTGGCGCTGACGGTTCTGGCAGTCACGGGCTGCGGCGGCGGAACCGCGCCCCGGTATCACGCCCAGTCCATGCTGTATCTGGCCGTGGCGGTCCCCGCCGGAACGAAGCTGCCGGCAGCGGTCGCCGGCAGCCTGCTGCCGCCGCTCGATGAACTGAGCCGGCGCCGGCCGGACTGGGCGCCGGCGGTCGCGGCCGGTCGCCGAATGCTGGCCAAACCGGGCGCGGTCAAGCTCGAGATCCAGGCCCGCGACACCCTCGTGTTCCCCGACGGAGAATACCTGCTGCGATTCGGCCAGGGATTCAGCGAGTCGGAGCTTGTGGCCGCGGCTTCCGCCGACCGCGCCCTCACCCTGGTGGCCATGGTGGCGCCGCCCGAGGTCGCGTCCGCCTACCCGGCGCTGCAGGCCGTGGCCCTGGCGGCGGCCGAGGCGTGGGGCGGCTACGTGTACGACGTCAGCGCGAAGCTGCCCGTGGCACCCGCCGCCTACGCCGGATGGCGCTTCAATCCGGCGGTGTGCGACCTGCCGCGCCACGTGCTCATCCAGCAGTATCCCTACCAGCCGGGGCGCCTGCGGATGGTCACGCTGGGGATGAGCAAGTTCGCCTGTCCGGAGCTCGAGGTGCGGGACTACCCACCCGAGAACGCCATTGCCGTGCGCAACCTCTTGGCTGGCGCGGCCGGGGCGTTGATCGCGCGCAGCCTGACCGCCGCCGGACCGGCTGAGTTCCCCCGGACGATGGACCTGCCTGCCGCGTTCCTCCAGGCGGCGGGGTCGCGGAGCGTGCAGCTGAGTGAGGCGGCCGCCGGCGGCGGCGATCGGGTGCGCGTGGCGGTGGCCGCCGGCGAAGCGGATAAGGGCGATCCGCAGGAGGCCGTGGTCCGGCTCGGTCCGGTGGAGCCGGGCGGCGACCTGGGCCGCTGGACGGCGGAGCTGTCGCGCCAACTGATCGGCTTCGGCCAGCAGATCGACATCCAGCAGGGCCAGCCGCTCCAGCCGGACGTCCTCCGGGCCGTCCAGGCGTCGCTACCCGCCCTCCGGGACGAATTCCGGGCCGGCCTGCCGGCCGGTTCGGCCTGTTTCGTCCAGTTCCGGCGGGAGGCGCCCGGCGCCGGCGTCGAGCTGCTGTGGGCCCAGGTGGTGGGCTGGCCCGACGGCGGCCTGGACCTCCAGGTGGTCAGCCAGCCGGTGCTCGCCCGGTCGCTCGCGGCGGGCGACCGGATCCGCTGCGCGGAGGCGGATGTGGTGGACTGGGCTGTGCGCGGGGCCGACGGCGGGATGCGGTCGTTCCCGCGGCCGGCGAACAAACCGTGAGGGGAGGCGGCGATGAAAAAGCTCGAAGAGGAACTGAGCCATCCCCAGAAGATCCTCCTGCGCTTCTTCATGATGAAAGCGTGGGACAACATGAAGAACGTGGTCCGCAAGCTCCACCCCTCCGACCTGGCCGGGGTGTTTCACCGGCTCAACTTCCAGGAGCAGGAGGAGTTTCTCGGCGTGCTGTTCGAGGAGGGGCTCGCCGCCAGCGTCATCACCTGCCTGCCTGACGAGATGGCCCGCGACCTGCTGGCCGACATCGCCGAGGAGCGGATCGCCACGATGGTCCAGCGACTGTCGGCCGATGACGCCACCGACTTTCTCGGCTACCTGACCGACGAGAAGAAGGCGGCGGTGCTGGCCAGCCTGCCGCCGGGCAAGCGGCTGTTCTTCGAGAAGATGCTGCTCTACGAGGAGGACACCGCCGGCGGCCTGATGAACACCGACTATCTGGCGTTGGGCCAGGACCTGTCGGTGGAGGAGGCGCTGCGCATCATTCGGACCCGGTTCCGGTCGGAGTACTACCTCTATGTATATGTCACCGACGAGCACAACAACCTGATCGGCGTGCTCTCCTTCCGCCGGCTGGTGTTCGCCGAGCCGGCCGTCCAGCTCAAGGACATCATGCTTCCCGATCCGGTGCGGGTGTCCACCGACACGGCGCAGGAGGAAGTGGCCAAGCTCGTGGCCAACTACGACCTGTTGGCCGTGCCGGTGGTGGACGAAAACAACAAGCTGCTCGGAGTGGTCACGGTGGACGACGTCATCGACGTCATCGAGGAGGAGGCCACCGAGGACATGTACCACCTGGCCAAGATTCATTCCGAGGAGAACGTGCTCACCCCGCTGCTGCGGACTGTCCGGCTGCGCTTCAACTGGGTGGCCGCGACGCTGGTCACGGCGATCCTGGGGGCCGTGGTGGTGGCCCTGTTCTGGGATGCGCTGGACCGCTGGGTCTGGCTGGCCGTGCTCATCCCCGTGCTGACGACGATGACCGCCACCACCTCCACCCAGACGCTCACCGTGGTGGTCCGCGGGCTGGTTCTCGGCGAGCTGGAATACCGGAAAGAGCTGCCGGTCTTGGCCAAGGAGCTGGCCGTGGGGCTGCTGCTCGGCCTGGTTTGCGGCCTGGTCCTGGCCGGTGTGGTTCTGGCCTGGTCGGGCCAGCTCCCGCTGGCGCTGCTGGCGGGAGTGAGCCTGCTGCTCAGCACTCTGACGGCGAACCTGTTCGGCGCCCTGGTCCCGCTGGTGCTCAACTGGCTGAAGCTGGACCCGGCGCAGGGATCCAGCATCGTGACCACCACGGCTGCGAACATCGCCGGTTTTGTGGTTTTTCTCAGCCTGGCGCAATTCTTTCTGTAGGCGCCCGCCGCCGGCCGGCACAAAAAAGTTAAAAAAACACTTGCATTCCGTTCCGCAATGGGTATAATCGCGGTTCTTTCTTTGAGGTGAGGTTTCGGACCTCCTTTTGAACTATAGGCCTGTTACGAACCGCCCCCGGTTCCAATTTCAGGCCTGACAAGCGGCAGTTAGACCGCAGCGCGGCACACCTTGGGCACTTTGACGCACGGTCCGGCGGGCATCCCCGTGCCAGCATGAGACCGATCGCGGCTCGCTCGAGGCGGCGGCTGCAGTGGCTGTCGGACGGACAACGACAACTTTGTTGAGCTGGTGAGGATATGATCAACGAAATCATCAGGATTCGTCTGAAGGCGTACGACTACCGGGTCTTGGACCAGTCCATTGCCGAGATCGTGGACATCACGCTCCGGACCGGGGCCAGGGTGTCGGGCCCCATCCCCCTCCCCACGACCGTCAACCGGTTCACCGTCAACCGCTCGCCCCACGTCGACAAGAAATCGCGCGAGCAGTTCGAAATCCGGACCCACAAACGGCTGATCGACATCCTGGAACCCACTCCCGAAACGCTGGAACAGTTGATGAAGATGGATCTCCCGGCGGCTATCGACGTCGAGATCAAGGCGTTCGGCTCCGATCATAAATAAATCAACAGCTGGAGTGACCGATGGTTGAAGGACTGATTGGCAAAAAGCTTGGCATGACTCAGATCTTTCACGAAGACGGACGGGTCATTCCCGTGACGGTGATACAGCTGGGCCCCTGCGTGGTCGTCCAGAAGAAATCGCTGGAGAAAGACGGCTACGAGGCCGTCCAGCTGGGTCTGATGGAGGAGCGGCCGGTGAAGAACGTGACCAAGCCGCGCCGCGGCCATTTCCTGAAGGCCAACACCGCGCCGACCCGGGTGTTGCGGGAATTCCGGCCCACCAAGGCGATGGCGGAGATCGAGCTGGGCCAGGAGATCAAGGCCGACGATGTCTTCCAGATCAACGAGAAGGTGGTCGTCATCGGCCAGAGCAAGGGCCGCGGTTTTCAGGGCGTCATCAAGCGCCACAACTTCGCCGGCGGCGGCGCGAGCCACGGCTCCATGTTCCACCGGGCGCCCGGCTCCATCGGCGCCTCGGCCTATCCGTCCCGCGTCATCAAGGGCATGCGGATGGCCGGCCACCTCGGTGACAGCCGGGTGACGGTGAAGAATCTGGAAGTGGTCCGGATTCTGTCGGAGAAGAACATCATCCTGATCAAGGGTGCGGTGCCGGGCTATTCCGGCAGCTACGTCACGATCAAGAAGAACTAAGCGGAGTGCAGCCATGCCAGTCGTGGAAGTTAAAAATCTGCAGAACGAAACCGTTGAGCAATTGGAGCTCAATGAAAACGTCTTCGGGGTGCCCCTGAAGGAGACGCTCATCTGGGAAGCGGTCCGGCACTACCAGGCCAGCGGCCGCCGGGGCACACACGCCACCAAGACCCGGGGCGACGTCAGCGGCAGCAACCGCAAGCCGTGGCGGCAAAAGGGCACGGGCCGCGCCCGCGCCGGCCAGACCCGCAACCCGATCTGGCGGAAAGGCGGCACCGTGTTCGGTCCGCAGCCGCGCGACTACGGCTACGCCTTCCCGAAGCGCAAACGCCAGGGCGCGCTCTGCTCCGTCCTGTCCGAGAAGCTGCGCCAAAACCAGTTGGTGATCGTGGACCGGCTGGAGATTCCGGCTCCCAAGACGAAGGAGTTCCTCGGTGTGATGGGCGCGCTGGAGCTGGCGCGCAACCTGCTGGTGGTGGACTCGCTGGAGAACACCAACGCGATCCTGTCCGCGCGCAACCTTCCCAAGGTCAAGTACGTGACGGGCTCGGGACTCAACATCGTCGACCTGCTCAACCACGAGAAGGTGCTCTTCTCGAAGGACGCCATCCTCCAGGTCCAGGAGGTCCTTGGAAAATGAAAGACATCTACCAGATCCTGAGGAAGCCCCATCTGACCGAAAAATCGGTCACGCTCAAGAACGACGCCGGTTTCGTGGCCTTCCGGGTGCATCCCGACGCCAACAAGCCGGAGATCGCCGCGGCCATCGAGCGCCTGTTCAACGTCAAGGTCGAATCGATCCGGATCCTGAACATGCCCCAGAAGAAGCGGCGCATGGGCCGTTACGAGGGCCACAAGCCGGCGTACAAGAAAGCCCTGGTCAAGCTGAAGCCGGGCGAAAAGATGATCGAGTATTTCGACAACATTTAATCTCGGGAAACAGGAAAGATAGCGATGGGCATCAAGACGCATAAACCAGTCACACCCAGCCGCCGGTACGTCACCACGCTGGATTTCGAGGAGCTGACTCCGATCAAGCCCTTGAAATCGCTCCTGGAGCCCCAGCAGCGGACCAACGGCCGGAACAACATCGGCCGGGTCACCGTTCGCCACAAGGGCGGCGGCCACAAGCAGCGCTACCGTGTGGTGGATTTCAAGCGCAACATGGACGACATCCCGGCCAAGGTGGTCGCCATCGAGTACGACCCGAACCGGTCGGCCAATATCGCGCGGCTCCACTACAGCAATGGCGCCAAGAGCTACATCCTGGCCCCGGATACGCTGAAGGTGGGCGACACCGTCATGAGCGGCGAGAAGGCCGACGTGCAGGTGGGGAACTGCCTGCCGCTGCGCTCCATCCCGGTGGGCACCTTCATCCACAACCTGGAGATGCGCCCCGGCAAAGGCGGCCAGCTGGTCCGCAGCGCCGGTTGCGCCGCGCAGCTTCAGGCCAAGGAAGGGAAGTACGCCGTCATCCGGCTGCCCAGCGGCGAGCTGCGCCGGATCCTGATCGAATGCCGGGCCACCCTGGGCCAGGTGGGCAATCTGGACCACAGCAACATCACCACGGGCAAGGCCGGCCGGACCCGCTGGCTGGGCGTGCGGCCCACCGTCCGCGGCACGGCCATGAACCCGATCGACCATCCGCACGGCGGCGGCGAGGGCCGCACCAAGGGCGGCCGCCATCCGGTCACGCCCTGGGGCAAGCCCACCAAGGGTTACAAGACCCGCAACAGCAAACGGACCGACAACGTCATTATCAGACGGCGGAAGTAAGCAGGAGGAAGTTCGTCATGACCCGCTCAATCAAGAAAGGCCCGTTCGTGGATGTGCACCTGGCGAAGAAGGTGGACGCCAACCGGGACACCGACAAGAAACAGGTCATCAAGACGTGGTCCCGCCGGTCCGTCGTCATCCCCGACATGGTGGGACTGACCATCGCGGTCCACAACGGGAAGAAGTTCATTCCCGTGTACGTCATGGAAAACATGGTGGGGCACAAGCTGGGCGAGTTCGCGCCGACCCGCTATTTCAAAGGCCACACCTCCAAGTCCGCCAAGAAGCTGGCGGCCAAGTAGCGAGCGAGAGGATGCTGCCATGGAAAAACGAGCCGTAGGAAAATACGTGCGCGGTTCGGCCCAAAAGGCCCGGCTGGTCATCGACCAGATCCGCGGCCTGCCGGTGGAGGACGCTCTCAACCGGCTGCGCTTCTCCCCGAAGCGGTCGGCCAAGCACATCGAGAAGGTACTCAAGTCGGCCATCGCCAACGTCGAGTACGCGGACGAATCCATCAGCCTGGACCATCTGGTGGTCTCCCAGGCGTTTGTCGACATGGGCCCGACCAAGTGGCGCCGGCGGGTCCGCCCCGCCCCCATGGGCCGCGCGTACCGCGAGCGCCGGCACGGCTGCCACGTCACCATTTACGTTTCGGACAGCAGGAGGTAGACCTTGGGCCAGAAAGTACACCCATATGGTTTCCGGCTGGGCTACAACAAGACTTGGAAGTCCCGGTGGTACGAGAAGAAGAGCTTCGGCAAGCTGCTCAACGAGGATCTCAAGATCAAGAAGGCCCTGAAGTCGAAGTTCTACCACGCCGGAATCAGCCGGATCGAGATCGAGCGCGCGGCGGACAAGCTCAACGTGTTCATCTACGCCGCCCGGCCGGGCATCCTGATCGGCAAGAAGGGCAAGGAAATCGACAAGCTGCGGGGCGAGCTCAGCAAGTCCACCGGCCATGACGTGGACATCAAGGCCGTCGAGGTCAAGAATCCCGAACTCGATTCCCAACTCGTGGCCGAGGCCATCGGGCTCCAGCTCGAGAAGCGCATCGCCTTCCGCCGCGCCATGAAGCGGGCCGTCGACTCCGCCACCAAGAACGGGGCCCTGGGCGTCAAGATCCGCTGCTCCGGACGGTTGAACGGCGTGGAGATCGCCCGCTCCGAGTGGTACCTCACCGGCCAGCTGCCGCTGCACACCCTCAAGGCGGACATCGACTACGGCTTCGCCCAGGCGTTCACCACCTATGGCACCATCGGCATCAAGGTCTGGATCTACAAAGGGGAACGGCTGAAGAAGGATCACCTCCCCGCGGTGGAGAAGTAAGTCATGCTACAGCCCAAGAAGGTCAAATATCGCAAGACGCAAAAGGGACGGATGAAGGGCTCCGCCCAGCGCGGCCACACGGTGGCGTTCGGCGACTACGGACTCAAGTCGATCGAGGGCGGCTGGATCTCCGACCGCCAGATCGAGGCCGCCCGTATCGCCATGACCCGCTACATCAAGCGCGGCGGCAAGATCTGGATCCGCATCTTCCCCGACAAGCCCATCACCAAGAAGCCGGCGGAAACCCGCATGGGCAAGGGCAAGGGCGCGCCGGAGGGCTGGGTGGCGGTGGTTCGCCCCGGCCGGATGCTGTACGAACTGGAGGGCGTCGATCTCGCCACGGCCCAGGAGGCCTTCCGCCTGGCCGCCCACAAGCTGCCCCTCAAGACCAAATTCGTCAGCCGCTACGGAGAATGACCATGGCGAAAACGTCTGAACTCAGAGACAAGTCGCTGGTTGAGCTGCGCGAAGAAGAGCGGCGCCTCGCCCAGCAGGTGTTTAAAAACCGGATGGAGCTGGCCGCCGGCCAGCTGACCAATGTGAGAGTCCTGTCCGCGGTCAAGCGCGAGTTGGCCCGGGTGAAGACCCTCATCCGTGAGAAATCCAATCAACAGTAGAGCGGAAGTGCGGCAATGGAAAACCAGAGTGTAACCCGGAAGAACGAGAAGATCGGCACCGTCACCAGCAACGCCATGCAGAAAACCGTGGTGGTTTCGGTGGACCGGTTCTACCAGCACCCGGCGGTCAAGAAGATCGTCCGCCGAACCAGCAAATTCATGGCTCATGACGAAGCGGGCGCCTGCAACGTGGGCGACAAGGTCCGGATCATGGAATGCCGGCCGCTCAGCCGGCGGAAACGCTGGAGAGTCATCGAGATCATCGAGAAGGCCAAGTAAGGAGAAGCCATCATGATTCAGATGCGGACCATGCTGAAAGTGGCCGATAACTCAGGGGCCAAGGAGATCATGGCCATCACGCCCCAGCACGGCGCCGCCCAGACCCGGGCGACCCTCGGCGATGTGATCTCGGCGACCGTCAAGCTGGCCAGCCCGGACGGCACGGTGAAGAAGGGCCAGGTGGTCAAGGCGGTGATCGTCCGGGTGCGGAAGGAATTCCGGCGCCGCGACGGGACCTACATCCGGTTCGACGAGAACGCGGCTGTGATCATCAACAACCAGGGCGAGCCGGTGGGCACCCGCGTGTTCGGCCCCATCGCCCGCGAGTTGCGCGACCGCAAGTTCATGAAGATCGTGTCGCTCGCGCCCGAAGTTCTGTAACGAGGATAGCGTCATGCCCAAGCTCAACATTCGCCGCAATGACACCGTGTACGTCCGCACCGGCAAGGACAAAGGCAAGACCGGCCGGGTGATCCATGTGGATCCCGACAAGGGACAGATCATTGTGGAAAAGCTCAACCAGCTGTATGAGCACGTCCGGCCCAATCCGCAGAAGCAGATCAAGGGCGGGATCGTGCAGAAGGAAGGGGCCATGCCCGTGTCGAAGGTCCAGCTGGTGTGCCCCGCCTGCAACAAGCCCACCCGCGTCGGCCGGACCCGGCTCAGCGACGGCAAGTCCGCCCGGGTGTGCAAGAAGTGCAACACCACGATCGAATCGTGAGGATGGATATGAAATACACTAGCCGTTTGAAAGAGAAGTACCGCACCGAGGTGGTGGACGCCCTCCGCAAGCGCTTCGAGTACTCGAACGTGATGGCCGTCCCCCGTCTCGAGAAAATCGTCATCAACATGGGGATGGGTGAAACCATCAAGAACCCCAAGGTCATGGACGTGGCGGTGGATGAGCTCACCGACATCGCCGGCCAGAAGCCCGTCATCACCAAGGCCAAGAAGCCCATCTCCAGCTTCAAGCTGCGCAAGGGGATGCCCATCGGCTGCTGCGTCACGCTCCGGCGCGACCGGATGTTCGAGTTCCTCGACCGCCTGGTCAACGTGGCCCTGCCGCGGGTGCGCGACTTCAAGGGGGTCAGCCCCCGTTCCTTCGACGGCCGGGGCAACTACACCCTGGGCCTGAAGGACCAGCTGATCTTCCCCGAGATCGATTATGGCAAGGTGGACAAGGCCCGCGGGATGAACATCACCATCGTCACCACCGCCCGTTCGGATGAAGAGGCCCGCGAGCTGTTGCGGCTCATGGGCATGCCGTTCAGCAAAAACTAGACGAGGAGCTTTGCCGTGGCACGGAAATGTCTGATTGTCAAATCGCAACGCAAGCCGAAATTTCAGGTGCGCACCCGGAACCGCTGCAAACGCTGCGGCCGTCCGCGGGCGTACTTTCGCAAATTTGAACTCTGCCGGTTGTGCCTTCGCGACCTGGCGCTGGGTGGCGAAATCCCCGGCGTCATCAAGGCCAGCTGGTGATCACTGATCCGGGAGTAATGCCATGAGTGTGTCGGACCCCATTGCCAATGCCCTGACCAAGATCCGGAATGCGCTCCAGGCGAAGCATTTTGTCGTGGTGCTGCCGAAGTCGAAGCTGGTTCACCGCCTGGTGGAGATCCTCAAACAGGAAGGGTATGTCGAGGATTTCATCACCAAGCGGCGCGGCAAGATGGAAGACATCCACATCGCCTTGAAATATGAAACGGATGGCACGCCCGTCATCGAAGAGATCAAGCGGGTGAGCACCCCCGGCCGCCGCGTCTACAAGGCCTCGGACGAACTGCCCGAGGTGCTCGGCGGACTGGGCGTGGCCATCGTGTCGACGTCCAAAGGGATCATGACCGCCGCGGACGCCCGCAAGCAGGGCGTGGGTGGCGAAGTGATCTGCACCGTATTCTGATTACGGATGGAGTGGTTCATACCATGTCGAGAATCGGAAAAAAACCCATCAAGCTGCCGTCCGGCGTATCCTTCCAGATCAAGGGCGGCGTGATCGAAGTCAAGGGACCCAAGGGCGCCCTGCAGCAGGCCTGCCCGGACGGGATCACCTGCGAAGTCAAGGACGGCGCGATCCACGTCGCCCGCCGGGATGACTCCAAGCAGCAACGCACCGTTCACGGGCTGGTCCGCAGCCTCGTCAACAACATGGTCACCGGCACGTCCGCCGGCTTCCGCCGCGAGCTGGACGTGATCGGGATCGGGTACAAGGCCGAGGTCCAGGGAAAGAAACTGGTGCTGACCCTCGGTTACTCCCACCTGATCGAGTACCCCATCCCCGCCGGGATCCAGATCAAGGCGGAGAAGGGTCCGAAGAAACTGAACAATTACGTCGCGACCATCACCGTCGAGGGGATCGACAAGCAGCAGGTCGGCCAGGTGGCCTCGGAGATCCGCGGTTTCCGCAAACCCGATTCCTACAAGGGGAAGGGGATCCGGTATTCCGACGAGACCATCAAGCTCAAGGAAAGCAAGAAGACGGCTTAAGACTACTAACGAGCGGGTGACAGCATGTTTAAAGTCAAATCGCGAATGGAACGCCATCTCAAGAAGCACGTCCGGGTGCGGACCAAGGTCAGTGGCACCACCGACCGGCCTCGCCTGTGTGTCTTCCGGAGCCTGAAGCATATCTACGCCCAGGTCATCGACGACTCGAACGGCCAGACCATCGTGTCGGCCTCGACCGTTGACAAGGAACTCCGCGAAGCGGTGGCCAAGGGCAGTAACATCGATGCCGCCAAGAAAGTGGGGCAGCTGGTCGCCCAGCGGGCCCTGGCCAAGGGTGTGGCCCAGGTCGTGTTCGACCGGGGTGGGTACATCTACCACGGTCGGGTAAAGAACCTGGCCGAAGCCGCCCGCGAGGCGGGGCTGAAATTCTAACGTGGGGTGGAATGTCGTGACTATCAAGGACAACCAATTTAACACCGAAGAAGCCGAATTCATCGAGCGGGTGGTTTCCATCAACCGCGTGACGAAAGTCGTGAAGGGCGGCAAGAACCTGAGCTTCAGCGCCCTGGTTGTGGTCGGCGACGGCCACGGCAGTGTGGGCTTCGGCAAGGGCAAGGCCAAGGAAGTCCCCCAGGCCATCCGGAAGGGGATCGAACAGGCCAAGCGTCACATGGTCCAGGTTCCGATGAAGGGCACCTCCATCCCCCACGCCATCATGGGACGGTTCGGTTCGGCGCTGGTGGTCCTGAAGCCGGCGGGTCCGGGCACCGGCGTCATCGCCGGCGGCGGGGTGCGGGCGGTCATGGAGGCCGCGGGCATCCACAACATTCTGACCAAGTCGCTGGGCACCAAGAATCCGCATAACGTCATCCGGGCCGCGATCCAGGGTCTGAACAGCCTGAAGAAGGTGGAGCACGTGGCCCGCAAGCGCGGCAAGTCCGTCGAGGAGTTCACGTCATGAGCGCCCGAACCGCCAAGAAGGCCGAAGCCAAGAAGACCATCCGCGTCCAGTACGTGCGCAGCATGATCGGGACCCCCGAGAGCCAGCGGCTCGTGCTCAAGAGTCTGGGTCTGCGCAAACTCAACCAGGTGGTCGAGCGGGACGACACGCCCGCGATCCGGGGGATGGTGGCCAAGATCCCCCACCTGGTCAAAATCATCGGTTGAAGGTGAGATCATGGGAATCGGCTTGCATAACCTGAAGCGGAACGCCGGCGCCAACCGGCCGAGCAAGCGGCGGGGCCAGGGGCCCGGGTCCGGCAACGGCAAGACCGCCGGCCGCGGCTACAAGGGCCAGCGGTCGCGTTCCGGCTATTCGCACAAGATCGGCTTTGAGGGCGGCCAGATGCCCCTGTACCGCCGCCTGCCGAAGGTGGGTTTCACCAACATCTTCAAGAAGGAATACGCCATCATCAACCTGGCGGCGCTGAACCGGTTCGATGCCGGCACGGTGGTGACTCCCGAGCTGCTCGCCGAGGCGGGGGTGATCCGGAACCTGAAGCACGACGTCAAGGTGCTGGGCAACGGAAAGATCCAGAAGAAGCTCACCGTCCGGGCGCACAAATTCAGCCGCACCGCTGCCGAGAGCATCGCGGCGGCCGGTGGCAAAGTCGAGGTCATCAATGGCTAACGGCGAGACTCGCATCCTCGAGTCTTTCAAGAACATCTTCGCCATCCCGGAGTTGCGGAACCGGATCCTGTTCATGCTGGCCATGCTGGCCGTCTACCGCGTCGGATCCTGGATCCCGACTCCCGGCGTCGATGCCACCGCCCTGGAGGAGTTTTTCACCTCTCAGGCCGGCGGTTCGCTGGTGGGCTTTCTCGACCTGTTCACGGGCGGCAATCTGCGGCGCTTCTCGATTTTCGCCCAGGGCATCATGCCCTACATCACGGCCTCCATTATCCTCCAGTTGCTGACCATCGTCTGGCCGTACCTGGAGCGCCTGTCGAAGGAAGGCGAACTGGGTCGCAAGAAGATCACCCAGTACACGCGGTACCTCACCATCGTGCTCAGCGTCTTCCAGTCGCTGGCCACCGCCTTCTTCCTGGAGCAGACCAGCATCTCGGCCAACCAGCCCATCGTCCTGAATCCCGGGCTCGGGTTCAAGCTGCTCACCATCCTGACTCTGACCACCGGCACAGCCTTCATCATGTGGCTGGGTGAGCAGATCTCCGAGCGCGGCATCGGCAACGGCATCTCGCTGATCATCTTCGCCGGCATCGTGACCGGCCTGCCCGACGGCGTGGCCTGGATGATCAAGAAGGTCACCGACGGCGCCCTGATCCAGGTGCTGGTGCTCGTCGCCCTGATGGTCGTGGTGATCGCCTTCGTGGTCTTTGTGGAGCGCGGCCAGCGCAAGATCCCCATCCAGTACGCCAAGCGGATGGTGGGCCGCAAGGTGTACGGCGGCCAGAGCACCTTCCTGCCGCTGCGGGTCAACGCGGGCGGGGTCATCCCGATCATCTTCGCCGCGTCGCTCCTGGCGCTCCCCCAGACACTGAAGTTCATGGTCAAGGCGTCGTGGATGGAGAAGATCTCCGAGCAGCTCTCCCACGGCTACCCGCTCTACATCCTGTTCTACGCGCTGGGGATCATCTTCTTCACCTTCTTCTACGTGGGCATCATCTACAATCCGAACGAGGTGGCGGACAACATCCGCAAATTCGGCGGCTCCATTCCCGGCATCCGGCCGGGCAAGCCCACCGCCGAACTCATTGACAAGATCATGACCCGGATGACCTTCGCCGCCGGCATCTACCTGGTGGTGGTATCGCTGCTCCCCGACTTCCTCATCAGCGGCATCCGGGTGGCGGCGTTCCCCTGGGTGGGCGATTGGCTGCATGATTCGCTGCCCGAGTTCATCACCCAGGGTCTGGGCGTGACGTTCTACTTCGGCGGCACATCGCTGCTGATCGTGGTCGGCGTGGCGATGGACACGGTCAACCAGATCGAGTCCCAGCTCATCATGCGCCACTACGACGGGTTTTTGAAGCGCGGCCGGATTCGCGGCCGGCGAGGATAAGATGGCGCGGATGGTCATACTGCTCGGTGCCCCCGGTTCCGGGAAGGGCACCCAGGCGAAACGGATCGCCGAGGCGTATGGCTATCCGCAGATCTCCACCGGAGACATCCTCCGGGACGCGGTGCGCCGCGGCACCCCGCTGGGCCTGGCGGCCAAGGCAGCCATGGACCGGGGGGCGTTGGTGCCCGATGACGTGGTCATCGGCATCATCCGGGAGCGGCTCCAGGAGTCCGATTGCGCCGGGGGGTGCACTCTGGACGGATTCCCCCGGACGGTGGAGCAGGCCCGGGCGCTGGCCGGACTGGCCGGCGCCTTTCGGGAAACGGTTCTGTTCTTTGATGTGTCCGACGAGCTGCTGATCCGGCGGCTGACCGGCCGGCGGAATTGCGCGGGGTGCGGGGCGATCTACAACGTGTTCTTCACGCCGCCCGCCGAGGAAGACCGGTGCGACCGGTGCGGCGGCGCCCTGGTCCAGCGGGACGACGACCGCGAGGACGTGGTGCGGAACCGGCTGGCGGTGTACCGGCAGCACACGGAACCGCTGACGGCGCACTACGCCGCGCAGGGGACGCTGGTCCGCCTGGACGGCAGCCTGGACATTGAGCCGCTCTTTGAGCAAATCCGGCGGGTGCTGGCGGGATGATGATCAAGTCGGCCGCCCAGATCGAAAAGGTTCGACGGGCCTGCCGGGTGGTCGCCGAGGTCCTGCAGCAACTCCGCGAGCACGCCCGGCCCGGCGCGACTACCGCCGAGCTGGACGTTCTGGCCGAGGCGTACATCCGGGCCCAGGGTTGCCTGCCCGCGTTCAAGGGCTACCAGGGGTACCCCAAGACGCTTTGCACGTCGGTCAACGACCAGATCGTCCACGGCATCCCGTCCGGGTACGTGCTCAAGAACGGCGACCTGCTGAGCGTGGACGTGGGGGCCGTGTACGACGGCTTCTACGGCGACGGGGCAGTCACGCTGCTCATGGGCGAGGTGTCCGAGAAGCACCGCCTGCTGGCCGAGGTGACCGAGGGATCGCTCTACAAGGGCATCGCCCAGGCCCGCGCCGGCAACCGGCTGAGCGACATCTCCCACGCGGTCCAGAGTCACGTGGAGCGGTTCGGTTTCGCCGTAGTGCGGGATTTCGTCGGGCACGGCATCGGCGCCCAGCTCCACGAGGAGCCGCAGCTGCCCAACTTCGGGCCGCCGGGCCAGGGGCCGCTGCTCAAGGCCGGCATGCTGCTGGCGCTGGAGCCGATGGTGAACGAGTACACGCCCCACGTGCGCATACTGTCCGACCGATGGACGGCGGTGACGGTGGACGGCGGCTACTCGGCCCACTTCGAGCACACGATCCTGGTCACCGACGACGGGCCGGAGATCTTGACTCGGCTGGGTGAGTAATTCGAGGAGTCCATGCCCAAAGAAGACGCGTTTGAACTGAATGGATCGATCATTGAGACGTTGCCCAACGCCATGTTTCGGGTGGAGTTGGAAAACAAGCACGTGGTGCTGGCCCACGTGTCCGGGAAGATGCGGAAGAACTTCATCCGGATCCTGCCCGGCGACAAGGTGCTGGTGGAGTTGTCGCCGTACGACCTGAGCCGCGGCCGGATCATTTACCGTTTCAAGTAATCTTGGGAGAAATATCCATGAAGGTGCGAGCGTCGGTAAAAAAGATTTGCCCGAAGTGCAAAATAATCAAGCGGAAAGGTGTCCTGCGTGTCATTTGTGAAAACAAGCGGCACAAGCAGAGACAAGGTTAGCATTCCGGAGTGATGGAGGACGATCTTGGCTAGAATCGAAGGTGTCAACCTGCCGGACCAGAAGAATGTCTTCATCGGTCTGACCCACATTTTCGGGATCGGAAGGTCCCGTTCCATGGAGATCCTGGAACGCGCGGGCATCGATCATACCAAAAAGGTCAAGGACCTGAGCGCAGACGAGATCGCCCGGATTCGGGCCATCCTCCTCGAGGAGGGCGGCTACGAGGGCGACCTGCGCAAGGAAACGTCGATGAACATCAAGCGCCTGATGGACATCGGCTGCTACCGGGGACTGCGCCACCGCAAGGGCCTGCCGGTCCGCGGCCAGCGCACCCACACCAACGCCCGGACCCGCAAGGGCCCGCGGCGGAAGAAGAAGTAATCGCAGGGACGACAGGAGTGAGACATGGCGAAGGAAACGAAAGCCCCCACCGGCAAGAAGACGCTCCGGAAGAAGGTGAAGAAAGTCGTCGCCCAGGGCGTGGCGCACGTCAATTCCACGTTCAATAACACCATCGTGACGCTGACGGACCCCGTGGGCAATACCGTCGCGTGCGCGAGCGGCGGATCCATCGGGTTCAAGGGCTCGCGCAAGGGCACGCCGTTCGCGGCCCAGCAGGCGGCGGAGGCCGCGGCCAAGCTGGCGTACGACAACGGCATGCGGGAAGTCGACGTGGAAGTGAAGGGCCCCGGCCCCGGCCGTGAGTCGGCCATCCGGGCCTTGAGCCTCGCCGGCCTGCGGATCCGCACCATCCGCGACGTGACGCCCATCCCCCATAACGGATGCCGGCCCAAGAAGCGCCGGAGAGTCTAACCTACTTTGTGAAGGAGATCAGCCGTGGCCAGATATACAGAATCCGTATGTAGGCTGTGCCGCCGTGAGGGCACCAAGCTTTTCCTGAAGGGAGACCGCTGCTTCAAGGACACCTGCGCCGTCGCGCGCCGGCCCTATCCGCCCGGCGAGCATGGCCGGACCCGCAAGCAGAAGATCGTGGGCTACGGCCTGCAGCTTCGCGAGAAGCAGAAGGTGAAACGGATCTACGGCGTGCTGGAGGCCCAGTTCCGCCGCTATTTCCAGGAAGCCGAACGGCAGAAGGGAGTCACCGGCGAGGTGCTGCTCACCCTGCTGGAGCGACGGCTCGACAACGTGGTCTACCGGTGCGGCTACGCCGCGTCGCGGGCCCAGGGGCGGCAGTTCGTGCGCCATGGCCTCGTCCAGGTCAACGGCAAGCGCATGAGCATCCCCTCTTTCCAGGTCAAGAAGGACGATGTCATCGGCGTGGCGGAGGGCTTCCGGAAAAACGCCTTCTTGCTCAACAACCTCGAAATGGCCTTGAGCCGGGGCGTGCCGTCCTGGCTGTCCGTGGACAAGGACAACGTCCAGGTCCGGGTGCTGGAACTGCCCAAGCGGGAAAACGTCGACCTGGAGATCAACGAGCAGCTCATCGTCGAGCTGTACTCCAAATAAGCGGGAGGGCCTGATTCATGACGATACCGAAACTGCAAAAGCCGAAACGGCTGATGCACGAAGCCGAGTCCGCCACGGCGACGTACACCAAGTTCCATGCCCAGCCGTTTGAGCGGGGCTTCGGCACCACCATCGGCCACTCCCTGCGGCGGATCCTGATGTCCTCAATCCCGGGCGCGGCCATCACCGCCGTCAAGATCGACGGCGTGCTGCACGAGTTTTCCTCGATGCGGGGGGTCCTGGAGGACGTCACCGACATTATCCTGAACCTGAAGCAGATTCCCCTCCAGATGCACACCCAGAATGTGAAGACGGTCTACATCGACGTGGAGGGACCGGCCACGGTCACGTCCGCCGACATCAAGACCGACCCTGAGGTGGTCATCCTGGACCCGGGCGTCCACATCGCCACGCTGGGCGAGGGCGGCCATCTCAAGATGGAACTGCGCGTCAAGATGAGCCGCGGCTACCTGCCGGCGGAGGCCAACTTCGAGGAGGAACTGGAAATCGGCTACATCCCCCTCGACTCGGTCCACTCCCCGATCAAGAAGGTGAACTACCAGGTGGAGGCCGCCCGCCTCGGGCAGGCGACCGACTACGACAAGCTGGTCCTGGAAGTGTGGACCAACGGGGCCGTCACGCCGGCCGACGCCGTCGGCCAGGCCGCCAAGATTCTGAAGGACCAGTTGATGCTCTTCATCAACTTCGAGGAGGAGCCGGAGGAGACCGAAGTCGAGGTCACCGAGGAGGAGAACGTCCTCAACGAGTACCTGCAGAAGTCCGTCGAGGAGCTGGAGCTGTCCGTGCGGGCGCAGAACTGCCTGCGCAACGCCGAGATCAAGTCGATCTCCGACCTGGTCCAGAAGACGGAAGCCGAGATGCTCAAGACGAAGAACTTCGGCCGGAAGTCGCTCAACGAGATCAAGGAAGTGCTCACCGAGATGGGTCTCGCCCTCGGGATGGCCCTGGACAAGAACGGACGGATCGTCCGGAAACCCATGGATAAATGACGGAGTGAAGGAGCTGCACCATGCGTCACCGTAAAGAAGGCCGCAAACTGGGACGAACCACATCGCACCGCCGGGCCCTCCTGCGCAACCTGGCCACGGACTTTTTCCAGCGGGAGCGGATCATCACCACCCTGCCCAAGGCCAAGGAGCTGCGCCCGGTGGTGGAGAAGCTGATCACCGACGGGAAGCGGGGCACGTTGCATGACCGGCGGAAGATCCTGGCCTACATCCAGACGAAGGATGTCGCCCACAAGCTCTTCGAGGAGATCGCCCCGCGGTTTGCGGACCGCAACGGCGGCTACACCCGCATCATCAAGCTGGGGTACCGCACCGGCGACAAGGCCGAGATCGCCCTGATCGAGCTGCTGGGCAGCGAGTTCGCCGCTACCGAGAAGAAACCCGCCAAGGGGAAGGGCCGGGCCAAGAAGGCCGCCGAGCCCGCCGAGGCGAAGGACACCAAGGCCGCCAAGGCCGCCAAGGCCAAGGAGCCGAAGGAAGCCAAGCCCAAGGCGCCCCGCGCCCGCAAGCCGAAGGCGGAGGAAACGCCCGAATCCTGATCCTCCCGCCCGTCCGACGATCGCCATCTCAAAGCCAAGGTGAGCCTTGGCTTTTTTATTTGGAGAATGTAAGATAGAGAGCGGCGGTGGGAGCGAGGTGACGCGATGAAAATCAAACCGTTCGACGACTTCGAGGATCTGTTCCACCTCCAGAACCGGATGCAGCGGCTGATCCGGGAGAAGCACAACTGCTTCCCGGCCGACGCGATGGTCTGGACGCCCTTGAGCGACATCTTCGAGACCGAGAACCGGTTCATCATCCTGCTCGAAATCCCCGGTGTCCGACGGGATGAGATCGATCTGGTCGTGGAAGCGGACGCCATCAAGGTCAAGGGATTCAAGAAGCCGTATCCGGACGCCGCCCAGGAGCATTTTCACCAGTTGGGCCGGGAGTTCGGCGAGTGCTACCGGGTGTTCCGGTTCGAAACCCCTATCCGGCCCGACAGCGTCACCGCCAGCATCCGCGACGGCGTGCTCACCATCGAGGTGGGCAAGCAGCAGACACGGAAAGCTGTCCCGGTGGAAGGCGCCTGATACCATTCCGGCGATAAGAGGGAGCGGTCATGGGTCACAGAATGTGGATCGCGGCATGGGCCATCCTCCTGGCGGGTCTGGCCGTCGGCCAGACCGGCTCCGCCGGCCCGGCCGGCCGGACGGTGCTGGAGGAGGGCCGTCTGATCATCTACTTCCGGAACGCCGAGGTCGGATTTGAAAAGTACGTCCTGGCCCGCCAGCCGGACGGCCGGATGGTGATGGAGACCGAGAGCGAGCTCGTGCTCCCGCGGGGCGCCGGCAACACCTTCTTCGCCTACCAGACGAAGGAGATCATGGACGACAAGTTCAACCCCATCGAGTACACCGACAATTTCACGGTCAACGACCGGCCGAGCAACGTCTACGTCACCTTCTCCGGAGGCAAGGCCAACGACAGCGCCCTCATGGGCGGGCAGGCGCTGAGCCGGACGGCCAAGGTGAGCGCCGACTTCAGGATCCTCGAGGAGGCGGTTTTCAGCCAGTACGCGCTCATCCTCCGCAAGTACGGCCATTCCCGGGAGCCGGACGTGCCCATCCGCCTGTACATCCCCAAAATCGCCCAGGAACTCAGCGGCAAGATCAGCTTTTCGGGCGAGCAGAAGGTGACCACCCCGCTCGGCGAGATGACCCTGCGCCGGTTTTTCATCGACGTGGGCGGATTCCAGGGCGTGGCCGTCGGCGTCAACGAGCGCAATCAGCTAATGGAGATGACCATCACGCGGCAGGAGCTCACCCTCGTCCGCGACCTCGCCTACGACATGAAGCAGGCGCTGCCGGCCGCCCCCGCCCAGTGACGCGCCGCCGGCCGGGCTCCCCATGAAGTACATCCAGGAATTCCGCGGCCGGGACGACGCCCGCCGGCTCGCGGAGGCGATTTGCGGCCTGCCGCTGGGGCGCCGGATCACCCTCATGGAGGTGTGCGGCTCGCACACCATGGCGATCCACCGCTTTGGGATCCGCGACCTGCTGCCCGAGACGGTGAACCTGATCTCCGGCCCGGGGTGCCCGGTCTGCGTGACCGAGATGGCTTACATCGACCGGGCCGTCGCCATCGGGCGGCTCCCGGAGGTGGTGCTGACCACCTTCGGCGACATGATGAAGGTGCCCGGCGCGCACACCACCCTCAGTCACGAGCGGGCGGCCGGGCGGGACATCCGGGTCGTCTACTCGACCCTCGACGCGCTCGAGGTGGCCCGCCGCCGGTCCGACCGCCAGGTGGTCTTCCTGGGCGTGGGCTTCGAGACCACCGCCCCCACCGTCGCGGCGGCGGTGCAGCAGGCCCGGCGGGAGCGGCTGGACAACTTCTCCGTGCTCGTGGCCCACAAGCTCATCCCGCCGGCGATGGACGTGCTGGCCCGCGACCCGGCCGTCGGAGTCCACGGCTACCTGTGCCCCGCCCACGTGAGCGCCGTCATCGGTGCGCGGGCCTACGAGTTCCTGCCGCAGCGCTACGGCGTCGCCTGCGCGGTGGTGGGCTTCGAGCCGCTGGACATCCTGCAGGGCGTCCGGCTGCTGGCGGAGCAGATCATCCGCGGCGCGCCGACGGTGGACAACGAGTACGCCCGCGTGGTCCGGCCCGAGGGGAACCGGGCCGCCCAGCGCCTGCTGGCGGAGACCTTCCAGCCGTGCGACGACCGCTGGCGGGGGATCGGCCTTCTGCCGGGGAGCGGTTTGGCGCTGCGGGACGAGTTCCGGGAGTTCGACGCCGCCGCGCGCTTTCCGGTCCCCCTGGAGCCGGCCGCGGAGCCGGCCGGCTGCCGGTGCGGCGACATCCTCAAGGGCATCTGCCAGCCGCCGGATTGCGCGTTGTTCGGAACCGCCTGTGTGCCGGAGTCGCCCGTCGGGGCGTGCATGGTGTCGTCGGAAGGCACCTGCGCCGCCTGGTACAAGTATCGGCGGGACTGATTTGCCGCCGGCCGACCGTCGGGCGGGCGCGGCGGCCGATGAATTTTGTTGTGGACGCCGGCCGAACCATCTATAATAAAAGCCCGTAGTCAAGGATGCTGCATCGTGGAACCAGTCCGGGCCGCAATCAATCGTGATCATCAGTCAGCTTAGGGAGGCATAATGAGCAAACAGTTTGTTTGGTTTTTCATGCTCCTATTGACCGTTGTTTTTCTACTCCTGTCCGCGGGCTGCGGCACGCAGCCGGAGCCGACGCCGGAACCGACGCCGGCGGAACCCGCCGAGCCGGTGATCGACTACAACGAGATGGTGTTCGTGCCGGCCGGCAAGTGCATCATCGGCGGCCCGTTCGAGGACGCAGTCACCAAGACCAGCTCGCCGGCGCACGAGGTGAATCTCAAGGCGTTCTGGCTCGACAAGTACGAGGTGACCTACGAGCAGTTCCTGCAGTTTGTGGCCGACTCCGGCTACGCCACCAAGGGCAACTGGCGCGTCTGCGACCCGAACAAGCCGCTGCACCCCATCTACAACGTCATCTACTCCGACGCCGAGGCGTACGCCAAGTGGGCCAAGAAGCGCCTACCCTCGCAGGAGGAGTGGGAGAAGGCCGCGCTGTGGGACGAGAAGACCCAGAAGCCGCGCAAATTCCCCTGGGGCGACGAATGGATTGACAGCGCCGCCAACAGCGGCAGCCGCGTGCTGATGAACATCGGCGAGAGCAAGGGCGACGTGAGCTTTTACGGCGCCCACGACATGCTGGGCAACATCTTCGAGTGGACCTCCAGCTACTACGATCCGTATCCCGGCACCAAGGCCAAGGATCGGAACTACGGCATCAAGCTGATGGTGGTCAAGGGCGCGTCACTGTACATCGACGGGACGAAGTACCCGCTGGCGGCCCGCGCCGCCTTCCCCAACAACTACCAGCTGGGCGTGGGCTTCCGCTGCGCCAAGGACGCCACCCCCGAGGACGAGGCCAAGTACAAGGACCTGTACAAGTAAACCGAATCGGACTCGTCGGAAACTGTAAAACCGGGCCCGCGCCCGGTTTTTTTTGTTGGCGAACAGTGAACAGTGAGGAGATAGGAGATAGGAGTTTAGAGTTAAGAGCTTCTTTTCGTGCTCGTAATTCGTAATCGTAAGTCGTAATCGTGATCGTAATCGTGATCGGACCTGGGACCTAGGTTCTGGGTCTTGGGGTCCATCTCCCAGGTGCCAGCACCCAGCACCCAGGTCCTTCTCCCCGTCTTTCCATTGACAAAAACAGTCTTCTTCGCGCCTTCGCGCCTTGGCGTGCCCCTCTCCCCTGGTCCCTCTCCCCAGGTCCCATCACCCAGGTCCAAGGTCCCGCCTCCCGTCTCCCGATTCACCGTATGAAATGCCCAATGACAAATGTCAGATGATCAATGAAACCGTGAAAGTCGGCAAGAAGTGGCGGGATTTCGATCGGTCCTCGCCGCGACGAAACTCGGCGCAGTGGGCGAATCGATCAATTGTGCCGAGAGATCGGGCCGCGCCCGGCGGGCGCGGCCTACTGTTTGCCGCTGAGTAGCGCCCGTCCGCCGGACGGGCACGGTGACAATCGGCACGGTACGGGGGATGCCGATCCGTTCTCGCCGCGACTCGAACCAGAGGGTGAATGGCTCAACCGTGCCGCCGGGTGAGCGGGCCGCAATCGGTGTCCTGCCGCTCCATGACCGCGGCGAAGAAGCCCTCGCCTTCGGTGGCGATGGGGAAGGTTCGGAAATACCCGTCCCGGGTGATGAACTGCGTTTCGGCGGCGTCGGGAGGCAGCGGGCGGAAGGCGCCGGCTGCGTGCTCCAGGAACTCGTCCACCACCGCCTCGTTCTCCTCCGGCTCGGCGGAGCAGGTGGCGTAGACCAGGATGCCGCCGGGGGCCACCAGGCCGGCCGCCGCCGCCAGGATGGGGCGCTGCAGGCGACTGAGGCGGAGGATGTCTTCCTCTTTGAGTTTCCAGCGCAGGTCGGGGTTGCGCTGGAGCGTGCCAGTGCCGGAGCAGGGAGCGTCCACGAGCACCAGGTCGAAGCCGGCGGCCGGCAGCGGTGGGGCGGCGGCGTCGCCGACAACGACGGCGATCCGGTCCAGGCCCAGCGCGGCGGCGCGGCGGGCCAGCACCGCCAGCCGGGCGGGGTGGCTGTCCATGGCCGCCACGTGCGCGTCCGGAAAGCGTAAGGAGAGGGCGAAGCTCTTGCCGCCCGGCGCCGCGCAGAGGTCGGCCACGGCCCGGTAGGGCCGCTCCGGCACGAGCCGGCTGATGGCGAACGACCACAGGTCCTGCGGATAGCACAACCCCGCGTCCAGCTCGCCATCGATGTCACGCAGGGAGCCGTCCACGGCGAGCACCGGCCAATCCGGCCGGGTCGGCCGGACGGCGACGCCTCGGACCGCCCAGGCGGCGGCTAGCGCCGCGGCGTCGGTGCGCCGCGTGTTGGTCACCAGGTAGTGCGCCGGCGGGCGGTTGGCCCGCCGCAGCCAGGCCTCGATCGCTTCGCGAGGATGCCGTTCCAGCCAGCGCTCCACCAGGAATGGCGGGTGCGATGTGAGCAGGGCCAGTCCGGTCGGCGTGGCGGGATCGACGTCCAGGACCGCTTCCGGCCGGCCCTGGCGGGCCGCGGCGCGCAGCACCCCGTTGGCGAATCCGCCCATGCCCCGGTACGGCGAGCGGCGGATCTCGCCGACGGCCTCATCGACCGCGGCGTAGTCGGGCACCCGCTCGAGGAAGAACAGCTGGTACAGGGCGGTGCGGAGGAGGTTGCGCACCAGCGGCGGCTGAAAGCGCGGCGGCCGGCGGCAAAGCCGCTCCAGGACGGCGTCCACGAGGGCGAGGTGGCGCAGGGTGCCGAGCAGCAGCTCGAAGCAGAGCCGGCGGTCGGCGTCGTCTAGGCTCTGGTAGGCGGGCTCGTCGGCCAGCCCCTCGGGCGTGCAGCTGCGGCGGGCCAGCACCCGGCCCAGGTGCTCGGCGGCCAGCCGCCGCGGCGACGGGTGGGGCGCGCGGCTAGGCAAACGCATCCCCCTCGGCGATCCGGGCGCCCCGGGCGAACGCTTCGCCGTCCACGGCGGCGCGGCCCGGCAGCTGCAACTCAAGCACATGCAGCCAGCCGCCGTCGCCGGCCTGGACCGCCAGACGCCGGCCGGCGAGCTGGAGCCGGCCCGGCTGAACCGATTGCGAATCGTGGGCGGGGGCCTCCGCCGGTTCGGCGAGCCAGATCTTGCAGGTCCGGCCGCGGAAGGTGGTCTGGGCCACCGGCCACGGGTTCAGGCCGCGGATCCGGTTGAGCACCTCGCCGGCGGGCCGGGCCCATTCCAGCGGGGCCATGGCCCGGTCCAGGGTGGGGGCGTACGACGCCTCACGCTCGTCCTGCGGCGTGTAGGTGGCCCGGCCGGCCCGGATCAGATCCAGCGCCTCCAGCAGGCAGCGGGCACCCAGTTCCTTGAGCCGGTCGTGGAGGGTGGCGGCCGTGTCAGCGGGCCGGATGGGCTCCGGCCGCTGCACCAGGACGTCGCCGGCGTCGAGCCGACGGACGATCCGCATGATGGAGATGCCCGTGCGGATCTCCCCCTGCAGGATCGCCCAGGCGATCGGCGCGGCGCCACGGTAGCGGGGCAGCAGCGAGGCGTGGACGTTCAGAGGCGCGATCCGCGGCACGTCGAGGATCCGCTGGGGGAGAATCTGGCCGTAGGCGGCCACCACCAGCAGATCGGGCCGCAGGGCGGCCAACTCCGCGTGCGCCTCCACGCTCTTCATGGACGCGAACTGGAACACCGGTAGGCCGCGCGCCGCCGCGAACTGCTTCACCGGCGACGGTGTCACCTTGAGGCCGCGACCCGCCGGCCGGTCGGGCTGGGTGATTACCGCGGCCACCGCCTCGCCGGCGTCGACAAGCGCGGCCAGCGAGGCGACTGAAAATTCACTGGAACCCATGAACACGATGCGCATGCGGCCTCCGCCCCGGTGGGGCTGCGCTATTATCCCAGATTTCCGCCGTCGCGCGTAAGGGATTCAGAGGGCCAGCGTGGCGTCGGGGAGGGAAACGGTCCCGAAGTGTTTCTTGAGGCGCTGCCGGGCCAGCCGGCGGCGGAATGACATGATCCGGTCGACGAACAGCACGCCGTCGAGGTGGTCGATCTCGTGGAGAAAACAGCGGGCCAGCAGGTCGTGGGCGTCCACCTCGTAGGTGTTGCCCTGCAGGTCCTGGCCGCGGATGCGGGCCCAGCGCGGGCGGACCACCGCTTCCGTGAATTCGGGCACGCTCAGGCACCCCTCGTCGCAGCGCTCGGTTTCGGTGGCCGTCTCGACCACTTCCGGATTGGCCATCACGTAGAGGCGGTCCTTGAACTCGCCGTGGGAGACATCCACGACGATGAACCGCAGGCTCACCCCCACCTGCGGGGCCGCCAGGCCGATGCCGGGCGCATGGTACATGGTTTCGGCCATGTCCGCCGCCAGGCGGGCCAGCGCGTCATCGAACACGGTGACGGGAGCGGCCTTGCGCCGAAGCACCGGATCTCCGTACACCTTGATGGGCAGTATCATGGGCGCGCTCCAAATCTCTCGCCTGGTGAGATGCACCGGGCGATGAATATGATACAAAAACATGCAGATATCCGCCATAGGATTCTATACGCTTGGCGAGCTCCGGTGATTGTTGTGATTATATGTGTGTCTGATGTTTATGGTTTTCTGTAAATACTTATTTTTGAATTATTTGCGATTTCTTTTAAAATTATTCATGTAAAAAACTAATTAATTATGTAAAAAATTGTTGATAAATATAATTATTCGAAATAAAATCAGTTTTGTATTTATATCAGCAATTGAATTTAACAGGAGGTTCCGAACGTGAGCAAGTACGAACCGATCGAAAAGTATTTGGCCACGCTGAAAGAGAGCGCCGTCAGCCTGACCTACGACCAGATGGAGGAACTGGCCACGTTCAAGCTGCCGGATTCCGCCTACAAGCACCGGGCCTGGTGGTCCAACGGCAAGAAAGGCGGCTCCAAGTTCTGGCTGCGCGTGAACTGGCTGGTGGATGCCGTCAAACTGGGCGAGTCGGTGTCCTTCCGTCGCGGTGAGGACAAACCGAAGCCGCGGAAGAAGGCCAAGGAGGCCGTGGAGGTGGGCGACCTGCTCGAGATCATGATGTCGCTGGATGTCGCCGACATTCCGGGGATCATCAAGGATCTGCAGGCCCTGATGGTGGAGGGGCTTATCACCGCGGACGAATTCGAAGAGAAGAAGAACAGGCTGCTGGCCCTGCTCTAACGAGACCGGCAACTGCCGAGTACTGCGCCTGCAACAGCATTGGGGCCGGCCCATGGGGCCGGTCCCTTTTTTTGTTTTCATTCATCCGCGCCCTTTGGTAACATGACCATTTATTTCTCCGTCAGGTGGGACGCCCCATGTTCGAACCGGAATTGAAGCGCCTCCATGACGCCGCGCGGCAGGCCGGCCGGATCCTGATCACGGCCACCGAACGGGAGGACGGCGACTCCGTCGCCGCCGAGCTGGCCGTCAAGTACATGCTGGAGCAGGCGTTCCCCGGCAGTGGCAAGGTCATCCACGTCGTCAACGAACGCCCCTGCCCGGCCCGCTTCCTGTTCCTGCACGGCGCGCCGGAGATCGTTCCGGTGGACCAAGCCGAGGCGGCCGGGGCGCGCTACGACCTGGGGATCGTGGTCGACTGCGGCGCCGACCGCGCGGGGCGGGTCCGGCCGCTGTTCATGGCGTGCCCGGTGCGGGTGAAGATCGACCACCACTCCTTCGGCAACGCCGGCGCTTACGACATCGAGATTTGCAGCAGCCAGGTCGCCTCCACCACGGAGGTGCTGTTCGCCATCGTCGACGATCCCACGTGGCGGATCCCCCTGGACGCCCGGCTGGCCAACCTCATCTATGTGGGCATCCTGTGCGACACCGGCGCCTTCCAATACGACCTGACCCGGCCGTCGTCCCACCGGGTGGCGGCCCGGCTGCTGGAGACCGGCTTCGATTTCCCCGATACCGCCGAGCGGGTGCACCTGGTGCGCAGCTTCGCGATGAAGAAGCTGCTGGGCCTGGTGTTGAACCGGATGGAGCGCGATCCGCACGGGCGCTACATCTGGTCGGTGATGGATCAGGAGATGATCCGCCGCTCGGGCGCCACCACCGAGGACACCGGCGACATCATCGACGAGATCTGCTTCATCAACGGCGTCGAGGTGAGCCTGCTCTTCGTGGAGCAGCCGGGCGGCAACGTCCGCATCTCGTTCCGTTCGCGGGGCGCCGTGAACGTGGGCGAGTTCGCCCGCAGTCTGACGCCGCTCGGGGGCGGGCATCCCCGTGCCTCCGGCTGCATGCTGACGGGCTCCTTGGACGCAGTGATCGCCGCAGTCCGGGTCCGGCTGGACGAGCTGCTCCGGCGGCCCGGGCGCATCGGCTGACCGGAGCCGCGGGCAGGGCGGCGCATCCGGGCGCGGGCCGCATCATCGAACCCGATACAGGAGGGTCGGCATGGCGCAACGGCTGGCGGGCAAGCGGGCCATCGTCACCGGGGGCAGCAGCGGGATCGGCCGGGAGATCTGCCGGCAGTTCGTCGCGGAGGGAGCGGCCGTTGAGATCATCGGGCGCGACCGCGCCCGCCTCGAGGAGACCCGGGCCGGCTGCGAGGACCCGGGCCGGGTGCGGATCCACTGCGTGGACCTGGAGGACCTCGACGCGGTGCAGGCGTGGGTGCGCGGGCGGACCGACGCCGGCGACGCGGTCCATGTCCTGGTGAACAGCGCCGGCTTTTACCGGGACGTTCGCTCGGACGACGATCCCCGGGGGGATTACACGCGGGTCATGCGGGTGAACCTCGAGGCGGTCTTCGTCATCACCCAGGGGCTGATCCCGCTGCTGGCGGCCGCCGGCGGCGGGTCGATTGTCAACATCGCCTCGACCCTCGGCTACATGCCCGTGCCGGGCTGCAGCGCGTACTCGGCGGCGAAGGCGGGGGTGCTGATGTTCACCCGGAGCGTGGCGCTGGAACACGCCGGGCGCGGCATCCGCTGCAACGCCATCTCGCCGGGGGTGGTGCGCACGCCCATCTTCGAGGCGACCATGTCGCCCGACGAGATCCGCGCGCACCTGGCGCGGATGGCGCCCGCCCATCCCCTGGGACGCGTGGGCGAGCCGGCGGACATCGCCCGCGCCGCCGTGTTCCTGGCTTCCGACGAGGCGGCCTGGATCACGGGCGTGAACCTGCCGGTGGACGGCGGGATATCGCTCACATGACCGCGGCCGCGGGACCGCCGCGCCGGGCAAGGAGAACGAGATGATCGTCATCACCAAGACTGTGACCTTCTGCGCCGCCCACCGCTACTGGCAACCGGCGTGGGACGAGGCGAAAAACCGGGCCGTGTTCGGGCCGTGCGCCAATCCGCACGGCCACGGGCACAACTACCGCCTGGAGCTGTCGCTGGCGGGGGAGCCGGACCCCGAGACCGGCATGATCATCGACCTGAAGGACGTCAAGGCCGTTCTGGAACAGACGGTGCTGGACCGGCTGGACCACCGGTTTCTCAACCAGGACATCCCCCATTTTCAGACCGCCATCCCCACCACCGAGAATCTGGTGCTGTACATCCGCGACCTCCTGCAGCCGGCCTTCCGGGGCGCGCGGGTCCACCGCATCCGGCTGTGGGAGAGCGACGACCTGTGCGTGGAATGGACCGCGGAGGCGCCATGCTCCGCCTGATCCGGCGCTACACCTTCTCGGCGGGCCACCGCCTGAGCCGGGCCCAGTGGGATCCGGAGCGGAATCGCCGCGTCTACGGCCGCTGCGCCAATCCGCACGGCCATGGCCACAACTACACGCTCTGGGTGGCGGTCTCCGGCGAGATGGACCCGGCCAGCGGGATGATCGCGGACCTGGCCGAGCTGGACCGGGTGGTGCGCCGCCAGGTCGTGGACCGGCTGGATCACCGCTTCATCAACGACGAGATCCCCGACTTCCGCGACCGGGTGCCCACGTCCGAGAACCTGTGCCGGTGGATCTGGTCGGCCCTGCAGCCGGCGGTGCCGGGACGGCTCGCGACGATCACCCTTCAGGAGACCGACACCAACGGCTTCGAGTATTCTGGACCGTGAACGGCGCCCGACGCCGGATCCGATCCCCCCATTTCCACCGCGACGCTCAGCCGGTCAGCGCCCGTTTGATGCGGGCGGCGCACCGATACCCCCAACGCAGGGGCGGGTAGGCGGCGCGGATCCACCAAGCCCGGGGGCGGAAGCGAAGCCAGCCGGAGCGCACCCGTTCGATGCGGCCCAGGATGGCGTCGGCCGGAACGGGTCCCTCCACGTCGTGCCGGTTGTCCCCCTGGACGTAGAAGAGCCGCCCCCGCTCGGGATCATCGACGCGGCGCACCAGCCGGTGCGCCACGAGGCGCGTGCCGTCCTGGAAGAGCAGCACATCGCCGGGCCGCAGCTCCTGCGCCGGGACCGGCTGGACCTCCAGGTCGGCGCCGGGGACGATGAGCGGCTTCATGCTGGAGCCGGCGGCGCGGCAGCGCACCGGGCGGCCGGCGCGCAGTTCCAGCTCGGCCACCTGCTCAGCCGGTGGTATCGGTGGGGGCATGGTCCGCGTCCGCCGCTTCGGTCGATTCCGCGTCCGGCCCGGTGGCGGCGGCCGCCTCGGCTTCCTCGGCCTTGGCCCGGGCGTTCTGCAGGACGCGCGTGAACGGCACGTTCTTCCGCTCGCGGATGGCGTCGGCGATCCGCTCGTACATCCGCTGCATGTCCTGCAGCTCGGCGATGGCTTCGGGATCCTTCGTCTTGTGGAAACCCACCGCGTCGATCGCGCCGTTCACCCGTTCGTCGTCGTCAGGCATGGCATCCTCCGGGTTCGAGTGGGGCAGTCGGGCGGGCCGCCGCCGGCCGGCCGGCGGCGGCCAACTGGCCGCACGCCGCCTGGATGTCGCGGCCCCGCGACTTGCGGATCATGGCGGCGAACCGGGCATCGATGAGCACCTGCTTGAAGGCGAGGACCGCCGCTTCAGCCGGCGCGGCGAAGGGAAGGCCGGAAACTTCGTTGTACGGGATCAGGTTGATCTTGCAGCGGAGGGGCTTGAGCAGGCGCGCCAGCCGTCGGGCGTCCGCCGGCGTATCGTTCACGCCGCGGATCAGGACGTATTCGCAGGTGATGCGCTCGCCCGGCGCCAGGGGGAAGTCGCGGCAGGCGCCGAGGAGCTCCGCCAGCGGATGGCGGCGGTTCACCGGCATCAGCCGGTCGCGGACCTCGTCGGTGGCGGCGTTGAGGGAAATCGCCAGCTTCGGGCGGACCGGCTCGGCGCCCAGGCGACGGATGCCGTCCACCAGGCCGGACGTGGACAGGGTGACGCCGCGCCGCGACAGAGCGATGCCGGCCGGATCGACAAACAGCCGGAAGGCGGCCATCACCGCGTCGTAGTTGAGCAGCGGCTCGCCCATGCCCATGAACACGATGTTGGCCGGTCGGCCCTGGAGGCCGAGGTCGGCGGCGATCCGGAAGTACTGGCCCAGGATCTCGCCGGCGGCGAGATCGCGACGGGCGGCCATGCCGGCGGTGGCGCAGAAGGTGCACCCCATGGGGCAGCCCACCTGGGTGGACAGGCACAGCGTCACGCGGTCCGGCTCGGGGATGTGGACCGACTCAACCTCGCAACCGTCGGCCAGCCGGAACAGGTACTTGTGGCAGCCGTCGGCGGACACGACCCGAGCGGCCGTCTCAGGCAGGCTGATCCGGCAGCACGCGGCCAGCTCCTGGCGGAGCGTCTTGGCCAGGTTGGTCATGGCGTCCAGCTCCGTGCATTGGCGTCGGTAGAGCTGGTGGTAGAGCTGCCGCGCCCGGAATGCCGGCTGATCCCAGCGCGCCAGCACCGCCGTCAACTCCGCCAGGGACATGCCCAAGAGGTTCTCCAGATCCATGGTCCGGTACTATAGCACCGGGGTGGGGAAAAATCAAAAACGGTCCGGGCGGCCGCAGGCCGATCCGCCGGCAGCGGCGAAGGTGAGGGGTCAGTGGATCGTCACCCGGAGCCCGCCCAGGAGGGTGATGCCGGGCATGGGGTAGCCGGGGCGATATTCGTAGTCGGTGTCCGTCAGGTTTTCCACGGCCCCGAACAGTGTCACCCGCTCCCGCCAGCTCTCGGGGGTGACGTGGAGGTCGAGCCGGGCGTTGAAGAGGGTGAAGCCGTCCATGGCGACGCGGGCGCCGGGATAGCGCGGATTGGCGGCGAAGCGGCGGCCGATGTACTGGGCGTCCACCGCGACGTCGAGCCGGCGGAGCGGTTTCCAGTTCCAGCCGGCGACGATCGTGTGGCGCGGCGCGTAGGGCGTGTCGTGGGGCTGGGCGTCCAGGAATGTGTAGGCGGCGAACAGGTGATGCGCGTCGGCCGGCCAGACCGTGACCGAGGTCTCCAGGCCGTTGAGCTCGTACTCGGCGATGTTCTCGTAGCTCGGCGGCGGGGCGGCGAAGCGGAGGGCGTCGCGGCCGCGGTCGTGGAAACAGGTGGCGTCAAGGCGCAGCCAGGTGTTGACCACCCGGGATACACCCGCCTCCAGGTGGACCACCCGTTCCGGCTCCAGCTCGCGCCAGGCGTCGCCCCGGCCCCACTGGTCGTACGACACGGCCGCGTACACGCCGGGCAGGTTGAAGCCCCGCGAGAGGGAGACGTGCGCCGTGGTGCCGCCGCGGATCAGGCTGACACCGGCCTGGGGGGCCAGGAATGTGCCGAACGGGTCGCTGACGTTGACGCGCAGTCCGGCGACCGGCGCGATCTTCGTGCTGTCGCCGAACTCGGCGCTCGCCAGCGCATAGGGGGCAGCGTTGCGAAACCGCTCGCCCCGGGTGGGGCCCGCCACACCGCCGATGACGCTGGTGAAGTCGCCGCCGTAGTCGTCCCAGTCGAAGCCGGCCGTCAGCGCCACCCGGTCGCTGCCGCGCCACGTCTGGCGGGCGCGGAAGCCCCAGTTGTGATAGTCGGTGTCGTTGTCCTCGCTCTGCTGCCGGCCGGTGTTCCACTGCTGCCAGTTGATCATGCCGTTGTCGCTGTAGAAGCGGAAGTACCCGTCCCATTGGGCCAGCGTGTTCTCCAGCGTGACCACCGTGAGCCAGTCGTCGGTGTTGAACTGGGCGCGGGGCGGCGGCGGCAGGCCGGCGACGCCCGGGTCGCGAGCGTAGTTGTTCGTGTGGGTCACTGCCAAGTCCAGCCGCCAGCCCGGGGCGACGGCGTAGCCCAGGCGGCCGAAGTAGTGTTGCAGCTCGCCGTCGGCCTGGGGCCGGTGTCCGTCGGAGTGCTTGTATCCCAGCGAGACGTAGGTGTCGAACCGGCCCTGCCGGAAGCCGCCGTTCAGGGCGGTGAGCAGAGTGCCGTAGGAGCCGCCGGCCGCGGAGAGCTCCAGCTCGTGCCCGTCCTGGAGCATGCGCCGGGTGCGGATGTCCACCGCGCCGAAGCTCATGTTGCCGTACAGAACGGGGGAAGCGCCCTTGACCACGTCGATCTGCGCCATGGTGTCCACAGCGAGCACGTCCATGAGGGGGTGGGCCCAGACTCCGGATACGCGGGGGACGCCGTCGACGAGAAACTGGATCTCCGCGCCGGGGCGGCCCGAACCCATGCCGCGGATGAACAGGGTGCCGCCCTCGCCGCCGCCGTAGCTTCCCACCAGGTTGTAGCGGGAAATGAGGATGCCGGGCACGCGGCGCACGCCGGTGAGGATGTCGTGAGCCATCAGGTCGTCCAGCTGCGTCCGCGTGACGCGGGAAAACGTGATCCCGTCGGCGGCGATGTGGTTGCCCTCCACGATCGGGGCGTCGGCGCGGACCTCGATCTCGGTGCGCAGCGGCGGCACGGGCGCATCCGGTTCGCGGCCCGCCGGTGATTCGACGGCCCAACCGGTGATGGCGGCCAGAGCAGCCCAGCAAAAAATCAGGGCGATTCGCGGAGACGTGGACATTACACTCCGTGTTACGTATAATAAATCGGTAACACTATAGGAGTTGGCGACGGTGAGGTCAAGCGGTTTGTGCCATCCGAATCGAGCAACTGACGCCCGTAAGGTTGGATCAAGGATCGTCCGGGCGATGGGCTGGGGGATGCCGGCCGTCCTCCTGCTGACGCTGGCGGCGGCCGGCTGCGGCGGGTCGCTCGCCACGCCGGCGCCGGAGCCGCCGCGGCCGGGGGTGGTGGTCTCGTCCTCCCTGTTGTACGCGATGGTGCACAGCCTGGCCGGACCGGAGACGGAGCTGTACCTGCTCGTCCCGCCCGGTTCCTGTCCGGGCCATTACGACCTGGCCCCCGCCGACGCCCTGGCCATCCAGCGTTGTGACCTGGCTCTCACCCACGCCTTCCAAAAGGACCTCCGAACCCGCTGGTCCGGGCTGGCCCTGCCGGGAGCGCTGGATGTGCTGCCCGACCGGGGCTCCGCGCTCATCCCCGACAACTACCGGGCGGGGCTGGCCGATGCGGCCGATGTCCTGAGCCGCCGGTTTCCCCGACAGGCGCCGGTGATCCGCTCTCGCCACGCGGCGGCCGATGACACCGTGCGCCGGCACACCGAGACGGCGATGGCCGAATTGCGACGGCTGGGTCGCGGGGTGGGGGTCGTCTGCGACAGCCGCCAAGCGGAATTCCTGCGGTTCCTGGGGATCGAGGTGCGCGGCACCTGGCTCGCCGGCGCCGACCCCTCGCCGGAGCTGATCCGGCGGCCGCCGGGAGACGTGGCTCTGCTGGTGGGCAACCTGCAGTCGGACCAGGCGGGCATCACCGGGCGGCTGGCGGAACAGTGGGGCCGGCCGCACGTCGTGCTCAGCAATTTCCCCACGGACCCGGCGGGACATTACGATTACCTGGCGTATTTCCAGTCGCAAACCCGCACGCTTCGGGAAGCCCTCAGCCATGTCCGCCACGCCGCTCGTTGAACTGACCGGTGTGAGCGTGGAGCGAGGCGGCCGCCGGCTCCTCCAGGACGTCAACCTGCGGGTGGCGCCCCGCGAATTCATCCTGCTGCGTGGGCCCAACGGCGCCGGCAAGACCACGCTGTTCGAGACAATCACCGGCTTCGCGACGCCCACCGCCGGGCAGGTCTGCGTCGCTGGGCAGCGCATGCTCTGGTCGAACCGCCCGGCGCTGCGGCGCCGGATCGGCTACCTGCCGCAGCAGGCCTGGTTCGACACGCGCATCCCAATCCGGGCGGGCGATTTCGCCGCGCTGGCCCAGTTCGGCGGCTGGGGGACGCGGCGCGGCAGCCGGCACGAACGCGCCGCCCGCCTGGCGGAAATCGCCGGCTACACCGGTATCATCCCGCTCCTGGACCGGCCCCTGGCGGCGCTGTCGGGCGGCGAGCTGCAGAAGGTGGCCATCGCCCGGATCCTGCTCCAGGAACCGCAGCTCATCCTCATGGATGAGCCGATGAACCACCTGGACCGCGCCGCCCGGGAGCAGATCGCCCGGCTGCTGGCGCGGGTGAACCGGGAGCAGGGCCTGGCGGTGATCCTCGTCAGCCACCAGGCCGACGAACCGCCGGAAGCGGCCACCCGCCTGCTGCACCTGGAGGACGGTCGGCTGTCGGCCGATCGACCGCTGGCGGCCGCCGGCGTGCCGCCGGAGGGGGCGTCATGAACCTGCTCGACTGGCTGCACCTCCCGCTGATGCAGCGGGCCCTGTGGGCGGCCCTGGCCGGCGGTGTCGGCTGCGGCCTGCTGGGCGTGCTCATCGTGGGCCTGCGCATCCCGTTCATCGGCGTGGCGGCGGCCCACGGCGCCATGGCGGGGGCGGTGGCCGGGCACCTGCTGGGGGTGTCGCCGATGAGCGGCGCCTTCGCCGGTGCCTGTCTGGCCGTGTGGCTCATCGGTCCCATCATCGAGAAGTCCCGTCAGGAGCACGAGCTGGCGGTGGGCATCGTCTTCTCCACCATGCTCGGCCTGACCTTCATGGGGATGTCCCTGGCGGGCGGTGAGATCAACCGCCTGCTGGCCCTCCTGTGGGGCAGCATCCTGCTCCTGCCGCCGGACCGGCTGGTCTGGATGGCGGGGGCCACGGCCCTCGTCGCGGCGCTCATCGTCGGGTTCTACCCCGGCCTGCGGGCGCTGCTGGTGAGCCGGAAGCTGGCCGCGGCGGCGGGGCTCCGGGACGCGTTTCTGATGGGCCTGGTGCTGACGGTGGTGGGCCTGTCGGTAGCGGTCTACCTGGAGGCGCTGGGCGGCCTGCTGATCTTCGCGGTGCTCATCGCGCCGGCAGCCACCGCACGGCTGTTCGCCCGCAGCCTGCCGGCGCTCTTCGTCGCCAGCGCCGCGCTGGGCGCGGGCGGCTGCCTCGCGGGCGTGCTGCTGTCGGCCTGGTGGAACGTGGGCACGGGCGCCATGGTGATCGTCGTGCTCTGCGCCGCGTTCTTTGTCGTCCTGATTTTCCGGCGCCGGGAGGCGACCCGCTATGACTGATCCGCACACCGACAAACGGGCCTTCTTCGACCGTCATGCCGACGGCTGGGACGCCGACTACCAGGATTCCCGCGAGTTGCCCCGCCTGCGGACGGTGCTGGCGGAAGCCGGCCTGCGCCCCGGGCAGCGCATCCTGGAGCCCGGCTGCGGCACCGGGCGGATCACGTCGGTGATCATGGACCTCGTGGGACCGGGCGGCCGCGTGGTGGGCATGGACTTCTCGCTGCCCATGCTGCGCCAGGCCCGCGGCCGGGAGGCAACGGCCGGCGCCGGCTGGGTGCTTGCCGATGCCCACCGGCCGAGCTTCAGTCCGGGCGCCTTCGACGCCGTGCTGCTCTACAATTGTTTCCCCCACCTGAGCCGCAAGGCCGAGGCGTTGGCTGCCCTGGCCCGTTTGCTGCGGCCGGCGGGGCGGCTGGTCATCTGCCATCTCACCGGCCGGGAGAAGCTCAACGCCTTCCACGCCGGCGTGGGGTCGGCGGTGGCCCACGACATGATCCCGCCACGGGAGGTTGTGAACCGCATGCTGGCGAACGCCCGCCTCGGCCCGGTCATCTGGCGCGAGGCGGACGATCTGTATCTGGTGGTGGGGGAGGCGGGCGCCTGACGGCCGCCACGGGATCCCGCAGCGGCCGCCGGCCGGTCATTTCGAGATGCGGCTGATGGCGGCGTGCAGGCCGCCGAACTCGTTGATCAGGGTGACGAAGCGGTTGGGCACCGGCGCGATGAGCACCGTGCCCGTGCCGCGGAACACGTTCACGAACCCCTCGCCCGAAGCCCAGGAGCTGAACAGCTTCTTCGTGGCCTTTTCGACGCGGAAGTCCAGGTTGCCGGTGCGGGCCACGGCGAAGTTGCCGTCCACAGTGAGCACCTCGTTGTTGAGCTGCAGCGTCTCCACCGGCCCCGGCGCGTTGTACATCACCTTGCCGTGGCCGGCCACGCTGGTTTGGAAGAAGCCTTCGCCGCCGAACAGGCCGGAAATCGCTTTGTTGGTGTACATGTCCACCGTGATGGAGCGGTCGCAGGCCAGGAAGGCGCCGCGGTCCAGGATCCAGGTTTCGCCGCGCAGCTCCAGGATGTTCACCTCGCCGAAGGTGGGCTCGAGGAAGATGGTGCCGCTGCCGCGGTACACCGGCTTGACGGCGCGCTCGCCGGTGAGCTTCGACTTGATGAAGCCGCCGGCCGAGGGCGCCTGGACCTCGATCTCGATGTTGCCGACCATGTAGTGGAGCGCGCCCGCCTCCAGCACCACTTCCGCCTGCTGGAGGGTGATCTTGGGCATCTTGTAGTACTCGGTCTTCAGCACTTCAAACTGGGTCGCCCCCTGGTAGGCGGCGGCCGGCGCGGCCTGCACCGGCGCGGCGGGCGCGGGTGCGGCGGGCGCGGCCTGGAACAGCTGGGGCAGCACCGTGCGCAGCGGCTGCCAGTTGGGCATCCCGTCGCCCCAGCAGAAGGTCTCGCCGTTGACCCGGCCGGCCTGGACCATGGCCCCGATGTCCTGCGTCGACAGCGGCCCCACCTGCTGGTTGTTTTCCAGAATGAACAGTGTCTGACTCATACTCTTCCTCCTCGGCGCGTTAAAAAAAACACCGGACGCGGAGGTCCGGTGTGTGGTTTGCCGGCGTTCCGCGTGCGAGCGTCAGCGTTTGCGCAGACGCTCGATGGCGGACTTCAAGCTGATGCGCATGCGGTCCAGCGAGTCGGCCAGGCGGCCGATCTCGTCGCCGCCGGTCTTGACCTGGATCGGGACGTCCAGGTCACCCAGCGAAATCTTGTTGGCGGCCTCGGTGATCATCTCGATGGGCTTGGTCATGCGGGTGGCGACGATGTACGTGAGCAGCACCGAGAACAGGATGGCCGCGCCGATGACGATGATGATGAAGTTCCGGATGTAGTTCTGGAACTGGCGGAACCAGGTCTCCCGGACGCTCACCGAGTAGATGCCGATGATCTGGTTCGAGATGTCCTTGATGGGAACGTAGGCGCTGACGTAACTGATCTCCCCGATGGTTTCGGTCCCGATGAACTCCTTGCCCTGGTTGAGAACGTAGTTGAAGATCTCCTGGGTGATCGTCTCGCCCACGCCGCGTCCGGCCGCGCCGCTGCGCGATGACGCGACCGCCGTCTCCCCGAGGTACAGGGTGGCCGATCCCGCCTCGATGTTTTCCTTGTAGACCATCTGCTTGAGCTGGTCGACAAGCTGGTTGTCGTTGTTGAGGACGTCGCCGGCCACCAGCGCCCCGCGGACCTCCTCGCCCATGATCAGCGGCACCACCACTTCCATCCCCAGTGCGGCTTCGATCTGCTTCTTCTGGGTGCCGACCGCCAGGGCGTCCTCCAGCTTTTCCTGCGACATGTAGTCGATAGGCAGCTTGACCGAGCCGTACACCACCTTCCGGTTGCTCAGCGCCTCGCGGAGCATCGGATCCATGGCGGCGAGGTCATCGTTGCGCTGGCTCGGGTTGTTGACGCGGTACAGCACGCGCCCCCGGCCGTCGGTCAGGGTCAGGTAATCGATGCGGAGCTGCTGTTTGACGATTTCCAGCACGTTGATCGCCTTGCGGCGTTCCAGGTCGGACTGGCCGACCGCGGCCGGCGGAGCCGCCGCCGGATTGATCGCGGTGATGAAATCGTACTGCAGCGCGTTGATGGCCAGCAGTTTGGTGTTTTCCTTGATCTCGTTCATCCGCTGCGCGTACTGGGTGGTGGCGATGTCCGAGTTGGCGCGAATCTTGCCCAGGGATTCGTCCAGCGTCTTCTGGGTGACGATCACCACGATGACCGCGGCGGAGATGATCAGCGGGATCACGATGGCAAAGAGAGATAAACCCAGCAGTTTAGTCCGGATTGTGAGTTTCAAAGTTCACCTCGCCAGGGGAATCGGTCAGATATTCTTGATGATTTCCAGCATGTTGCGCTGGAATTCAATCATCTTCTTCGGGTCGTTGATCTCACCGCTGAGCAGCTCGATGAGCTCGGGCAGCTTGTCTTTGGGGAACGCTTCGCGCGATTCGCCGAGGTTGCCGATATGATCGTCCATCACGATGGGAGCCAGGGGGCCGATGACCTTGGCCATTTCCCGCTCGACGAGCTGAAAGATGCCGGGGTCGATCCCCACCTTGCGCTCCTCCCGGGTCACCGCCTCGCCCATCATCTCGATCAGACCGGCGTTGAACAGCTTGCAAAACGCCTTGCTCACGTCGAGGATGGGGAGCTCTACCTTGCCGGCGATCTCGCTCACGCTGTCGATGCCGTTGATGTGGCGGAGGATGTTCCACTCGGTGGCGTTGAGCGAGATCTCGCTGGGGGTCCCGTAACTCATCTTGAAGACCAGGTTGGTGTGAGGGATCACCTTGCGGATCTCCTGCCAGTCAGCGTCGATCTGCTCGCCGCGGCGGATGATGTCCTGGGCGCCGGTCAGGATGGTCTTGTTCTTGACGGAGATGTTGGGCAGGAAGGTAAAGATGCCGTCGGTCCATGACAGCAGCGCGTACACCGCATTCTCGCCCATGACCGTGTTGTACTTGGCATGAATGACCTCACCGGAGAGGAAATACACGTCGCCGGTATCCTCGCCGCGCTGCAGCGACAGCTTGCCGGTCCGCTGGCTGTTGCAGAGGATCTTCATGATCTCCACCAACTTCAGCTGGCTCAGGTTCCCTTTTAGGGTTTCGCTCATAGTTCACAACCCTTCCGGAAGAATTAACCGACGATCTGGCGGATTCGCTCCGCCTGGGCATACTCCTTCTCGTTCAGCTTCTCGCGCGAGAGCACCGAGGTTTTGCGTATCCGCACCGGCTGGGCCAGCTTCTTGTAACGCTTGTCGGAGACCACCTTCGACAGCGCCACATTCATGGTCAGCCGCAGGTGGGCCTTGTTGAGGTTCTTGTCGCCCAGCAGGACCAGAATGGTCTCCTGCACGCCCAGCTTGGTGGGGACCAGCAGGCGCACGTTGTTGTACACGATCAGCTTGCCTTCGACAAAACTCACTTCGGCTTCGGAGATCTCGTCGCCGGGCAGCTCGAGGACACCCAGACACTGGACCATCTCCAGGGCCCCGGTGGCGGTGAGGTTGGCACGGCCCAGCCGTTCGGTCTGGGGAAAGAGGAGCTCACCGCGGTTGTTCACTAGGTAGGCGGAGCGGACGCCCATGACGGTGCTGACTTCATCCACAAATTTGCCGAGTAGATCTTCCATGGCTGTCCATTATTTGAGAATTTCGTAAAACTTGTCCAAGTCCAGGCTGGACGCGGCGTAGGCGTAATCAGCCGCCAGCAGGGCCCGAGTCCGCTCGCGGAACGGCTCAAGGGGGAAGGCGACCCGGGCTGCGATCATTTTCTCCAGAACGTGCCGGATGAGCCGGAACGTGGCTTCCGCGATGACCCTGGGCTTGTCCTCCGCGTGCAGTTCCAGCCGGCCGTCCTGGTAGGAATACTCCGCCGCGAACGGATCCAGGAAGGGGAACTTGTCCGCCAGCTCCAGGCAGGATTCCCGGAAGAGGTGGTTGAAATCAAGTCCACGCTTGTTGTCCGCCGGGAAATCCTTCCGGAATTCGTTCAGCAGCGTTTCCATGACCACCCGGACTTCGTCCTGGGTGATCTCCACCTCCGCCGGTGTGGGTGCGACTTCCTGCCCGGTGGCGCGGTAGACGTTGAACACCGCGCCCAGGTCGCGGGATCCCTCGATGATCTCGTTGATGGCGGTCGTGCCGGCGATCAGGTCCTTGCCCAGCAGGGAAATCAGCGCGTCCACCGGCTGCCCGTCCTGGACGAACAGGAGGCCGTAGCCGATATTCTTCTGGAAAATCACTTCCACGAAGTGGTCGTTGGGATCGCTTTCCAGGCGGCTCAGCAGCTTTTTGGGGTCGGTGAACTCGCTGGAGATGTTTTCGTGGATTTTCTCACTGCCCAGGTAACGCGAGATGAAAAAAACGGCTTCCGGGGGCAGCTGGTAGGTGGAGATGAGGAGGTTCTCCTTCCGGCCGATCTGAAGGATGGCGCCCAGGTGCTGGCGACCCAGCAGGTTGGCATCCCCGCGGATCCGGACGTTGGCCACGGCGCCGCCTTCGAGCAGGATTTCGCCTTCGTGCTTGACCCCCACCAGTTCGATGAGACCGGAGAAAGAATTGCCTTTGAGTTCCTCGAGCAGTTTGCCAAGGTCCACGAAATAGGAGCTGAGTTCCTTATGAACCGGCTTCCCCTTCGGAATGATCATCATTGCCGCTCATTGATATAGGTTTGGAGTTCCTTCATCACCTGGGGCTCAGCCAGTTTCAGGTTGGCCTGCGGATTGAAAAAGACGCCGATGAGGTGGGGATCCCGGTCCACCAACATCAGGGTTTTGTCGTTGAAGTTGACGGTGATGCTGTCGAAATAGCTGATCCCGGAGTTCTTGCCGACGTTCTGCAGCTTGGCCGCGCAAAACGACAGAATCTGGGCGTAGAGTTCCACTTCCTCAAAGCTGCTGTTGGACAGGGGCGTCCCGTCCTTGAGCAGGGTGACCGCAGCGAGGACGCCGTCGATCTGCATCAGGTTCTTGATGAGCTTGATGTGGACCTGATCCTGGCCGGCCTGGCTTTCATCGAAGATCCGCATGCCTTCGAGGATCAGCTCGGACCACTTGATCTCGTTGGTCTTGATGTTGGTGCGGATGCCGTCCTCGATCTTGAATTCGCCTTCCGTGAGGTGGATCGCCTTGTAAACGGCTTCCGGGCCCACCAGGTTGTCGAACTGGGCGTGGGGGATGTCGCCGTTCTCGAAATAGATCACGCCGATTTTCCCCCGGTAGTTGAAGGTCAACTTGGCGGTTTTCTTCTCCAGGCAGTTCAACTGAATCAGATTGACCAGATTGACTTCCTTGAGATTCCCAATCAGTGCCATTTGGTTTATCCAGTTTTTAGAATAAGTTGCCCGGCCGTTGACGGCATAATTCAAAGTATCACGGCCTGTCAATTCATGTCAAGGACCATTACAGCCCGAAACGCGCGGAAAACAAAGACTTCAACGGTTTTTCCAGGCCGGCGGCCGCCGCTCCACCCAGGCGGCCACCCCTTCGCTGAAATCCTCCAGGTCGGTCAGGATGTTCAGGTAGTCGGTGTACGACTCGTCGATGAAGCGCTGGAAGGTCTCGTGCTTGGCCCGGCGCAGGTTGCGCAGCATCAGTCCGGTCACCGGCGTGCTGATGGTGGACAAATGCGCCAGGGTCTTCTTGAGTTCGACCACGAGCTCTTCGCGCGGGTGCACCCGGGATACCAGTCCTAGCTCGAGGGCCTGGGCGGCTGTCATCTCGTGACCCGTCAGGAAGGTCTGGAGCGACGCGGCGAATCCAGCCGACTGCCCCAGCATGATCGCGCCCACCGCGGGGAAGGTGCCGACGGCCAGGTTGTCGTACTGGAAGGTGGCCGCCGAGCTGGCCAGCACCAGGTCAAAGAAGGGGAGCAGGTCGCAGCCCCAGTTGCGGACTTTGCCGTCGACGAGGGCGAGCGTGAGGTAATCCACGTTGAGGAGGAACTCGCAGATGTTGCGGAAGCGCTCCAGAGCGGAGAATACCATCTCCCGGGTGTGCTCCGAAAAGTCCAGGCCGCCGATGAAGCTGGGACCCGAGGCGGACACAAGCAGGGCGGCCGTTTCCGCCTGGCCGGCGACCGACTCCATCAACTCGCTCCATTCGCCCAGCAACTGCAGCGACAGGAGGTTGTCCGGCGGATTGTTCAGGGTGATGTGGGCCAGGCGGCCTTTAAGCTCGAAGCGGAGTTTCTCGAACTGGGCCGAATCGTCTTGCATGGTCGCCTCCTCGCCATACGGAATGCCGCTACCGCCCCTCGCGAATATGCGATATAATCGGCGGCTGAATTTTGCACCGTGGTGTCAGATATACCACCAAGATGGAGCGAATGCAAGAATCCACCATGGCCCGCGCGCGCGACGTCCAGATCTCCCGGTGCGAGACGCTCGCCGGCGGCTATTTTCTCCTCGGCATCACCGCGCCGGAGGCCGCCGCCGCGGCCGAGCCGGGGCAGATTTTCATGCTCGGCCTGCCCCGGTATACCCTGTCCGCCGATCCGTTGCTGAACCGTCCCTTGAGCGTGCTGGACGCGCCCGGTGCCGGAGCGGACGGAGAGATCCTCTTTCTGATCAAGCAGGTGGGGCGGGGCACGCGGCTGCTGGCCGAATTGCGGCCGGGCGACAAGCTGTTTGTCCACGGCCCGTTGGGCAGGACGTTCCCGGAGCCGCCTGCCGGCGGAACGACGATCTTGGTGGGCGGCGGGGTGGGCATCGCGCCGCTCTATTTCTGCCTGCGCCGCTATCAGGGAAAGGCCCGGCTGGTGTTGTTTTACGGCGGACGCACCGCGGCCGACCTGCCGCTGCGCGATCTTCTGGCGCCCACGACGGCCCCGGACGTCCGGCTGGTGACCGAGGACGGCAGCCTCGGGGAACGGGGCCTGGTCACGGAGCCTCTCGCGCGCTATCTGAAACAGAATGCCGCGGACCGCATCTATTGCTGCGGCCCCAACGCGATGATGGCCGCCATCCACCGCATCGGTGCCGCGGCCGGCCGGCCGGTGTGGGTGTCCATGGAGAATCGGATGGGTTGCGGCATGGGCGTGTGCCTGGGCTGCACGATTCCGGTGCGCGATGACCGCGGCGCCGCCATGCTGCGGGTATGCGCCGATGGCCCCGTCTTCGAGGCCGGACGGATCGACTGGGAGCTCATCGCCCGGTCCCCAATCTAGTTCGCGGAGCGCCGATGGCCAAGCTGAAACTGATCCTGATCGCCGTGCTGTTCGTCGGAGTGGTGGGCTACCTGATCTACTCGGGCCTGCAGGAAACCACCGTCTACTATCACACCGTGGACGAGGTGCTGGCCGGCCAGGCGCATGACGGCGGACGGGGCGTGCGGGTCACCGGTACCGTCGTGCCCGGCTCGGTCCGGCGGGCCGCGGACGAGCTGGCCATGGATTTCCAGATCGCCGATCAGGCCGACCGGCCCGCCCTGACGGTCCATTACCAGGGGGTGATCCCTGACAATTTCAAGGAGGGGATGGCCGTTGTCGTGGAAGGCGACCTCAAGCCCGGACGTCGCGAGTTCGACGCCGCCACCATCCTGCTGAAATGCCCCTCGAAGTACGAGAAGGCGCCGGAACAGTCCTGACACCCGTCATCGAAAGGCAGAATATATGGTGCTGGTGGGCAATTTCCTGATCGTCGCGACGTTCGTCCTGCTGCTCTACGCCGTCGCCGCTGCGGTGGTGAGGCTCCGGACCGGCCGGCCCGCGTGGACCGACACCGCCTGCCGGGCCATCTACGCCGCGGCCGCCCTGGCCACCGGCGCCGCCGGGCTTCTCCTCTGGGCGCTGGTCCGGAACGACTTCCGGCTGGAATACGTGGCAAGCTACACCTCCACGACTCTGCCTCTGGTCTACCGGATCACCACCTTCTGGGCCGGCCAGGCGGGTTCACTCCTCCTCTGGCTGCTCCTGCTGTTGCTGTTCGCCGCAGGGGCGCTGGCCGGATTCCGCCGGCGCCACGCCGCGGTGGTCCCGCCCTTCATTCTCATCACGGCCGCCTCGGGTCTGTTCTTCAACCTGCTCCTGCTCCTGTTCACGAATCCGTTCCAGCGGTTGGACGTGGCGATCGCCGAGGGGCGGGGCCTGAACCCGCTGCTCCAGAACGTGGGCATGATCTTCCACCCGCCGATGCTGTTCGTCAGCTACGTGGGCTTCACGGTGCCGTTCGCCTTTGTCCTGGCCGCGCTGGCCGCCGGCGCCATGCCGCCCGACGGGCTGAAGATCATTCGCCGCTGGACGGTGTTTTCCTGGCTGTTCCTCACGGTTGGGATCATCCTCGGCGCGCAGTGGGCCTACGTGGAGCTGGGCTGGGGCGGCTATTGGGCCTGGGATCCGGTGGAGAACGCCTCGTTCATCCCGTGGCTCGCGGCGACGGCCTTCCTGCACACATCCATCCTGCAGGAACGCCACGGGGTGTTGAAAAAATGGAATGCGTTCCTGGTGGCGCTCACATTCCTGCTGTGCATCTTCGGCACGTTCATCACTCGGAGCGGCTTCATCGAATCGGTGCACGCCTTCGAGCGCTCCACCATCGGGTATTACTTCCTGATCTTCATGGCGGTGATGCTGGCCCTGACCGGCGGCGTCATCGCCTGGCGCCGGCAGCTGCTGGCGCCCGACCGGCCCCTTGACAGTTTCCGCTCCAAGGACGGACTGGTCGTGCTCACCAACCTGCTGTTGATGGGCTTCCTGGTCGTGGTGCTGGCGGGGACCATCCTGCCCACGCTGTCCGAACTGGCGGGCGGCCGGAAAATCGCCATCCAGGCGCCGTTCTTCAACGCGGCCGTCGTGCCGTTCGCCATCGCTTGCCTCGTTTTGCTGGGCGTCTGCCCGGTGGTGGGCTGGTACCGGGCCACGGCGGCGGCGTTCCTGAAGCCCGTGCTGGTGTTCCTGGCGGTGAGCCTGGCGGGTTTTGCGGCGACGGCGGTCTGGCTGCGGGGACACCTCCCCGCGGCGGTCCTGGCCGGCTTCGGACTGGGCGCCGCAGCGGCCATCGTCATCGACGTGGCGCGCTCGGCGTGGGTCCGCCGGCGGACCACCGGCGAGGGACCCGGCGCGGCGCTGGCGAACCTGCTCCGGAAGAACACCCGCCGCTACGGGGCCTACCTGGTCCATCTGGGCGTGGTGGTGTTCTGCATGGGGATCGTGGGATCGGCGTACTTCAGCCAGTCGTTTGACGCCACAGTGGAGCCGGGGCAATCGTTTGAGGCCGGGCCGTACACCGTCCGCTACGAACGTTTCGACCGGGATGCCGATCCGGAGAAGGAGATCCTCCACGCCGAGCTCCGCGCGCTGGAGGGCGGCCGGACCGTGGCGACACTTCGGCCCGAAAAGCACTTTCACCGCCTGTTCGAGCAGCCGATGACCGAGGTGGCCATCCATTGCACGCCGGTCCGCGACCTGTACGTGATCTTTTCGCCGCTCAGCCTGTCCGGCCGGGCCAACTTCAAGGTGCTCATCAACCCGCTGGTGCTCTGGATCTGGGTGGGTGGCATCGTGATCACCCTGGGCGGACTGCTGGCGCTCCTGCCGCGGTCCCGTCGCGCCCTGCTCCGGGAGCTGCCGGCCGAGGAGGCATCATGATCGTGTCGCTGCTGGTGCTGGCCATTCTCGTCGCTGTGGTGCTTTACGTGCTGTGGCCGTTGCTCGGCGGGGCGCCGGCGGCAACGGTCGCCGCGGACGACATCCCCCCGGCGGCCGACCGCGAGGCGCTGGACGCGGCGCTGGCCGACCTGGAGTACGACCGGCGCGCCGGCAAGCTGCCGGACGAGCCCTACGCCGAACTCAAGGCGCAGCTGGAGGGCCGGCGGCGCGAGATCCGATAGCCCGAGCGAGCGTTCCGGAATGCCCGACAACGGCGTGCCAGTCCTGTCCCTGCGGGAAGTGCGCAAGCACTTCGGCGACGTGCCGGTGCTGCGCGGCATCAGCCTGGATGTCGCCCCGGGGACGTTCCTCGCCGTGGTGGGGCCCAACGGCGCCGGCAAGACCACCCTGTTCAACTGCATCTCCCGCGTCATGCGGCCCAGCTCCGGGACGATCCGGTTTCGGGGCGAGGACATGAGCGGGCGCGACCTCGAGTTCCGCCGGGCGCTGGGCTACATCTCCCACCAGCTCTTTCTCTACCCCGAGCTGACCGGGCGGGAGAACCTCCGCTTCTTCGCGCGGCTCTATGACCGGCCCGGCGATCCGGCCGCCCTGGATGAGATTCTGGCCGGGATGGGACTGGCGGCGGCCGCGGACCGGCCGGTCCGGACCTACTCCCGCGGCATGAAGCAGCGGCTGGCCATCGCCCGCGCCCTGCAGCACCAGCCGGAGCTGGTGCTGCTGGACGAGCCCTTCACCGGCCTGGACCAGCACGCCGCGGCGATCCTCCGGGACCTGCTCCGCAAGCTCAAGGGGGAGGGCCGGACGATCCTGATGATCAGCCATCAGCTGGAGCACGCCGCCGAGCTGGGCGACCGGATCCTCGTGCTGGTCAGCGGCCGGATCCGCGCCGATGTGGCCGCGGCCGAAACAGGGCCGGACCGTTTGGCGGCGCTCTACCTCGATGCCGTGAGCCGGCACGGGGGGGCGTCGTGAGCATCCTGCGCCTCGCCGCCTGGGTGGCCTGGAAAGATCTCCGCCTGGAGCTGCGCACCCGCCAGAATTTCCTGACGACCCTGCTGTTCGCCTTCATCGTCATCGTGGTGTTCAACTTCGCCTTCGATCCCGGCTCCCGGGCGGCGCGCGAGAGCGCCCCGGCCATCCTATGGGTGGCGTTCCTGTTCGCTGGAATCCTCAGCCTGGCGAACGCTTTCGCCACGGAACGCGAGGAGGGGTGCATGCTCGGCCTGCTGCTGGCCCCGGTGCCGCGCGGGGTGATCTTCCTGGGGAAATTCCTCGCCAACCTGGCGTTCCAGACCGCCATGGAGGCGCTGATCCTGCCCATCTTCGTCGTCTTCTTCGATGTCCGGTTCGCCGGCGGCTTCCTGCCGTTCCTGCTGGTGGTGTTGCTGGTGAACGTGGGCTTCATCGCCGTGGGCACGCTGTTTTCGGCCATGACCATGGGCCTGCGCCTGCGCGAGGTGCTGCTGCCCATCCTGCTGTTCCCGGTGATCGTGCCGGTGGTCATCGCCGGCGTCAAGGCCACCGCGCTGTTGCTCCAGGCGCCGGCGGCGTCCGGCTGGATCCCCTGGGTGCGGCTGCTGGCCGGTTTCGACTTGATCTTCGTGGTAGTATGTTACGCGGTCTTCCGTTACGTCGTCGAGGAAGCCGCCTGACGAACCGCCGGCGCGGACCGGCATCCCGACATCCGAACCGACAGCATGACAACGGACACCCGACACACTGACACCTGGGCCGCCGCTCCCGCCGGCGGACGCGCCGGTTTTGCGGCTCTGGCCGCCCTGACGGCGGCCGCCCTGGTGGGGGCGCTCTACATGGTGTTCCTCTACGCGCCGCGGGAGCGCGAGATGGGAGAGGTGCAGCGCATCTTCTATTTTCACGTGGCCTCGGCCTGGCTGGCCATGGTGGCGTTCGCGGTGGTGTTCGCGGGCAGCATCCTGTACCTGTGGCGCGGCCGGCTGCGCTTTGACCGCTGGGCGGCGGCCGCGGCCGAGATCGGCGTCCTGTTCACCACCATCGTGCTGGTGACCGGTCCGCTGTGGGCCCGGCCCGTCTGGAACACCTGGTGGACGTGGGATCCGCGCCTGACGTCGTCGCTGATCCTCTGGCTCATGTACCTGGTGTATCTCGTGCTGCGCGGCAGCCTGCCCGAGAGCCCCCGGATGCGCCAATTCAGCGCCGTCTACGCCGTCGTCGCCTTCGCGGACATCCCCATCGTCTTCTTCTCCATCCGTTGGTGGCGCAGCATGCACCCGGTGGTGGTCTCCGGCCAGGGGATGAACCTAGAGCCGGAGATGGTCCACACCCTGATCGCCTCGTGCGTGGCGTTCACCCTGCTGTTCGCGCTGCTGTTCCGGATGCGCCTCGGGATCGAGTGGGCGCGGCTGGAGGCCCAGCGCCTGCGCCGGATACTGCTCGAGAGGGAATGACAGATGAACGGCTACCTCTTTGCGGCCTACAGCTTCATCCTGCTGCTGCTCTTCGGTTACATCGTCGGTCTGCACGGCCGGCTGCGGCGGCTGGCGCGCGAGCTCGAAGAGCTCCGGCTGGCCCTGCGCGACGGGGAGGATGCCTGATGGGGATCGCCGGCTTCCGCTGCGGCGAATGCGGCGGGGAGAAATTTCCGGCGGGCGTCCGGCTCCTCCTGTGCCCCGCGTGCGGGGAGAAGATCCACGCCGGCTGCTGGCCGCGTCACCGGGACCGTCACCAGGCGGCGGATTCCGCCGCCAGGCTGGACGCGGACGCGCGCCGCGGCACCATGGGCGACTACGGGATCATCCGCTGGACGGATCCACCCCCGCCCGGCCGCGGCGGCGACTGAATCGGACCTGCTCCTCCGTCAAGCATTTTTTTTGACAACGCCCGGCGGAGCATGTATATTAATCGGGTTTTTGCGAAGCCCCGACCCACACCGCCGCAATCAGAACTGGGATCATGAACTACTGGCTGACGCAAACGTTTTCCGGCTACCTGTCGCAACACATGAACGAACTCATCGTCATCGGCATCGTCGTCCTCGCGCTGTTCATCGTGATCGTCTACCTGACCTTCTTCCGCCGGCGCCACGAACCGGGCATCCAGCAGCTCATCGAGACCCAGTTTCTGGAAAAGACACGCAATCTGCCCACGAAGGAAGAGATCCTCAACGCCATCGTCGAGTTCGACCGCTACCCTTCGTTCATCCGGATCCTGACCGCCGTGCTCAACCAGTTCACCATGGATTACCTGTACAGCTACGGCGAGCTCATGAAGGCCTTCAGCACCCTGGTGGACTTCCCCAAGTCGGCTCCGGGCATCTCCGCCGCTCAACGCGCCGCCATGATCACCATGGTGCGGGTGTTCACCAGCTCCGACTTCATCAGCCAGAAGTGCGGCGAAGTCCTCGACGAGAACTTTGACCGCTTCATGGATGAAGCCTCCGCCAGCTGAGCGGACACACTCGTTTCCAATCACCTCTCTCAGCATTGCCGCATCTTCCAAACGGCCGCCCCGCTGCCGCCGCGTCATCAAGCTGGGGCGTTTCGGGACGCCGCGCCCGAATCCAGCCGGACGTGTCGTCCAGGAGCGGTCGCCCAGCATCATAGATGGGGTAAGCTGCAACGCATATTCCAATCGGGAGGGCATATGAAACCATTCTGGCCCGTTGCCATGCTGCTGATGGGATTGACGTGGGTGGCCACCGCCGCGACGCCGCCCGCGGGGACTTCAGCGGACGGCGACACGACGCTGCCTGTCCTGGTGACCGCCGACTGGCTGGGGGCCCGGCTGCCGGACCCCGAGCTGGTGGTGATCCAGGTGTGCGCCACCCATCGCGAATACCGGCGGGGGCACATCCCCGGCGCCCGCTTTCTGTGGTCGTCATGGCTGATCCCGTCCACGCCGGAGGCCTCCGCGGTGATGCCGGAGCTGGAGACCGCCCGGGCCATCCTGGCCGGATTCGGTGTGGGGCCCGGCTCCCGGATCGTGCTGTACGGCGACTCCGGCCGTGAGACGGCCGTGGCGCGGATTTTCGTCACGCTCGAATACCTGGGCCTGGCCGGCCGGGTGGCCGTGCTGGACGGCGGCTTGCCGGCTTGGCGGGAGGCGGATCAGCCGCTGTCGGTGGTCGCACCGGCGGTCACCGCCGCGCTCCCCGACCTGCGACTCCGGCCGGAGCTGCTGGCCGGCGCCGACTGGCTGAACACCGCGCGGACGCAGCCCGGCGTGGCCGTGGTGGACGCCCGCTCGGCCCCGGCATTCCGGGGTGAAAGCGGCGGCGCGCCCCGGCCCGGCCACATTCCGGGCGCGGGCAACCTGCCGTCCCCCGAGTTGATGGACAAAAGCGGCCGGTTCAAACCGCGGCCGGTCCTCGAGCAGCTCTTCCAGGCGGCCGGGGCCGCACCGGGCGATCAGGTGATCGCGACCTGCAATGTGGGCATGGCCGCCAGCCTGCTGTACCTGGCGGCGCGCCATCTCGGGTACACGGCCCGATTGTACGACGGCTCGTTTGAAGAGTGGAGCGACCGCACCGAACTGCCCCTGGAAATCACGCCGGCAGCGCCGCCGCCCGCCGGTAAATAGCGTCGATCTCCGAATCAGGTCGAAAGAACGGCAGGCTCCCCATGCGGGGAGCCTGCGGTGGCGTCAACGGTTGGGATCGGCGGCCGGGTCTAGGAGCAGCCGCTGGTCTCGCCGCAGTTGGGGCACTTGTAGCAGGCGCCGTTGCGGACCATGATGGACCCGCACTGGAAGCAGGGGGGCGCGTCGGGCTGCAGCTCCAGCAGCAGCGGCTTCTGGGTGGCGGGCTCGGTTCGGGCCGCCTTCTTCGTCTCGGCGGCCGGCGCGGCGGCGGGCTCCTCGACGGGGATGATGCCCAGCTTCTGGTGCTCCTCCTCCGGGAGGAACTTCAGCGCCAGCCATTTGAAGATGTAGTCGAACAGCGATTTGGCGTACGGGATGTGCGGGTTGCCGGTGAAGCCGGACGGCTCGAACCGCGTGTGGGTAAACTTCTCGACGAGGACCTTGAGCGGTACGCCGTATTGCAGGGCCATGGACACAGCCGTGGCGAAGCCGTCCATGACGCCGGAGATGACGCTTCCCTCCTTGGCCATGACCACGAAGATCTCGCCCGGCGAGCCGTCCTCATACATGCCCACCGTGATGTAGCCCTCGTGGCCGCCGATGGCGAACTTGTGGGTGATGGCCCGGCGTTCGTCGGGGAGCTTCTTCCGGACCGGCCGGTAGACCACTTTCTCCTCGCCCGCCGGCTTGGTTTCGGCGGTGGTGGACAGCGGCTGGATCTGCTTCGAGCCGTCGCGGTAGATGGCGATGGATTTGAGCCCCATCTTCCAGGCTTCCATGTAGGTCTGGGAAATGTCCTCCGGCGTGGACTCGTTGGGCATGTTGACCGTCTTGGAGATGGCGCCCGACAGGAACGGCTGGACGGCGGCCATCATCCGCACGTGGCCCATGTGGTGGATGGTGCGGCTGCCCTGCGCCGGTTTCAGCGCGCAGTCGAAGATGGCCAGGTGCTCTTCCTTCAGGAGCGGGCACCCCTCGATGGTGCCGTGCCCTTCGATGTAGTTGAGGATCTTGCGGACCTTCTCGTCGGGGTAGCCGAGGCGCGTGAGGGCGGCCGAGACGGTGCTGTTGACGATCTTGATGCCGCCGCCGCCGACGAGCTGCTTGTACTTGACGAGCGCCAGGTCGGGCTCGATGCCGGTGGTGTCGCAGTCCATCATGAAGCCGATGGTGCCGGTGGGGGCGAGCACCGTGGCCTGCGCGTTGCGGAAGCCGTGCTGCTCGCCTTCCTGAATGACCTGGTTCCAGACCTCGCGTGCCTGCTTGTACAGGTCGGGCGAGACGTTTTGCGGATCGATGTACTTGAGGGCGTCGCGGTGGTAATGCATGACCTCGAGGAACGAGGTCTTGTTCTTCGGATAATGGGCGAAGGGGCCGAGCTGCTCGGCGATCTTCGCCGAGGTGAGGTAGGCCTGGCCGGTCATGATCGCGGTGATGGTGGCCGCGTAGTCCCGGCCCTGGTAGCTGTCGTAGGGGAGGCCCATGAACATGAGCAGCGCGCCGAGGTTGGCGTAGCCGAGGCCGATGGGGCGGAACTCGTGGGAGTTCCGGTCGATCCTCGGCGTCGGGTAGCTGGCCGCGTCGACGATGATCTCCTGGGCGGTGAACACCACCTCGATGGCCTTGCGGAAGCTGACGGCGTCGTACTGCCCGTCCTCGGTGGCGAAGCGGAGCAGGTTCAGGCTGGCCAGGTTGCAGGCGGAGTCGTCGAGGAACATGTATTCGCTGCATGGGTTCGAGGCGTTGATGCGGCCGCTGCTCTTGCACGGATTCCAGCGATTGATGGTGGTGTCGAACTGGATGCCCGGATCGCCGCAGACGTGCGCCGAATCGGCGATCAGGCGCATCAGGTCGCGGGCCTGGAATTCGTGCACCACCTCGCCGTTGGTGATCGCCTTCGTCCGCCAGGGTTCGTTGTTCTCCACGGCGCGCATGAAATCGTCGGTCACACGGACGGAGTTGTTGGCGTTCTGGAAGAAGATGGAGCTGTATGCCTCGCCGTCGAGCGACGCCTCGTAGCCGGCGTGCACCAGGGCCTGGGCCTTGCGCTCCTCCTTGACCTTGCACTGGATGAAGTCGACGATGTCCGGGTGATCGATGTTCAGGATGACCATCTTGGCTGCGCGGCGGGTCTTGCCGCCGGACTTGATCACGCCGGCGAAGGCGTCGTAGCCCTTCATGAACGAGACCGGCCCCGAGGCGGAACCGCCGCTGGCGAGCTTTTCCCGCGAAGAACGGAGCGATGATAGGTTGCTGCCGGTGCCCGAGCCGAACTTGAAGAGCCGGCCCTCGGTCTTGGCCAGCTCCAGGATCGAGTCCATGGTGTCTTCAACCGAGTTGATGAAGCAGGCCGAGCACTGGGGTTTCGGCTCGCAGCCCACGTTGAACCAGACGGGCGAATTGAAGGCGACCTTCTGGTTGACGAGCAGGCAGGTCAATTCGTCGGCGAACACCCGGGCATCGCTCGCTTCCTGGAAGTAACCCAGCTCGGTGCCCCAGCCGGTGATGGTTTCCACCACGCGGCTGATGAGCTGCTTGACGCTGTACTCGCGGCTGGGCGTGCCCAACTGGCCGTGAAAATACTTCGAGGCGACGATATTGGTCGCGGTCATGGACCAGTCGCCGGGCACTTCGACGCCCGACTGCTCGAAGATCACCTCGCCCTTGCTGTTGGTAATGCGGGCATCGCGGGTCTCCCATTCCAACTCATCGAATGGATGGCGGTTCTCCTGGGTGAAAAACCGATGGAACGTCAATCCTTTCTTTGGTTTAGACTGCCGCCGGGTGTTTGAAGACGAAGGTTCCACAGCCACTTGTTTATCGAGTTCCATCCCTGAATCTCCTCCAGAATCGTGCGTAGCCCGTAGGTTTAGCGCAATTGTCCAAATTATGGCGCATGTATCCGAGCATGTCAAACGAAAAGTACTATATTTTGTAGATATAAACGTTCCTAACACTATATATTGTATCTTGTGGACTACGTGTACTTTAGCCTGAACACGCACTTCACGATCCGGCCAAAGCCTTGCGGGGTGGACCGATCCGCGGGAGCCCCCGGCTGGAGGGGCTTTGATGCAGATTGAGCACCGAATTTGTACTATAATTCACATTTATTTGTCGGAGCCGACGGGGCGGCGGCTACCCGAGTGAGGCGGCGCCGGCCATTCTCCGCTGTCGATCAGGTGGGGATGGTGCAACCGGAGATCCGCAACCGCGCCGTCTCCGATCGGGCGTCGCTGCTCATCGCCGCTGCGAGGGTGAGAGATGAAACAGCTCATCGTGAACGCCGACGATTTCGGCGCCAACACGGGTGTCAACCGGGGCATCCTGGCGGCGCATCAAGCCGGCGGGGTGTCCAGCGCCACGCTGATGGCGGCGGGGGAGGCGTTCGCCGAGGCGGCGGCCGTGGCCCGCACCGCGCCGGCGCTCGGCGTCGGCGTTCACCTCGTGCTGGCCGGCGGGCTGCCGCCGGTGGCCGCGCCGGCCGATGTGCCGACCCTGGTGGACGCGGACGGGCGGCTCTGGCGGGATCTCGGGACGTTCGCCCGCCGCTGGGCCGCCGGCCGTATCGATCCGGCGGACGTGGAGACCGAGATCGGCGCTCAGCTCGACCGCGTGCGCGACGCCGGCATCACGCCCACCCACCTGGACGCCCACAAGCACGTGTTCGTGATCCCCGGCGTGATGCGCCGGGTGGCGGCCGTCTGCCGCCGTCGCGGCATCCGAGCCGTGCGCAATCCGTTCGACGCCGATCCGCTGGCGCTCGGACTGGCGCCGCCGGGCGCGCGGCGGCGCCGGTTGCTGCAATGGCTGTTCGGACGATCCGTGCGGCTGGCGCGGCCGGGCTGGCGGCGGGCGGCGGCCGGCCTGTGGACGCCCGACCGGTTCTACGGCGTGGCCGCGACCGGTCTCTGGACGGCCGGCTATCTGGAACGGATCATCGCCGGACTGCCGAGCGGGTGCGCCGAACTGATGACGCATCCCGGAGTGCTGGACGCGTCACTGCGCGCCAGTCGGACCCGGCTCAAGGAGTCCCGGCAGGCGGAACTGGATCTGCTGTGCGACGCGCTGCCGCCGCTCCTGGCGCGGTACGGGGTAACCCTGCGCCCGTTCGCGAACCCGGACGCGTAGCCGCGCCGGACGCGCGGCGCATTCGCCTGCGGCCACTGGAACATTTCCCGCTGAATGGCTGGTGTGATGGACGGCAGCCGAATCCCGGCCGGGAGCGGCTTCAGACGAGACGGCCGTCGGGGGCGCGCAGGTCGATGAAGCCCTGGCGCTTCAGGTGAAGAATGAACGCGGAGAGGCGCTCCGCGGCGGGCCGGACTTCGTCGCCGAACCGCTCCATCAGGTCCTCGGCGATCTGGCCCACGGACCGGTTGCCGTCGCAACGGCCCCAGACAAAGGAGCCGATGGCGTCCAGCTTGACCTGGACGTTGGGCTTGCGGCGTCGCGGCAGAAACAGTCGTTGGGCCCACGCCGACTTGAATCGCGGCACCTCGAGGGCCACCAGCTCCCCCTCCAGATTGATGTGCCCCAGCCGTCGCAGCGGCACCAGCTCCATGAGATTCATTTCGGATTGCGCGCGTTTCCTGGCCATCGTGTCCTGCCCGTCTCCCGCGGATTTCACCAACGCCCCATTTCACCACAAAGCCGCCGGGAACTCAAAGGGAATGGGCGGCCGGCCGGTGAAAAAAAACGGGCGGGACACGTGTCCCGCCCGGATCGGATCAACAGGGAGACCCGCGGCTACATGGCCCGCGGCGGCGCCGGTTCGTCGGGGCTGCCGGCGTTGGACACCGGAACCTTCACCAGGTACCAGCCCACGAACACGAACACCAGCAGGGTGGGGAGGAACTGGAGCATGGAGCCGGACTGCGCGAAGATCGACGGCACGTTGATTTCCATGACCGCCAGGAAGGCGAAGAACAGGCCGATGAGCGCCTCGCCGGCGATGAGGCCGGAGGCGAGCAGCACGCCGGTGTTCTCCACCCGCGCCGACTGGGCTTCGTTGAGCTTCTTGCGGGCCACGACCTTGTCGGCGATCCCGCGGATCAGGCCGCCGAGGAAGATGGCGAACGTGGTCTCCAGCGGCAGGTACATGCCGACGCACACCAGCATCGGGCTCTTGACCCGCAGCAGGATGAAGCCGATGGCCATGAGGATGCCGACGATGATGAGGGGCCAGGCCATGTCGCCGCCGACAATGCCCTGCGACAGGATGGCCATCAGACTGGCCTGGGGCGCCGGGTATTCGGCGCCGCCGAGGCCGGTGCCGCCCCGGGTGATGTCGCCCTGGTGGAGGATCCAGAGCGGGATGAACATGACGCCGGCGGAGAGGATCACGCCGAAGAAATCGCCCACCTGCATCTTCCACGGCGTGCCGCCCAGGATGTGGCCGACTTTCAAGTCTTGCAGCATTTCACCGGCCACGGCGGCGGCGACGCAGATCACCGCGGCCACGCCGAGCACGGCGGCCACGCCGGGTTCACCGCTCACCCCCAACGCCACCATGAGCAACGCGGCGACGATGAGCGTGGACAGGGTCAGACCGCTGATCGGGTTGTTACTGGAGCCGATGAGCCCCACCAGGTAGCCGGAGACCGCGGCGAAGAAGAAGCCGGCGATCACCATGACGACGGTGGCCACCAGGGCCGCGCCGACGTGACCGCTGAAGTAGTAGTAGATGAAGAACGTGGCGATCGAGGCGAGGATGATGCCGATGAACACCCACTTGAAGGACATGTCCTTTTCGGTTCGTTCCTCGGCGACGCCGCCGGTGGCCGCCTTGCGCACGTCGCGGATGGCGCGCCCCAGACCGGCGGCCAGACTGTTGCGCATGCGGTACAGAGTGAAGGCGGCACTCATGAGCATGCCGCCGATGGCGATGGGTCGGACGACCTTGGACCAGACGCTGTTGGCCAGGGCGATCCAGAGCTGTTCCGCCCAGTGCGCCGGGTTGGGATCGGCCAGGAAAGCGTCCCAGTACTTCTTGTCCAGCAGGTCCTTGATCGCCTCCGGGTTCTTGGTCAGGGTGTCGGTCACTTGGGTCCAGAGGGCGGGGCCGAGGAAATAGAGCAGCAGCGGCACGAACAGGCCCCAGGCCAGCAGGCCGCCGCTGAAGTTCAGGGCCGCCAGCTGTGGGCCGATGATGTAGCCGACGCCGATGTAAGCCGGCGACACGCCGGGGGTCGAGATGAGCGCGCCGCCGCCGGCCTGGGCGCTGCTGGCGGAGTTGATGCCCAGCAGCTTGTCCTTGAAGGCGATGAACGCCTCGCCCTTGGAGGCGAACAGCTTGAACTCCTTGAAGAACTGGATGGCGGCGCCGATGCCCATGGCGGTGAACAGGAACTTGGCCCCGCCGCCCTTGGCGCCGCGGCCGGCCTTATGGATCTCGGAGGCGGCCACCGACTCGGGGAACGGCAGCTCCTTGTCCTCCACCATGACCCGCCGCAGGATGGTCACGAACAGAATGCCGATGAAACCACCCACCAGCATGATGGCGGTGGCCTCGAGGTAGTGGGACAGGGTCATGAAATCCCCCGTCCAGACTCCGGCGATCATGAACGCCGGAATCGTGAAGATGGCCCCGGCGGCGACCGATTCGCCGATGGAGCCGACGGTCCGGGTGATGTTCTCCTCGAGGATGCTGCCCTTGAACAGCTTCAGCAGGGCCATGCCGATGACGGCGGCCGGGTAGGTCGCGGCGATGGTCATGCCGGCCTTGAGGCCGAGGTAGGCGTTGGCGGCGCCGAGGATCACCGCCAGCGGCAGCCCGATGGCCATGGCCCGAAGAGTGAACTCCTTCATGTCCGTCGTCACAGGAACGTAGGGGACGTGCTTCTGATCGGCCATACGCTTCTCCTTGGTGGAGTGGATGAAACGGGATGAGTAAACTGGGCTAGTGTAATGCAACCGTCCGTGAAGATCAATTGAATTTCCGGACGGACGCCGCCCGAACCGCCCGCGGGCGGAGGATTCCACGAAACGGATTCGGGCGAAGTGGGCGGTTGCGGCGGCTTACGGCTTGAGGGTGACGACCGCCGTCCGGTCGCCGATCTCGATCTGCTGCAGCCGCTCCGGGAGACGGAAGCCGTAGTCGGGGTCGTACTCGACGCCGGGCAGGCTTTTCCGGAGGAAGGGGATCACCAGGGCAGGCGGCACGGGGAGCCGGCCCATCTGGATGGACTCGACCTGGACGTAGCACCGGTTGATGATGTCCCGGGTGGGGGCCAGGCGGACCTGCAGCGTCCCGGTGGTCTTGAGGAGGTCGGGGAACGCGTCGCGCTTGTCCGCGGGCAGGTGGTCGTGGACCGCCTGGCCGTTGATGCGGCAGACCAGATCCACCCGGCTCGGCGTCAGGCGGGCCACCGCGCTTTCCAGCCCGCGGGCCGGCAGGTTCTGGCGCTGGAGCTCGTACTGGAGCTGCTCGTTGATCTCCTGCTCGGTCAGCCGCCAGGTCGTCGCGCCGGCGGCCGGCGCGGCGGATGGAACAGCCGCGGCGTCCGGCGCGGCCGCGTCAGCGGCTGCGGGCGCCGCCTCGGCGCCCCGCAGGGACTTCGCGAGCTGCTCCACTTTCTCCACCCGCCGGGGCGGTGGGGGTTTCAGCTCGGTCAGCTCGGGCGCGTCCAGGATCGGCCCCAACAGGTCGGCCGGCCGCGGCATGAAGAGGAGCGCCGCACCCACGGCGAGCACGGCCAGGCCGGCCAGCCCGGCCACGATCAGCAGAATGCGTTTCACGGTTTTATTCATCGGGGGTGTCCTCGGGGGTCGGGTCGGCGGCGGTCGTGTCCGGCCGATGCTCCAGACCGCGGATGATCGCGTCGACGCGCTCCGCCTTCTCCTCGGCGTCGTCATAGAAAAAGAGGAATTTGGGCGTGTGCTTCAATCCCAGACTCGCCGCGGCCCGGGACCGGATGAAGGGCGCGGCGTGTTCCAGGGCGTGCAGCACGTCGGGGCGCTCCGCCGGTGGGCCGTCGTTGAGCACGTACACGCGGCAGGTGTTCATGTCCGGCGCGAGCCGGATGCGGGTGACGCGGCAACCGATCAACCGCGGATCGTCCATCTCGAAGGGGATGACGCCCTCCAGCTCCTCGAACAGGAGCTCGGAAATGCGGGCCATGCGGATCGATGGGTCGGTCATGATGGATGTCCTGCGGCGGAGAATTCCGGCAAACGGTTATGGATGATCCTTCCCCGGAAAAAGATGAACGCGGCGAATCCGTTTCGTCCCGGATCAGACTCCGCTCAGGAGCCGGTCAGCCAAAAACCCGGGCAGATTCGAGAGCTGGATCCGCCGGACGGTCTTGCCGATGTCGTACGGGATCTTGAGGAACGTGATCACGGCCCGGTCCGTGTCCAGGACCACGCAGGAGGCGCGCGGGTCGTAATCCCGCGGCTGCCCGACGGAGCCCGGATTGATCAGGTAGCGGGTCTGGCCGCTCAAGTCGAGCTTGGCCTCGAAGCGGTCGCGCGGGATGAAGTAGTAGAACGAGGAATCGCGCTCCTCCAGCACGAAGAGGCCGGGCACGTGGGTGTGTCCGAACAGGCAGATGGTGGTGTCGAAGCACTGGAAGCTCAGGTAGGCGTCGTTCTCGTAGAGGATGTAATAGTCCTCATCCATGGGCGAGCCGTGGCAGATGGTGATCAGCGGATCCACCCGCAGCGGGCCGGCGGGCAGGGAGCGGACGTATTCCTGGTTGCGGGAGTTGAGCTGCTCCTTCGTCCACTTGGCGCTCAGCAGGGCGTTGGCGTTGAAGTTGTCGCCGCTCTCCACGCCGGAACACACCTTGTCGTGATTGCCGCGGATGATGGCCGTGGGCTTGAGCCGCCGGATGCGCTGGATCACTTCGTTCGGGGTGGCGGCGTAGCCGATGAGATCGCCCAGAAACAGCAGGTGGTCGTATTCGGGCACGTGGGCCAGGACGGCCGCCAGCGCCTCGAGGTTGCTATGGATGTCCGACAAGATGAGATAGCGCATCGTTGTGAGCCGCCTCGGCCGCACTATATCACAGGCGCCGGCCGGCACCAACCCCGTATCCGGCGGGTGGCGGGCGGGTGCGACTCCCCAGTTGCCAGACCAGGCGGGGATGCGTATGATGGAGCCACGTCCGCAACGCCCTGCAAGGAGTGGGTCGCATGAGAAGAATCCTGCTGAGCAGCCTGTGGCTGATCCTGGCCGCCGCGGTGGTCTGGGGAGCCGACGCCGCCGTGACCGAGTCGTCCACCGGCAAGAGTTTCCCGGTCCTGCGCCGGGTGGCCACCGATGCCGGAGACGTCGAGGTCGCCTGCGTGGGCACCGGCGTCCGCACCAAGCTGGTGATCAAAGTGTATGCGCTGGGTTTCTATGTCGAGGAGGCGTATCGCCAGAAGGTCCGTCCCGGCTGGCAGAAGCAGGCACCCACCATCGAGCGGCTGCAGGAGACGCCCGCGTTCTTCGACAGCCTGATGCGCGATGCCTACGTGCGTCAGTTCGAACTGCAGTTCGTCCGGGAGGTGGAGGCGGACAAGATCCAGGACGCCTTCGGCGAAGGGATCGAGGACAACCTGCCGGAGATGAAGAGCAATCCGCAGGTGGCGGCCGACGCCCGCCGGTTCATCGGCTGGTTCAAGAACACGGCCAAGGAGAACGACCGGCTGGTCATCACCATCGGCGCCGACGGCGCCATCACCGCGCACCAGAACCAGACCGAGCTGGGCCGGCTGAAGAATCCGGTGCTGGCCAAAGGGGTGACCGGCATCTGGCTCGGCCGGAAGTGCATTTCCGACAGCCTGAAGGAGGGCCTGGTCTCGCGGTTCTACCGCTAGCGCGTGGCGGCAGCCGTCTCGATTGAATGGGGATGTCCGGGTGCCCGGCCGCCGTCCGGCGGCCGGGCAGGGCGGTCAAACGTTCAGGGAGGCCTTGAGCCGGGTGAAGGTGGTGGCCAGGTCTTCGGGGAGGACGCGAGTCTCGCCCATCGTGGACACGAGGTTGGAATCCCCCACCCACCGCGGGATCAGGTGCAGGTGGAGATGTCCGGCGACCCCGGCGCCCGCGCACTTCCCCTGGTTCCAGCCGATGTTGAACCCCTCCGGTCCGTAGGTGGACTCGATGGCTCGCTGCAACCGCTGGGCCGTGGCGATGAGCTCCGTCGTCTCCGCCGGGCTCATCTCGTGGAAGGCGGCGAAATGCCGATACGGCACGACCATGCTGTGACCGGAGGTGTAGGGGAAGCGGTTCAGCACCACGTAGCAGTATTCCCCCCGGCAAAGCACGTACTCCTCGCCCGCCTGGAGCCGGGCCAGGCGGCAGAACACACAGGCGTCATCCGTGTTGTGCTGTAATCCGGCGATGTAGGCGTAGCGCCAGGGGGTCCAGAGAAAATCCATGCGTCACGAATTGATCAAATCCCGCAGTTCCTTGCCGGGCTTGAAATAGGGGATTTTTTTGCCGGGCACGTCAACCGTCTCGCCCGTCTTGGGGTTGCGTCCCTTGCGGGGGCCGCGGACCCGGATCTTGAAACTGCCGAAGCCGCGCAGCTCCACCTTCTCGCCGTCCTGGAGGGAGTTGATGATGCTGTCCAGCACGGTCTGGACCACCACGCTGGCATCGTGCTTGGTGAGGCTGGATTTTTGGACCAGTCGGTTGACAAGTTCCGCTTTAGTCATGAAGACCTCCCGAGGGATATAGAATGGGATGTGGGATAACCCTAACAGAAAACGGTGTTTTTGTCCACATTAAAATCGCCGGCGCGGGCCGGCGGGCTCATGAGACGGGGCTGGTCAGGGTGGGCGTGACGGGAACGTCGCCGGGAACCTGGCGGGCGCTGAGGCTGATCCGGCGGTCGGCGGAGTTGAGTTTGAGGAGGCGCACGCAGACCGGTTGGCCCACCCGGGCGAGGGCGGTGGCTTCGGGCGGGCAGCCTTCCGGAAATTCGCTGATGTGGCAGAGGCCCTCGAGTCCCTCGTTCAGCCGGATGAAGGCGCCGAAATCCACGATCCGCGTCACCACGCCCTGCACCAGGTCGCCGGGCTGATGACGGTCGAAGAACTTCTCCCACACGTTTTCCTCGAGCTGCTTGAGGCCCAGGATGAGTTTCTGGGCGGCCGGATTGAACTCCAGCACCACGGCCTGGAGCCGGGTGCCGACGACGCGCGCCGGATCGATCGGCTGGCGGATCCAGCTGAGGTCCGACCGGTGGATCCGGCCGACGACCTCGGGCGCCGCCTCCACGAGGAGGCCGTATCCGTCCGCCGCGCAGACGCGCACCTCCAGGCAGTCGCCGGGCTGACACCGCGGCTGAAGCTGCTCCCACGGGTTGGGCAACATCCGCTTGATGCTCAGCGAGAGTCGGCGGGCCTGGACTTCGAGGCTGAGGATCTGGAGCCGGATCCGGTCGCCCGGCCGGTACCGTTCGCGGTACGAGCAATCGAAGGGGTTCCAGGAAATCTCGCTGCGGTGGAGCAGCCCCTCGATGCCGTGCTCCACTTCCACGAACAGTCCGTACGGGGCGTAGCTCTGCACGCGCCCGGTGACGACGGTGCCCGGCGGGATGCGCTCGGCCGCGGTCTTCCACGGATCGGGCTCGAGCTGCTTGTAGCCGAGGCTCACCTTGTTGCTCTCGGGGTCGTGGTGGAGGACCATGACCCGGATCCGCTGGCCCAGCTGGAAGTGGTCCGCCGGGTGATGCACCCGGCCCCAGGAGATGTCGGTCTTGTGCAGCAGCCCGTCGAGCCCGCCCAGGTTGAGGAACACGCCGTATTCGGTTATGTTCTTGACCGTGCCCTCGAGAATCTGGCCGGGGCTCAGCTTGGCCAGGATCTCCTGGCGGAGGCGCTGCTGGCGATCCTCCAGCAGCGCCCGATGCGACACCACGATGTTGCGCCGCGGGCGGTTGAACTGGAGCACCACCAGCTCGAATTCCTGGTTCACCAGCCGGTACAGGTCCCGGACCGGGTGGAGGTCGATCTGCGACCCCGGCAGGAAGGCGCGGACACCCACGTCCACCATCAGGCCGCCCTTTACCACCTCGACCACCCGGCCGCGGACCGTCCGGCGGCTGAGGTAGCATTTCTCGATGTCCTCATAGATTTTGTTCTGGCCGGCCTTCTCGTACGAGAGCAGGATATAGCCGTCGGTATCCTCGGTGCTCTCGACCACCGCCTCGATGAGCTGACCGGAGGCAAGGGTGGCAAAGATCGGCTCGTGCTGGATCTGTTCCAGGGGGATCTTGCCCTCGGACTTGTAATCGATGTTGACGAAGACGAAGTTGTCCTTGACGGACAGGACGGATCCGCTGACGAGGTTGCCGGGCCGCAGTTCGGCCTGCGCCTGTTCGAAACTGTCCAGCAACGACTGGAAATCTTCAGTTTCGAATCCGTCGCTGGAACTGTCCGACCGATCCCATGGGATGGGCTCGCGGTGCATGTCAGCAGGCGCCTCCGCGCGTGGTCTGGCCGCGGTTGCCTGAACGGAGATACCGGGAGAAAAAGACGTGCAGAATCGGCTGGGGTTGAATGGTTAATAAAGGCATCCGCACAGCTCAAGAACAGGAAATCGCCCCTCTTATACGTTAGCGGGCGGAGTCTTGTCAAGCCGGAAATGCCGTCAGCCCTCGTCGGCGCTGAGGAAGAGCGCGAGCAATTCCACCTTGCACTGGTAGACATCCATGAGTGTTTCCCAGGTCTGCGGCGTGGCGCGACCGCCGGCGATGATCCGTTCCCGATCCGCGATCAGCTGGTCGAGCTGGGCCATCTCCGACTGGATGGGTTGCCGGAGTTCGGCGGGCGCCAGCGGCAGGAGCCCCGAGACCTGGGCCTCGAGGAAGGCCAGGGCGTACTGGTATTCCTGCTGGGCATCGGCCAGGGGGTGGTCGATGGTCAGTTGAGTGCGGTCCGGTGCGGGGGCCGCGTCCGGCGGCAGCGCGCGCCACGTCAGCCCGGCGGCCAGCAGGATCAGGGCGGCGGCGGCAGCCCAGACCGGGCGGCCGGGCCGCCGGCGGCGGTCGCGGCGGAACAGTCGCTCGGATTCGGCCCGCTGCCGGATGCGATCGGCCAGGGCGGGGGGAAACTCCGCGGCGGGCAGACGGGCCAGTGCATCGCGCAGGGCGCCGAGCTCGGCCGCCAGGTTGGCGCAGGGGGCGCAGGACGCCAGATGCGCCTGCACGGCGGCGACTTCTGCGGATGGCAAATCGCCGTCCAGCCAATGGGACAACCTCGCTTCCGTCTCGGCGCACGGGTTGCGGTCGTCGGATCTCATGGTGTTTCTCCTTGCAGCAGGTCGCGCATCTGCATCCGGGCGTGGTGCAGCTGGGACTTGGAGGTGCCCACCGAAATATCCAGGATCTCGGCGATCTCCTGGTGGCGGAGCCCCTCGACGTCGTGCATCAGCAGCACCGCGCGGTAGCCGGGCGGCAGCCGCCCGATGGCTGCCTCGAGATCCAGTCGCCGGTGCAGCGCCGGCGCCGCGGAGGCGACGCGCAGCGCGGCCATTTCGCCCTCAGCCGTTTCGGTGGTGGGGGGCTGCCGGCGGAATTCCGAGATGATCCGGTTGACGGCCACCCGGTAGATCCAGGTGGACAGCGCGGCCCGCCCGTCGTACTGCCGGATCTTGCGGAGCAGCAGCAGGAACACTTCCTGGGTGAGATCTTCGGCGGTGGCCGGATTGCCGCTCATGCGTCGGGCCAGGTTGAAGATCCGCGGGCCGTAGCGCTCGAGCAGCTCGCCAAAGGCGTCCTCCTCGCCGCGGACGATCCTGTCCACCAGGTTCAGATCCTCGGACCGGTCGGGCACGGGCCGCGGGAAGTGTTCCATCACCAGACTCACGCTAGAACTGAGCGCCGGGATCGCGTGCATCGCATCCGTTGAGACGAATGAAGGCGGACGGATGGTTGTACCGATGGCGGCAGTTTCATTTCACCACACCAGGCGTCAAATGGAAACTTGAATCTGGCGGGGGATATGGTGAAATAGGGGAGCATCATCCGGAGGTGCGCACTCCATGCGGATCGCTGAATGGATTCAGGCCACGGTCGCGCCGCCCATCGTGGACATCTATGCGCTCGCCCGGGAGTATGACCGGCCCGGGCAGCCTCTCATCAACATGGGCCAGGGCATCCCCGACATGATGCCGCCGGCTGCGTGCCTCGCGGCGCTGGCTGACCGGCTGGCGGATCCGGCGCTCCACCGCTATGGACCCGACCAGGGCCTGCCCGAACTACGGGAGGCGCTGGCGGCCGACTACCACCGCCGTCTGGGCGTCCGGCTGGACCCCGAGCGGGAGATCATCATCACCGCCGGGGCCAACCATGGTTTCGTCCTGGCCCTGCTGGCCCTGGTGCAGCCGGGGGAGCGGGTGGTGCTGGGGGCTCCCTACTATTTCAACCACCTCATGGCGCTGCAGCTGCTCGGCATGACCGGCGTGGAGTGGCCGCTGACCGTGGCGGGCGACCGCTTCGTCCTCGATCTGGACGGGCTGGCGCCGCGGCTGGCGGCCGGCGCGGCGGGCGTCGTCTGCGTCAATCCGAACAACCCCACCGGCGCGGTGTTCGGCGCCGATGATATCGGCGCGGTGGTGGCCGCCTGCGTCCGTCGGGACGTCCCCCTGTTCTACGACGAGGTGTACAGCCTCATCGCGTTCGGCGGGGAACCGGCGGGCCACCCGTACGCGTTTGCGGGCGGGCGGGAGCACACGGTTATCCTGGGCAGCTTTTCGAAATTGTTCGGCATGACCGGCTGGCGGGTGGGTTACCTCATCGCCCCGCCGCCGGTGGTGGAGCAAATGATGAAGGCGCAGGACACCACGGTGATCTGCGCGCCGGTCGCCGGCCAGGCGCTGGCGGCGGAGTGCCTGCGGTGCTGTCCCGATTACCCGGCCGCGTACTGCCGGGAGCTGCGCCGCCGGGTGCGCCGCCTGTCGGCGGCCGTCCGCGACATCCCGGCGCTGGCGTGGCGGGAGCCGGCGGGGGCCTTGTTCACCATGCTGCCCTACCGCCACCCGGAGCCGTCGCGACAGCTCGCGGCGCGGCTGGTGCGCGAAGCCGGGGTGATGGTGATCCCCGGCGCGGCGTTCGGCGGGTCGGGCGAGGGCCACCTGCGGATTTCGTTCGGATTCAGCGACGAGGCGACGATCGCGGAAGCGGGGCGCCGGTTGGCGCGCTTCTTCACCGGGGATCGAAACCGGACGGACCGAAGCCGAACCGCGGCCCCGGGGGCCGGGGGCCGGACGGCCGGGGGCCGGCGGGCCGGGGACCCTGGGGCGGGCGGGACCCCGGGGGGCGCGGACTCTTGTTGAAGTCGCCGTGGTCCGGCCGGAACGGTTTCTTCTCGGGGCGCTCGCGGACCGGCTGGCGGTAGTGGAAATCCTCCTTGGGGATGGCATCCACCACCGCATGCCGCAGCACCAGGATCGACACGTACCGGTCCAGCTTCAGCTCGAAATCGAATTCCGTCGTCCAGTTGACGGCGCCCTCGAAGATCTCGCCTGTGTACAGGGTGATCCGGACCGGTTCCTGATCCTTGATCGCCGAGAGGTCGGCCTGCTTGCGCTCCGACGGTTTGTACGCGGGCTTCTCCTTGACGTCCGACACGAACGGGTCGCGCTTGAGGTACTCGGGCAGCAGCCGGTGGATGCGGGAATTGTAGACGAAGGCGGTGTCAATCTTCTCCAGGTAGCGCAGCCGGCCGCGGCACAGGATCAGGGTGTTGAACTTGCGGACCTTGAGCACCTTGCCCAGCACCACGCCCTTGTCGAACGTGCGGAAGGCCATCACGTATTTTTTCTTCTTGGCCGAGAGCAGCCAGCGCACCCCCAGGTTGAAAACGGGACGCTCCAGGCCCTTGGCGTAATCCATGGTCCACTTTTCCTTGAGGACCATCTTGGCCGAGTAGTAGGCGATGTTGTGCTCCCGGGCCAAAGCCTTGATCGCGTTTTTGTCAATTTTAGCCATTGGTCTCCCCGCCGCGATTGGAATCTCAGGCAACAGACAGCGGTTCAGCTGGAGATGAGCGATTCGAATTCGGGGATCTGTTCCTTCAGTTGACGCTCGATGCCGTACTTGAGAGTCATCCGGGCGCCGGGGCAATGGGCGCAATGCCCCGTGAGGCGGACTTTGGCCGAGCGGCCGACAATCTCCACCAGTTCGACATCCCCTCCATCCCGTTGCAGGAACGGCCGCACCTGTTCGATGGCGGCTCGAACCCGGGCATCGAAATCATCCATCCCGCATCTCCATGCATCCTGCGCGACAGCCCGCGGGGCTCGCGCGTGCAACACGGAAGTATTAGAATCAAATCCCTCCGTTGAGTCAATATAAAATATTGCCGGGTGGGCCGGGCTGGATTATAGTTGAGCCCGAGCGAGGAGCGCGATGCGTCGTTCGTACTTCGTCCAAATCGCCGGGTTGCTGGTCGGGGCCGTGGTGTTCTGCCTGGGCGACGTGGTCGTGTACCGCAACGGCTCCCGGCTGGAGGTCCAGGACCTCAAGATCGGAGACCAGACCATCTCATACAGCATCAAGGGGATGACGGCCACCGTCCCGGTCCGGTACATCGATGTCGAGGCAACCCGGCAGGCCAACGCCGAGCTCGAGGCGGAGCGCGCTCTCAAAGCCGAGGCGGAGGCGGAAGCGGCCGCCCGGCGCCGGGAGACGGAGGCCGCTGCACCGCTGGACGCCGGCGGCGCCGCGCTCGGAGACATGGCCCGGCGCAGCCTCAGCGATGCGGATGTCCAGAAGCTGCTCGACAAATGGGTCAAGCGTCACGCAGACAAGAGCCGTGAGGAAATCGCTTCGGCCGGGCCGGGCGGGATGACCTCGGCGCCCGTCGGCGCGTTCCGGTTGCCGTTCTACATTGAATCCGGCGTGATGATGATCCACGCCCGGGTCAACGACCAAGACGGCGTGCCCTTCTGCTTCGACACGGGCGCGAGCTGGACCACCGTGACCCCCGAACTCGTCCGCCGCGCCGGCATCCCGGTGGACTTCGACACCTGGACCATGGCCCAGACGGGCAACGGCATGACGAAAGTGTACCTCGGCATGGTGGACCGGCTGGTGGTGGGCGACCTCGAGGTCCGCAACCTCCCCGTGACGGTGGCGGAGAACTGCACGGTCAACCTGCTCGGTCAGAACCTGCTGCAGAATTTCAAGGTGTCGTTCGACTACCAGGCCCGCGTCATCACCCTGGCCCGGTGAGCCCCGCGCGCGGCGGCCCCGCCGCGCCTCTCAAACCCCTCAGGTTCCCCCGTACCCCACCGTGACCGTATCGCCTTCGACGACGACCGGCACGTTGCGCCGGTTGCCGCTGTGCCGCAGCATCTCGGCCAGGTGGGCCTCCGATGCGAAGACGTTCCGGTAGACCACCTCGTAACCCTGCGCCGCGAAATCCCGCCGGGCGGCGTCGGTGTACGGTCAGGTGTCCTTGCCGAAGATCACCACGCGGGGTGTGTCCATGTTGCCACCTCCTGGCCTCGGACTTTGGATGCGCACAGCCCGGCGAGCGGATTCAGGCGGCGTCCGCTCACGCCGAATCGGACGAAGCGTCCGACAGCCCGTCCAGCGCGATCCGGTAGGCGTCGTAGGTGGCGCGGTCGTACAGCACGAAGCGGGCACAGCGGGGACGCCCGCAGGCGTGCAGGTACTCGGCCACGGCCCGCAGGGCGATCGCGGCGGCGGCGGCGACCGGGTAGCCGAACGCCCCCGTGCTGATGGAGGGGAACGCCACCGTGTCGAGCCCCTCGTCGGCCGCCAGTTGCAGGCAGGAGCGGTAGCAGGCGGCGAGCAACTCCGGTTCGCCCGCGCCGCCGCCCCGCCACACCGGACCGACGGTGTGGAGCACCCGCCGGGCCGGCAGGCGCCCGCCGGTGGTGGCGACCGCCCGGCCCGTCGGCAGGCTGCCGATCCGGGCGATGATCCGACGACAGTCGTCGAGAATCGCCGGGCCGCCGGCCTGGTGGATGGCGCCGTCGACCCCTCCGCCGCCCATCAGGGTGGAGTTGGCGGCGTTCACGATGGCGTCGGCGGCCGTTCGGGTGATGTCGCCCTGCGACAGCTCGAGCACGCAGTCGCGGATCCGCCGGCTGGCCTTCGCCGGAGTCATGGTTCGCCCTCCGGTGCCTGCGCGTCCGCTGCGGGTGCCGTCGGCGGATTCAGGACGGTTCCGATCAGCTGGAGGAGTGCGACGGCGTCCACCGGCTTGTGCAGGAAGCCCCGGCAGCCGCGGCGGAGCATCTGGTAAACGGAGGCGTCCTCGCCGTAGCCGCTGAGCACAACCACCGGCACGTCCGCCCGGATCGCCTGAATCTCCGCCAGAGCCGCATCGCCCGATTTGACCGGCATGTTGATATCCAGAATGACGCAATCGATGGCGTCCGCATGGTCCCGGAACACGCAGACGGCCTGCTGCCCGTCGGCGGCTTCGAGGATATCCGCTCCGGCGGTGCGCAGCAGGCGGCTGAGAAACAAGCGGTTGATGGTCTCGTCATCGACCACGAGCAGCCGCCGCCCGACCAGGGACAAGGCTGCTTCCGGAGCGGCGGCGGACGCGCTCTCCGCCGCGGCGGGAGCCGGTGCGTCGGTGGCCGGCAGAAAGATCAGCACGCGGGTTCCCCGGTCTGGCTTGCTGTCCAGATAGATATATCCCTGATGGTTCTTGACGATGCCATAGGCGGTGGCCAGGCCCAGGCCGGAGCCCTGGCCCTGGGCCTTGGTGGTGAAAAACGGATCGAACACCCGAGGCAGGTTCGCCGGGTCGATGCCGGTACCGGTGTCCGCGACCACCAGACGGATGTACCGACCCGTTTTGAGCACGTGGTTGTCGCGCACCAGGTCGCCGTCCACAGTGACGGGCTGGGTCTCCACCCGGATGCGGCCGCCGCCGGGCATGGCGTCACGGGCGTTGAGGAACAGGTTGAGCAGGACCTGTTCCATCTGGGAGCGGTCGCCCCTCACACAGAGTGGGCCGGCATGGAAGGCCCGTTCGAATTCGACGGTAAAGGGGATGGTCCGGCGCGATAACGTGATCACGGCGTCGATCACTTCGTGGATGTCGAACTCCTGCACGACGTATTTGCCCTTGCGGGCGAAGCCGAGCAATTTGCGGGTCAGCACGGTGGCCCGCGCCGTGGCGTCCTCGATCATGGCCAGGTCGCCCTGGAGCGGCGAATCGGGCGGCACCTGCATCCGGACGAGGGACGTGTAGCCGGTGATGCCCTGCAGGATGTTGTTGAAGTCGTGGGCGATGCCGCCGGCCAGAGTGCCGATGGATTCGAGTTTCTGGTAATGGACCACCTGCTCCTGCAGGCGCTTGGTTTCCGTCAGGTCCACCAGGTTGGCCAGAATCGCCGGGCGTCCGTTGAACGTGCTCACCGTGGCCCGGATCAGCACCGACCGGATGACGCCGTCGCCGCACACGAACCGCGCTTCATACTCATGGGGCAGGATGTCCCCCGCGTCGCGCAACGCCATGTTCCGCTGCAGGACGGGAATGTCCTCGGGAAGGACGAACCGGATGAATTCGGTGCCGAGAATCTCGTCCGGGGGATGAAGCAGCAACTCGGTGATTACCGGATTGATGTACACAACCCGCCAGTCCTGCAGGATGCAGATGCCCACCAGCGATCCGTCCACGAGATGGCGGTATTTTTCCTCGGATTCGGCCAGCGCGGCGGTGCGGTCCTGAACCATCCGCCGCAGCTTGTCGCGCTCGGTCCGGTCCAGGTGGATTTTGTACGCCGCGAAGGTGCCGATGACCGCGGACACGCCGAGCAGGACCAGCAGGAAGAACCAGACGGTCCCCGTGAAGGGGGGACTGACCTCGACCGTCAGGGCGGGCGTCTCGCGGGAGACCACCCCCCGGGCGTTGATGGCCCGGAGGCGGAAGACCATCTGCCCCGGCGGAAGGTAGGGATAGACCACGTGCCGGTCTTCGGTGGGCGGCTGCCAGACGGAATCCACGCCCTCCAGTTGATACTGGAAGGTGTTGCCCGCCTCGTTGACGAAGCTCAGGCAGTCGAACCGGATCGTCAGCCGGTCATCATGATTCAGGCGGAGGCCGCCGGCGGGGGGCGCCAACTCGGTCTGGTTGACGGTGATCCCGGTGAGCCGGACGCGGGGCGGAGCCGAGAAGGCCGCCATCTGAGGATGGTACACCAGCAGGCTCCGGCTGGTGCCGAAATAGAAGGCGTCGTCGCTGTCGAGCAGGAAGCAGCGCTTGTTGGTGATCTCGGTGAACGGCAGGCCGTGGACGGCGTTGAAATTTTCGAACCGGTCGCCGACCAGCCGGGCGATGCCGCGGCTGGTGCCCACCCAGAGCTGACCGTGCC
>JAKQOW010000092.1 GCA_029565065.1 Acidobacteriota bacterium | reverse complement strand
TAAGCCATTCCTGGGTATTGGGATGAATAGCCCAGAAATGGTAGCCGGAGATTCAAATCGTGGACAGGGGATTTTCCGTGCAACTTACACATATAAATTACTTTTTATCGATCAGCGAGAACTTTAACCGGACAGTAGTGGTTATTGGTGATTGCTTAATCGTTATTGGCTATTTGGAGGCGAGCTGGATGATTCGGGGATTCGGGACCTGGGGGCTGGGACCTGGATTTGGGAGCTGGGATCTGGAGGGCTGGGAACCAGGTCCCAGAACCCGGGTCCCAGGTCCGAAACCCGATGTCCGATTTCCGCTGTCATTGGGCATTTGGGACGGAGAATCGTTGAAGAGACAAATGGGTAAAGCGGCAGTGGCAACTATTTCGGAACTCCCCCGGCCGGGCGCTGTCTAACAGAAGGAGAACGGTTCGACCCGCCAGGCCTGGTCGAGGTCAGCCTGCTCCGACAATCCCAGCGACGACCGCCGGTCGCCGCCCGCGGCCGAGACGGTCGGGAGGAGGTTGACATGTTCCAGACGCTCGCAGCGGCGCACACTCATCCCGCCTCATACCGGCTGCCTCTCACCCTTGTGGTGGCGACCGGTGTGCACGCGGTCCTCGTGACGGCGCTCCTGGCCTTCCCCCTGCTGTTCCCCGACCGCGTGCCGGACAGTCTGAGCCAGCTCCTGATCATCCTGCCCCAGGGTGACCTGGTGTTCCCGCCCGCGGCGCCGCCCGTGACCGCCGAACCGGGCCCCGCCCCGCCCCCGGTCACTCCCGCGGTCCCACCGGAGCTCAAGCCCGGGGTCATGTACGTGCCCAATCGGATCACGGAGACGCTCCCGCCCGACACCGACATCGGCGCGCTCATCTTCCAAACCGGCGCCGGCGCGCCGGGGCCCACCATTCCCGGCGGGGTTCCGGGCACGGGCGCAGTGAGCCCGGGCTACGGCCTCCCCGGCCTGTCGCCGACGGTGGGCGATTATCGTCCGCCGGAGCCCCCGCCTCCGCGCCAGCCGGCGCTCCACCGGGCGCCGCTGCCGCCGCGGGTGCTGGCCGCCCGCCTGCTCCGCGGCGAGCCGCCCGCGTACCCGGTCATGGCCCAGGCGAGCCGCACCGAGGGAGACGTGGAGTTGAAGGTCGCCGTGGACGAGCACGGCCGGGTGTCGGAGGTCACGGTCCTGAGCGGCAGCCCGCTGCTGGCGCCGGCAGCCGTGGCGGCCGTCCGCCGCTGGGAGTACCAGCCGACGCTGGTCAACGATCAGCCGGTGCCGGTGGAAGGCTATGTGGTGGTGAAGTTCCGGCTGGCCCGCCGGTGACGGATCGCGGCGCCCGCCGCCGCGGGGCGGGCGTTGCGACGTGTGTTTACAGGTACTCGTCCCGGCCGTCGGCCTCGAGCTTCTGGACCACCTGGCGGACATCCTGCGCCTTGTCCTTGTGCGCCACCAGCACCGCGTCGCCGGTGGCCACGACCACCAGGTCCTCCACGCCCACGCAGGCCACGAGGCGGTCGTGGGCGCACACCACGCAGCGGCGGGTGTCCACCAGGATCATGGGGGCACCGATGGTCACGTTGGAGTTGTCCATCGCCAGCACGTCCTCGAGGGAATCCCAGCTCCCCAGGTCGCTCCAGCCGAAGTCGCCCCGGGCCAGGACGATGCGCCGCGATTTCTCCATGATGCTGTAGTCGATGGAGATGGACGGCAGGTCCTGGAAAACGCGCTCCAGCTCGGCATCGCCGGTGCGCAGGTGGTCGCCGGTCTCCGCCAACTCGGTCAGGGGGCGGAGGACGTCCGGGGCGTACTGGCGCAGCTCCTCGAGGACGACCCGGGCTTTCCACACGAACATGCCGCTGTTCCAGTAGTAATTGCCCTGGGTGACGTACTCCTCGGCCAGCGACCGGTGGGGCTTCTCGACGAACTGGTCCACGCCGAGCAGGGCGACCCCGTCGGCGTGGCCCACGATCTCCGATGCCTGCACGTAGCCGTAGCCGGTGTGGGGGTGCGTGGGGATGATGCCGAAGGTGACGAGCCGGTCGTTGGCCTCGGCGCCCTTGAGCACGCTGTCGAGGAGCTGCTGGAAGCGGGCCGGCTCCTTGACGTGGTGGTCGGCCGGCAGCACGCAGAGCGTGCCCTCCGGGTCGCGGCGCTGGACGATGAGGGCCGCCAGGGCGATGCACGGCGCCGTGTTCCGGGCCACCGGTTCACCGATGATGTTCTCGGCGGGCAGCTCCGGGGCCAGCCGGCCTACCAGGTCCACGTGGTCCCGGTTGCAGATCACCAGCGTACGCTCCGGCGGCACCAGCGGGCGGATGCGCTCCAGCGTCAGCTCGAAGAGCGACCGGTCGCCCCCCAGCTTCAGGAACTGCTTGGGCAGCTGGCGGCGGCTCCACGGCCAGAAGCGCGTGCCCGAACCGCCCGCCATGATCACAGCATGTCGTGCCATACGATTACCCCCTGAAAGACAGCTGCATTATACAGGGTCCGCGCCAATTTGCAAGCCGACCGCGGCGCGGGGGGCGGCGCCCCGCAATGGGTGTTGAATTCACCCGCCGAACGGGATACATTGGGGGCATCAACCGCAGGAGAGCCACATGAAGAGCGTCCGGATCGGCATCATCGGGTTCGGCAAGGTCATCCGCGCCTTCCTGGAACTGTATCCCGACAAACGCGACTGGATCAAGAGCCGTTACCAGCAGGACCTGCAGATCGTCGCCATCTGCGACAGCACCGAGTACATGCACAATCCGGACGGTTTCGATCCCGGCGAGCTCCTCGCCTACAAGCTGGAGAAGATCGCTTCGGACAAGCGGGGCCGTCCCCTGGACCAGTCGGAGGTGGGGTATGTGGTCAACTCGTTCCTCGAGATGGGCGTCAACGTGGCCCTCGAGGCGCTGCCGCCCACCCGGGAGACGGGCGAGCCGGCGCAATCGTACATCCTCGCTTTCCTCAATGCCAAGGTCCCCGTGGTGACCGTCAACAAGTCCCCGCTCGTCTACGGCTACCAGACGCTCTACACGGCCGCCCGGAAGCAGCACGTCGCCCTCAAGTTCAGCGGGACCACCGGCGCTGCGCTCCCCACCACCGACACCATCGCCACCGCCCTGGCCGGCGCCGAGCTGTACGGGTTTGAGGCCATCCTGAACGGCACCACCAACTTCCTGCTCACCGAGATGATTAAGAACCAGTCGGACCTGGCCACGGAGCTGGAGATCGCCCAGGAGCTCAAGATCTGCGAACCGGACCCGTCGCTGGACATCAACGGCTGGGACACCGCTTTCAAGACCCTCATCCTGGCCAAGGCGTTCATCGATCCGTACGTGGAGCTGCCCGACGTGCAGGTCCAGGGCATCCAGTCGCTCACCTACGCCGACATCGAACCGGTGATCCAGGCGGGCAACACGCTGAAATTACTGGGCAAGGCGGGCTTCGAAAACGACCGCCTGCGCCTCCGGGTCAAGCCGTCCATCATCACCCCGGAGCACCCGTTCTTCCACGTCGACGGGACGACCAAGGCCATCACTCTGTTCACCGACACCATGGGACGCCTGACCATGATCGGCGGATCGTCCGGGCTGAAGGAGACCGCCGCCACCATCCTCAAGGACCTCGTGAACACGCATCGGGATTTCAGCCGGACCTGAGCGTCCGGCCGCTCGGAGGGAACGGGCCGCTGACGGGGGCTCACCCGCGCAGCGCAGCCACCAGTCGGCGGAACGGGACCACCCGGTTCCCCTGGACGATCCGCCGCTTGCGCCACATGGCCCGCAGCCAGCGGATTGCCTCCCAGTGAGCCCTCAGGAAAAGGACCAGGCGCCCGTGCACGAGATGGTACCCCAGGCTCCGCGCCAGCTCCGCCGCCAAAAGCGGCCACGCCAACCAGAGATAGCTTCCCGGGCAGTTCTTGACCAGAAAGAACACCCGGTTGCGAATCAACAAGAAATTTTTGATCCGATATTCCCTATTTTTAAGGATTTCCTCATCGTACCGCCCCACGCTCCCCCCCTCGTGGTGGAACACCGTCCACTCCGGTAGCAAACATCCCTGAGCGCCACCCAGAAAGGCCCGGAAGAACAGATCAACGTCTTCGTAGTACATGAAGAAATCTTCGTCAAATGCCCCATATTGAACGAAAAATTCGCGGCGAAAAAGCACTGCGGAACAGGAGGCGGACATCAGCGGCCGCCGGCCGGCCCCGCGGGGTCTGTCCGCCGGCTGACCGCAGCAGTGCTTGTGGGGCATGAGGCGCAGGTTGACGCCGTCGCCGGCGCTGTCGACGATCTCCCGCTCGCCGTAGCGCAGCACCAGGGGTGCGGCGAAGTCATACGCCGGCTCGGCGTCGAGGAACCGCCGGCAGCCGTCGAGCCAGTCGTCGGACCAGGCGGTGTCGTTGTTGATCACGGCGATATAGCGTCCCGCCGCGGCGTGGAGCCCCTGGTTCACCGCGCGGGCGAAGCCGGCGTTGGCGGCGTTGGCGATGACCCGAACCCGCGGTTGCAGCGCGCGGGCCAGATCCGTCGAGCCGTCCGAGGAGCCGTTGTCCACCAGGAGGATCTCCATGCGGGCGGCCGATTCCCCCGCCCCGAGGCACGCCAGCACCTCGCGCAGGAACGCGGCGCCGTTCCAGTTCGGGATGATCACACTGAGTTCGGGATCGGACCGTGAGTCCACGCGGCGCCCGCCGTCAGGCTTCGGCCGGAGGGTCCGTCGGGACCAGGCGGCCGATGCCGTAGTAGCTGAAGCCCAACTGGACCACCTCGAGGGGATTGTAGACGTTCCGGCCGTCGAAGATGACCGGGTTGCGCATCAGGGTTTTCATCCGCTGAAAATCGGGAAACCGGTAGTCATTCCACTCGGTGACCACCACCAGGGCGTCGGCCCCTTGCAGCGCGTCGTAGTTGTTGGCGCAGAACTCGATGGCGTCACCGAATACGCCCCGGGCGACCTCCATGGCGATGGGATCGTGGGCGCTGACCGCCGCGCCCTTGTCCAGCAGGCTCCGGATGATGGTGATGGACGGGGCCTCGCGCATGTCGTCGGTCTTCGGCTTGAAGGACAGGCCCCACACCGCGATCTTGCGGCCCGCCAGGCCGCCGCCGAAATGCGCGATCACCCGCTCGGCCATGAGGGCCTTCTGCCGGTTGTTGACGGCTTCCGCCGCCTCGAGCACCGGCATGGAGAATCCGGCCTTGTGGGCCATCCGGATCACCGCCTGGACATCCTTGGGAAAGCAGGAACCGCCGTAGCCCACGCCGGCGAACAGGAACCGCTTGCCGATGCGGGAGTCGGAGCCGATGCCGGTCCGGACCGCGTCGATGTCGGCGCCCATCCGCTCGCAAAATCCGGCGAACTCGTTCATGAAGCTGATCCGCGTGGCCAGCATGGCGTTGGCCGCGTACTTGGTGGTCTCGGAGGATCGGACGTCGAGCACGTAGATGGGATTGCCGGTCCGCACGAACGGCGCGTAGAGCGCCTTCATGATCTCGGCGGTGCGGATGTTGTCGGTGCCCACGATGATCCGCTCGGGCATCAGGCAATCCTCGACCGCCGTGCCCTCCTTGAGGAACTCGGGATTGGAGACGACGTCGAAATCGTGGCTCGTGGCCGCGCGGATCGCCTCGCGGACCCGGTCGCAGGTGCCCACGGGGACGGTGCTCTTGACCACCACCACCTTGTAGCCGTTGATGTGCTCGCCGATGGTCCGGGCCACCGCCAGGACGTGGGTCAGGTCGGCCGAGCCGTCCTCGCCGGGCGGCGTGCCCACGGCGATGAACAGGAACAGCGATTCGTGGATGGCGGCGACGGCGTCGGTGACGAAGCGGAGGCGGCCGCTCTCGGTGTTCTTGCGGATGAGCTCGTCCAGGCCGGGCTCGTAGATGGGGCTGATCCCGTCGTTGAGCTTGCGGATCTTCTCGGCGTCGATGTCCACGCAGATGACATCGTGGCCCGTGTCCGCAAAGCACGTCCCGGTGACCAGTCCCACGTAGCCGGTTCCGAACACTGCGATCTTCATGCCCGCACCTCAGCCGGTTGGATCAAATGCGGAACTATAGCGGATTCAGCCGCCACTTTCAAACCAAATCGCCCGTTCCGGGTCCGCCTGAATCGGCCAGCGACGGCAACCAGAAGGTGGGCCGGACAGGCCAGGCACGCGGATCGTCCGGGCGGGTCACGCCGGAGCCCACCAGCGCCGCGTCGATCCCGAAATCGATCGCTCCGCGGATGTCGGTTTCAAGCTGGTCGCCGATCATGACCATCCGTCCGCCGCCGGCCCGCCGGGCGGCTTCGGCGAACATCTCCGAGTGGGGCTTGCCCAACCGCCGGAAGGCCGGTGCCGCGGGCACGTCGTGCCGGAGCCGGAGCGCCGCTTCCAGACACAGGGCGATGCTGCCGGCCGTCAGGCCGTAGCGGCCGCCGCCCTTCGGGAAGATCAGGTCCGGGTTGGGGAGCAGCAGGTGGATCTCGCGGCGGAGGTCCAGCGCCCGCCAAACGAGGCTCAGGGCCGCATCCACCGTCTCAAGGAATGGATAGCCGGTCTCGTCGCACACCACCAGCACATCGGCGTCGGCGTCCGCGGTAACGTCCACCGGCACACCGCCGGCCGCCGCCACGTTTTGGCGGGAACCCTCGGGACCGAGGACAGCGCAGCGGCAACCCGCCAGAGCGTGCCGGGCGAAATAGCCGGGCAGGAGCGAGCCGGAAGTGACGATACGGGCCGCGGGGATGTCCAGCCCCTTGCGGCGGTAGGCCGCCTCCGTCTCGGGCACCGTCCGCGACGCGTCGTTGGTCAGGATGTAGAACTCCCGGCCGGCCGCCCGCAGGTCCGCCAGCAGATCCCGCGCGCCGGGCAGTGGGCCGTCGGCATCGAGGAGCACCCCGTAGGCATCCAGCAGCACCACGTCGTACGCCGCGACCAGTTCGCGGCGGGTGATGCGGGGCGCCGGAGCCACCGCCGTTCCAGTGGTCGGAGCAATGGGATCCGGATGCTGCATCGGTTGATCCATGGTCTACGGCCCGGCCGGGGCCGGCATGCCGCGAAAACCGTAAACTTTCGGGCGCCAGTACGGCCGGTAGTCCGACCGGTTGGTCCCCTTGCTCAACTGGGCGTGGTAGAAACCGGTTTTATCCGCCACGATGCCGCAGTGCTTCAGGTCGTCGAAAAAGACGATGGTCCCGAACTGCCATTTGGCGGCATCATCGATCTTGGGCAGGCACATGTAGTATTTGCGCGCCGTGGTCCGCTTGACGAACAGGCCGGCGTCCGTCATCACCCGCCACACGAATCCGGAGCAGTCGTAGCTCTTCAGCCCCGTGGCCCCCCAGACATACGGTTTGCCCAGATGCAGGTCGATCGCCGACCGGAGTTTGGTCAGGAAAGGATTCGCATCGGGGGCAGCGGTTGCGGCGGTGGCCGCCGGAGCCGCGGCTTGAACCGGCGGTGGAGCGGGCGGCGGCTGATCCTGGGCGGACAGCCCGCCGGCCAGGATGAGCGCCCCGAGCAGTGCGGAGGCTAACCGCATCACTTGATCGCGCTGCCCAGCAGCAGGCCAATCCCGATGAACAAGCCGGCCAGAAAGATGGCCACGGAGCGGTTGTCGGCCTTGAGCTCCTGCCCGAAATTCAACTGCGGGGTCAGCCAGTCGAAAATCTTGTAGGCGGCGAGAAATCCCGTCAATCCGACGCCCAGCGATATGAGGATGGATAGCAGATAGTTCAACAGATCCATAAGGCCTCCTGATGCATATCAGCCCATGATAGTGAAAATCCAGCGATATTCAAGCCGGGGATGTACGAAAAAAAATCGTAACTCTTGCGAGTTACGATCTGATCGGTTTTGGGGAGGGTATCTTTTATATGGTTTTATTATAGGGCTCATCGTATGGTCAAGTGTGACCACCGTCACGAAAGTTCATGAAATGTTAATTATCCGGCGGTTGATTGCCCGATGCAGGGTGAGCTATAGTGACGCCGGGAGTCAACCGCGGGACGATTCCCGCATCTTCCTCCACAGGCGATCGCTGCCGTTGTAGGAGACATCATGCGACGACGATGCTGGCTGATTCTGATGGATTTTATGCTGCTGGCAGCCACCGGCGTCGTGGGCGCATCGCCCGATCCCCCGATCCTCCGCCTGGCCACCACCACCAGCACGGACAACACCGGGCTGCTGGACCACATCCTGCCAGTCTTCGAAAAGGCGACCGGCGCCCGGGTCCACGTGATCGCCGTGGGCACCGGCAAGGCCCTCAAGCTCGGTGAAAACGGCGATGTCGACGTCCTGCTCGTGCACGATCCCGAGCTGGAGGCGCAATTCCTCCACAACGGCTACGGACTGTACCGCCGGCCCGTCATGTACAACGATTTCATCATCGCCGGCGCCACCGCGGATCCGGCCCGGATCAAGGGTTCGGCGACCGCGGCGGATGCCTTCCGGAAAATGGGCGGCGGTGCGGCCCGGTTCGTCTCGCGGGGCGACGAGTCGGGCACCCACCAGATGGAAAAGCGCCTGTGGCAAAAGGCCGGGATCACGCCCGCCGGCCGGTGGTACGTCGAAGCCGGCCAGGGGATGGGACCCGTCCTGCTCATGGCGGACAGCCTGCAGGCTTACGCACTGACCGACCGGGCCACCTTTCTCAAGCTGAAAGCCAAGCTCAGTCTTTTGGTTCTGTTTGAGGGGGACCCCGCGCTGTTCAACCAGTACAGCGTCATCCCGGTCAACCCGGCCCGCCATCCCGGCATCCACGTCGAGCTGGCGGAACGGTTCGCCCGGTGGCTGGCGGAACCCGCCACCCAGGCACTGATCGGGAATTTCGGGCGATCGGAGTTCGGCGTGTCCCTGTTCTTCCCCAACACCACGCCCTGAATCACGCCGGATCGTTGTCTCCGCACCCGTCAGGCGCGTCGGGATCCGCCGCCGAGACGGAGTCGTCGCCCGGGCCCGTAAGATCGATCGCCTCGAATTCCAGGCCTTGTGGCGCTTGCCGCGGATCGCGCAGCAGCGCGCGCAGGACGTCCGCTTCGTCCTCCGCCGAAAGCGGCGCTTCGGTCCGGATCAAGCCGCATGCGCGAGCCCGGCCGGTATTCTTGGCGACATACAGCAACGCATCCACCAGGTCGATGATTTTGCTCCAGTCCTCACGGGTCACCCCGCCCGCCCGGCTCAGCGGATAGAGGCAGAACCCGAGCGAGGCCGTCACCCGGACAGGTTGTCCCTGCCGGCCCGGTACGGTGACATTGGCCACGGTCCGCATCAGCTTCGTCACCAGTCCCCTCACCCCCCGGCTCTTGACATCCCGGGCGACGACCAGGATCTCCTCCCCGCCCCAGCGGACCACCAGGTCGATACCCCGGACCGCGGACCGGAGAGCAGTGGCGATCCGCTCCAACAGGTTGTCGCCGGTCTCATGCCCGTGGGTATCGTTGACCTGCTTGAAATGGTCCAGATCCATCATTACGATCGCCAGGCAGCGCTCCTCGATGGTGGCCGGCCCCTGCCGGACCACCCGCTGGAGGTGGGCGATCTCATCGGGGAGCATTTCCGCCAGCGCCCGCCGGTTGGCCAGGCCTGTCAGCGGGTCCGTCCGAACCATCTCCTCGAGTTTGGTGTTCTGGTCCGAGATCACCCGATTGGCCCGCGCCAGATCTGCCGTCCGCTCGGCCACGATCCGCTCGAGCTGCTGCCGGCGGTGGCGCTCCGCCAGCACCCGGAATCCGACCATCGAGGCGGACAGCATGGCCACGCCTGCCAGGATCAGCAGGCGGAACCACACCGTGGCATACCACGGCGGATGGATCCGCACCGCCAGCTTCAGGGGCTCAGGCGCCCAGACGCCGTCGCAATTCTCCGCCTGGAGTAGGAAGGTGTAATCCCCCGGCGGGACCCGCCGGTAGACCGCCCGGCTTTCCGGGCCGGGCGCGGTCCAGCCCCGGTCGTGATTGACCAGCTGCCAGCGGAACCGCACCCGCTCGGGCCAGGTAAAGCTCAGCGCCGTGAATTCGAAGTGCAAGTCGTTTTCGTCCGGCCCGAGATCGAAATGCGGGACGGGCCGGTCCGCGGCGGCGTCCAGTTGCCGAAAGCCGTCGAGCGGCCGGTCGTTGACCAGCACCTTCTCCAAAACCAGCGTCGGCGGTTGCATGTTCGTGCGCAGCATGCCCGGTTCGGCCACGGTGACGCCGCTGATCATGCCCATCCAGAGCCGGTTGTGGCTGTCGCGAAAGGCGGCGTTCTGGGCCGCCTCGATGTGGGACAGGCCGCTGGCGTCGGTGTACACCCGGTCCACCCGCCCGGCGGGGCTGATTAGGGCGACGCCGCGGGTGGTGCCCGCCCAGACGCGATGGTGGATATCCTCGACGAGGAACCAGACACTCTTGCTGGGGAGGCCGCCGCGGGTCGTGACGGTGAAATCGCCCGAACCGTCGAGTGGATGAACCCAGATGCCGGTGTCCGTCCCCGCCCACACCCGGTTCTGCTCGTCCACCCGGATGCACCACACGCGGTCGTCCGGCAGCCCCTGGCGGGTTGTCCACGACTGAAAGTTGTCGCCGTCGAACCGGACGACGCCGCCGCCGTAGGTGGCCATCCAGACGGCCCCGGCGCCGTCTTCGGCCAGGCTCATGACATGCAGGCCGGGGATCTCGGCGCCGGACGCCCAGGTGGTCCAGGCGTCGTCGCGGAATCGACTCACCCCGCCCTCGGTGGCCACCCAGACCGCGCCGTCCCTGGCCCGCAGGATCGAGAACACCGAGTCATGGGAGATTCCCTCGCCGGCCCGCCAGACCCGAACCCGCCGGCGATCCCGGTCCACCCGCGCCACGCCGTCGCTCGTGCCCACCCACAGGCTGTTGCCGTCCGCCGCGAGGCAGATCACCCGGTCGCCCGGCAGGCCGTCCGCAACCGTCAGGCGCGGCCCCCAGCGGCCGTCACACCACGAGGCGACACCGGCACCCAGCGTGGCCATCCAGATGCACCCATCCGGAGTTTCCGCGAAATTCAGCACCAGCGGCGTCAGCAGGCCGGATTCCGCCGTGAACAACCGGAATGCACCGCGGACGGCCTGATACAGGCCATCCCCGTTCGTGCCCACCCACAGGTTGCCCTCCCGGTCCTCAAAGAGCGCGCGCACGTCATCGGTCGCCCCGGTGCGCAGCGGCTGATGCACCACTTCGCCCTCTTCAATGCTGAACAGCCCCTGGCTGGTCCCCACCCAGATCTCGCCCAGGCGGGTCACCCGCAGCACGCGGGCCCGCGGCAGGCGCCCGGTGAACGGCACGGCCTCCACCAACCCGTCGGGATGACGCCGCCACAGCCGGCCGTCTTCGTCGATTGCCCACAAGGTGTCGTCATCCCCGAAGACGGCGGCAGCCACCTGCCCGGTCTGGCCGGCGGGGCGGACGGTGATTTCCTCAATTTGATCCCCTCGGATGCGCCAGAGCCCTCCGGCGCTCAGAACCGCCACCTCACCGCTTTGGGGAGCGGCGAACAGGCCATCCACCGCCAATGGCGCGAACAACGCGCAGCCCGAACCGTCGGAGCGGAACAATCCTTCCCGATAGCCGATCCAGAGGTCGCCGTCCCGATCCACAGCCAGGGCGCGAATCCGGCTGACAGGCAGCCCCCGCTCCGCCAGGGGGTGGTTAAGACGGTTCCGATCCCAGTGCGCCACGCCGCCCCGGTCGGTGCCCACCCAGACACCGCCATCCGCAGTCGGCGCCAGGGACCAGACGAAATCGTCAGTCAGGCCGTCTTCTTTAGTGATGGTCAGGAATCGCCGCCCGTCGTACCGGGACACTCCCCCACTCGTCCCCACCCAGAGGTAACCCAGCGCGTCCTGGGTGACGGCCCGCACCTGCGACTGGGCCAGCCCCTCCTTGACCGACACATGGCGCATGGACAACTGCTGGCCCGAAATCCAACCGGCCAGGCAGACCGCCATAATCGTCCAGATTGATGCTGCTTGAGTCCCGCGACCAGCCGCCATACAACCTTCAGTAGAACAAACTTGTTATATTGATTGTATGGGCCGGATTCACTGTTTTCAATCCAAATTCAGACAGACACAGCATAAAACGACGCTCCCGGTTGCCGGCAGCCGGCATCAGCCGGCGCGAGTGCCCGGCACCCGGTGCGTCGATCGCGCGGGGAGTGTTCGACGGGCTCTAACGATATAGGCAGAGATAGCTCACCGGCGCGTTCACCGACACAGTGAATTTCACGTTGGGCGGCACGGTGAAGGACTGGCCTTTGCGGTACATGGCGCGACGGCCATCGGGAAGCGTGACGTCCATCTCGCCGTAAACGATTTCCATGATCTCCTCGGTCTGGGTGCCGAAGGTGAACTCTCCCGGCTCGATCACGCCCACCGTGAAACGCTGGCCGGCCAGTTCCTGCCCCAGACTCCTGACTTTGCCGTCGAAATACTCGTTCACCTTGATCATGGTCTCGCTCCTGTTAATGATAGTGTCAGCCCAATGTACCATCCGCCGGCGGGTGAGTCAAAGGCGGCGTCGCGTCGCCACATCACCCGTGGCGCAGTCGCCTTCGCCGGGTTCTGTTCGGATTGTCCGTTATCGGATCGCGGTGTAGAGGTACCAGAGCAAGCCGGCAAACAGGGCGGTCGTGGGAATCGTGAGCACCCAGGCCCAGATGATCTTGTAGGCGATGCCCCAGCGGATGGCCGAGAACTTGGTGGTGGCGCCCACGCCGATGATGGCGCCGGTGATGGTGTGGGTGGTCGAAACCGGCACCCCCAACAGCGACGAGAAGATGATGGTCGCGGCCGCGGAGGCGTTGGCGCAAAATCCGTGCACCGGCTTGAGCTTGGTCATCCGCATGCCCAGGGTCCTGATGACCTGCCAGCCGCCGAGTAGCGTCCCCAGGGAGATGGCCGAATAACAGCTGATGACCACCCAGAACGGCACATAAAACGTGTCCCCCAGTTGTCCGGTGCTGAACAGGAGGATCGCGATGATGCCCATGGTCTTCTGGGCGTCATTCGCGCCGTGTCCCATGCTGTAGAAGGCGGCCGAGACCAGCTGCAGCTTGCGAAACCAACGGTCCATATGGCGCGGCGTGCTGCGCCGAAAGATCCAGAAGACCGCGATCATGAATCCGTAGCCCAGGAACAGACCCAGCAGCGGCGACAGGACGATGAACAGGACCACCTTCGCCACTCCGCTCACCACGACCACCCCAAAGCCTGCCTTGGCCACGCCGGCCCCCACCAACCCGCCGACCAGAGCATGCGAGACGCTGATGGGAAAGCCCATCTGGGTGCAGGCATGGGTCCAGATGATGGCGCTGATCAGGGTGACCAGGATCATGGGCACGTCGATGATCTTCGGGTCGACGATCCCCCGTCCCATCGTGTCGGCCACATGCACGCCGAAGATGAACACGGCGACGAAATTGAAGACGGTGGCCCACACCACGGCCAGTCGCGGCGACAGCACCCGCGTGGAGACGATGGTGGCCACCGAGTTGGCCGCGTCGTTCATCCCGTTGAGAAAGTCGAACAGGAGGGCCAGAACAATGGCGATGATCAGCAAGGTCATAAAGTGGAATCCGCTTGGCTCTAGGTGTTCTCGAGAACGATCCCTTCGACAATGTTGCCTACGTCCTCGCAGCGGTCGGTAGCCTTCTCCACATAGGCGAGGATATCCTTCCACTTGACCAGTTCCACGACATCCTGCTCATCGCGGAAGAGCCGGGCCAGTGTGGTCCGGCGGATGTAGTCGGCCTCGCTCTCCAGCCGGTTGATCTCCACCACCAGCGCCATGATCCGATCGTAGTTCTCGCGGAGCGTGCGGATTTTAGCGATCATCTCCTGGATGATCTTGGCGCTCTCCAGCAGGACGTTGACCAGACCCTTCATCTCGGGCGGCATGGTTTTGGGCCGGTACATCTCGATGGTGGATCCGGACAGGTGCGCCAGGTCAAGGATATCGTCCAGGCGGACCAGCAACTGGTGGATCTGCTCCCGGTCCAGCGGCGTGACGAACGTCTTGTGCAGGTGGGACAGCGTCTTGTGGATGATCTCGTCCGTCTCGTGCTCGATGGTTTTCAGCTGCTGGGCGAGGGCTTGCAGGTCGTTGTGGCCATCGGTCATCCGGTGCAGCAGTACGACGCCTTCGACGATGTTGGTCGTGATCTGATCGAACATGTCGTAGAACATCTCGTCGCGCGGAACCAGTTTTTTGAACATTTTTCGCCCCTTGCCCCGTATGCGGGCACCGTTCAGGATCGGACTGAGGGTGGCTATCAGTGAACGAAAAGCAAACGGGTTTTTAACACAATTTAAACGAAAACACAATGCGCATCTGCGGCGTGCGTCCGGACGCGGCCTCAAACCGCGGCCAGGCGGATCATGCGAGCGACGGGCCGAACAAGAAGTTACCGCCTGACTTCCCAGCTCAGGGTGAAGCGGTACAAATCGTCGCCGGAACCCGGATCCGAGATGCGGATGCGGGCGGTCCAGCCGTTGGCCGCGCTGGGCGCCTCGAGCAGCCGGATGTCGCCTCGGCCCTCCCACCGCTTGAGATCGAACGACGCTGTACGGGCAGGGAGCGCCTGGCTGAAAGCGCACTTCGGCTGCTTGACGAAATCACCCGAGATCACCTGAAGGTTCACCCGCCCGCCCCGCAGCCAGAGTTCAACGGTGCCGTCCACCCGGGCCTGAAAATCGAAGAAGCCCTCTGCGCCGCCGGCCGCCTGGACGCCTCCGTCCATCGACACCGGCAGCGACATGCCCGGCAGCTCCGCGGCGCGTTCCGCCGATCCCGACCCGCCGCCATCACCGCCGGGTGTGACGGCCCCGGCGGCCCAGCTCAGGCGCACATGGTACCGGTCACTGCCTTTCTTCGAGTCCTCGATGCGCAGCGTGGCGATGAAGCCGTTGGCGGTCGAGGGCGGTTCCAGGAGGCGGACATCGCCGCGACCGTCAAGCGTGTCCATGCGAAATCCCGTCGGGGCGTACGACGGCAAAGGCGCGGAGCACGCCGTGCCCTGGTCCAGGGCGGGCCGTCCCTTTTCCGCCACGCACCGCACCGTGTCGTCCTGAACCCGCACGATCACGATCTCATCGGCTTCCAGCCTGACGTCGAATTGTTCCCGATCTCCGGAAGCGCGGCCGGCCGATCGGGCGGTGATCACCACCTCCTCTCCGGCGCCGCCGCCGGGTGACGCGCCCTCCCGTCCGGGCGCCTGGCCCACCCGGTCGAATCCCAGGTAGGGATTGTGGATGTAATCGACGGCGAACGGCTGGGGCATGATCAGCGTCCGGGAGATGCTATAGGCGGGATCCAGCGCCCATTGGCCGGTGGCCAACACCTTTTTCCTGCGAGTCAAGTCGTCGTGCCAGCCCCAGAACGGCTTGGCCATGTTGGCGCCCATCTCCCGTCCCAAAAACGCCTTGGGGATCTGCCGTCCGGCAATGCCCGGCCGTTCGCCGTACGGCTGGTAGGTGTAGTAGTCGGCGAACATCCGGCCGGCCTGGTTGGTCCGCGCCCACCACTGGTCACGGATAGGGAGCAGGTCATAGCCCACCTGGCGGTCGTTGGGATGCTTCGGGCGCTCCGCTTTTCCCTTGTACCGGTACGTCACACCGGTGCCGGAGACGAACCGGTCTGCGGCTAGTTCATAGCGGGCCCGGGAATCGCCGACACTGTAAATCCCGTGCCCGCCCGATTCCACATAGACGGCCGGGCGCTTGTCGGCACCGAACCGCACCTCGCCGTCGATGTTATGCACACCGGTTCCGACCTGGGGGTCGGCGCGGTAGGAGTAGACGTTGTTGTGCGCCAGCGTCTCCATGGCCTGGAGGCGGCCCCAGCGGGAGCCGTCCTTGGCGACCGTCAGGATCAGCCCCTCGTTGTCGTTCTCGTGGCAGGTCCCGGCGACGCACTTGTCCGAGTAGTCGCGGGGATGGAACAGGTTGTAGATGAGGAACCAGTGAGTCTCGGTCTCCATGACCGCGTAATACACATAGGCCTGGGAGGAGCCGGTGTCCGCATTGGCCCAGTTGTCGTCGCCGGACCAGTTCTTGTCGAAATCGAAGCGGGCCAGGTAGTCGGCCTTGGGGTGGAACCAGGTCTCCTGGGCGATGAACGGGGCGTAGTGCTCGGCCAGCGGACGGTACGGATCGGCCGAAGCGCTCTCGGCGGCGAAGTTGGCGGTCTCGGGCGTGCGGCGGGATGGCGCGTCCCCGGCGATTCGGATGGTGAGGGCGGCCCGCTTGCCCTCCAGCGTGGCGGTGACGGTTACGTCGCCGGGGCGAGGGCCGGCGGTGAACAGGACGCAGTCCTGGATGATGGTGGCATCGGTCACCCGGTCGAAGATCACGTCCACCAGGCTGGCGTTGTCGGATGCGTGGAACGGCTCGTCGTCCGTGCCCTGGAAACGAAATGGCCCGGACAGCCAGGCGCCGTCGGCGGGCGACAGGGTGTATGCCGCGTCCGATCGGCGGATCCGCACCCGCTGCGGCTGGCCCGCCTGGTCGGCAACCTGCCCGTAGGCCTTCATCTGGATGACGATGGATTCCGTCGGCCGGACCCGCAGCTCCTGCGGCACCGTCCGCAAGGTGATCTCGCTGACGGCCACCTTGGCCATCAATCCGGAAACGCCGACACAGCAGAACATCATCAGAAGGCCCACCGCACGTTTCATGACATCTTGCTCCTTTTTCGAAATGCTGCCGGCGGCATCGCCCGGGCGGCCGCACCGCCGGTCCTACGATCTATTGATTCAGCCGGGCCCGCACAGTTTCCCAAAGCGGATGCGCGCCGAAAGCCGCCGCAATGTCTTCGAACACCCGGGCCTGGACGGTGGGATCGTCGCCCGTCCCCGCGACGGGGACGAGGCCGTGCTCCTTGCGGAACCAGGTCATCTGACGTTTGGCGTACCGGCGGGTGTCCACTTCAATTCGGCGGGCCAGCTCCAGCCAGGTCAGCCGCCCCGCCAGGTGCTCCATCACCTGGCGGTAACCGATGGCTTCCAGCCCCTTGGCGTCGGGCGCGACGCCGCGCGCCAGCAATCCCTGCACCTCGTCTACCAGACCGCCGGCCAGCATGTCCGCCACCCGGCGGGCGATCCGTTCGTGCAGTTCCGGCCGCGGCACGTTCAGGCAGTAGATGCGCGGCGCGAACCCGGTCAGCGGACGCTCGGACGTGCCGAAGTGCTCGGTGAACGGCCGCCCCGTGGCGCGCGCCACTTCCAACGCCCGGCAGATGCGCTGAAAATCGCGCGGAGCGATTCGGCGGGACGCCTCCGGATCCCGCCGGCCCAAGATGCGGTGCAGCACCTCCGGACCCCGCCGCTCCCGGATGCGGTGCAGGCGGTCCCGCAACGCCTCGTCACGGCCCGGTCCTTCGAAGATCCCATAGAGCACGGTGCGCAGGTAGAAACCGGTCCCGCCGGCCAGGATGGGCCAGTTCCGGCGGGCACGAATCCCCTCGAGTGCCTCTCGGGCCAGATCCTGGAACTGGCCGGCGGAAAACCGCTGGGACACCTCCACCACATCGAGCAGGTGGTGAGGGATCTCGGCCCGAATCTCCGGGTCCACCTTGGCGGTGCCCACATCCAGACCGCGATACACCTGCATGGCGTCGCAGTTCACGATTTCGCCTCCCAGCCGCCGGGCGAGACACGTGGCCAGAGCGCTCTTGCCCGAGGCCGTGGGACCGACGATGCCGATGAGCGGATACTCCATTGCAGGATCCATGATCGTCCCCGTCAGTCCCTGAGCACAATCCAGGCCAGCAGCGCTGCAGCCAACAGCCACAGCCCCCATAGCTGCGTCCGAGAGATCCGGCCACACATCGCGCCGAGGCGCTGCAGCGGCTGAATCCGGTTACCCATGCCACCGATTGTAGCGTGTCCGAACCCAGCCGCCAAGAATTTCATGGCGACCCGCCCGGAGCTCCACCCCAACCTTGACTTTCCGCTCCGCCCCGTTTATGATGCGGTTTCAAATTTTAAACCTTTGCTGAAAACCAGGTGGGGCGATGAAAATCCACGAGTACCAAGCCAAGGAAATCCTCAAGGGGTACGGCGTCCCCGTCCCCCGGGGCCGCATGACCACCCAGGCCGCGGAGGTTTACGACTTGGCCAAGGAAATGGGCGGAACCGTGGTGGTCAAGGCGCAGATCCATGCCGGCGGCCGCGGCAAGGCCGGCGGCGTCAAGCTGGCCCGCTCGCCCCGCGAGGCGCAGGACATCGCGACCCGGCTGCTCGGCTCGCGCCTGTTCACCCACCAGACCGGACCGGAGGGCAAGCAGGTGCAGAAGCTCCTCATCGAGGAGGGGCTCAACATCAAGAAGGAATACTACCTCGGCATCGTGGTGGACCGCAGCCGCCGGCAGCCCGTGTTCATGGCCAGCGCCGAGGGCGGTGTGGAGATCGAGGAAGTGGCGGCGCGCAATCCCGCGGCCATCCTCAAGGAGCACATCGACCCGCAGATCGGCCTGTCCCCCTTCCAGGCCCGCAAGCTGGCGTTCGGTCTGGGCCTGCCGCCGGCGCTCGTGGGCCAGGCGGTCAAGGTGTTCGCCGCGCTGTATGCCGCGTTCGTCGCCACCGACGCCTCCATGGTGGAGATCAACCCGTTCCTCGAAACCGCCGAGGGGAACCTGATCGCCCTGGACGCCAAGGTCAATTTCGACGACAACGCACTGTATCGGCACCCCGAGTTCAGGCTCCTGCGCGACTACTCCGAGGAGGATCCCCTGGAGATCGAAGCCTCCCGATTCGGGCTGAACTATATCAAGTTGGACGGGAATATCGGCTGCATGGTCAACGGCGCGGGCCTGGCCATGGCCACCATGGACATCATCAAACTGGCCGGCGGCAATCCCGCCAACTTCCTCGACGTGGGCGGCGGCGCCAGCGAGGAATCCGTCACCAGCGCGTTCCGCATCATCCTCTCGGACTCGCACGTGCAGGCGATCCTGGTGAACATCTTCGGCGGGATCGTGCGCTGCGACGTCATCGCCCGGGGCATCATCAACGCCGCCAAGGCCGTCGGCGTCAAGGTCCCCATCGTGGTCCGGCTGGAAGGCACCAACGTGGACGAGGGCCGGCGCCTCCTGCAGGAATCCGGATTGAACATCGCCCTGGCCGACGGCATGCAGGACGCCGCCGAGAAGGTCGTCGCCAAGGCCCGAGCGTAAGAGTCAAGGAGGCAAGCGTGGCTATCCTGATCGATCAGAACACCCGCGTAGTGGTGCAGGGCCTCACGGGCCGCGAGGGCACCTACCATACCCTGCAGTGCCGCCAGTACGGCACCCAGGTGGTGGCCGGGGTCACGCCGGGCAAGGGCGGGACCAGCCACGAGGGCATCCCGGTGTTCCACACCGTCGCCGAGGCGGTGCGCGAAACCGGCGCCAACGCGTCGCTGATCTTCGTGCCGCCGCCCTTCGCCGCCGACGCCATCCTGGAGGCGGCCGACGCCGGGATCGCCCTGGTGGTCTGCATCACTGAAGGCATCCCCACCCTGGAGATGATCCGGGTGGCCGCCTACCTCAAAGACCGGCCGGTCCGGCTGGTGGGACCCAACTGCCCCGGCGTCATCTCGCCCGGCAAGTGCAAGATGGGCATCATGCCCGCCCGCATCCACAAGGAGGGGTCGGTGGGCGTGATCAGCCGCAGCGGCACGCTGACCTACGAGGCCGTGGGCCAGCTCACCCGGTGCGAGATCGGCCAGTCCACTTGCATCGGCATCGGCGGCGACCCGGTGCCGGGAACCACCTTCGTCGACGCGCTCGCCCTCTTCGAGCAGGACCCGGAGACCCGGGCCGTGGTCATGATCGGCGAGATCGGCGGCTCGGCCGAAGAGGAGGCGGTGGCGTGGATGCAGCAGCATTTCACCAAGCCGGTGGTGAGTTTCATCGCCGGCCAGACCGCTCCGCCGGGCCGGCGGATGGGCCATGCCGGCGCCATCATCGCCGGCGGCAAGGGCACGGCGGCTGAGAAGATGGCCGCTTTGCGCGCGGCCGGCATCACCGTGGTGGAAAGTCCCGCCGAGATCGGCGCGGCCATGAAAAAGATCCTGCGTGGTTAAGGAAGGAACCGCACATGTCCGAAACGAACGTCAAGAAAACGCACGTGATTGTCATCATTCCCGAGAATTGCAAGGGCTGCGGCATTTGCGTCGAGTTCTGCCCCACCCGCACCCTCGGGCTGAAACGAGGCAAGGCGGTGGTGGTCAATCCCGACAGCTGTACCGGCTGCCAGCTGTGCGATCTGCGCTGCCCCGATTTCGCGATCATGGTGGACAACGAGTTCGCCCAGAAATTCATTAAACAACCCATTCAACCCCAGGTTCAGGACGATGAAAATTAAAGAAGTCCGTTTCGTTTCCGGCAACGAGGCGTGCGCGATCGGCGCCATCGCCGCCGGCTGCACGTTCTTCGGCGGCTACCCCATCTCGCCCTCCTCGGAGATCGCCGAGTTCCTGGCGGAGCTCCTGCCGGCCAACGACGGCCGGTTCATCCAGATGGAGGATGAGATCGCGGCCATGGGATCCATCATCGGCGCGTCGCTCGCCGGCGCCAAGGTGATGACCGCCACCAGCGGCCCCGGATTCTCGCTCAAACAGGAAAATCTGGGATTTGCCTGCATGGCCGAGGTGCCGTGCGTGATCGTGAACGTGATGCGCGGCGGACCGTCCACCGGCGCCCCCACGTCACCGGCCCAGGCCGACATCCTCCAGTCGCGGTGGGGCACCCACGGCGATCACCCGATCATCGTCACCTGTCCCACCACGGTGCAGGAGATCTTCCTGGAGGTCATCCGGGCCTTCAACCTGGCTGAGCGCTTCCGCAACCCGGTGCTGTACCTGCTGGACGAAATCAACGCGCACATGCGCGAGAAGATCGAGATCCCGGAGGCTTCGGAACTGGAGCTGATCCGCCGGCCGGCGCCGCCCCAGGCCGAGAACTGGGGCTTCCCCTACCGCCGCAACGCGGAGGGAGTCCCGCTGATGCCCGATTTCGGCACCGGTCACCGCTGCCACGTCACCGGCCTCGACCATGGCGAGACCGGCTTCCCCACCGGCAACGCCGAGATCCGTCAGGCCCTGCACCACGCCCTGATGGCCAAGATCGACAAGAACGCGGCATCGATCTACAAAAACGACCTGTTCATGGTCGAGGACGCCGAGACGCTGATCATCGCCTTCGGCTCCACCGCCCGCTCCGCCCGACGCGCCGTGGAACTGCTGCGCAAGCAGGGGCGCAAGGTCGGGCTCTTCCGCCCGATCACCCTCTACCCGATCCCCGAAGCGGATATCCTCAAGGCCGCCGAGGGCAAGCGCAAGATCGTGGTGCCCGAGATGAATCTGGGACAGTACGTGCTGGAGATCCGCCGGATCCTCGGCCACGACATCCCCATCGCCCAGGTCAACCGGACCGACGGCGAGCCCATCACGCCCGACCAGATCATGGCCGCGGTTTAATAGCGAGGAGCGCATCATGTCACCCAAAAGCGTCGATTACGCCAATCTCCTGCGCACCCAGTACATCCCCCACATCTGGTGCCCCGGCTGCGGCCACGGGATCATCCTCAAAGCGGTCCTCCGCGCCGTGGAGCGGCTGGGCCTGGACAAGAACAAGATCGCGTTCGTCTCCGGCATCGGCTGTTCCTCCCGCGCGGTGGGCTACGTGGATTTCAACACCCTCCACACCACGCACGGACGGGCGCTGGCCTTCGCCACCGGCGTCAAGGTCGCCCGGCCGGACCTTCATGTGATCGTGGTCAGCGGCGACGGCGACGCCCTCGCCATCGGCGGCAACCATTTCATCCACGCCTGCCGCCGCAACATCGACATGACCCTGATCGTGTTCAACAACTACATTTACGGCATGACCGGCGGGCAGTATTCGCCCACGACACCCGAGGGCTCGTTCGCCAGCACGGCGCCGTTCGGCTCGGTGGAGCCGCCCTTCGACGTGTGCAACCTGGCCATCGCCGCCGGCGCCACCTACGTCGCCCGCGGCACGGCCTACAGCACGGCCCAGTTGGACAAGTACGTCGAAAAAGGCATCCAGAATCCCGGGTTCTCGGTGATCGAGGCCCTGAGCCAGTGCCCCACCTACTACGGGCGCAAGAACAAGCTGCGCACACCGGTGGACAATCTCAAGTGGCAGAAGGACGTGGTGGTCTCCGCCGCCAAGGCCAAGGACATGACCCCCGATCAGCTGGCGGGCAAGATCCAGGTCGGCGAACTGCATCACGGCACCCGGCCGGAATTCATCCGGACCTATCAAACCATCATCCAACGCGCGAAGGACGCCGCTTTGGCGGAATAACGCAGGGGAGGCAACCGTGGTCGAACGTTATGAAATCAGACTCTCCGGTTCCGGCGGTCAAGGCCTGGTCCTGGCCGGCGTCATCCTGGCCGAAGCGGCGGCCATCCACGACAACATGTACGCGGTGCAGTCGCAATCTTACGGCCCGGAGGCCCGCGGCGGGGCCAGCAAGTCCGAGGTGATCATCGGCAGCGAGCCCATCAGCTACCCCAAGGCGACCAGCCCCGACCTGCTGCTGGCGCTCAATCAGGAGTCGTTCAACAAGTATGCGCCCAGTGTTCAGGCCGGCGGCCTGATCGTCGTCGATTCCGATTATGTCGTCGACGAATTGAAGGGCAATTACCGGTTGATCGGCCTGCCCATGACCGATCTGGCCCGCACCCAGATCGGCCGGGAGATGGTGGTCAACATCCTCTGCCTGGGCGTGATTCAGGAACTGACCGGCACCGTGTCCCGCGAAGCGCTGGAGCGGGCGGTCATGCACCGGGTGCCGCGCGGCACCGAGAACATCAACATGAAGGCGTTCGCGCTCGGCATCGAGACCGCCCGCAAGCACAAGCAGGAACATCCCAATGGTTGAGCGCACGCTCTGCATCGTCAAACCCGACGCCTTCAAGGCCCGCGCCGCCGGCGCCATCCTGTCGCGGATTCTGGCAGCCGGTCTGGATGTCGTGGCCGCGCGCGTCGTGCACCTGACGCGATCCCAGGCGGAAGGCTTTTACCATGTGCACCGGGAGCGGCCGTTCTTCCCCACCCTGGTCCAGTTCATGACCGAGGGTCCGGTCCTGGTGATGGTGCTGCAGGGCGACAACGCCATCCAGCGCTGGCGCGATCTGATGGGCCCCACCAATCCGGCCCAGGCTGCGCCGGGTACGATCCGCAAGGATCATGGCACCAACATCGAGCGGAACGCCGTGCACGGCTCGGACGCACCAGCGACCGCGGCGTTTGAAACTCACTATTTCTTCAGCGACCTGGAGCAGATCCATCCGGTCATCGGCTGACGGGGCTTCCCGTGGGAATGAAGGAACTCTGGCAGCGCTACCAGCAGGGCCAGGTTCAGCGCCGGCTGAACCGGCTCTCCCGTCGCCTGCGGGAGAAGTATTCCCAGGGGTACGAGCGTGTCGCCGCCGCCGAAGAGCTCGCCGCCATCCCGGGTGACGAGGCCATCTTCCTCCTGCTGGGCCGGTTCGACGTGCTGGTGCCCAAAATCAGCGAGGACGAGGAGGAACGCCGGTACGTCTGCGACCTGATCCGGGCGAAAGGCGCGACGGCGGTCCCGGCGATCCTCCGGTTCATCCGGGAGAAGGAAAATCTAACCTACCCGCTGCGGCTGCTGGCCGAAATCGTCGGCCGGGACGAGGCGCGCCGGATGATCCTCGACATCCTGACCAACGAGTTCTCGCCTGAATACGACCGGGCGCCACACAAGAAAATGGCCATCATCCAGGCGCTGGCCGAGGACCGCGGCGAGGCGGTCGTCACGGCCCTGATGCCGTTCCTCCGCGATCCCAACGATGACGTGGTGATCAGCGCCGCGGAAGTGCTGGCGGCGCAGCCGGAGGCCGAGGAGGCTGTGCGGGGCGTGTTTCTCGACCTGCTGACCGAGGAAGAGGAGAAGCCCCGGATCAAGCGGAAGATCGCCGAGCTGCTCAAGGATCACCGCTGGAAGGTGACCGGATATCGCAAGAAAGTCGAGGATATCCTCCCCGAAGGCTTCTACCTGGACAAGAAAGGATTCGTCAAGCAGCTCGGAGAATCGTGACACCGTCCGCCGACCCGCCGCGCCGGTAATGGGCATGAAACGCCGAAAGTTGTGACTGTTTGTCCGCCAGCCTGAGATTTCGAGGGAAAAAGCATGAAGATCTTCTGGACCACCTGCCTCACCGCCCTGGCAGTCCTGGCCGCCGCGCTGGCCGTCTCGTGCGGCTCCGAACCGGGGAGGCCGGCAGCCGATACCGACAAGCTATCGATCATCTCGCCGCACACCACCGATATCCGCGACAACATGCTCCCCCTGTTCAAGGCGTGGTACCAGCGCAAGACCGGCCGGACCATCGAGGTGGAGTGGATCAATCAGGGCGGCAGCTCCGACAACCTGCGGTTCATCCGCTCCGAGTTCGCCCGGACGCCGCAGGGCATCCACATCGACCTGTTCTGGGGGGGCGGCATCTCCCCTCATCTCACCCTGAAGAAAGAAGGCCTCCTGCAGCGCACCGAACTGGACCCCGCGGTCGTGAACGCTATTCCCAAAGAGGTGAGCGGCATCCCGATCTATGATCCCGAGCTGCAGTGGTACGGTTCCTGCCTGTCCACATTCGGCATTCTCAGCCACGAGATGGTGCGGCAGTATCAGAAATTTCCCGAGATCCGGACGTGGGAGGATCTCACCAGCCCGGCGGTCAAGGGATGGATCAGCGTGGCCGATCCGCGCCACAGCGGCGTGGGCCACGTGGCCTTCGACATCATCCTGCAGGCGTACGGCTGGGAAAAGGGCTGGCAGGTCCTGAACCTGCTGTCGGCCAACGTGAAGAAATTCAAGATCTCGTCGAAGGATGTGGTCAAGGACCTGGTCTCCGGGGACGCCGCCTACACCCTGGTCGTGGATTACTACGCCTGGCGGGAAGTCGAGGACCTGGGCGCCGACAAGGTCACGTTCGTCGTGCCGGATGGCCTGTCGATCGTGAATCCCGACTGCTTCTCCCTGCTCAAGGGCGCCGACCATGCCGCGGCGGCCAAGTTGTTCATGGAGTACGTCCTGTCGTCGGAGGGCCAGCAGGTCTGGATGCTGCGCAAGGGCACTCCCGGCGGACCGCCCCAGTCCAGCCTGTACCGGTTGAGCCTCCTGCCGCCCGTATACGACGCGGTCAAGGGGCGGACGCTTATCACCGAGAACCCCTTCCAGTCCGCCGCATTCATCAACTACGATCTGGGCCTGGGCGAGCGGCTCTGGGACGTGCAGAACGACCTCATGGGCACGTTTCTGGTGGATGCGCACGACTCGCTCGTGTCCGGCTGGGAGGCGGTGATCCGGGGGGGCCGCAAACCCGCCGCGGTCGCCGCCCTCTGCCGGATGCCCATCGACCAGGCTGAAGCCGAGGCGCTGGCCCTGCGTTGGGATGACGAGAAGCTGCGCAACGAGAAGATCAACGCCTGGCTGCAGTTCGCCCGGCAGCGATCCCAGGAGGCGATCCGGCTGTCCAAATGAAGATCGAGATCCGGGGAGTCACCAAACAGTTCGCCGCCACGACGGTCCTCCGGGAGCTGGATCTGTCCGTCGCCGAGGGTGAATTTTTCTTCATCCTCGGCCCGTCGGGCTGCGGCAAGACCACCCTGCTCCGCATCATCGCCGGATTCGAGCCGCCCACGCAGGGCGACGTCCTGTTCGACGGCGAATCGGTGCTCAACCTGCCGCCTAATCGCCGGCGGATCGGCATGGTGTTTCAAAACTATGCCCTCTGGCCCCACCTGACGGTGCGCAGCAACGTGGAGTTCGGTTTGGACATCCAGAAGCTCCCCCGCCCCAAGATCGCCGAACGCGTCGCCGAGGTGCTGGAGATGGTGCAGATGACCGGTTACGAAGACCGGCTCCCCAACCAACTCTCGGGCGGCCAGCAGCAACGCATCGCCCTCGCCCGCGCCATCGTGACCCGTCCCGGGCTGCTGCTGCTCGATGAACCGCTCAGCAACCTCGACGCCCGGCTGCGGCTCGAGATGCGCGACGAACTGCTCCGGGTCCAGAAAGCCACCGGAATCACCACGATCTACGTCACCCATGATCAGAAGGAAGCGCTGTCCATGGCGGACCGGATGATCATCCTCGACAGCGGGCACATCGTCCAGCACGGCAGCCCGATCGAGGTGTACCGAACCCCGCGGACGGTGTTCGTCGCCGGCTTCATGGGCGAGACCAATTTCGTGCCCGGCACGGTGGACAGCCTCCACAACGACTGGGTGTCCGTCCGGACGCCGCTCGGCCCCGTCGCCGGCCCCCTCCGTCAAGCGGTGCTCCAGAAGGGGCAGCAGGTTCTGGTGTCGATGCGGCCTGAATCCATCCAGATCGAGGGGGAGAGCCGCGAACCGGTGGGCGCCCGGTTCGCCGGCCAGGTGGAGAAGACCGTGTTCATGGGGGAGGTGGAGCACTTCTGGCTTCGCGCCGGCGAGATGTCCCTCAAGATGATGCTGAGCAATCCGAAGCCCGGCCTGGAGCGCCCGGGAACCCAACTGGGGCTGATGGTGGATTTCGACGACATCACCGTCCTCCCCCATGAAGAGCCGAACGCATGACCCGCTCGGCCGCGACACGAATGAGGCCCGTTGATTGGGGCTTGGCCACCGTCGCGGTCCTGTTCATGTTCGTGTTCATGATCTATCCCCTGTCCTATGTATTCGTCAAGGCGTTTTTCTTCGGCGGCCGTTTCGATCTGGGTTTCTTCGGCCTGCTGTTTCAAAATCCGCTGCTCCGTGAATCCATTGTCAACAGCCTGCTGATCGGCACGCTCACCACGGTCGGCACCACCGTCCTGGCGCTGCCGCTGGTCTACACGTTCGCCAACTACCGATTCCGCGGCAAGGGATTCCTGCAGGCACTGGTGTTGGTGCCCATGATCCTGCCACCGTTCGTGGGCGCCATCGGCATGAAACAGCTGTTCGCGCGGTTCGGGGCGGTCAACCTCCTGCTCATGCAGCTCGGCGTGATCCAGCAGCCCATCGACTGGTTCGGGGACGGCGGGTTTATGGGGGTGATCTTCCTCGAAACCATGAATTTCTACCCCATCATGTTCCTGAACCTCTCCGCCGCCATGGCGAACGTGGACCCGTCGCTGGAAGAGGTGGCCCTGAGCACCGGCGCCTCCCGCTGGGCGGTCCTCCGCCGCATCACCCTGCCCCTCATGCTGCCCGGATTCTTCGCCGGGGCGGCCATCGTGTTCATCTGGTCGTTCACCGACCTGGGCACCCCGCTCATCTTCGATTTCCAGAAGACCATTTCCGTGCAGATTTTTTCCATGGTCACCGACATCAACGAAAATCCCATGGGCTACGCCCTGGTGGTGCTCGTAATCGTCCTGACCGCGACCTTTTTCCTGGTCTCCAAGCGGCTCATCGGCGGTCGCCGCTACGAGATGCTGGCGCGCGGCCACGTCACCGGCCGCGAGAAATCCGCATCACCCGTCGTCGCCGGGTTGATTCTCGTGCTGACAGTGGGGCTGGTCCTGGTGGCGCTGCTGCCCCACGCCGGCGTGCTGCTCATGTCGCTGGCGGAGCAGTGGTTCGGCACCGTGCTGCCGGTGCGTTTCACCCTGGCCCATTACCAGAGCATCTTCACCCAGCCGCTCACTTCCGTGTCCATTCAGAACAGCCTCTTCTACAGCATCCTGAGCACCCTGCTGGATGTGGCGATGGGGGTCATCGTCGCCTTTCTGCTGGCGCGGCGGAAGTTCCATGGATCCAGCCTGCTGGACGCCCTGGTGATGCTGCCGCTGGCGCTGCCGGGAGTCATCGTCGCCTTCGGCTATGTGGCCACGTTCAGCGGCACGTTCCTCGATCCGCGAATCAACCCCACCATCCTTCTGGTGCTGAGTTACGGCATGCGGCGCCTGCCCTACATGGTCCGTTCGGCGTACGCCGGTTTCCAGCAGACCAGCGTAACACTGGAAGAGGCGGCGCAGAGCCTCGGCGCCACCCCCGCCCGGACCATGCGCCGGATCACGATCCCGCTCATCACCGCCAATCTGGTGGCCGGCATGCTGCTGTGTTTCGCCTACGCGATGCTGGAAGTCAGCGACAGCCTGATTCTGGCCATGCGCGAGGAGTTTTATCCCATCACCAAATCCATCTACGTCCTCTCCTCGGCCACGTCCGGAGGCTACTACCAGGCGTGCGCGCTCGGGTTCGTCGGGATGGTCATCCTCTCGACGTCCATCTTCCTGGCTGGTAAAATCCTGGGCAAGCGCCTCGGCGAACTGTTCCGGGTCGGCTGATCCCCCGCCCCTCGGCGGGCGCCAACACCGGTTCCCTCCTGTCCGTATACCGGTTCAGCGTCAATAGGCGGTGAAGGCATGCAATTGGATATCGGCGACAGCTTCCGGATTCGTTCCTTTGCGTCCGACGATGCCGGCGCCCTGATCCGCTACGCCGACAACCGGAGCGTGTGGCTGGGCCTGCGCGACCGATTCCCTCATCCCTACACCGCGGCGGACGCCGCAGCCTGGCTCGAGGCGTCGCAGCGGCAGGAGCCGGAAACCCGCTTTGCCATCGCCTCGGCGAAAGAACTGATCGGCGGAATCGGTTTGGAACTGCAGGAGGACGTATACCGGCACGCCGCGGAGATCGGTTACTGGCTGGGCGAGCCGTTCTGGGGCCGGGGCATCGCCACCCGGGCGGTGCGCGCCCTGACCGGCTGGGCATTCGCACAATTCCCCCTGGTTCGCATTCATGCCCGGGTGTTCTCCAGCAATCCGGCATCGGCCCGTGTACTCGAAAAATGCGGCTATGAAGCGGAAGGTCGGTGCCGCCTGGCTGTCCGCAAGGACGGCCGCTGGCTGGACGAACTCATCTACGCCCGGGTGAACCCGGATGTTCCCCTTCAGGTGGATCAGTGAGCGAAGGGGCACGCCTCGCCGCCGGATGGCACCGGATCCTATGTTTTCAGCTTGTTCAGCAAGTCCCTGATTCGGGTGGCCAGCGCTCGAATGGCATATGGTTTTTCGATGAAATTGACGCCGAGGGTGAGGCTGCCGTCCGTCATCAGGTGGTGATCGGCGTAGCCTGATGCGAACAGCACCGGCAATCCGCTGAAACGGGCTGGCAGGCGGTGCGCCAGCTCGATGCCGCTCAGGCCCGGCATCACCACGTCGGTGAACAGCAATTGAACCGAGATACTCGGATCGTCCAGCACCCGGAGGGCGGCGGTGCCGGAATCGGCTTCCAGCACGTGGTACCCCAATCCCCGCAGTCCGTCACAGGCGAACTGGCGCACCTGCGGATCGTCCTCCACCACAAGGATGGTTTCCCGGCCTCCGGCGAGCGGCGCCTCAGGTGCACGCGGCGCAGCCGCCGCGTCTTCGGTCGGTGCGGCGGGCCAGTACACGCGGAACCGCGAGCCGCGTCCCGGCTCGCTGTAGACGTTGATCGCTCCGCCGTTTTGCTTGACGATGCCGAAAACCGTCGCCAAACCCAGGCCGGTGCCCCGGCCGGCCTGCTTGGTGGTGAAGAACGGCTCGAAGATCTGGCTCTGGATATCCGCCGTCATCCCCACCCCGTTGTCGCTGACCGAGATGATCACATACCGGCCGGGCTGGATCTCGGGATGATTCAGGATGTATTCATCATCCAGCGCCGCCGCACCGGTGCCGATGGTGATCTGTTTATCCCCTGTCGCTTCGTCGAGTTCGGCGAGCGCGTCCCGTGCATTCACCACCAGGTTGAGAAACACCTGCTCCAACTGGCCGGGATCAGCCTTGATGGAGGGCAGGCCCGCTGCCAACACCGACTGCAACTGGACGTCTTCGCCGATCAACCGGCGCAGCATCCGCTCCAGTCCGACGAGAACCTGGTTGACGTCCACGACGACGGGCGTGATCACCTGGCGCCGGCTGAACGCCAGGAGTTGACGGATCAGATCCTCGGCCCGGCGCCCGCCCTGGACGATTTCACTCAAGCTTCGGTAAGCGGGCTCCTCCGGCTTCAGCCCAGAGAGCGCCATCTCCGCGCGGCCGTTGATCACCGTCAGAATGTTGTTGAAGTCATGGGCGACACCGCCGGCCAGGCGGCCGATGGCCTCCATCTTCTGGGTTTGACGGATCTGGCTTTCGAGCGCCCGCCGTTCGGAGATATCCTCGATCAGACCGTCGTAGCCGGCCAGCCGGCCCTCCGGATCGCGGAAGGCCACCGCCGTCACGGCGCAATGTACGGTCGTCCCATCGGGACGGCGAATCACCACGATATCCAGTCGGGTCCGGCCTGCCTGCTCCAACTGCTGCACCAGCTCCGACCAGTCGTCCGGTTTGTCAAAATATCCGGCGGCCGGGCGGTCGAGAATGTCCTCACGGCGCGCATGCCCCAGGATACTCGCCAGGGCGGGGTTGGCCTCCACGAACCGGGCGTCCGCCCCTGTTGACGCACGGAAAATGCCGACCGTCAGATTGTCCGTCAGCGTCCGGTACTTGGCCTCGCTGAGCCGCAGGGCATCCTCGACCCGCCGGCGTTCGACGATCTGTTCCTGCAGCGCGAGATTGACGGACTGCAGCTCGCGGTTCCGTTTACGGATGGCCATGGTGCGGACAAGATGAACGCTCCAGACGAGCAGCGCCAGCCCGGCCAAGCCGAGGGTGCGGAACCACCACGTCGCCCAGAACGGCGGTTGGATCCGGATGGCCAATCGCACGCCGGTTCGATTCCAGACACCGTCACTGTTTGAGCCGATCACCCGAAAGACGTATTCACCGGGCGGAAGATTGACGAAGGTGGCGTAGCGCCGGCTGCCCACCTGGTTCCAATCGGTGTCCCAGCCCTCCAGCATGTACGCGTGCCGGTTCTTCCCCGGCATCACGGGGCTCATCGCCGCGAATCCGAGGGTGAACACCCGGTCGCCGTGAGTCAATTCGATGGCCGATGTCGCCGTGATATCCCGGGGCAGCACAACGCGTCCGTCGGCCATCGGCCCCACATGCACCGGCTGATTGAATATCTGCAGCGCGGTGATTGCAATCAGCGGGGCGTGCGGATTGTCGCGGATGCTCTCCGGATGGAATGCGTTGAACCCCTCGATGCCGCCGAAAAACAGTTCGCCGGATCGGCTGCGGTGGTGCGCACCCGCGTTGAACTCGTTGCTCTGCAGGCCGTCACTGACATCGAAATTTCGGCAGGTTCCGGACGCTGGATCGAAGCAGGTCAGGCCGCGGTTCGTGCTGAGCCACAGGCGACCTTGCGCGTCCGGCAAGATGCCGTAGATCATATCGTTGGGCAAGCCGTTGCGTGTGCTGAAGGAGGTGAAACGGCCGGTGCGGAGCTCCAGCCGGGACAACCCGCCCGCGGTGCCGATCCAGAGCACTCCCGGCTCTGCTTCGAGCAGCGTCATCACGCTGTCGCTGGCCAGGCTATCCGGGTCCCCGTCCCGATGCCGAAAGCCGGCAAACCGTCCGGTGGCCGGATCGAACCGGCCGAGGCCGCCGCCCATGGTGCCCACCCACAGGTTGCCGTCGGAAGCCCGGACGATCGCGTTGACCTGGTTATGCCCCAGGCTCCCGGGATCGGCTGCGTCATGGACCATCCGCGCAAACGCACCGGTGCGGCGGTCAAATCGCAGCAGCCCTTCGCTCGTGCCGACCCAGGTCGAGCCGTCGGCCTCCAGGAGGACGTCCCGGACCTGATGGGTGTGGAAGCCGAACCGCTCGATGAAGTTGTATTGCTTCCAGATTTTCTTCCGGATCCGGTCGTACGCGATCAGGTGGGGCTGGCCGCTCTCCATGCCCAGCCAGATAACCCGGCCGGGTTCGTCCGGATCCTCGCGCAAGACCCGGACGATTCCGTTGGGCCAACTCTGCGGCAGATGTTCGAACCGCCCGGTTTGCCGATCGAGCCGGTCGAATCCGCTGTATCCACCCACCCAGAGCTGACCGTCGCGATCTTCCAGAATCGCCCGCACGCTGGTCACGCCCATGCTGTCCGGATCCGCCGGGTTGCGGCGGTGCCGCTCGAATTTCTGCTGGTAAGGATTCCACAGGTCGAGTCCCTTGCCGTGGGTGCCGATCCACATGGTATCGCCCCGATCCCGAAACACCGAGGCGACCAGCGGGTAGCTGATGGTGTGTGCATCGCTGGCATCAGGCAACAAATGGAGATTTTGTTCACGAACCGTATCGAGGACGACCACACCGGAACCGTGTGTCCCCGCCCACAGACGACCGTGCGCGTCCACCGCCAAAGCATTGATGTAACGCAGCGGCTCCGCGCGGTTGTGGGGTTGAGTTGCCGGATAGTAAGCGAATCGGCCGTTCCGGGCGTCCCAGCGATGCAATCCCCCGCCGTTGGTCCCCGCCCAGATGACGCCGTCGGCGTCTTCTGCCAGACAGTTGACCTGTCTCGTCTCATCTTCAGCCGGTTCGATGGTGATGCCGATCGGGTGGAAGCGGCCGTCGTCGGGATCCCGGCGGAGGACGCCATCGAAACCGCCCGCCCACAGCCGGCTCTGACGATCCACCAGGAGCACTGACACTTCGTGTCCGTTCAGACGGTCCGTGCGGCTTCCATCCGACTGGAACAAACGCCAGCCGCGACCGCCAGGTCCCAGCGACGCCAGACCGCCCTTCGTGGCCACCCATAACCGGCCCTGTCGGTCCCGACAGATGGATTCGATGCCGACGGACCCCAATTCACGGGGCTCGCCGGCCGCCGATCCGAGCCGCCGAACCTGCAGGGTTTCCGGATCGAGCCGGTTGAGCCCGCTGGCGGTCCCCACCCAGAGGCAGCCATCCGGATCTTCGAAGAGGGCGGTGATGGTATCGTTGCTCAGGCTGTTCACGTCACCCGGGTCATGCGTGACGTGCAGGAATTCGTACCCGTCAAAGCGGTTCAAGCCGTCCTCGGTCCCGAACCACATGAAGCCGCGGCGGTCCTGGACAATGCAGAACACGTTGCTCTGCGACAATCCCTGATCGATGGTCAGGTGGGAGAACATGAAACTGTCGGCATGGAGCAGCGGTGGCGCAGCGTTTCCCGCTCCAACCGCCAGACTGGAAAGCCCCAGCAGCCAAAGGATCAGCCGGCACCCTTCAGCCAGCAGCCCAGATGACGGACGACCCGCTCGCGCTCTGAACAGGATAGCCTCCGTTCGCGCGGATTGAGCTGGAACCGTCGCCTTGTCGAGCCGTTTCGACCACATCAACCCATGGCGTCTGCCGGTAGTCGGCGGCAGAACTGAAAGCAGCCGATCATCGGCGGTGATCCGGTGCGCATTCTTTGAACTCACTATCTATTTTGATTGTGCAAAAGTGGCGATGACCTGTCAAGGTCTTTCCGGCCGCGGCGATGCGACGGAGTGGGCTCCCGATCTGGTGTGGAGCAGCGGGAGACTGCATGGAGCCCCGACATCCACGTCACGATTGATTTCCTCCGGTCGAATCGGTATGCTCACGGTAAATCGCTCAGGTGGATCCGATGAAACATCCGGTGGTCGCATTGTTCATCACCGCATGGCTGGTTTCCGTTGCCCTGCTCCCGCCGGCTGTCGGCCGTGCCGCGGAGTCTCCCCGCTGCCGGGCGCGGGCGATGGGCGTGGTCGTCGGCATTCTGCCACCGGGGCCGCTCAACGCCATCACCGACGTGGCTGGGGTGCGGCTAGGACATGTCACCCTGATCGAAGGGCGCGACATCCGGACCGGCGTCACCGCGGTCCTGCCTCACGGGGGCAACCTGTACCGCGAAAAAGTCCCGGCGGCCGTCCATGTGGCCAACGGCTTCGGCAAGTTGGCGGGCTCCACCCAGGTCAACGAGCTGGGCGAAATCGAGACGCCGATCGTGTTGACCAACACGCTGAGTGTCGGCACCGCGGTCTCCGCGGTCGTGGCGCACATGCTGGCCCTGCCGGGCAACGCGGACGTCCGCTCGGTCAACGCCGTGGTGGGCGAAACCAACGACGGCTTCCTCAACGACATCCGGGCCCTGGCGGTCCGGCCGGAGCACGTGAGCCGGGCCATCCGGGACGCCGCCGGCGGCCCGGTGGCCGAAGGCGCCGTGGGCGCCGGCACCGGCACGGTCTGCTTCGGCTACAAGGGGGGAATCGGCACCTCCAGCCGCAAACTGCCGGACCGTCTGGGCGGTTGGACCGTGGGCGTGCTGGTGCAAACCAATTTCGGCGGTATTCTCCAGGTTAACGGCGCGCCGGTGGGCCGGGAATTGGGCCGTTACTATTTGAAGGACGAACTGTCTGCCGGCGGAGCCGACGGATCCTGCATGATCGTGGTCGCCACCGACGCGCCGCTCCTGCACCGAAACCTGCGCCGGCTCGCCGAGCGGGCCGTCTTCGGGCTGGCCCGGACGGGCGGGGCCGGTTCCAACGGCAGCGGCGACTATGCGATCGCGTTCACCACGTGTCCGGACAACCGGCTGCGTCCCGATGGCCCGCGGACGCTGGCCCTCCGGGAGATCCGCAACGATGATCTCACGCCCCTGTTCCTGGCCGCCGCGGAAGCCGCGGAGGAAGCCATTCTGAATTCCCTGTTCCAGGCCCAAACCATGGAGGGGCTGGCCGGGCATCATGTGGATGCCCTGCCCCTGGACGCGGTCCGTCGCATCTGCGAAAAACACGGAGTGCTCGACGGAGGTGCCGTCACCCGCCCGACTGCACGGTGACCGGCAATCCGACCGAATCGGATCTGAAAAACCCTCCCCAATCCTACAAAAAAAACTGAACACGGGACGGACCGAACGAGGAGGCGTTGAAAAATCCGGGCGACCGGGCATTTCCTTCGGACAAAGCCTGCCGGTCGTTTGTGTAACCGGCGTGCGCCGCCTCCTCCGTCCGTCTCGAATCGTCAGCGCGTAAAATCGTAGTCGAAACGCAGGCCGGCCTGGAAAGACCGCGCCGGCATCGGGAACCCCGGCTCCGTGGAGTAGGCCTGGTCCAGCAGGTTCTCCACCCGCGCGAACACCTGGAACGCCTTGAACTGCTTGGCCACCTCGGCGTTGAGCACCAGATACCCGGGGGCCGGCACCACGAGATCGTTGACATGGACGGTGGCTCGCGAGACCGCCAGACCCCACGCCGACACCGTCCAGCCGCCGCCGGGCATCGCCCGGACCACCGCATTGAGCTGGTGGTGCGGCGTCAGGTCGAGGTCCGCGTCGGTATCCATGTTCTCGCCATCCAGAAAGGTGTAGTTCACGTTGAAATCGAAGATGGACCACGGCGCGGCGGCGGAGACCTCGAAGCCCGCGATCCGGGCGTTGCCGACGTTGATGTTGGTCTTGTAGCCGCTGGGCAGGCGCACCGACTCGATCAGGTCCTTGATGCGGTTGAAGAACACTGCACCGCTGACGTTCACCGGCCCGCGCCAGGCGGCGCCCAGCTCGGTGTTGGTGCCGCGCTCGTCCCGCAGGTCCGGGTTCCCGCCGGAGGTGCTGTACAGGTTTTTCATGGACGGGAACCGCGACTTCTGGGCGATGGTCAGGTGGATGTCCCAGGCCTCGTCCGGTGAATACAGGATGCCGGCGATGGGGTTGACGGCCGAGTCGTTGTCGCCGAAATCCTTGTCCAGATAATCGACGCTCACACCGCCCACCAAGGTCCACTGCTCGGCGATCTGGAAGTGGTCCTCGATGCCCGTGGAGAACGTCTTGTGGTTGTACTCCTCCCACGGATCGCCCTTGTCGCCCTGCTGCTTGACCCGGTCATCCCGGTAGCTGACCGAGAACCGCAGGTCGTGCGCATCGGTGGGCGCCACCGCCCCCGACAGGATGGCCCCGTACGTCTCGTTGTTGTACGTGGACACCCACTGCAACTCGGCCAGGTCGGCCTTCCGGTACGCGTCCAGCACGTTGAAGTGACGGGTGTAGAATCCCTTGGCCTTGAGATAGCCGTGGCCGCCCAGGGCAAACGTCCCGCCCAGGCTGGTGATCAGGCGGTTCCAGTCGGAGAACCGCCAGTAGCGCGCCTTGGAGTAGGCGGTGGCCGGCGGGACGCCGTATGCTGAATCGTACCAGTCCACCTCGGCCACAACTTCGCTGCCGGCGCTCGGGAAGTAATAGAACTTCCCGTTGAACCCGTACCGCTCGTAGTCGCTGAGGAACCGGTCGGTGCGCTCCCCGTCCACGAGGTAGGCATACTCGTCGGACCGGTCGAAGTAGAACGAGCCGACAAACGCCGTCTGCTCGCTGCGGGCCGTGCCCGAAACGCCCACGGTGGCCAGCCCGTCGGTGCCGAAGATGCCGTTCAACCGGAGCGCCGTCCGCTCGGGCCGCTGGGTGGTCACGTCGATCACGCCGCCCAGCGCATTGGCGCCGTACAGGACCGATGAGGCGCCCTTGACGACGCGGATGCTGTCCAGGCTCTGGACGGGCACCGTACCCAGGCTGAACGAGTTGAAATACGGCTCAGCCACCGGCACGCCGTCTACGAAGAGGGAGATTTTCGACGTGTCGAGACCCCGGATGCGGATGCCGGGCTCGTTCTTGGAACCGGTGGACACGAACGTGCCGCTGGTGTAGGAAAGCGCCTCGGAGATATCCTTGCGGGCCACCGTATCGATAAGTCGGCGGTCGATGCGTGCCGTGCTTGACACAGGCAACTCGGGCTTCACCGTGGCGGTGACGGTGATCTCCTCGGTGATCTGGGGGACGACGGTCTTTTCATCGGCGGGCGACGCCGGCACCGGATCCCCGCTGCCGCTCTCCGGTGTTTTGGCCTGTTTCTGGGCCGCTGGGGCCGCCGGCTCATCCGCGCCGGACGGCGCCGCCAACATCAAACCGGCGCAGGCCCAGACGACGAGCGCCAGGGCTAAACAGATGGTTGGCAAACGAAGATACAGGTATGGTTTCATGTTGTCCTCCTTTCCAAATACGGGAGGCCAGGCCGTTTCCCGCCTGACCCTATCGGTCGGCCGGCATGGCGTTGCGCGGTAGCCGGTTCGACTCGGAGTGGCCGTTGGCGGCGCTTTGGATTGCGCCAAATTCGATCAAATGCAAAGAAACAAGAAAAATGAATTATAACTAGAGTAATCGACAAGTCAACCCCTTCGTATCTTTCGCTGGACCGGCGTTCGGTCCGCGGTATAATTTCCGTCAAATAGTCACCAAGAAGGAGGGCTCATGAAGGTCGTGGCGTTCAACGGCAGTCCTCGCCCCAAGGGGAACACCCACCGGCTCATCGGGATCGTCCTGGCGGAGCTGGACAAGGCCGGCCTCGAGACCGAGGAGGTCCAGCTGGGTGGCCGGTTCATCCACGGCTGCGTCGCCTGTTACCGGTGTTTCAAGGCCAAGGACGGCCGGTGCGCCGTCACGGACGACATCGCCAACGACTGCATCGCCAAGATGACCACCGCGGACGGCATCTTGCTCGCCTCCCCCACCTACTACGCCGACGTCACGCCCGAGATCAAGGCGCTGATGGACCGTTCCGGTATGGTTGCCGCCGCCAACGACAGCCTGCTGCGCCGGAAGGTGGGCGCCGCGGTGGTGGCGGTGCGCCGGGGCGGCGCCATCCATGCCTTCGACACCATGAACCATTTCTTTCTCATCAGCGAGATGATCATCCCCGGGTCCATCTACTGGAACATGGGCATCGGCCGCAACATCGGCGAGGTGGAAGACGACGAGGAAGGCATCCTCACCATGCGCGCCCTCGGCGAGAACATGGCCTGGCTGATGCAACGGCTCCGCACCTGACCGGGTGTGAATCTGGAGGAAAGACAATGGCCGATATCCTACAAAATGAGCTGGTGCTGGTCATGATGGCGCTCATCGGGTTGGGGCTGCTGCTGTCCGTTGTGTTCGGCTGGCAGTTGAAGCGGTTCTGCGACCGGACACCGGAAATCCGCACCGGCGCCGATCTCGAGGCGTTCAAGCGCGTGGTGGCCGGCCAGATGTACGCGGCGCTGGCCCAGATCGTGATCCTGCTCGCGCCCTGGGCGGTGTTCGGCTACGGATTTTTCACGGGCAGGCTGGCGATCGGCGATGCGCTCTACCTCACCCTGCCGTACATCGCGGTGGGGATCGGCGGACTGCTGATGAAACGGGTGGAGGAACGAGCCAAGCACCTGCCGGTGAGCGATCCGCAGCTGCAGGAGGCTCGAGACCGCGTGGTGCACACCTGGGTCAAGCGCGCGCTGCCGGACTGGTGAACGGCCGGTTCAAAATGCGGCCCGGACGGTTACCGATCACAGGTTGTTGGGTGATCCGAAACCGGACCTGGCCGAGGCGTTGCGCCGACGGATCAATCCTCCGGGTCATCCGTGTCTTCAGCGGCCGCGTCCGGTAACTCCAACACGGCCTGGGCGTCGCCGGGAGGCAGCTCCTCGACCGCGCGCAACCGCCGGGTGATGGTGCGCGTCTTGCGGGCGGCGGTGTCGATCTCGGTGGACGCCGCATCCAGCTTCTTCTTGACCTTGTCCAGCGTGTCGCCGAATTTCCCGAATTCGGTCCGGACGGCCCCGAGCAGCTTCCACACCTCGCTGGAGCGCTGCTCGATGGCCAATGTGCGGAACCCCATCTGGAGTGAGTTCAGGATGGCGGCGATGGTGGTGGGGCCGGCCACCACCACGCGGAGGTCCCGCTGAAGCGCTTCCAGCAGCCCGGGCCGGCGCAGCACCTCGGCGTACAGCCCCTCGGTGGGCAGAAACATCAGGGCGAAATCCGTCGTCGCCGGCGGACTGACGTACTTGTCGTGGATTTCGCGCGCCGCCGCCTTGATGCGGGTCTCGAGCTGCTGGGACGCCCGGGCGACACCGTCGGCGTCGCCGGCGTCGGCGGCCTCCAGTAACCGCTCGTAGTCCTCCTTGGGAAACTTGGCGTCGATGGGGAGCCAGACCGGACTCTCGTCATCGCCCCGCCCGGGCAGCTTCACCGCGTACTCCACCCGCTCGTTGCTCCCCGGCCGCGTGGCGACGTTGACGCCGAACTGGTCGGGGTTCAGAATCTGTTCCAGCAGGTTGCCCAGGGCGATCTCGCCCCAGATGCCGCGGGTCTTGACGTTGGTCAGCACCCGCTTCAGGTCGCCCACCCCGCTGGCCAGTGCCTGCATCTCGCCCAGGCCGCGGTAGACCTGCTCCAGCCGTTCCGAGACCTGCCGGAACGATTCGCCGAGACGCTTTTCCAGGGTTCCCTGCAGTTTTTCGTCCACCGTGCGGCGCATCTCCTCCAGCCGCGTGGCGTTGTCGCTCTGGATCTGCGAGAGCTTCTGTTCCACCGCCCCGCGCAGGCCGTCGTGCTTCTGCTCCATGGAGCCGATCAACTGCTCCAGACGATGGGAGAAGAGTTCCAGCTGCTGCCGCTGGGCCTGGGTGATCTCGCCCAGGCTGCGCAACATGCCGTCGCCCGTGGCGTTGAGCCGGTCGCCCACCTCCTCGCGCAGCGCCCGGGCCTGCCGGTCCTGTTCCTCGCGGTTGCGGCCGAACTCCTCGAGCACCGCGCGTTCCGTGCGCTCGATCTCCCGGCCGAGGGCCTCGACGCGCAGGACCAGTTCGTCCGTCTGCCGTCGGTCAGCGGCGATCCGCCGATAGAGGACCACCAGCAGCACCCCGACTCCCAGCGCCGTCACCAGTGTCAGCCACCCGGCCAACTCCCCCATGCGATCACCTCGATTCAGGGTTGTGCGATCGACGCCATCATAGCGGGATATCCGCCACGGGCGCAACCTGAAAGTCGTTGAGCGTTCTGATGGTACTGGGTACAATGGTCGCGCCAGCCCATGGACAACTTGCCGCCGTTCACCGTCATCGTCTTCACCGAGCACCGCCCGGCCGGGCTGGAACAGCTGCTCGCCGCCCTGTCCCGTGGGGAGATCGAGTCGCGTGCGCAGGTGATCGTGCTGGATCCCGATGGCCGACCGGACCGCCGCGCCGCCGCCGCGGCCCACGGCGCGGACTATCTCGTGCCGGACCCGCCGCACCGTCCGGCCGCCTGGAACCAGGGTGTGGCCCGAGCCGTCGCCGGACGGCTCGCCTTCACCGATGATGACGCCGTCCCCCAGACCGGATGGCTGGCGGCATTCTCCGCCGCACTGGACAAAGGGTTGGTATTTGCCGGAGGACCGGACCGGGTACCGGCAGGGGCCCCGCTCTTCCTGCGGAGCCTGGACTATGTGCTCACCTCACCCCTGGGATCCGGCGGCGTGCGCGCCGGCGGCGCCGGCGGCCGGGCCTACTATCCGCGTCATTGGAACATGGCCGTGGACCGCCAGGCGCTTCTCGAGGTCGGCGGCTTCGATCACACGGTGGCGGAGTCATGGGAACAGGAATTGGCACAACGGCTGCTCCGGCGGGGGTTGGCGGTGGGATTTGCACCATCCGCCGTAGTCAGTCACGAGCGGGAGACCACGCCTGTCGCTTTCGTGCATCGCAACATCGCCCTCGCCCGGGAGCGCGCCCGTCGTCCAGGCACCCATTTCTTTTATGCGCTGCCGGCGGTCGCCCTTGTCGCGCTGGGCTTGTCCGTCCTCGCCGGAGTGATTGACCCCATGTTATTCCGGATTCCGTTGGCGGAAGCGGCCGGCTACGGTCTCCTGTTGGCCGCCGCCGGCGTCCATGCCGCCGTCTCCCGACGGGATCCGCCCCTGGCCGCCGTCGTTCCCCTGTTCATCGCGGCCCACCATGCCAGCCATGCCACTGGTTACGTCAGAGGCCTGTTGGACCGGCTGAGGCCGGCGCGTCATCCGTTCGGATAATCCAACATCCGCCCAGGAGCGCTTCGGTCTGCCTGTTCACCCGATCGGGCCGGATGATCCGGCGGCCGGCTGTGCGATCAGGAGGCCGCCGGCACTTCGGACGTGCAGTGGGCGCACCGGGTGGCCTTAATGGAGATGGTGGAGCAACAGTGGGGACACTCGCGGGTGTCCGGCGGAGCGGGCGGCGCTTCCCGCTTCAGCTTGTTGATGACGCGGATCAGCAGGAACATCGCGATGGCGACAATGAGGAAACTGATGATCGTGTTGATGAACTTGCCGTAGTTGAGCGTGACGGCGCCCGCCTTCTGCGCGTCGGCCAAGGACGCGTACGGACCGACGGTAGTGGCCGACTCCTTCAGAACCACGAACAGGTTGCCGAAATCCACATTGCCCATCAACATGCCGATGGGCGGCATCACCACGTCCGCTACCAGCGAGCTGACGATGGTGCCGAAGGCCGCGCCCATGATAATGCCCACCGCCATGTCCACCACGTTTCCCTTGACGGCAAATTCCTTGAACTCTTTGAACATCACTGCCTCCTGATGAATTTGAAGACGGAGCCTCCGTCCGAAACTTTCATCCTAATTGAATGCGGGTTCCGACATGGGCTGCCCGAACGCCAAGTCATTGATAGATAAATTATATGGTGACCGACCTGATCCCGCAACGCTTTTCACAGTCATCAGGACGCCACGCAGACAGGAAGGTTTGGAATTTTTCCGGCGCCGGAGTATAGTCATGAGAACTCCCTGCCGCAGGAGACGCCCGCCATGCCTGTCGCCGCCTGGTGCCTGTTGGTCCTGCTGGGCGGAGCCGTCCTGTCTGTCGTCTATCACACACTTAAAACCGGGATTTCGCCGCTCCCATCGAGCCGTCGGGCCCGCGAGGTCATGCTGTCGGAGATCCCCAACGGTTTCTCCGGCAGGATCGTGGAGGCGGGTTCGGGCTGGGGATCGCTGGCCGTCCCGATGGCCAGGCGGTTTCCGGAAGCTGCCGTCATCGGGTACGAGTTGTCTTCCGTGCCGTTGTTCTGCTCGCGACTCCGCCGACTTGGCCGGTGCGCCAATCTCCGGCTCCGTCGAGCGGACTTCCTGGCGGTGTCCCTGGCCGATGCCGATCTGGTGGTCTGCTACCTGTTTCCGGGCGCCATGCGCGCACTGGATGCCAAGCTCCGCCGCGAACTGCGCCCGGGCGCCCGGGTGATCAGCAACACCTTCGCCCTGCCCGGCTGGACACCCGTCCGCACCCACCGCCTGCCGGACATCTTTGCCACCCCGATTTACATCTACGAGTTTACCGTCCAGAGCATCTCGTAACTTTTTTATGTCAAAATATTTACATCAACAACCTGTTCGAAATTTCGTTTGACGATCAGCGTTCCGATTAACTAAAATGACCTCAAATTACAATTCACTCAGGAGGCATACTTTATGCACCCTACCGGCCATCTCGTAAAGTGGCTATGCTGTGGTTGCCTGATCCTCGCCTTGGGGGGATTCGGTCTGTGCGGCATGCAGACCCGGGACGCCACCAACAACGTCACCGGCATCTGGAAATTGAGTGCGTCGGGAATCTCGTTCTCCACCCAATCGGACATGCCGGACCAGTACCAGATGTCCAGCGAAATGGTGTTGTTCCAGTATGGCAACGCGATTTTCGGGTATCTAGGCAATTTTCCCATTCATGCACTGAAGTCAGAGGATAAATTTCCCAGTTACAAGCCCACGTTCCTCGAAGGGTTCACCGCCAACGGCAGGATCTGGCTGTACGTTAGCGAGGGCCTAGACAAAGAGTACCTCGGTCCGATTGACATGAGCATTGTGGGTCGTGTCGAGGAGTACGACACCATCGTCGCCGAATTCATCCTGATGCGATTGGAATTCAGCGATCCATTAGATGAAAAAAGAGAATACATCAGTGAGGGCATGGGAGCTACCGGTGTATTCAGAGCATGGAAGCAGGACGAAATGATCCTCGTGCCGGGCAAATGAACCGGTGGACCCACATCGAGCCATGAACACGAGAGAGGAACAAGGAGGAATCATGAACATGAAGCATATTGCGCGGGCCCGGATTCTGGCGGGCTTCCTGACCGCCCTCGCCCTGACCGGTTTTTTGGCTGCAGCTGAAGCCCTCGACACGCAGCTCGCCGCGGACACAGATCTGAGCGGGTATTGGCAGGTTGAGCTGCGGGGCATCCAAACGGAGTCGAACGCCGACAAGCCCGTCCCCTTTTCGGAAATCGCCTACATGTGGATGATCCAGGGACCAGACAACGTTCTGAGAGGGTATCTCACCTTAGGCGACTCAGGTGGAGGGCCTGTTAAGAAGACCGGCGATGTGGAGTCGCAGGATGTGATGGGTTATGCGGGTATCAAGGCGACGGGGCTGGTGACCGGATCCAGATTCTGGCTCATGGGTCAGGGCGCATCCCACCCCGGTCCACAGCCTCCGCAACTCAACGACATCATCATCATCATCGACAACCACATGTATCATGCCATCATGGCGTGGGGCGTCACCGGTTTTGAAGACATGATTGTGGGGAAATTCCACTATATGATCTTCGAAGGCATTCCGGCGAAGGACTCCATTGGTACCGAGAACTACACCGGGATCATGGGGACGTTCCGGGCATACAAAATCGGGGAGATAGAAGAAGAACTCTAGCGTCACCGTTTCCGGATTGCAAATGGCGGGGTCTCCGATGACCCCGCCATTTTTTTCTAATCAGCGGAGCCGGTGGATGTCCGACGCCTGATCTACATCTACGAGTTCGCGGCGCAGCGCGTCTTCGTAACTTTTTTGTGTCAAAACAGTTACATCAACAACCGATTCAAAATATCGTTTGACGATCGACGTTCCGATTAACTAAAATGACTGCAAATAACAATTTACTCAGGAGGCATACATTATGCACCCTACCGGCCATCTCACAAAATGGCTATGCTGTGGTTGCCTGATCCTCGTCCTGGGGGGATTCGGTCTGTGCGGCATGCAGACCCGGGACGCCACCAACAACGTCACCGGCATCTGGAAAATGAGTCTGTCCGGGATTTCGTTCTCCATCGAAGAGGACATGCCGGCCCAGTACCAGATGTCCAGCGAAATGGTGTTGTTCCAGTATGGCCACGCGATTTACGGTTATATCGGCTTCCTGCCCTTTGACCCGGTCAAAGCGGATGACAAAAACCCCCGCCCACGCCCAACAACCTTTGTTGAGGGATTCACCGCCAACGGCAGGATCTGGCTGTACGCCAGCGAGGGCCTGGATAAAGAGTACCTCAGCCCGCTTTACATCAGCATCGTCGGCCGAGTCGAGGATTTCGACACCATCGTCGCCGAGTTTATCCTGATGGAGCTTGATTTCGAGCACAACAACGACATTGACAAAAGACTGCTTATTTCTGAGGGCATCGGGGCCACCGGCGTCTTCCGGGCGTGGAAACAGGACGAAATGATCCTCGTGACGGGCAAATGAACCGGTGGACTCACATCGAGCCATGAACACGAGAGAGGAACAAGGAGGAATCATGAACATGAAGCATATTGCGCGGGCCCGGATTCTGGCGGGCGTCCTGACCACCCTCGCCCTGACCGGTTTTTTGGCTGCAGCTGAAGCCCTCGACACGCAGCTCGCCGCGGACACAGACCTGAGCGGGTATTGGCAGGTTGAGCTGCGGGGCATCCAAACGGAATCGAACGCCGACAAGCCCGTCCCCTATATGGAAATCGCATACATGTGGATGATACAGGGACCGGACAACGTTCTGAGAGGGTATCTCACCTTCGGCGACTCAGGTGGAGGGCCTGTTAAGAAGACCGGCGATGTGGAGTCGCAGGATGTGATGGGTTATGCGGGTATCAAGGCGACGGGGCTGGTGACCGCTTCAAGATTTTGGCTCATGGGTCATGCCCTATCCCATCCCGATCTGCCGCCTTTGGATCCCAATGTGGTCATCATCGTCGATGACTTTCTTTATCATGCCGTTATGGCGTGGGGCGTCACCGGTTTTGAAGACATGATTGTGGGGAAATTCCACTATATGATCTTCGAAGGCATCCCGGCAAAGAACTCTATCGGCAACGAAAACTACACCGGGATCATGGGTACGTTTCGGGCCTACAAGATCGGAGAAATTGAGGACGTAGACTACTAGAGTCGCTGTTTTTTCGGATTGCAACCGGCGGGGTCTCCGATGACCCCGCCTTTTTTTCGTTCACTTCCCGGATACGTCAAATGCGTTGCGTCGGACTGTTCCGGATCGGTCCGTTCGTGACCTTTCGATTCATCCGGATTTTCAATGAATTCTGAGGAAGTTGGTTGCCTCGCGAGTGGTCTTGTGATATTTAAACATTGCAATATTTGTGGAGGCGCCATGAGCATCGAACGCAAGCTGTTGGATGTGGCCAACCTGAGAGAGAAGGCGCGCGCCGGCGGCGGCTCGAAACGAATCGAGAAGCAGCACGAGCAGGGCAAGTACACCGCCCGTGAGCGCCTGGAAAAGCTTTTGGATGAAGGCAGTTTCGAAGAGTTCGACATGTTCGTGACGCACCGGTGCACCGACTTCGAGATGGAGAAGAACCAGCCCCTCACCGACGGCGTGATCACCGGCTACGGCACCATCAACGGGCGGCTGGTGTTCGTTTTCTCCCAGGATTTCACCATCTTCGGCGGCTCCCTGTCCAAGGCGTACGCCGAGAAGATCTGCAAGGTCATGGACATGGCCGTCCGGATGGGCGCGCCGGTCATCGGCCTGAACGATTCCGGCGGCGCCCGCATCCAGGAGGGGGTGGACGCGCTGGCGGGATACGCGGACATCTTCCTGAAAAACGTCCTCAGCTCCGGCGTCGTCCCTCAGATCTCCATGATCCTGGGTCCCTGTGCCGGCGGCGCCGTCTACTCGCCGGCCATCACCGATTTCGTGATCATGGTGCGGCAGAGCTCCTACATGTTCCTCACCGGCCCCAAGGTGGTCAAGCAGGTCACCCGCGAGGACGTGACCACCGAACAGCTCGGCGGCGCCGACATCCACGCCACCCGGAGCGGCGTCGCCCACCTGGCCTATGACAACGAGGATGCCGCGCTGGAGGCCCTGCGCAAACTCCTGTCGTTCTTCCCCCAGAACAACACCGACGCGCCGCCGCTGGCGGAGAACACCGACCCCATCGACCGCCAGGATTCCGAACTGAACAGCCTCCTGCCGGATAATCCGAACAAGCCGTACGACATGAAGGCGTTGATCCGGATCGTGGCGGACCAGCACGACTTTTTCGAGATCCAGCCGGATTTCGCCGCCAACATCATCGTCGGCTTCGCGCGCTTCAACGGACGTCCGGTGGGCATCGTGGCCAACCAGCCCCAGGTGCTGGCCGGCGTGCTCGACAACAACGCCTCGATCAAGGGCGCCCGGTTCGTCCGCTTCTGCGACGCCTTCAATATCCCGCTGGTGGTATTCGAGGACGTGCCCGGCTTCATGCCCGGCACCAGCCAGGAGTACGGCGGCATCATCCGCAACGGCGCCAAGCTGCTGTACGCGTTCGCCGAGGCGACCGTGCCCAAGGTCACCGTCATCACTCGCAAGGCGTACGGCGGAGCCTACTGCGTCATGAGTTCCAAGCACATCCGGGGCGACGTCAACCTGGCCTGGCCCACCGCGGAGATCGCCGTGATGGGCCCCGACGGCGCCATCGAGGTCATCTACCGGAAAGAGCTGGACGCGGCCGCCGATCCGAAGGCCAAGTCCGACGAACTCAAGCAGGTCTACCGCGACCTGTTCGCCAATCCGTTCACCGCGGCGCGGAAGGGCTACATCGACGACGTGATCGATCCGTCCTCGACGCGCTTCCGGATTGTCAAGGCGCTGGAAATGCTCAGCACCAAGCGGGACACCAACCTGCCGCGCAAGCACGGCAACATCCCCCTGTGAGCGAGGAAAAACCGTGAGTGCGATCGAAGCAATGATCGTGACCGGACTCGGCATGGGGGTGGTGTTCATCGGCCTGGCCCTGACCGCCCTGATGATCTGGTCGTTCCGGGCCGTCCCCGAGTTCCTCCAGCGCCGGCGCCGCCCGGCCGCGCCGACTCCGGCCGCCGTGGAAACCGTCGCCGACGCCGCTCCCCTGGATCCGCAGGTGCTGGCCGTCATCCTGACGGTTCTGGAAATCGAACTGCGGCTCAACGCGCCCGACCACGGCAGCCGCCTGACTCTGACCCGCCAGCGGCAGTCGGTCCAGCCGCCGCCGCAGCGCGGCATTTTCAACCTGACCTAGAGGAGCCGTAACGGATGAGCCGATATACTCTAAAAATCGCCGGACGCGAGTACACCGCCGAAGTCAAGGAACTGACCGGTGAAACCGCCCGGATCGTGGTCAACAACACCGAGTACGCGGTGGACCTCGTGGAGATCGGCCGCAAGATCGTCGCGGCACCGACCATGCATCGGCCCTCCGCGGTGGCGCCCGCGCCCGCGGCCGCCCCGCCGCCGGCTACCGCCCCGGCATCGCGCGGGAGCCGGCCCGTCGCCGGCGAGAGCGTCATGTCGCCGCTGCCGGGCCTCATCCTGGACGTCTATGTCAAGGAGGGGAGCACCGTCGAGGCGGGCGCCAACCTGGTGCTGATGGAAGCCATGAAGATGGAAAATCACATCCGGTCGCCCTACAGCGGCACCGTCAAGAAAGTGCACGTCAAGAACGGTGACGTGGTCTCCGAAGGTGATCCGCTCGTGGAGATCGCCCGTTCGGCCATGACCACCCTGTAGGCGGCGTCGGGCGCTCCGTCGCCCGCCTGTCAGGCGACACCGCCATGGAACACAGAGGGAACACGTGAGACGCATCGCAGTTTTAATGATCGCTTGGATCCTGCTGGCCGGCTGGGCCTGGGCTGGCCCGACGTTTGGCGTGTCGTTCCCCGACACGCCCTACGCGACCCTGTTCCATGGCACCCGCCACGGCTTCTCGGCGCCGGAATGGGATCTCAAGGCGAAGCAGCAGGTACAGCCAGGCACGTCCGGGATTCTGTTCGACCGCGACAACCGCGCCATCGGCCGCTTCGAAGTGGTGCTGGCCGGCACCGATTCCTGCACGGCCCGTCTCGACATGGCGCCCGGCCATTTTGCCGCGGATGTAACGCGGATAGCATCGCCGGCCGCCCGGATGGACAACGTCCTCTTCGCCCTCGATGATCCGACCCACTATTTCCGCATCGACAAGGGCTGGCGCGATATGAGCGCTGCGGTCCTCAAACCCGGCGCCAAGGGGCAACTGCTAGACCGCCAGGGCCGCCAGGCCGGGCTGTTCCGGGTGATCGCCGTGGCCGAGCATCACAGCATCGGCCTGGTGACCAACATCGCCCAGGGCGTGTTCAACCGCGACATTCACACCGGCGAGATCCAGAATTATGTGGATCAGATCCTCACCGGCCTCGGTGTGGTCAATCTCTCGTACCTCAACCTCATCATGCTGGTGATCGGATGCCTGTTCATCTACCTCGGCATCGCCAAGGAGTACGAACCCCTGCTCCTGGTCCCCATCGGCTTCGGCATCCTGGTGGGCAACATCCCCCTGCCCCTCCAGATTTTCGATGCCATTTCCATCTACATGATCGATCCCCTCACCCACGAGTACGTGTTCAACACCACCACCAACAGCGTGCTGGGGATGATCTACTTCGGCGTGCGGGCGGGCATCTTCCCGCCCCTGATCTTCCTGGGCATCGGCGCGCTGACCGATTTCTCGGCCATGCTGTCCAACCCCAAGGGCGTGCTGCTCGGCGCCGCCGCCCAGATCGGCATCTTCACCACGTTCCTCGGCGCCCTCGCGCTGGGTTTCTCGGCCAACGACGCCGCCTCTATCGGCATCATCGGCGGCGCCGACGGCCCCACGGCCATCTTCCTGGCGTCCCGCCTCTCGCCCAACCTGATCGGCCCCATCGCCATCGCCGCCTATTCCTACATGGCCATGGTGCCCATCATCCAGCCGCCCATCATGAAGCTGCTCACGACCAAGAAAGAGCGGCTCATTCGGATGAAGCCGGGACGGAAAGTAAGCAAGACGGAGAAGATCCTGTTCCCCATCGCCGGCATGATCGTCACCTGCCTGGTGGCGCCCGGCGGTCTGCCGCTGCTGGGCATGCTGTTCTTCGGCAATCTGCTGAAGGAGTCGGGCGTGACGGGCCGGCTGTCCAAGACGGCCTCCAGCGCCCTGCTGGACATCTGCACCATCCTGCTGGGCCTGGTGGTGGGGGCCTCGACGTCGGCCCAGGTCTTCCTGACCCCGCGCTCCGTCCTGATCTTCGCCCTGGGCTGCTTTGCCTTTGCCACCGCGTCGGCGGGCGGCGTGCTATTCGCCAAGTTCATGAACCTGTTCCTGAAGGACAAGATCAATCCCCTGATCGGTTCGGCCGGGGTGTCGGCCGTGCCCGACTCGGCCCGCGTGTCCGAGCTGGTGGGTCTTGCCGAAGATCCGAACAACCACCTGCTGATGCACGCCATGGGCCCCAACGTCGCCGGCGTCATCGGATCGGCCATCGCCGCCGGCATTTTCCTCGGCATCTTCTAGGAGGCGTCCATGAGCAAGATCATCGCCGTGATCCCCAACATCTGCGAGGGCCGTGACCGGAAGTTCATCGACGAGCTGGCCGCTCGGCTCAACAGCGTGCCCAACCTGATGATGCTGGACGTGTCCATGGACCACATCCGCAACCGGACGGTCTTCGGATTCACCGGCCCGCGCGACGCCATCTTCGAAGCCGGCCTGCAGCTCTATGAGGTGGCGCTGGCACGGATCGACATGCGGCGGCACCAGGGCGCCTACCCCCGCATCGGCTCGGTGGACGTCTTTCCGTTCGTCCCCCTGAAGGACGCCACCATCGCCGAGGCCGTCCAGATGTCCGTGGAGTTCGCCGAACAGGTGGCCGCGCGCTTCAAGATCCCGGTGTACCTGTTCAGCGAGTCCGCGCGCTATCCGGCCCGCCGCGATATCGACAACATCCGCGAGGGCGAGTACGAGGGCTTCGCCGAAAAGATCAAGGAGCCCCGCTGGCGCCCCGACTTCGGCCCCGAGACCTTCCCGGCGGACACCGGCGCCACCATCATCGGCGCCCGCCACCCGCTGATCAGCTTCAGCGTGCTCCTGCACACCACCGACCTGGAGGCGGCCCGCGCCATCTGCCAGATCATGCAGTGGGGCCACGGCGGCCTGCCCCACGTCAAGGCGCACCTGGGATGCGACGAAACCACCCAGCACCCGCTGATCACGGTGTCCATCCACAATTTCCGCGAAACCCCGATGTACCGGGTGATCGAGATGCTGCGCATGGAATGCCGGCGGTACGGCATCGCGCTCGGTCCGGTCGAGATGATCGGCCTGATTCCGGAAGTCGCCTTCGTCGAGTCGGCCGAGTATTACATGGGCATCCGCGGCTTCGACCACGAGAAGCTGCTGGAACGGAACATCCAGAAGCACCTCGACGAGAAATTCCTGTTCACCGACTGAACCACGGCCTTCCGACCGACCCGTCACTCCTGAAAACGACACCCGGCCACCGGCCGGGTTTTTTTATTTGCAGACTCCGCGGGCCTCTGCCAGAATATGGCTATCCTAACCGGAGGTTGCCCATGTCAAGACCAGGAGCTTGGGGAGTTCGCCTGCTCGCGGGGATGCTGCTGGTCGGGCTGGCCGGTTGCGGTTCCGGCCCTGCTCCGGACGTGGCGGCGCCCCCGCAGAACGAATTTGTATTCGGCCTGCTGATGGTGGGACCGGCCAACGACCATGGATGGAGCCAGGCCCACTTCGAGGCGGGCCGGTACGTCGAAAAGAACGTGCCCGGCGCCCGGATGGTATACGTGGACAAGGTCAATCCTTCCGACCGCCCGGGGACCACCCCCGCCCAGCTCGCGGACGACCTCCTGGCCCGCGGCGCCCGCCTGGTCATCTTCAACTCCGACGACATGAAGGACGGCGCGCTGGAGTTCGCCCGCGCCCACCGCGACATCCCGGTCATCCACATCTCCGGAGACAGCGCCTGGCCCGAGGGCCGGGACCACGCCCGACTGCCCAACCTCGCCAACATCATGGGGCGGATGGAGCACGGCGCGGCCATGGCCGGATTCGCCGCGGCCATGACCACCCGCACCGGTCGGATCGGCTACCTGGGCCCGCTGATCAACGACGAGACGCGCCGTCTGGCCGCCGCCACCTACCTGGGCGCCCGCCATGCCTGGACGCAGGTGCTCAAACGCAATCCGGGGCAACTCCGCTTCAAGGTGTCGTGGATCGGCTTCTGGTTCAACATCCCCGGGGTCACCGCCGATCCCACGCAGGTGGCCGACGGTTTCTTCGCCAGCGGTTTCGACGTGGTCGTGTCGGGCATCGACACCACCGAGGCGCTGGCGGAAGCCAAGAAGTTCTCCACGCCGGACAAGCCGGCCTACGCCATTCCTTATGACTATGTGAGCGCCTGCGCCGAAGCCGAAGGCGTCTGCCTGGGCGTGCCGTACTACAACTGGGGTCCGGCCTACGTCCAGCAGGTGGAAGCCGTCCGCGCCGGAACCTGGCAGCCGTCGTTCCAGTGGCTGAGCCCCGACTGGTCGGACATCAACGACCCCGACCGCTCCGCCGTCGGCTACCAGAAGGGGGCGGCGCTGGCGCCGGCCGCCGCGCGGGAACTGGACGCGTTCATCGGCGCGCTGGCCGGCGGTCTCAACCTCTGGACCGGTCCGCTGCAGTACCAGGACGGCGCAGTCTTCCTCAAGCCCGGCGAAACCGCCACCGACGCCCAGGTCTGGTACCTGCCGCAGTTGCTCCAGGGCATGACGGGCCAGAGCGTCTCGAACCAGTGAGCGCGGGGAGAGTCGTCGCACCGGATCCCCGATTGGCGCCATGGACATCATCCTGAAGGAAATCCGCAAGACATTCGGCCGCGTCACCGCCAGCGACCGCGTGACGCTGGCCGTGCCCGGCGGCACCATCCAGGGACTGCTCGGCGAGAACGGCGCCGGCAAGAGCACCCTGATGAAAATCCTGTCGGGTTACCTGCGCCCGGACGGCGGCGAGATCCTGCTCGGCGGGAAACCGGTCGTCTTCCGCCATCCGGCCGACGCGGTGCGCGCCGGTGTCGGGATGCTGCACCAGGACCCCCTGGACTTCCCCTCGCTCACCGTGCTGGAAAACTTCATGTCCGGCCGGCCGGGCCATTTCTTCCCGTCGCGAGCGGCGGCTCGGCGCCGCCTGCGCGAGCTGGCGGCGACCTTCGGGTTCGCCTTCGATCCACGCGCCTACCTGGACACGTTGACGGTGGGCGAGCGACAGCAGCTGGAGGTCCTGCGCCTGCTGAGCCTGGATGTCCGGGTGCTGATCCTGGACGAACCCACCACCGGGATCAGCGCGGCGCAGAAAGCCCAGCTGTTCGAAACCCTCCGGCGGCTGTCCGCCGAAGGCCGGACCATCCTGTTCGTCTCCCACAAGCTGGATGAGGTGGAGTCGCTCTGCCACCGGGTTGCCGTCCTCCGCGCCGGCGCGCTGGCCGGCGCGCTGACCCCGCCGTACACCACGGCGGAGTTGGTGACCCTCATGTTCGGCCGGCCGGTGGTCCCGCCCCAACGGCAACCGCAGGCGCCGGGACGTCCCGTGCTGGAGCTGCGCGGGGTGTCCGCCGTGGACGACCGGCTGCGGCTGGCGCCGCTGGATCTCGACATCCGGGCGGGCGAGGTGGTGGGCCTGGCCGGTCTTACGGGCAGCGGTCAGCGCCTCCTGCTGCGGGCCTGCGCGGGCCTGGTCCGAACCACCGCCGGCACCGTGCGGATCGGAGGCCGCGACCTGACGGGACACGCTTTCCCGTCGTTCCGCGGCCACGGGGTGGTCTTCGTACCCACGGCGCGCCTTGAGGAAGGTCTGATCGGCGACATGGATTTGGCGGAACACCTGCAGTTGGTCCATCCGCCGCGGGGTCTGTTCATCGACTGGCCCCGCGCCCGGGCCACGGCCGACGAGCGGATCCGTGAGTTCGCGATCCGGGGGCGCCCCGACACCCGGATGCGGGAGCTCTCGGGCGGCAACCAGCAGCGGGCGCTGCTGTCGCTGCTGGCTCCGCCGCTGGCGCTCATCCTCATCGAAGAGCCCACGCGGGGGCTGGATGTGGAGTCGGCCGTCGCCGTCTGGATCCGGTTGCGCGCGCACTGCCAGGCGGGCGCGGCCATCCTGTTCCTGTCCTCCGACCTGGACGAGATCCGCGCCCACAGCGACCGGATCGTGGTGTGCTTCTGCGGGCGGAGCTCGCCGCCTCTGGATCCGGCCACCATGGACATCGAGACGCTGGGACGGCTCATCGGCGGCAAAGGCTGGGATCGGGAGGCTGCCGGATGATCCGCGCCCGTTCACTCTGGCTGCGGACCGGGGGACCGGTCATCGGTGTTGGTGTGGCCGTGCTGGCCGCCGCCGGCTTGCTGCTGCTGGCCGGCGCGTCGCCCCTCGAGGCGTTTCGCCAGATGGGACTGGGCGCCTTCGGCTCCGTCAACCGGCTGGCCGACGTCCTGGTCGTCTGGGGACCGCTGGTCCTGGTCACCGCCGGGCTGCTCGTCACCTTCGCCGCCGGGCTGTGGAACATCGGCATCGAGGGGCAGATCGTCATGGGCGCCATCGGCGTCACCGGAGTCCTGCGGCTCCTTCAGGATGCCCCCCTGCCCCCCTGGCTGGTTCTGTCGATCGCGCTGGCTGCCGGCATGACTGCCGGCGCCGCGTGGGCGGTGCTGGCCGGCCTGCTGAAAACCATCGGCGGCGTCAACGAGATATTCGGCGGGCTGGGATTGAACTTCATCGCCTCCGCCCTCATTCTGTGGCTCATCTTCGGCCCCTGGAAGCGGCCGGGCATCGGCTCCATGAGCGGCACCGAACCGTTTCCCGAATCGCTCGGGCTCCCCACCCTGGCCGGCACGCGGCTCAGCCTCTGGTCCCTGGCGCTGGGGCTGGCGGCGGTGGGCGCCATAGCGCTGCTGCTGAGCCGGAGCGCGCTAGGCCTGCGGCTCAGGGCGGTGGGGCTGAACGCCCGGGCCGCCTTCCTGCTGGGCGTGCCCACGTGGCGGAACCTGCTGGTGGCGTTCGGATTGTGCGGCGCGCTGGCCGGGCTGGCCGGATTCGTGCAGGTGACCGCCGTCTATCACCGGCTGATCCCGTCGATTTCCAGCGGTTACGGCTTCCTGGGGCTGCTGGTGGCCCTCATCATCCGCTATCGGGCGGTCTGGGTGGTTCCAGTGGCGGCCTTCTTCGCCGCCATCACCATCGGCGGCATCCAGTTGCCCATCGCCCTGCAGTTGGACTCGTCCCTGTCCGGCGTGCTGCAGGGCCTGCTGGTGCTGGGTGTGTTATTCTCCGACGGCCTCCGCCACCGGGCGGCGGCGCGGTCGTAACGAGGCCACGATGGACTGGACAGCGATCCTGCTGACGGGTCTGGCCGGCGTGCTCGCCACCGCGGGACCGCTGGTGATGGCCGCCATCGGCGAAGCCCTCTCGGAGCGCGCCGGCGTCGTCAACCTCTCCCTGAACGGGACGCTGATCCTGTCGGCGATGACGGGTTTCGCCGTCGCGGTCGCCACCGGCAGCCTGGCCGCGGGCTTCCTGGGCGGCGCGGTCGTGGGCGCCGCCGCGGCGTTGCTGGTGGCCGTTGCCGGCATCACCCTGCGCCAGTCCCAGGTGGCGGTGGGCTTCGTCCTCGCGCTCACGCTCAAGGATTTGGCGTACTTTCTGGGCACGCCCGTCATGGGCGCCGCCGGCCCCCGGCTCGACGTCCTGCCCGTGCCGCTGCTGGAGCGGCTGCCCGTCGTCGGCCCGCTGCTGTTCCGGCAGGACGTCATGACCTACGCCAGCTTCCTCCTGATCGCGGCGGCCTGGGTGTGGATCTACCGCACCCGGCCCGGCCTCACCCTGCGCGGCCTGGGCGAACAGCCCGCCGCCGCCTTCGTCCGCGGCGCCGACGTGACCCGGCTGCGGTACCTGTACACCGTGGCCGGCGGCGCGCTGGTGGGACTGGCGGGGCCGATGTACTCGCTCAGCGTCAAGGCCGGCTGGAAGGGCACCATCAGCGGGCTCGACGGCCTGGGCTGGATCGCGCTGGCCCTCACCATCTTCGGCGGCTGGCATCCGCTGCGGATCGCCGCGGGCGCCTATCTCTTCGCCTTCCTCCAGTGGCTGGGCGTTGTCCTGCAGCCGTTCCTGCCCGGCATCCCCAGCCAGGTGCTCCAGGTGGCGCCGTTCCCCTTCATGATCCTCACCCTGGTGCTGGTGAACGTGGGCCAGGCCGAGTGGACGGGCCGCCTGCTCGCCCTCCTGCCCGAGGGCGGTCGCCGCCGCCTGGCCGGCCTGCTCCGCCTGCTGCGGGCCAATCCGCCGGCGGCCCTGGGCCAGACCTTCGAGCGCGAGTAGGCGAACCTGCCGCGGGGCCACTTGATTCCGCGACGCCGCACGGGTATGCTGACAACCGAGCCTTCAGGCAGAGATCACCATTCGGGATCGCCATGAATCACCCTGACTCGCCGCAGTGCTACCGGACCGTGGGCGGTGACGCCGTCGCCGAACTGGTGGTGGAGAAATCCCGGTTCATCGCCGCCGTCGGCCGGGCGACGGACGAGACCGCGGCCGCCGCCTTCATCGCCGACGTCCGGAAGCGGCACTGGCACGCCACCCACAACTGCTCCGCTTTTCGGGTCGGTCTGGAGGTGGAAACCCAGCGCTCCAGCGACGACGGCGAGCCCGCCGGCACCGCCGGCAAGCCCATCCTGGAGAGCCTGCACCGGCTTGGGATCCGGAATGCGGTCGTGGTGGTGACCCGTTATTTCGGCGGGATCAAACTGGGCGCCGGCGGCCTGATCCGGGCGTACGGCGCCGCCGCGCAGGCGGGCGTCCGCGCCGCGGGGATCGTGGAGCGGTCCCGCCGCCTGGCGCTGGAAATCCGGTGCGCCTACGCGGACTGGCACCGGCTGGAGCGGGAGCTCTGCCGCGCGGGCCGTCTGCAGCCGCCTGTTTTCGCGGCGGAGGTGACCGCCCGGGTGTTGGTGGCACCACCCGACGCCGACACGTTGCGCCGCCAGGTCGCGGACTTGACCAACGGCGCGGCGGCGGTCCGTGACGCCGGATATGAGTTCATCGAATCCCCGGTCACCCAGGACGGTGGCACAGCGAGCTGATCCCTTTGCCGGGCCCGTCGAGACCATTCCCGTGTTGGCGACCTATTTTGCCTTCACTCATTGATGGAAACTATTTGGAAAACCATCCGATAATATTGCAATAGCTGCATGTGATTGTGACCTCGACCATCCGCACCACTGGAGGATCCGTCATGAACATCGATCGCTTGAGTGACCTGATCCAAGCCGGAGGGGCCGGCGGCGTCTCGTCGGGGCTGGATTCGGTGGTCAGCGGTGTCACGTCGGCCGTGCAGGCCGCGGGGACCGACGGCCTGAAAGATGCGCTCCTGCCCATCGATCCGCGCGACCTGGAGATCCCCGCCCGCCCGGGCAGCATCGGCGCCGAAGCCGGCTGTGTCGGTCCGGCGGAGTACCTGCGGTTGTCCGCGGCGAGCCCTGAGGGAATGGCCGCCGCGCACCGGCTCTCCCGGGACGCGCTGGCGGCGCTGGACACGGCGGGGTCCGCCTTCGCCCCCCTCGATGAGCTCCGGAGCAGCTGGCTGAATGCGGCGCAGGCGGGTCCGGTGGTGGACAAGCTGGTGGGACCGCGCGGCCTGCTCACCCCGTTGACCGGTGGCACCGACGTGGACCCGGCCCGGCCGGGGAAACCGGGAGAGCCCGGCAAGATTCTGGACCTGGATCAACTGGGCGTGAAGGTGCGCGATGTGGCGGACGATGGCGCAGACAGCCGGCGTGTCCTATCTGACCTCGGACCCTACGTGCGCGAGCTGGCGTCCGAGAAGGCCGGCCGCAAGCTCTTTCCTGCCGACGGCGCGCCTTACGTCAAAGAAGTGGGCGAGCAGCAGGAGTTGAACCAGGGGATTTTGCTCGATGCCGGCCCCTACGTGCGCGAGCTGGCGTCCGAGAAGGCCGGTCGCAAGCTGTTCCCTGCCGACGGCGCGCCTTACGTCAAGGAGGTGTCCGACCAGCAGGAGCCGAACCAGGGCATCTTGCTCGATGCCGGACCCTACGTGCGCGAACTGGCCGCCGAGAAGGCCGGCCGCAAACTCTTCCCGGCCGACGGCGCGCCCTACGTCAAAGAGGTGTCCGACCAGCAGGAAATGGACCAGGGAGTCGCGCTCGAAGCCGGACCTTACGTGAGGCAGTTGGCCGAAGTGTGGGAAGGAACCAAATGCGCCCTGCCGGACGCCGGTCCCTATGTCCGAGAGCTGGCTGAAGCGCGCCCGGCGCGCGACGCCGCCCGGGAACCCGGCGTGGCGCCCGCCACCGGCGGCGGCTGGCCGGGCGGCATCGACGAATCACTGCAGGATCTGGCCCGGATGGACCCGTTCACCCCGGATGGAGTGGGGCAGCTGGCCCGGCTCAGCTATCAGCTGGGCGCTCTGGACGGCCTGCAACGGGTGGTGGGCAACCTGCTGTCCCTGGACGAACGGCTGGACATCCGGCGAGGTGACCGGGAGGTCTAAGCGATGTTTCGAGTGGCGCTGGTCAACATGCCGTGGATCACCGCCAAGCGGGGGTCGATGGCGCTGGGCATTCTGGAGCGGGTGCTGCACCGGCACCGCATCCCGGCCGAGTCGTTCTACCTGAATATCCGGCTCGCCGCCTCGATGAATTTGAAAATCTACGAGACGATCTCGGACGCCCCGCTGATCGGCGAATGGCTCTTCGCCCAGCATCTGTTCGGACCTTACGGCTCCGGCGAGCTGGACAACAGCGCCGCCGCCGTGATCGGCCGGGACGGCCCCGAGGTTCTGGACCTGGGCCGCGGCCGCCGCATTGGCTTCGACCGGATCGTCCGCGACATCCTGCCCCCCTTCATCGACGATTGTCTCGAGCGGGTCCCCTGGCGCGATTTCTCCGTGGTGGGGTTCACGTCCGTGTTTACCCAGCACGTCAGCTCCCTCCTGCTGGCCAAACGGATCAAGGAGCGGCATCCGGCGACGACGATCGTGTTCGGCGGGGCCAATATCGCCGACGTGATGGGGCTGGAAACCCTGCGGGCGTTCCCGTGGGTGGACTACGTGGTGGAGGGCGAGGCCGAGGAGTCCTTCCCGCGGCTGTTGCGCCACATCCGGTCCGGCCGGCCGTACGATCCGGTCCCCGGCGTTTCCTGCCGGCGTGACGACCGGGTGATTCCCGCCCGGGAGCAGCCCCCGCTCGTGGACATGCGGCAGGTGCCCATCCCCGACTACACCGCTTACTATCGCGAGCTGCAAGAGGCGGGTCTGGCCGAGCGGGTGCGCCCCCTGATCCAGTTTGAGAGCGCGCGCGGCTGTTACTGGGGTGAAAAGGCGCAGTGCGCCTTCTGCGGGATGAACGGCCGGCGGATGACCTTCCGCACGAAGCCCGGCCGACGGGTGGCCCGCGAGCTGCGGGTGCAGGCCCGGCGCCATCACACCCTGGACTTCGAGGCGGTGGACAACGCCCTCGCCCCGTCGTTCTTCGACGAGCTGGTGCCGCGCCTGGACTGCCGGCGGGACGGCTTGAAAATCTTCTACGAGGCGCGGGGACTGATGACCCGCCAGCAGATCCGCCGGCTGCGGGACGCGGGCATCTGCAGTCTGCAGATCGGGATCGAGTCGCTGCACCCGGACCTGCTCCGGCGGCTGCGAAAGGGCGCCACGGTCATCCAGAACCTGCAGACGCTGAAATGGTGCGCCACGTTCGGCGTTTCGGTGAGCTGGAACTTCCTCTTCGGGATTCCGGGGGAAACCGCAGCGCACTACCGCGAGATCCTGGACCTCCTCCCGTCGCTCACCCACCTCGATCCGCCGCAGGTGGTTGCCCGGGTCATCCTGCAGCGGTTCAGCCCATACTTCGCCGATCCGGAACGCTGGGGGATCGCCGGCTTCAGCCCCAAGCGCCTCTACTCCCACATCTACCCGGAGAACCGGGTCAACCTGCGGGATCTGGCCTACCACTTCTCCTTCACCCTGCGGGAGGAGGGGGAAAATCCGGCAACCTACATCGGCCCGGCGGCCCGGGCCATCCAGCGATGGAAAGACGCCGCCCTGCTCCGCTTCATCCACTTCACCTGCCGCAAGGGACCCGGCTTCGTCCTGCTGAAGGACAATCGTCCGCTGGGCCAGCCGCCGGACTCCGAGGAGCGGACGGCGGTGCTGGACGGACTGGCCGGACGCGTGTTCGAGTTCTGTGATTCGATCCGAACGCTTCCCGAGATTGTGGCCTTCGCCGCCGCCGGCAACGGCGGCGCGGACACCGCGGATCGCGTCCGCGCCGCGCTGGCCGAGCTCGTCGGCCGTAACTACATGTATACCGAGCGCAACCGGTACCTCAGCCTGGCGGTACCGGAATTTCCGGCGCCTTGAACAGCGGTACCGCCGGCCCACCGGCGGTACCGGGATGATTTCCCGGCTTGACAAGGAGGAACGATGGCTGACGCGGCGCAAACCAAACGGAACCGCTTCCTGAAAGGCGAAATCACCCTCGACGAGGCCCTCGACATGACCCCCACGCAACTCGCCGCCCTGTTTCACACGGGTCATGCCCTGGTGGAACAAGGGCGCCTGGCGGAGGCGCGATTGATTTTCGAGGGCTTGGCGGTGCTCGACAGCGGAAACGCGCTGGTTCACGCCATGCTGGGCGTCATCTTCCACAAACTGGGCCGCCCGGCGTCGGCGGTCGGCGAATACAATCAGGCCCAGGCGCTGTTGCCGGGTGACATCCAATCGCTGGTCAATCGCGGCGAGATCTTCCTCAAGCACGGTCTGCTGGAGAGGGCCGCCGCCGACCTCCGCCTGGCCGTCAGCCGCGATCCGGACTGCCGCCACCCCGCCGCCAACCGCGCCCGCCTGCTGCTCGGCCTGCTCAAGGAGGCGGTGGAGACCGCCGAGCAGCGGGGGCTCGACGCGGTCACCGAAGCCAAGAAGCGCTTCGACCTGCAACTGGGCAATCCGAGGGGTTGAGACGCGGGCGCGGCCTGGGCGCCTACGCCATGCGGCCGTGGGCGCCGGACGTCCGGATCAGCGACAACGGCCCGCCGCAGCGGCCGCACCGGCCGACGCCGTCGTAGGCGGGATCGTCACCGGGACGAGCGTAGTTGTAGCTGAGCCCGCCCACGGGGAACGGCGGGTTGACCGACTCATAGAGTGCGCCGCAGCGCAGGCACATGTACGCGTGACCCGCCGCATGGTCGCAAGCCGGTTCGGAATTCGAGTTGTCCGGCACGCTTTGTATGGTCGGCTTTTTCTTCGGCATCGGCGATCTCCTCTCCGCCGTTTCATCCTACCAGAAACCGGAAATCCGCGCAGGTGAATTTGCGTCTTCGGGACGGTTGACTGTTTGAGCCAAATGACAACCGCTGGCCGCGCCGGCGCTGCAGCCCGAATCCCTCATGCCACCCGTTGCAGGAAGTCCGCCGGACGTTTATACTGGCGGCAACATCGAATGGGAGGCTGACATGCGCATACTGTCCGTGATGTTCCTGGTGGTTGCGCTGGGCGTAGCCGCATCCGCCGCCGGCCCCGCCATGGAGAAGGACCGCTTCGACACGACGGCCGGTCCATTGACCATCACCTTCATCGGCCACGGCACGCTGCTGCTGGAGCTGGGCAACCTGCGGATCCATGTGGACCCGTACGGCAAGCTGGCCGATTACACCGCCCTGCCCGACGCCGACCTGATCCTGATCACGCACCACCACGGCGACCATCTGGATCCGGCCGCCATCGCCGAAATCCGGACACCCCAGACGGCGGTGATCACGACCGCGCGTTGCGCCGACCGGCTGGAGTGCGTCACCGTCATGGCCAACGGCGATACGCGCATGTTGAAAGGCGTTCTCGTCCAGGCCGTACCGGCTTACAACATCGAACATAAACGGCCGAACGGCGACCCCTTCCACCCGCAGGGCGAGGGGAACGGCTACGTGCTCACCTTCGGCGACACCCGCGTCTACATCGCCGGCGACACCGAATCCATCCCCGAAATGGATCGACTGGCCGGCGTCGACATCGCGTTCCTCCCCGTGAACCTGCCGTACACCATGACGCTGGAGATGGCGGCCGACGCGGCGCGGCGGATCCAGCCCAAGGTGCTGTACCCCTATCATTTCGGGGACACCGACATCGCCAAACTGCCGCCGCTGCTCGCCGATGTGCCGGGCGTCGAGGTCCGGCTGCGCCGCATGCCCTGACGCCCCGCCGACCCGCCCCGCGGACGCGGATGAACCTCCGGCCGCACGGTTCATCTAACGGAGTGTGACGGCCCGCTGGAAAACCGGCGCCGGCAGCGGAGGTAATGGCCATGACGTGCACCCGTCTGTTCCTGCTCTCCCTGATCCTGTCGATCGGCGTTGGTTGTGCCTGGGGCGCCGCACCCAGCCACCACGTCCTGTTGCAATTCGACCTGGCGCCCACCCTGCTCGTCGCCGCGGGCGCCGATCTCCGGCTCCAACTGGTGATCATCAACCTGGACGGCTATGTGGCCTTCCGCGAGACGGCCTCTCTGGCGGCCTCCGGAAGCAGTTCGGACGACGTTCTCACGTACGAGAAGCTGGTCCTGCTTCCGCGCGGCGAGTACCTCGTGGAAGGCCTGTTCTTCGATCCCGGCCGGGACACCTGGGAGGTGGTCGCCGCGCCCATCCGGCTGGACAAGAAAAGCCCCCGCGAGGCGGCCGTACGCCTCAGCCTCGACCAATTGTCCCAAACCGGGTACCGGTCCCGGCAGCGGGTGCTGGAGTTCAACCCCGACCGGCTGGGCCGGCTCTTCTTCGACCACATGCTGTGGGACCGGATCCGGTACGGGTCCCTCAGGGAGCCCGAGGAGTGGGGCGACGTGTTCGCCCGGATCAAGATGCTGGCGGCCGATCTCAATTTTTCCCCGTTCGCCCAAAACTGGCAGGAGCAGACCGCTTTCGCGCCGCCCGACTTCCTGGTGCCTTACGTTGTCGCCGACCGCATCTTCGACATGACCGTGCGTGCGGACAACCTGCGCTTTCTCCACCGCGAGATGGAGCGCTCGGCCTCGCCCGGCGGTCCTGATCCCCGAAAGGTGTTCACCGCCATGGATGACGAAGCCGGCGATTTCATGGCCTCCTACCGCCGCCTCAACATGGCGGAGCTGTTCGGCGGATCCTGGGACAAGTCGGCGTTCAAGACGGAGAGCCGCCGCCTGGACGGCCCGGCGTGCCGGACGCAGCTGGCCGAACTGATCCCGTGGCTCTGGACCGCCGTGGAGCGGAACTTCTACACCGCCAACCAGCGCGTCTCCGCCGAGCGGCTCGCGCTCGAAGATCCCGGCGTGCTCGCCGAAAAAATCCGCCTCGTCGCCGATCGCGCCGCCGCTATTCCCTCACAAACTGCGCCTCGCGACTGATCCTTCGGTCGAGCGCCTGTTCCATGCAGCGTTTCGCGCGCACGGACGCGTTGATTTCTCACGTCCGATCCGCTACAGTAGCACGATCCGTATCACGAGGGAGCAGCCATGAGGATCCACTCAACGTGCCGCGCCGCGCTGATTCCGGTGCTGGTGCTGTGGTGGGCCGCCGCCCCGCTGGGAGCGGACCCGGCGGTCGGATCCAGCCGGTTTGAACTGGTGAACGACCAGGTCGTCCTCACCGTCCGCCTCGAGAACGGGCGCCTGGCGGAAGACCGCCTGGCCGCCCGCTCGTCCTGGTCGGCGGCGGGCCGACCGCTGCCTTCGGTGGCTACCGACGCCGGATTCGCCCTGGAACTGATGTGGACGGACTGGCAGGCGCCGGGTCAATCGGCCAATGCTGCCAACCCCGTCACGGTGCGGGCGCACGACCTGCTTCTCACCGGACATGACCGCCGGCAGGACGCCGACGGCGGTGTCACGCTCGAGCTCATCTTCCGCGACGCCGCCGGCTGCCTGGAGGTCCGCGCCGCCTACCGGCTGGCTGCGGATGCGTTTTTCTTCCGGCGGACGCTGGCCGTGCGACAGCTCACGGGTGCGCCGCATTTCCTGCGCTGGATCTGGGCGCGGGACAGCCGCCTCGGCGACGCCGTCCAGACGCTCAAGCCGGGCGGTTTCGGCCAGCCGGTCGCGGTCCGCTGCGGCGCCGGCGGCGCCTTCTTCGGTCTGGAGTATCCGGCGGCTGAAAACGCGGCCGTTTCAACGGACGGGAATCGGCCGGTGGTGCGCTGCGGCCAGGAGATGGGCGTGCGCCTGGGACCGGAGTGGACCGAGGGGGCGCCGGCCGTCACTGGCCTGGCCCCCGATCCCCACGTCAAGCTCTGGTTCTGGAAATACCTGGACGCGGTCCGGGTCGCGCCGCTGCGCCCGTACCTGCTCTATAACACCTGGTACGACGTCCGCGCCCCCGAAATGGTCAAGGAACCCGGCCAGGTGATGAACGAGGCCAACCTGCTCCGCATCATCGGACAGTTCAAGACCGAGATGGTGGCGAAGCGCGGGCTCACGCTCGACGCCTTCGTCCTGGACGACGGCTGGGACGTCTACCGCAGCGACTGGGTGCTCCGGTCCGCCGAATTCCCCAACGGCCTGGCCCCCATCCGGAACGCGCTGGCCGAGCTCGGCACCCGGCTCGGCATCTGGTTCGGCCCCACGGGCGGCTACTCCCACCGCGACTGGCGGATCGGCTGGATGCGCGAGCACGGCTACGAGACCGTCGGCGACCAGTTCTGCCTGGCCGGCCAAAACTACGGGCGGATGTTCCGGCAGCGCGTCACCGACCTGACGGCCAACGACGGCGTCGGCTACTTCAAATGGGACGGCATCCAGTTCAGCTGCAGCGAACCGGACCATGGCCACCCCGTCGACATCTACTCGCGGCGCGCTGTGACGGAGAGCGTCGCGGCGCTCGGCCGGGCCGTGCGGGCGAAAGATCCGGAGATGTTCCTCAACATCACCTCCGGCACCTGGCTCAGCCCGTGGTGGCTGCTGTACGCCGACCAAATCTGGATGCAGGGCGAGGATTACGGCTGGGCGGATGTGCCCTCCATCAGCCGGCGGGACGCGGCCATCACCTACCGCGACACCGTGCTCCACGAGGACTACCGCCGCCACGATTTCTGGTTTCCCCTGGCCAACCTGATGACCCACGGCATTATCAAGGGCCACCTGCAGAAGCTGGGCGGCGAGGCGGAGGCGATGGACAAATTCACCGACGAGACGCTCGTCTACGTCGCCCGCGGCGTCAGCATGTGGGAGCTGTACATCTCACCCGACCTGCTCAGCGACGGCGAATGGGAGGCGATGGCCCGTTCCCTGCGCTGGGCGCGCGACCGATTCTCCGTGCTCACCCAAACCGAGATGGTGGGCGGCGACCCCGCCCGCGGCGAGGCCTACGGGTATGTTCATTTCAAGGGCCGCCGGGGGATCCTGGTCGCCCGCAATCCCGTCATCGCCGCCCAGGCGCTCCGGACGGAACTGACGCCTGCGTACGGGCTGGACCCGGAGGCGAACACGCTGGTGCTGGAGCGGGTGTACCCCACGCGCTGGGTGTCACCGAACCTGTACGCCGCCGGCGCCGCGCTCACCCTCCCGCTGGACGGCTTCGAGACGGCGGTGTACGAAATCTACCCGTTGGCGGAGGCGTCCGGCCCGCTCGTGGCCGGCGCCGTATTCGAAGCCGCCGAGGACCCGGCGTCGGCCGGCGCCGTGACAGTGTTCCCCGCTACCGGATCACCCCGCCTGTTGAATCCCGAGCGGGCCGCCCAGGCCCGGGTGGACGGCCGGAGCGTCCAGCCCCAGGCGCTGGACGTCACCGCCGGGGACGGCCTGCCGGACGCGGTTCACAAAGCCTCTGTGGAATCGGCCGGTCCGGGGAGTCTGGTTGCGCGCTTCGAGCTGAATCCCGCGGTGACGACCGCGGAGCTGGCGGTGCTCCTCACCCCGGCCGAAGCCGCCGCGAAGCAGGCCCTGCCGGCGCTTGCCGCGACCGTGGACGGCCGCAAAGCCGCTGTGCGGACCGAAGCACAAGCCGGCCGGTGGGCCTGGCACACCGTCACCCTCCCGATCGGCACCCGCAGCGTGGAGCTGCAACTACGCGCTGATCCGAAGGCGGCCGGCTGGTCCGGCACGGCGTCCGCGTGGATGGTCTGCCGCCAGCGTCTGGGTAGGGCTGTCGCGCTCACCCTTTCGCCGGCTGAACCGGTCCGATCGCGGCCCATGCCGCCGCGGCCCTGGCCCTCCGGCGAGATCCGCCGCAACGTGCCGCTGGGCGAGGTGACCGTCGCCCTGCCATGATCTTCCGCCGCGGCCGTTCCGCCGGTCGCGGGCTGGTCGCGGTCCAAATTGTTAGCCCAAGGAGTCGGTCTATGCGTTCTGTACTGGCGATGTTCCTGATGCTGGCAGCCGCCGGAGTCGCGTTCCCTCAGTCCGGCACAAAGGCGGCCATGGCGGAACCGGCGCTGGTCCCCCGACCCGCGCAGATCCGGATGGACGCGGGCGCGTTCTCCCTGACCCGGTCCACGCGCCTCGTCACCGACCCGGGCGACCGCGAACTTCGCCGCATCGCCCGGATGCTGGCCGTCCCCCTGGGCCGCGCCGCCGGCGGCCAGCTCACGGTCACCGACCGGCTGCCCAGGGCGGGAACCGCTTCGGTCATCCGGCTGACCCGGCAGAACGCGCGGCCTGAACTCGCGCCCGAGGGCTATGAGCTGGAGATCCGCACCGACGGCGTCCTGCTCCGGGCGCCGACGGCCGAGGGCATCTTCCGCGGCGTGCAGACGGTCCGCCAGCTCCTTCCGGCCGCCGCCGAGTCCGCGGCGGCCGGTAAAACGGGGCCGGCCGCGCTGCCCTGCCTGCGGATCACCGACCAGCCTCGCTTCGCCTGGCGGGGGCTGCTGCTGGACTGCTGCCGCCACTTCATGAGCAAGGACTACGTGAAGCATGTCATCGACGCCCTGGCCTACCACAAATTGAACCGCCTCCACTGGCATCTGACCGAGGACCAGGGGTGGCGCATCGAGATCAAGGCGTTCCCCCGGCTCACCCAGGTGGGTGCCTGGCGGGGCGAGGGCGCCGAGCGGCACGGCGGCTTCTACACCCAGGCCGACATCCGCGAGATCGTGGCCTATGCCCGGGAGCGCTACATCACCGTGGTGCCCGAGATCGAGATGCCGGGCCACTGCACGGCGGCGCTGGCGGCGTATCCCGAATTCTCCTGCACCGGCGGGCCCTTCGAAGTGACCGCCCGCTGGGGCGTGTTCGACGACGTCTACTGCGCCGGCAACGACGCCACGTTCCGGTTTCTGGAGAAGGTGCTCGACGAGGTGGCGACGCTGTTCCCCGGCGAGTACATCCACATCGGCGCCGACGAATGCCCCAAAACGCGCTGGCAGGCCTGCCCCAAGTGCCAGGCGCGCATAACAGCCGAAGGGCTGAAGGACGAGGCGGAATTGCAGAGCTGGTTCATCCGCCGCATCGCCGCGTATCTGCGCGGCAAGGAGAAGCGGGTCACGGGCTGGGATGAAATCATGGAAGGCGGCCTGGCCGAGGGTGTCACCGTGCAGTACTGGCGGGGCTGGCTCGGCGAACGGATCGTGACCGAAGCGGCCGCCGCGGGCAACGACGTGATCGTCTCGCCCACCAGCCACTGTTACATCGACTACCCGTGGTCCGTCATCGACCTGGCCAAGATCTACAGCCTGGAGCCCGTTCCGGCGGGGATGCCGCCGGAGCACGCGGCGCGGGTGCTGGGCGGGGAGGCCAACATGTGGGCCGAGTACGCCCCGCAGCCGGCGGTGGACGGCAAGGTGTTCCCGCGGCTGGCCGGTCTCGCCGAGGTGTTGTGGTCGCCCCGGGAAGCCCGCGACTGGGCGGATTTTTCCCACCGGATGAACGGCCACTATGACCGCCTGGCCGCGCTGGGGATCGCCGCCATGGTGCCGCCACCCCGGCTGGAAACCGACGGCGCGGATGGCGGCCCGGTGACCGTGACGCTCGCCACTGACGTCCCGGGCGCGGCGGTCCGCTACACGCTGGACGGCACCGCGCCGCACCCCGACTCACCGTCGACGGCCGGCCCCATCCGGCTGGAACGGACGGCCACCCTGCGGGCGACCGCCTTCCGGCCCGGGCTCACGCCGAGTCCCGAGGTGCGGACCACCTGCCGGATCGGGCCGCTCCCCGCTGTGACCGCGGGCGATACCGTCCCCGGCCTGCGCGCGGCCTACTATCCCGGCAACTGGAACGCCATCCCCGACTTCGCCGCGCTCCGACCGGCGGCGGTGACCACCGTCCCGGCCATCGATGTCTCGCCCGGCGTGCGGCCTGAATTTTTCGGGCTGCGCTTCACCGGATTCATCGATGTCCCGGCCGATGGCGAGTACGCCTTCTCGCTGCGCTCCGACGACGGCAGCCGGCTCTTCATCGACGGGGTGCTCGTGGTGGAGAACACAACCGCCCACGAGTCCCGGGAACAGACCGGCCGGATCCGCCTGGCGGCGGGCCGCCACGGCCTGGTCCTGGATTACCTGCAGATGCTGGGCGACAAATCCCTGGCGGTCTTCTGGGAGGGCCCGGAGCTCCCGCGCCAGGAGCTGCCGGCCGCCCGGCTGGCCCATGCGCCGGCGGCACCCGCTCGCTGAAACGTCGCAAACAGACACCGGAGACGCACCGCATGATCCTGAACGCGCTTGACTGGAGCATCATCGTCGCTTACTTTTTCTTCTCGCTGCTGATCGGGCTGGTCGTAGCGCGGCGGGCGGGGCGCAGCGCCGCCGAGTTCTTCCTGTCCGGCCGGAGCATGCCGTGGTGGCTGCTCGGCGTGTCCATGGTGGCAACCACGTTTTCCAGCGACACGCCGAACCTGGTCACCGACATGGTCCGCCAGAATGGCGTCGCCGGCAACTGGGCCTGGTGGGCGTTCCTGCTCACCGGGATGCTCACCGTGTTTGTCTATGCGAAGCTCTGGCGGCGATCCGGGGTCCTCACCGACCTGGAGTTCTACGAGCTGCGCTACAGCGGCCGGGCGGCGGCGTTCCTGCGGGGGTTCCGGGCGGTGTACCTGGGCGCGTTCTTCAACGTCCTGGTGCTGGCCACGGTCTCGATGGCGCTCACCAAGATCGCGGCGGTGATCCTGCACTGGCCGGCCGGCTGGACGCTGCTCATCGCCGGCGTCGTCACGGTGGTCTACAGCGCGCTGGGCGGCTTCAGCGGCGTCCTGCTCACCGATTTCTTCCAGTTCATCCTGGCCATGGCCGGCGCGGTCTGCGCCGCCGTGGTCGCCCTGGGCCGACCGGAGGTGGGCGGGCTGTCCGGATTGCTGGGCAACCCGACGGTGGCGGCTAAACTGAGTCTGCTCCCCGACCCGTCGGACGGCCAGACATTCCTCCTGCTGCTGGTGCTGCCGCTAGCCGTCCAGTGGTGGAGCGTCTGGTACCCGGGCGCCGAACCGGGCGGCGGCGGCTACATCGCCCAGCGCATGCTGGCCGCGCGGTCCGAGGGGGACGCCGTGGCCGCCACGCTGTTCTTCAACTGCGCCCACTACGCACTGCGGCCGTGGCCGTGGATCCTGGTGGCGCTGGCCTCCCTGGCGGTTTTCCCCGACCTGGCGGCGTTGCAGCGGGCGTTCCCCCACGCCGATCCGGGGCTGATCCGCCATGATTTCGCCTATCCGGCCATGCTCAGCTTCATGCCCGCCGGGCTGCTGGGACTGGTGACGGCGTCGCTGCTGGCGGCGTACATGTCCACTGTCTCCACCCACCTGAACTGGGGATCGTCCTACCTGGTCAACGACCTGTATCGCCGGTTCATCCGCCCGGACGCCGGCGAACGCCGGCTGGTGCTCATCGGGCGCCTCTCGACGGTGGGCCTCATGGTGGCCACCAGCATCGTGGCCCTGCTGCTGGAGAATGCCCTGCAGGCGTTCCAGATCCTGCTCCAGATCGGGGCGGGCACGGGACTGCTGTTCATCCTCCGCTGGTTCTGGTGGCGGGTCAATGCGGCCAGCGAGATCACGGCCATGCTCACATCGTTCCTGGTGGCCGTCTATTTCCAGTTCATCCACCCCCACACCGGCCTGCCGCTGGTGAGCGCGCCGGTTCAGCTGGTGGCCGGCGTCGCCGTCACCACGCTGGCCTGGATGTTGGTGGCCGGATTCAGCCGGTCCACCGATCCGGAGACCCTGCGCGCCTTCTACCGCCTGGTCCGTCCCGGCGGCCCCGGCTGGCGCCGCGTGCTGGAGGACGCACGGCGGGACGGTGAGGATCTGGAAGCTCCCGGCGCCCCGGGGTGGGACGTCCCCCACGGGATCCTCTGCATGGTCTTCGGCTGCGGGATGATCTACTGCGCCCTGTTCGCCACCGGGAACTGGATCTACGGCCGGATCCTGCCGGCCGGCATTCTGTCAGCCGCCACAACGGTCCTGGCCGGCCTGCTGATCACGGCCTGGCGACGGCGTCCCTCCGCCCTGTCGTAGCATGCGGCCGGAGGCCGCAAAGAACTCCGACAGTACCTCGCGCACTCCGTGCGCGTGTTCGACCACGACAGGGTCACCCGGCCAGGCGGACTATCCGCCGCGCGTCATACGGAATCCACCCCATCGGGCCGCCGGAATTCCCGCGACCGTGCCGCTGAATTTCGCGGCCGGCAACCAGTGGAACGCGGCCTACTTCACAAAAAAGGCCGCCCATTGGGCGGCCCGTGGATCGAAAAAAATAGGTGAAGGTTTTACCCGTTGCGCCGGCTTCTCACACTCCGGCTTACTGTTTTCCCATCGCCGCCCGGATCACGGCCTCCGGATCGACCAGATGGTCCGAATTGTTCGGGTCGTCGACGATGGAGAGCAGAACGCCCTTGACTTCTCCGTTGAAGGCGTTCCTCACCGGGCCGTAGTCCGGGGACACGGGAGCGCCGGTATCCTCCCCGACATCCATCCCGTCGTCGGCGGAGAATATCATCGCCTGCGTCATCGGAATGGTGCCTTCGCCCACCGGCTTCCCATCCAGGTACAAGATGACCTTGCCGCCCTTCCCGAGGCCGCCGCCGGCGTAGGCGAACTCCATGCGCACCTGGTGCGGGCCGGCGGGGAGCGGAGTAGCGGATTCGACGTAGTAGTGGTTCACGCCGGCCACATTGTAGCAGTACTTGAGCTTGCCGTCCTTGGCGTAGAGGCTCCAGCCCCCGATGTTGGCGCCCTGGGCGGCGATGACGCCCTTGGCGCCGTCCTTCGGCACGATCAGCTCGGCGGTGACGGAGTGGGACTTGTTCTTGATGTTCAGCACGCAGTTTTCGCTCAGCCGCCCCATGCCGCCGAACAGGAGTTGGGTCTTGCCCCGGACGAGCACCGGCCTGCCGGCGGTGTCCGGATCCAGCTTCTCGGTGACCCGGTCATCGAGGGGGAGCACCTTGTAGCGGGCCGCCTCGATCAGGAACTGGCGCTGGAGTTCGTGGAGTTTTTCCGGCATCTGCCGGGAAAGGTCGTTCGCCTGGGTCCAGTCCTTGTCCGAGTACAGCTCCCAGACGTCGTCGTCGAAGGGCACCGTCTTCTGGCCCACGAGGATCCAGGGGGTGCGGTGCTTGGTCACCGCCGTCCAGCCCTTGTAGTAAATGCCGCGGTTCCCGAACATCTCGAAATATTGGATGTCGTGCCGCTCCGGAGTCCGGCTGTCGTCGAAGGAGTAGGCCATGCTGACTCCCTCGATGGGATCCTGCTGGATGCCGTTCACGGACTCCGGCTGCGGCAGGCCGGCCACATCGAGGACGGTCGGCGCCACGTCGATGACGTGGGTGAACTGCGAACGGACCTCGCCCCGGGCCTTGATCCCCTTGGGCCAGTGGATGACGACGCCGTTCCGGGTGCCGCCCCAGTGGGAGGCCACCTGCTTGGTCCACTGGTAGGGGGTGTTGAGGGCGTGCGCCCAGCCCACGGCGTAGTGGTTGTACGACTCGGGGCCGCCGAACTTGTCCAGGCGGGCCATGAGGAACTCCGGCGTCTCGAGCGCTGCCAGGCCGTTGAAGTTGGCCATCTCGTTGTAGGCGCCGTTCAGGGTGCCTTCCGCCGACGCGCCGTTGTCGCCGACGATGTAGTACACCAGGGTGTCGTCCAGGATGTTCAGCTTTTCGAGCGTCTCGATGATGCGGCCGACCTGGTAGTCGGTGTACGCCATGAAGCCCGCGTACACTTCCATCTGGCGGCGGAGGACGGGTTTCATCGCCTCCGGCATCTCGTCCCAGGAGGGGATCTCCTTGGGGCGGGGGGTAAGCAGGCAGTCCGCCGGGATGACGCCGAGCTGCTTCTGGCGGGCGAAGATCTCCTCGCGCAGCTTGTCCCAGCCCTGGTCGAACCGGCCCTTGTACTTGTCCGCCCACTCCTTCGGCACGTGGTGCGGGGCGTGGGTGGCGCCGGGGGCGAAATAGATGAAGAACGGCTTGTCGGGCGTGAGCGCCTTCTGCTGGGAGATCCACTTGATGGACTTGTCGGTCATGTCCGCCACGAGGTGGTACCCTTCCTCGGGCGTTTTCTTCTGCTCGACCGGCGTGGTGCCCTCGTAAAGCGTCGGGTACCACTGGTTGGCCTCGCCGCCGATGAAGCCGTAGAAGTACTCGAAGCCGCCGCCGCCGGTGGGCCAGGAGTCGAAGGGCCCGGAAGGGCTCGTCTGCCACACCGGCACCTCGTGGCACTTGCCGAACTGGGCGGTGGAGTAACCGTTGAGCTTGAGCGTCATGGCCAGCGGCGCCATGGACTTCGGCAGCACCGAGCAGTATCCCGGAGCGCCCGTGGCCGTCTCGGTGATGTTGCCCATGCCGGCGGAGTGGTGGTTGCGCCCGGTGAGCAGCGCCTGCCGGGTGGGCGAACAGAGGGCGGTGGTGTGGAAGCGGTTGTACCGCAGGCCGCCCGAGGCCAGCCTGTCCAGGGTCGGCGTCTGGCAGGGGCCGCCGAAGGTGGCGGATGAACCGAACCCGGCGTCGTCGATCAGGACGACCAGGACGTTGGGCGCGCCCTTGGGCGGGCGCAGCTGCTCGATGGGGGGAAACTTCGCATCCGGGCTCTTGGCGTCATAGACGACCGAAGTCGGATGAATGGTGTTCGGCATGGGCAGATGGGCGCGGCTTTTGTACGCCGTCGCACCGACAGCTGTCGCTTGCTGCTGTTCCGCGGCCGCGGAGGCCTGCTGCCCAAGACAAGGAACGGCCGCCGCCAGGAGCGCGGCCAGCACCGTCCACATCCAGAGGGAGTTTCGATTATGCATTTCTTCTACCTCCTGATTGAAAATTGCATTTTAAAGTCCAATCCCAAGTTCAGTCCCAGCCGCTAACGGAATTCGGCCACCAGGTTGTTGTCCTTGGTGAGATGCTGCCCGTCGTTCTCGACATTGTTCTTCCGGTAGTAGTTGAACTCGAACTGGTTCATCATCTGCCTTCGTTCCAATCCGCCCGTCCGAACCCTTACTGCGTGGGGATGGTGAGGACCGGCAGTTGCTCCGCCTGTCCGCTGCCCAGCATGGTGAACAGGAACATGATCGCGGCGAAGGTCCGCTTGGACCGCCAGTCGTCCTCGGCGATCCAGAACCAGGCGCCGTTGTAGTCCACGGCGGTGAAGGCATCGGCCGGCCGGTCCGGCCCGCTGCGGACATGCAGGAGCGGGCTGGCGCCGCTTTCCTCCGCCGACAGCGGCGGGGTGAGCCTGCGCTCCTTGTGGGCCGGCGGGATATCCACTCCCCGCGACAGCGCGATCATGATCTGCAGCATGGACCGGCTGCCCACCGCCAGCTCGTCGCCCTGACCGCGCACCGGCGAAAACACCAGGCGGAACTTGCTCGCTTGGGCCGGCAGTCCCAGCAGCTCCCGAATCCGGACGGCTTTTGCCAGTACGTCCGGATCGACGTCCTGCTGCCGGAAAAACAGGACGATGTCCGGACCCTTTTCCTTGGAGGCCGGTTCGACCCGCATCCCGAACCCGTCGGCGTCCTGGACCTCCCGCAGCAGCTGCAATGCCTCGAAGAACGCCGGGTCCGCCTGACGTTTCGAACCGATGTTCGCGGGGCGGTTGCGCAGGCCGCTGAAAGAATCCAGGCTCAGCTCCAGGACGAAATCCGCGGCGTACCCCGCCTGGAGCAGCTGGAACACCCGGGCCGGGGCGATCGGCGTGAGCAGGCTCTCCAGAAACTTGTCGCCGGTCTTCGGGGCGTAGGTGATGGTGGGCCGGTCGGTGTACTTGCCCGAGGCCCCCAGGCTGAGGAAGTCGCCCTGGACCGCCTTCGAGGAAGAGACGGTCCCTCCGGCGCTCGCCGCTGTCTCCCACTGGTAGCCGCTCACTACCGAAGCGACGTCCAAGAAGATGGGCACGTCCATGTACCGCACCTTGACGATGTTGAGCAGGGTTTGCTGCTTCCAGGAGTCGGCGATGGCCCGGCTGTAGTCGAACCGGTCCCGAGGGATGGTGGGCGGGCCGATCGCCTTGCATCCGATCAGGATCAGGAGCAGGGCCGGCAGGGCCAACCGGAAATATTGCGGGCGCTTCAAGGTTTCACCTCCCGGATGAAACATTCTGACGGACCTCACGGGCTGAAGACGGACCAGAGCGCGTAGAGGCCGGCCAACGCGAAAAAAAACGCCAGGATGATCGTCAGGGGCCACTGGGTCAATTGGAGCGGCTCCCCGCGGCGCAGCCGGCGCAGCGCCACCCAGTGCGAGATCGCCGCCAAGATCGTCGAGACCAGCCCGATGACGATCAGGGCCACGCCGAAGCGGATCGCCGCCTGATGCAGGCGGACCGCCTGCTCGCTCCGGACCGTCTGCGCGACCGTCCGGAAAAATCCTACCATCCCGAAGCCGAAGGTAGCGAACGTCAGCGCCGTCCGGATCCAGGCCAGGGTGGTCCGGTCGAACGCCAGCGCCGTGCGGAACTTCGCCAGGCCGGTCCGTTCCCCCGCCAGGACGGTTCGGGAATCGGCCGGCATCGTCCCGCCATTGGTGTCCTCCCCATCCACCCGAGGCTCGGGGAAATCCGGAGGAGTCCGTTGAATCGTCATTTGATCCGCTCCCTGCCGAACGCGCCGGCCGCCGGGACCGGCCTACTTTTTCTTCGCCCCCGCCGGCAGCAGCAGCGCCAGCTGCAGGCGCAGGGACCAGTCCGCCCCGTCGGTGGGCCGGACGGCGTTGTAATAGAACGTGGCATTCCCGTTCACGGGCAGCTTGCCCAGGCGGAAGATCTTGCCGAAACCGCCGCCGAAGGGCACCGTCCACTTCTCCCCTTCGGGCGCTTCCCAGTTGGCGGTCAGGATCGGCGACATGGTGAGGTACCAGCCTTCCTTCATGTTGTAGTTGATGAAGTACTGGAACAGGAACTGGTTCACGTCCGGACGCGCCGCCTGGCCGCCCACCGACCAGACGTTGTTGACCAGCCCGCCGATCACCCACGGGCCGTGCATGGTCAGGGCGACGAAGCTGGGGCCGAGGCCCCACTTGCCCTGGGTAAGCAGGGGATGGGTGCCCGAGGGGAGCTGGAACACCGGGCCGGCGCCCCAGATCAGCTTGCCCGGCTCGGCCGGCGACAGGAAGAAAGTGGCCTGGATGTCGCCGACGCCGCCGGTGCTCCCCTGGTCCGAACTGACATCCGGCTGGTAAAGGACCGGGATGATGGTCCGGGTGACAAGGTTCCACTTCCCGCTCACCCGGAACGGGATGACCGGCTGGATGTTCAGCAGGTACTGGGTCCGGTCGGAGGGCCCCAAGCCGAAGTTGAAGTTGTTTTGGAAGGGGAAGCTGATCATGTCCGCTACGGGGTTCTGCGCGGCCTTGGCCAGCTCCGACTTGTCGTCCTGGGCCGGCGCGGCGCCGGCCAGGAGGATCAGGATCATCCCCGCCCACAGGCAATTTTTCCGGATTTTGCGCATCGACCTCCTCCTTGTCGCCTAGAACCGGAACGCCACGCCCAAGACGGGGCCCGAGGTGATCATGTCGTATTTGAAGGAATCTTCGCCGGGGATCGGCACATCGTCCTTGTAGCCCGTCTCGTAGTCCATGTAGAGGAACCGCCAGCCGCCGCCGATCCAGGCGCTCTTGGTCAACTGGAACTGGAGGGTCGGAAAGACGTCCACCGCGATCTTGGAGCTGAGGCCGAATCCGCCGACGTTAGCCGGCACGCTGACCAGCCAGCGCTCGCCCAGCGGCTGCTTCCAGCGGAGGCCCGCCACGGGATCCACCCACTGCTTCGTCTGCTCCACCACGGTCCCGGCGAGGATCGGCGAATTGTCCTTGAACTCGATCCGGCCCCGGACCACGTTCCAGCGCGCCCCGAACTGCAGGTCCAGGTTCGGGGCAAGCCGGCGGTTGGCGAAAAAGAGAAAGGCGGCCTGGCTGGGATCGAGGTTGATGTAGTCGGTGGACGCACCGAGCGCCATGTAGAGGGCGTCCGTACTGAAGCTCCAGTTGCCCTTGCGGGCCTCGAAATACCCGAGGAAGCCCGACTGGAGGTTGTGCATGGTGTATACATTCACGTCGGCCTCTTGCCCCCGGACGCCCAGCGTCCCGTCCATGCCGGCGAACACCAGGTACGGCGCCACGGTGTATTCCCACTCATCGTCCTTTGCCTGCGCCTGAACCGGCATCATGAAGACGAGAGCAATCAGCAGCACTCCTGAAGCAAATCTGAATAATTTCCTTTTTTCCATCTGAAAACCTCCTCGATTTCCAAACCATTCGATGTGTCAAATGGATGCGGGCCCGGTGGCGCACCGGATCGCCTTTCATGCCCACTCTGCAGGACGGAACAGACTCGCCGGCAACCAGCCGTCATTGTCCGACCTCTCATCGCTCCACTGTTCCCCGCGGCTTGACGCGGGGGAGCGGATCCGTTCATTTCACCTCTTCGATCTTGCCGGGCCGCCAGGTCTTGTCGAACCGCGGATAGAGTCAAACCGGTCGATCTGTTCACGGCCGATCACCGGGAAATCACTCCTGCGACCGGAGGGCCGAGATCCAGGGCAGGCCCTTCGCTTCTAGAAGCTCATAAAAGCAGATATCAGGCTCCTGGGACGCCAGCTCCATGGCCAAAAGCACCCGGAGGAAGAGGTCGGACCGGATGTGCCGCTCCAGGTCGGCGGCGGACCGCCATCGCTCCACATAGAGGATTGCGGTTCCGCCCTGCGTCTGTTCGAAAACAGCACAATCCTGACAGCCGGGCTGTCCAAGGAGGGAGGCCTCGACGTGGCGAAGGATCTCCAGGATGGCTTCCCGCTTCCCGGACGACGGACAAATTTGGACATGCGTGATGATCATCCCTTTGTACACTGCATGGCTCATGCCAATCGGCGTGGCAAAACCTCAGACACGAAATTTCTTATTCATTATCAGATAGTTACGATTATTTGGGATGAGGAGGGGCAGAATGGCTTGACCGCCGCGGGTTGATATTTCGTCCCCAGGACGACATACCAACCCAGCCGATCACTCCGCAGGGTGACGATTAAGAGGTCCGTCGGAGGAGGCCCAGCTTCTTCATGCGGCTGTACAGGGTGGAGGGATTCATCCCGAGCAGCTCCGCGGCGCCGCCTGGGCCCTTGATCCGGCCGCCCGTCCGCTCCAGTGCCGCCCGGATATGATCGGCTTCCGCCTCGGCGAGGGTGGAAACCGAGGGGACCTGCCCCGGCGCCACCGCCGGCAGGTCCATCTGCAGGGTATCGCCGGCGGACACGATCACCGCGCGCTCGAGGACGTTGCGCAGTTCCCGGATGTTGCCCGGCCAGGGGTATCGCTGCAATGCCTCCATTGTCCGCCGGGGAACGGTCCGGATCTTCCGGCCGAGCCGGCCGGCGAACTCGTGCACGAAGGACTGGACCAGCAGCGGGATGTCCTCCGCCCGCTCACGCAAAGGAGGCAGGTGGATAGGGAAGACGTTGAGGCGGTAGAACAGGTCCTGCCGGAAGTGCCCCCGGCGCACCTCCTCCGCCAGGTCCCGGTTGGTGGCGGTGATGACGCGCACGTTCACCGTGAGCGTCCTCGAGCTGCCCAGCCGCTCGAACCGGCCCTCCTGGAGCACCCGCAGCAGCTTGGCCTGGAGGTCGAGCGGCAGGTCGCCTATTTCGTCCAGGAAGAGGGTCGATCCGTCGGCGATCTCGAAGCGGCCGGCCTGCCGCGTCAGGGCACCGGTGAACGCCCCTTTCTCGCGCCCGAACAGCTCGCTCTCGATGAGCGTCGCCGGCAGCGCCGAACAGTTGACCTGGACCATGAGGCGGGCGTGGCGGGGGCTGCGTTGGTGGATGAACTCCGCGACAAGTTCCTTGCCGGTGCCCGTTTCCCCCTGGAGGAGCACCGACGAGTCCGTGGGCGCCACCTGCTCCGCCTGCTGCAGGACGCGGCGGACAGCCTCGCTCTGCCCGATGATGCCGCTCTTCACATAATGGAAATCGTCCCCCTGGCGGAGATAGATGTTCTCCTTCTCCAGCCGCTCCTTCAGCTGCCTGATCTCCTGGTACGCCTGCTCCAGGGCCAGTTGGCCGGCCTTGCGCTCCGTGACATTCAGGGAAATGCCCATCAGGCGGTCGCTCGCTCCGGAGCCGCCGTCCCGGGGCCGGCCTCGGGAGGAGATCCAGCGGGTGCCGCCATTGGGCCGGACGATCCGGTATTCGATGCTGATTTCTCGTTGCTCCCGCATCGCCGTGTCTACGGCTCGCCGGACCGTTTCGCGGTCCTCGGGATGAACGGTTTCCAGCACCCGGTCCAGGGTGACATCCTGTTCCGGCGGAAATTCGAACAGCTCCCGGGCCTTTTCCGTAACCCAAAAGCGGCCGCTGGAGACCTCCAGGATCCACAGTCCGGCTCCCGCCGAGTCCGCGGCGAGCTGCAGGCGTTCCTCCTGCTCCTGCAGGAGTTTTTCCGCCCGCCGATGGGCCAGGGCATTGGCAAACACCTGTGCGATCAGCCGCAAGCGCTCCTTGAGCCTCGCGGACCAGATCCGTTCCCGCTGCATATCGTTGAAAGACAACGCGCCGAAGACGGCTCCCGCGCTCACTGAGAGAGGAAACACAAGATTCGTCCGAATCCCGAAATGGCGAAAGGCCTCTTTGTCGCGGGCCGCTTCTGGCGGTAAATGGTCGATTGACTCGAATGAGATCTCCCGGTTCGCCAGGATTTGTGCTTGAATCCACGGGAAAAACTCTCGAGCGTCCATGGGAGAGGGGACCGGCGGCCCTCCCAACGGCCTATACAGATGGGTCATTATCAGGAGATGGGGAGAATCCGGCGACCACTGCCACAAGGCGATCAGGTCCAGCCCGAGGCAGTCGCAGACACGGCGCATAGCGGCTTCGATCTCCCCGTCCAGTTGGGTTCCGGGCAGGTGAACGAACTGTGCCGAAAGGTCGCTCAGAAGCGTTTCGAAGCGGAGCCGCTCTTCGAGGTCCGCCTGCAGTGTCTCGGCTTCCTCATTCATGACGTCAGCTTCTTCAAGAAGATCACGTCGAGAATCTACCATAAAAGGGATCCCGGGGAGCACAGAAAGTCCGCGATGAAATTCCCTTCCGTTTGCGGCGGCGGGCCACGCATGTATCCGTTAGACCGATCGGCCGCCGGTCATCAGCCTTCAATCTACCGCCGCCGGTCCCCCGGCGGGCACGCGCTACTTTTCCTGGCCCAGATCGAATTCTTCGCCGGGAAAGGCCGGCGGCAGGTGGTACAGGCGCATCAACTCCTGGAAGCCCGCCTCCAGCAACATGGGCTTGGCCGCCTGGGCGGCGAGCTCGTTGGCGCGCCGCTGCAGCCGGGCGACGATGTCCGGATGCCGGTCGGCCAGGTTGTCCGCCTCGGACGGGTCCTGCGCGATGTTGAAGAGCTCGACGCGTTGAGGAAGCGTGGTTTTCCAAACCAGTTTCCAGTCACCCTCCCGCACGGCGCAACGGAACGGCTCGACGTTGTAGACGACCTCGGTCCGCGGCGACGGGGTGGCCCCGGCGATCGCCGGCCACACGTCCAGGCCGTCGAGCGGCTTGCACCGGGCGGTGGAAGCTCCGGCCAGCCGGGCCAGCGTGGGGAACCAGTCCGTCACGTGGAGCAATCCGTTCGCCGTGGCCCCGGCCGGGACGCGGCCCGGCCAGTTGGCGAACGCCGCGACGCGCGTGCCGCCTTCGTAGTTCGAGCCCTTGCCCTCGCGGTAGGGGCCGTTGTCGCAGGGGATCTTGGCCTTGGAAAGGTCGGCCATGGCGCCGGCGAACATGGCGTTGCGCGTGCCGCCGTTGTCGCTCATGAACACGATGAGGGTGCTGTCGCGCAGCCCCCGGCGTTCGAGCTCGGCGACCACGCGCCCGACCTGGTCGTCCATCGCGGTGATGCTGGCGGCGTAGGCGCGCCGGCTCGGGTCGGCGATGCCCGGGTAGCGGTCGAGGTACTCCGGCGGCGCCTGGTAGGGCGTGTGCGGGGCGTTGAAGGCCAGATACAGGAAGAACGGCTTGGCCGGATCGCGGTCGCGGATGTACCGGACAGCATCGTCGCCGAAGAGGGTCGTGGAGTAGCCTTCCTCTTGGACCAGCTCGTTGTCGCGGTACCAGTCCACCTTCCCCTCGCACTCGTGGGTGAAGTAGTCGATCTCGCCGATCAGCGGGCCGTATTGGTAATCGAAGCCGCGCTGCCGGGGCCAGTATTGCCGGTCGGCGTGGCCCAGGTGCCACTTGCCGATGAGGGCGGTCGCGTAGCCCGCCTCCCGGAGCGCCTGTGGCAGAAGCCACTCGTCCGTGGGCAGGCCGTAGGTGCCGCCCGTAGGGATGACGCCGGTCTGCAGGCCGTAGCGCAGCGGATACCGCCCGGTCAGCAGCGCCGCCCGGGTGGGCGTGCACATGGGCTGCGCGTAGAACTGGCCGAGCCGGGTCCCGCCCGCCGCGAGCCGGTCGAGGCTCGGCGTCCGGATGTCCGAGCCGTTGAACCCGACGTCCTTCCAGCCGAGGTCGTCGGCCACGACGAACAGGATATTGGGTTTCGCGTCCGCGGCGCACACGGTTCCGTCACCACCGGCGACCGCGGTTGCGGCGAGGAGCACGATCAGGCCGATCCCGCGCCAAGTGTTTCGCATTCTTCGCTCCTTGTCCCCCGGATAGGGGATCTATTGCATTCACCGATCTGACTGGCATCCAACGAATTCCGCTACATCATGAATGAGGAATCCGATTGGAGGCGGATGCCCTTTAGATTACGGAACGCCCGGTGGGGATTCGGCCCGGTTGCCAATACCTTCCGGCTTGCCCGGATCCGGTCCGCATGGTAGATTGGGCCGGATGTTCAGCAGAGAGACGGTAAGAACATGACGGCCCGGCATCGAAAACGCCATCCGGTGGCGGATCCTCTGAACACGCCGCGGGAGGAGCATCGGCGCGAGGCCGCGGTGCCGTCCTCCCCGGTGGCCGCCCCCGCGCCTGCGGCCACCGTCCGGAACGGATCGGACAAGAAGAGAGGCGGTTTCGCGAACCTGATCCTGCACATCCACCCGCGGCAGGTTCCCGTCGCCGCGCTCCGCCTGGACCGCACGCTCGGCCTGGGCGGGGCCGCGGTGGCATTGTTCTTCGTGCTGGTGGCGACGGGCGTCCTCCTCCTGTTCGCCTACGAGCCGTCGCCGGCGTCGGCGTACGGCTCCATCCAGGCCCTGCGGCGCGATGTGCTGTTCGGAGACTTCATCCGCAACATCCACCACTGGAGCGGCAATCTCCTGCTGGTCGTCACGGTGCTCCACTTGCTCCGGGTCTTCTTCACCGGGGCTTTCCGACCGCCGCGCGCCCTGAACTGGATCGTCGGACTGGCGCTGTTGCTCCTGGGAGTCGCGTCCAACTTCACCGGCTACCTGCTCCCGTGGGACCAGCTGGCGTATTGGGCGGTGACCATCAGCACCGGCATGCTGGATTACCTGCCCCTGGCCGGGCGCTGGCTCCAGACGCTGGTCCGGCGCGGCCCGGACATCGGCCCGGCCACGCTGGCCACGTTCTTCGCCCTGCACATCGCCATCCTGCCCATCCTGACGGTGTTCCTGATGATGTTTCACTTCTGGCAGGTCCGCAAGGCCGGCGGAGTGATCCTGCCCACTGCCGATCCGGCGGGGCCGCGGCCGGCCATGATGCCGGTCTCCCCCCACCTGACGCGGCGGGAGGGCGCGGCGGCGCTGGCGTTGCTCGCGGCCGTCTGCCTCCTGGCCGCGCTGTCGGACGCCCCGCTGGAGGCGCAGGCCAATCCGGGCATGAGCCCCAATCCGGCCAAGGCGCCGTGGTACTTCATGGGCCTGCAGGAGTTGCTGATCCATTTCCACCCCGTGATGGCGGTTTTCGTCTTGCCGCTGCTGGCGGTGGCCGTCCTGGTTGCGCTGCCTTACCTGCGCTACGACGGCCCACCGAGCGGCCGGTGGTTCCACTCGCCGCGCGGCGCCCTTCTGGCCCGCGTTGCGGCGGGCGTGGCCTTGGCCGTCACGCCACTGGCCATCCTGGCCGACGAATGGCTGCCTGGCCTGCGGACGCTGCTGCCGCGCGCTCCGGAGCTCCTGCTCGACGGTGTGCTGCCACTGGCGCTCCTGGTGGCGGTCGGGGCCGCGACGTTCGCGCTGCTGCGGCACCGCGGCTTTTCCCTCCATGAGATCGTCCAGGCGTTCGGCGCCGCCGGAGTGGTGATGCTGCTGGTCCTCACGACCATCGGCATTTTCTGCCGCGGCCAGGGGATGGCGCTGGTCTGGCCGTGGGCCGGGCACCTGCCGCCACCCTGAGCGGAGACCGGGAGGGCTCGATGAATGAACAACCCCAAACACCCGACGCTCCGGCGGAGCCCTCGCGCCGTCGCTGGCTGGGCACAGCGGGCAAGATCCTGGGACTCGTCGCTGCGGCGGAGTTCGCCGGCGTCGCCGTGGCTTTTCTGTGGCCGCGCCGATCCCGCCGGGACGAGGAGGCATCCGCCACCGTCACCTGCGGGCCGGTGGACGAATTCACCCCCCATTCCGTGACCGCCTTCCCGGCGGGCCGGTTCTATTTGGTGCGGCTGGCCGACGGCGGGTTTCTGGCCTTGTCGCGCACCTGTACCCACCTCGGCTGCACCGTGCCGTGGGACGAAGCGAAGGGCCGCTTCGTCTGCCCGTGTCATGCTTCAGCCTTCGACATCGCCGGCGACGTGCTCAGTCCGCCCGCGCCTCGGGCGCTGGACCTTCATCCGGTGCGCATCGAGAACGGGGTGGTCCGGGTGGACAGCGGCCGCGCCATCCAGCGCCAACGCTTTGAACTGTCCCAGGAGGTGTACCTTTAAGCCGCCATGACCACCGCGCCCGACGACACCCATCCGCCTGCCGGCCCGGTCAACGGGGCCGACGCGAAGCCGGACGAGTCGGCATGCCCGGCCGCCCCGCGCCTGGCGCCGCTGCAGTCATGGGAGTTGGTCGGCTTCATCGCGCTGGTGGTCCTGCTGTTGTCAGTGCCGGTGTACCTGGTCCGCTCGGCGCACACTGTGCGACCGACCGGGAAGCGCGCGGCCGCGCGGTACGTGGGGAGCGAAAAGTGCCGGCCATGCCATGTCAAGGCCTGGACGGCCTGGCGGGATTCCCACCACGCCCAGTCGATGGCGGCCGCCACGGACGCGACTGTGCTCGGCGACTTCAACGGCGCCGTGTTCGAGGGGGATGGGATCCGCGCGCGATTCTACAAGAAAGGGCGCATGTTCTGCGTGGAAACGGAGGGACCGGATGGCCGGCCCACGGAGTACGAGATCCGGTACACCTTCGGATTCTATCCGCTCCAGCAGTACCTGGTGCCATTCCCGGGGGGGCGATTCCAGTGCCTGTCGGTGGCCTGGGACTCCAAGGACCGGAAGTGGTTCTTTCTCTACCCCGGCCAGCGGATCCCGCCGGGGGACTGGCTGCACTGGACGCGCCAGGCCGCCAACTGGAACAGCATGTGCGCCGAGTGCCACTCCACCGGCTTGCGCAAGCGCTACGACCCGGCATCGGAAACCTACACCACCACGTGGACCGACATCAACGTGGGTTGCGAAACCTGCCATGGCCCCGGCTCGCATCATGTGGAATGGGCCGCCCAGCCGCCCATGGCCCGGCCGGCGGTGGAGAATTTCGACCTGACCGTGCGCACCGGCGGCCTGACCAACCGCGAGCTGGTGGAGCTCTGCGCGTTCTGCCACTCCCGGCGGGCCAGCCTGGGGGACTACGACCCGACCGCGAAATTGCTGGACAACGAGCTACCGGAGCTGCTGCGGGAGGGGATGTATCACCCCGACGGCCAGATCCTGGAGGAGGTCTACGAGTACGGCTCCTTCACCCAGAGCAAGATGTACCACAACGACGTCCGCTGCTCCGACTGCCACGACGTGCACAGCGTTCGGCGGCGCCTGGAGGGGAACGCACTCTGCCTGCAGTGCCACCGGGGCGACACCTACGACACGCCGGCGCACCACTTCCACAAGCAGGAAGTCGATGGCCGGCCGAGCCCCGGCGCCCTTTGCGAACGGTGCCACATGCCAGGCCGCTTCTACATGGTCAACGACTGGCGCCTGGACCACAGCCTGCGAGTGCCCCGCCCTGACCTGAGCCGGGCGCTCGGCACACCCAACGCCTGCAACGCGCCCGCCTGCCACAATGACAAAGGAGTGGAATGGGCGGTCCAACAATTCACCCGTTGGTACGGTCTGACCCAGAAGCCGCACTACGGCCCCGTCCTGGCATTGGGCCGGGCGCGAAGTCCCGAAGCCACCCCGCGACTCGTGGAACTGGCCAGGGACCGCCTGCGGCCGGTGATCGTGCGGGCGACCGCCATGGAATTGCTGCGCGGCTACCCGGGAGCCGAAACCGAGGCCGCCCTGCGTGAGGCTCTCGGCGACGAAGAGCCCTTGATCCGGGCGACTGCCGCAGACACTCTGGAGGGGCTGCCGCCCGACCAGGCCCTGAAACTCTTCTTCCCCCTGCTCAACGATCCGTCGCGGGCCGTGCGCCTGCAAGCCGCACGCCACCTCGCGGCGGTGCCCGCCGGCGCCTGGCCGGCATCGAAGCGGGCGGCATACCAGAAGAGCCTGGAAGAGCTCAAGCGAGTGTACGCCTTCCAGGCCGACTTCCCCCAGGGCCGCTACAATCTCGGCAACCTCTACGTCGACTTCGGCCAGACGGGGCCGGCCGAGGCGCACTATCTCAAGGCGATCGATTTCGACTCGAAATTCTTCCCCGCCCGGATGAACTTGGCCCTGCTCTACAACGCCACCGGCCGCAACGCGCCGGCGGAACTGCAATACCGCGCGGTGCTGGCCGACTACCCGGCGAACGGCGAAGCGGCCTACTCCCTGGGGCTGCTCCTCGCGGAGGAGCGCCGGACGGCCGAGGCGGAAGCCTGGCTGCGCCTCGCCGCGGACCGCCTGCCGGCCATGCCGCGGGTGCACTACAACTTCGGCCTGCTGCTCCAATCGCTGGGCAAGCCGGGTGAAGCCGAGTCGGCGCTGCTGCGGGCGCTGGCGCTGGAGCCGGACGATCCCGACTTCCTCTACGCGGTCGCCTTGCACTACCTCCAGCGCCAGGATTGGTCACGGGCCGAGCGTTATGCCGACCGGCTGGCGACACGCCACCCCGCCAATCCGGCTGGGCCGGCGCTGCTCGACGCCATCCGGCGCCGGCGGACGCCCACCCCGCCCGAACCGTCTTCCGGAGGTCTCCAGCCATGAGCCGATCCAATACCCGTCCGGCGCGACGTCAACAGGCCGCCTCCCCCGGCGGGCCCCGGCCGTGGGCCTGGTGGGTGGCCGGGGCGGCGGCCGTCGTGGGCGCCACCGCGTTCGGGTACGTCCTCTGGACGGGCGGGCCGGCGGAACCGGCCGGCGCCGCTCCCGCGGCCGCCTCGCCGGCGGCGGAATCCCCGGTGCGACGTCCGCTGCAGCCGATGGACCCCGCGGAACTGGAAGCCGTGCGGGGACGATGGCTGCGGGAGGACGGCGGCTACCTCCTGGAAATCCGCGGCATCGACGCCTCCGGCCGAGTGGAGGCCGCCTACTTCAACCCCAATCCGATCCACGTGGCCCGGGCGGAAGCCTTCCGGGAGGGCGCCCGGCTCCGGGTGTTCGTCGAGCTGCGCGATGCGGGCTACCCTGGCTGCACGTACACCCTGTCTCACGACTCAAGCCGAGACACGCTGGCGGGCGTCTACTACCAGGCGGAAGTTGGGGAGAGCTTCGACGTCACATTTGTCCGCGCGCAGACCGGCCGCTGACGTGCGCCTCGACGCGTGAGCGGGGATCGGCCGGAGGCGGCACGGCACTCGTTCCGGTCCGGTGCGGCGGTCACGGAAGCGCGCGGAGGATCCGCTGGAGGTCGGCTTGACGCGCCTCCAGGTCCGCCAGCAGTTGGAACTGGTTCCGGCAGCGGTCCAGGTTGTGGCCGGGCCGGCGCGTCTTGAAATAGACATCCCCCCGCAGGTGGTCGGTCAGGAAGCGCGTGCCGATGAGCAGGATGATGAGGCGCGCGCCCAGCAGCAGGTGCTCCCGCTCCGCCGCGGTGAGCACGTCCGCCAGGGGCTCCAGCCAGCCGGCGGCCAGGGCGGCGAAGATCCCGGGGCGCAGGCGCGCGCGCTCCGGGTCCGGATCGTCCTCGGGCGCGGCGCTGACGAACGAGCGCACCATGTCCCCGAAGTCGAACAGGGCCGAGCCGGGCATGACCGTGTCCAGATCGATGACGCAGAGGCCCTCCCCCGTGGCGGCGTCCAGGAGCACGTTGTTGCACTTCGTGTCGTTGTGGGTGACCCGCCGCGGCAGGGCGCCCGACACGAGCAGCCGGACGACGTCCGCCACGATGGGGCGATGGTCCCGCACGAACGCCAGCTCGGCGGCGGCTCCCGGGGCCCGCCCGCAGGCGTCGGCGGCCGCGGCGGCTTCCAGGTCGGCCAGCCGGCGGCGGCCGTCGTGGAAGCCCGGGATGGTCTCGGCCATCCGCTCAGGCGGCAGGTCGGCCGTGTCGCGCAAGAAGCGCCCGAACGCCCGGGCGGCCTGCCAGGCCTCCTGCTCGGAGCCGATCTCGTCGCGCCCGACGGTCCCCTCCTGAAAACGAAACGCGCACCACCAGTCGCCCGCCGAGTCCACGTGGCGCCAGGCGCCGTCACGGGTGGCCACGGGCACCTGGCGGCGCCGGTCGCCGTCGGTCTCCCCGCGCCGCCGGTAGACCGCCTCGAGGTGCCGGCACACCTGGATGGTGTTGGCGACCACCAGCTCCGGCTCAGGGAACACCAGCCGGTTGATGCGCCGGAGGATGAACCGGACCGGGCCCGCCGGACCGGCCACCGTGATCCGATACGTGTCGTTGATATGGCCGGTACCGTACGGTTCGCCGGCGACGAGCACACCGGGCAGCGCGTAGGCCGCGGCGACCGCGGCCAGGTCGGGAGCGGATTTCACGCCCATAGCGGCTCCGGGTACTCGCCCACGGCGGTCAGACGGCGCAACCGCTCCACGGCCGCGGGTCGGTCGGCCTGGTAGGTCATACCGAACCAACCCCCCGCCCCCGCCAGCAGCGCCGCCTCGCCCCGCCCCTCGGCCAGCAGACGGTTCAGCGCCTGGGGCAGGCGGAACTCGGCCGCCGGATCCAACCCCGACTCGGCGACGAATTCGGTGAAATAGCGGTCCAGCAGATCGAAGACAGCCGGCGTGAACGCCAGCATGTTCATGGACACCCGGGCGTCGCCGGATACGGGCTGCCAGCGGCCCGCCTCGTCGCGATAGCGGATGGCATCCCCATCCCGCCGGATCTCGAGTCGCTCGGCCAGCGTGCGGACACGGCCCCGGGCATCCAGCTCGCACACGGCCCGCGAAACCGCGCCGTGCTCGGACAGCGTGTCCGCCAGCCGGTAGCCCACCACGGCGGCGCGCATGTCCGCCGGATTGACCCGGTTGAGGAATTCAGCCGCCAGGTGGTAGGCGGCCCGGCCATAGAAGTCGTCCGCGTTGACCACAACAAACGGGGCGGCCACCTGCCCCCGGGCGGCCAGCACCGCGTGGGCGGTGCCCCACGGTTTGGTGCGGCTGCCGGGCACCGTCGCTCCGGACGGGACCTGTTGCACGCTTTGGACGGCGAAGCCCAGCTCCAGGCGCCGCCCCCAGCGCGGCGCGAACATCGCCCGGCAGTCGTCCGCCAGCCGATCCGACACCACGAACACGGCCCGGCGGAAGCCGGCCTGAGACGCATCGTACAGGGCATAGTCGATGAGCGTCTCGCCAGCCGGGCCCAGCCGGTCGATCTGCTTGAACCCGCCGTAGCGACTGCCTGCGCCGGCGGCGAGCAGGATCAGGGTGAGGTCCATGGCGACTCCGGGTACCGAATGGATCGGCGGATTAGAATATCAGGATATCTTCCGTTTGACTAGCCTGGAAGCGGACGGGTGCCGTCCGCCGGCACTGGCGCAGCAGGTGGTCGTCATGACCCGGTTGGCAATCCAGCGGGACTACCGGCTCACGCGACCCTACTTTTCCTACCGGACCACTTGACCTATAATACAGCCATGCAGAATCCTCCTCCGTCCCATGCTTCGGCCATCCCGTTCAAGGCCAGCAGCATCATGCTAACCCTCAACCTGGCCAAGGTGGGCGTCATGTCCCTGCCCGACCGGCCGGGGGTTGCGGGCACACTGCTCGGCGCCATCGGCCGTCGGGGCGTCAACGCCCACTTCGTCGTGGAGTTGACCGATCACACCAACCGCTCCCACATCGTGCTCGGCGTCGGCGAGACGGATATTGACTTGACGCTCGCCGCCATCGGGGATATTGCATCAGACATACCGGCCGCCGCAGTGGTCCACCAGCGCGAGGTCGTCCTGGTCTCGATCCACGGCCCCCACTTCCGGGATCGTCCGGGCTGCGCGGCCGAGGCTTTCACCGCGATCGCCGCCGCCGGCGTGAACATCCTGGCCATCAGCACCTCGGTGTCCAGCATCTCCTGCCTCGTGGAGCGACCCAACCTGAACCTGGTGATCGAATCCCTGCAACACCACTTCGATGTGACCGACGACGGTGTGTTGGTGGCCGAGGACGGACTGGCGCGTCCCTGGCGTCACGGCCGATGAACGGACTGCTGCCCCTTGCTTCGGACTCTCACCGGACGGCTGCTCTCTCGATCAGCGGATTAGATTGATACCGGAGAATAGGGTACAATGAGCGCAGAACATCTCGCGAGTCGTCTCATGGTACGCGTGCACTCCATCCCGTCGCGGAGGAACCCATGACATTCGGTCGCATCGTCGCCCTCCTCATCAGCGTCGGCCTGTTCCTGCTGGGGCTGATGTTCATCCTCGCCGCACTCAGTCCGCAGGCCGCCAGCCCGGGAGGGCGCGCGCTCGTCGGCAGCCTGATGGCCGGCATCGGCATTTTCCTGTTCGTCTTCATCCTGCGGCAGAAAGCCGCGCCGGCCGGCGCGGCCGGCACGGTGATCCAGCAGAAGATCGAGCTGTCGGGCGACGTCCGGATGGAGAGTCTCGCCTGCGCTCGCTGCGGCGGCGCCATCACCCAGGAGCACATCACCGTCAAGGCCGGCGCCCCGTTCGTCAAGTGCCCGTTCTGCGGCAGCGAATACCAGATGGAGGAGAAGCCCAAATGGTGACCCGCATTCTCGGCGCCGCCCTCCTGCTCCTGACCCTCGGCGGAGTCGCCGCGCCCGCCCAGGACTACCGGTTCGAAGTGCCCGAATTCATCTGCAACGTGTCGGTGGAGAAGGACCGCAGCCTGGTCATCTACTACAAGATCACCTTCCGCTGCGCGCCGGGCGCCCACCCCGTCGACATCGTGGACATCGGCTTCCCCAGCAAGGACTACCAGGTGGATTCCGTCCGGGCCCAGATCGGCGGCGTGGCGCTCAGCGGCATCAAGACGTCGAGCTACATCTCCAACGGCGTCGAAATCCCGCTGGGCGACAAGGCCATCGGCCCCGGCCAGACGGGCACCCTCGAGGTGAGCGGCACAAATCTCTACATGGTCTTCCAGGACAGCGACGTCCCGGCCGACGGCTCGATGGAATTCAGCCCCACCTGGTTCGACGGCAACCTGCTGGAGGGCACCACCGCCTTCACCCTGCAGGTTCAGTTTCCGGAGGGCGCCGAGCCGGACAAGGTGCGCCACCACGAGCGGGCGTTCACCGAGTCGTTCGTCACCGACACGGGCCGGATCATATACAAGTGGACGGAACAGCGGCGGGTGGACGGCGAGTACAAGGTGGGCATCTCGTTCCCGGGCACCCTGGTGGAAGGCCCGCTGACACCGCCCGAAGCCCCGGTGGCGGCATACAGCAGCTCCGGCGACGATTTCTTCGACAGCGGCTGCTTCGTGTTCCTGGTCTTTCTGATCCCCATCCTGCCCGCGGTGATCAGTATCGTGCGCGGCTTCTACCGCCGGCGCAAGTACCTGCCGCCCAAGATCGGCGTGGAAGGTGTCGGGATCAAGCGCGGCCTTACCGCACCCATGGCCGCGTTGCTCAACGAGGAGAAGCTGGACCGGGTGACGGTGCTCATCCTGTATGGGCTGCTGCGCAAGGGTGCCGTGAAGCTCAAGGCCGGTCCGGGGGGCAAGCCCGCCATCGAGAAGACCGCGCAGGACCTGGGCAAACTCTGGGAGTACGAGAACGCCTTCCTCGATTCGATCAAAGCGGACGGATCGCTCGGCGAGAAGGAGCTGAAGAGCATGTTCGTTCAGATGATCAAGGACCTGAACAACCGGATGAAGGGCTTCTCGCTGCGGGAGACGCGGGCATACTACCGGTCCATCACCCAGCAGGCCTGGGAGATGGTGCGAACGGCCGGCCCCGACGCGGACGGACTGAAAACCGTCGAGGAGCAGCTCCAGTGGATGCTCATGGACGATGATTTCGACGACAAGGTTCGCAAGCTGCCGCCTGTGGTGTTCGCCGCCCCCACCTGGTTCCCGGCGGGCGGCTGGATCGTCGACGAACCGACGGCCGCAGGCGGTCCGGCGCCGGTGGCGCCGGCCGGCGGCGCTCCGCCGGTGCCCGGCACCGGCGTGCCGGTGGCGCCGGTCGGCGGCGGCGGGTTCAGCCTCACCGACATCTGCCACCAGACGGCGTCGGCCATCGAGGGGTTCTCCAACCGGGCGGTGAGCTCGTTCGGCAGCCTGGTGTCCGGCGTGACCGGCGTGACGAATCCCATCCCGGTGTCGTCATCCTCCGGGCGTTCCAGCGGCGGGCACAGCTGCGCCTGCGCGTGCGCCTGCGCCGGCTGCGCCTGCGCCTGCGCGGGAGGTGGCCGATGAACCTGAAGGGCTTCTTTGCCAAGCGCCAGCCCATCGCCCCGGCGGGCCTCCATCATCTGGCCGGCGGTCCGGTGCCGGCGGGCAAGCGCGTCCACCTCCGCGTGGAGCAGGATGGCACCGGCCTGCTGCTCATCGACGCGTCGCGGGTGCTCCACCTCAATCCCACGGCCTGCGACTACACCTGGCTGCACCTGCGCGGTCTCGGCGAAGCGGAGCTGCTGAAGCGCATCCGCAAGCACTACCGCGTGAGCCGCCGGCAGGCCGCCGCCGACTGGGCCGCGATCCGCGAGACGCTGGACGCCATGCTGGGCGACAGCGAGGTCTGCCCCATCACCTTCCTCGGGCTGGATCGGATCGAACCGTTCCAGACCCCCGTCTCCGCACCCTACCGCCTGGATCTGGCCCTCACCTACCGCTGCAACATCGACTGCGCGCACTGCTACAACGAGCGCCGCGAATGCCCGGAACTCGCGACGGACGACTGGCGGCGCATCATGCAGAAGGCCTGGGACGCCGGCGTCCCCCACGTTGTCTTCACCGGCGGTGAGGCCACGCTCCGCGACGACCTGCGTGACCTCATCGCCCACGCCCAGGCGCTGGGGATGGTGTCCGGTCTGCTGACCAACGGCGTCCGGCTCGCCGACCGTGACTATCTGGCCGGCCTGCAGGCGGCCGGGCTCGACTACGTCCAGGTGACCTTGGAATCGGCCGATCCGGCGGTGCACAACCGCATGGTGGGGGCCGACTCGTTCGAGCAGACCGTCGCCGGTATCCGCACCTGCCTGGAACTCGGCATCTACACCATCACCAACACCACCATCACCCGCGACAGCGCCCCGACGCTGGAGGCCACCGTCCGGTTCATCCACTCGCTGGGGCTGAAGGCGCTGGCGGTCAACTCCATCATCTACTCCGGCAAGGCCGCCGACGGCGAATTCGCCCTGACCGACGAGGATCTGAAGGCGGCGCTGGTGCGGGTGCGGGAACTGGCCGAGCACCTGGACCTCCGGCTCATCTGGTACACGCCCACCCGGTACTGCCGCCTCAATCCGCTGGAACTGGAGCTGGGGCCCAAGCACTGCACCGCCGGCCGCTACAACCTCTGTGTGGAGCCGGACGGCGCGGTGATCCCCTGCCAGAGCTACTACGAGCGCGCCGGCAACCTGCTCACCGATCCGTGGGACGCGGTGTACAACCATCCGGTCATGGTGCGCCTGCGCGAGCGGCAGTGGCTGCCGCCCGAATGCACGGACTGCCCCGAACTGCCACTCTGCGGCGGGGGGTGCCCACTGGAGCTGAAGGACAAGCCCATCGCCTGTCCCGACGCCATGTCCAACGGTTAGGCCGGCAGGTGGACCGCTCCCTGTTCCAGATCTACGACCGCCAGTTCCAGGAGCTGGCGCCGCTCCGGCGCCGGATCTACGGCCGGCTCCCCCTGCGCGCGGCGCGCCGCATCGTGGATCCCGGCTGCGGCACGGGCCTGGTCCTGCAGGAACTCGCTCCCCTGACCCGGGCCGAACTCGTGGGGATCGACCGCGACGCGGCCGCCCTGGCCGAGGCCCGGCTCACCGCCGGAGCCGTCCGGCACGAAGATCCGCCGCGATTCGAACAGGCCGACGTGTCGGAGTGCCGTCTGCCCGCCGCCGGCCTGTATGTCTCTTCCTTCTTCCTGTACCAGCTTCCGGATCCCGTCACCTTCCTGCGCCGGGTCCGGCGGCGCCTGGACCCGGACGGGCTGTACGCCGTCCTGGCCGAATACGACTACCCGGCCACCGCCGAGTCGCCGCCCGATCTGGGGCTCGTGGAGGCGCTGCTGGCGTCGCTCCGCGGCGAGGATTTCCGCCCTGAAACGGGCGGCCGATTGGACGCGCTCTTCGGGGAGGCCGGCTACGCCGTCGTTTCATCGGGGGCCACGGCGGGCGTGCCGTGCCCGCCCGACCCGGTGTTCCTCCGCTATCAGTTGAGCCGGACGATGGACGAGCCGGCCACATCCCGCTGGCTCGAGCGCGTCGAGTCGGCCGGCGCCCGCCTGGCGTTTACCGTGCGCTGGGGCATCTACCGGCCAGCCTGTTCGTAAACCTCACCGCCAGCAGATATCCGGCGGCCGCGCCCCGGAGCGGGCGCAGGGAGAGCGACATCCGGTAAATCATAATGATCCATCGGGCCGCGTTCGGCGAGCGGGCCAACGGCGCTTGCGTACCGCGCGTTCGATGAACGCGCGTTGACGAACCTGTGTTGACGGTAATTGGTGCAATCGGCTTCGCATGATCCTCGTGCCCCTTCAGGGCGTGGGACATTTAGTGAGGAATCGCCCACCTGGGCCTGCGGCTCAGGCTATTGACCGCCGTCCCTCCGGGCCGGATGCGTGCCGGAGATGCGGGATGGCCCCACAACCCGAGCGCGTCTAGGGGGCGTGGGATCCTTGTCGGGTTGCGCCGTGACCCGGCCGCACCCAGCGTCAGGCAGTGTCATTTTCTCTGCCTCTATCGAGGAAGGTTCTGGATAGCGCGGGCCGTCCGCTGCCTGCGCTGTGGCGTGCGGCGGCTCGACGCCGCTTTGGATCCGGCCGTAGGCCGCGTCCGCCGGACGCGGCCCGCTGAATCCGTACGATCCATGGGGTCGTCCCATACGGTCTCGCAACCTTGCCGCGCCGGCGGTCGCGGAATGTGGCCCGGGCCGCGAGGCCCGGATGGCGGGAAGATAGAGGGACTGGGGGAGCCGCGCATGCGGTGGCGGAATCCTGGTGCGGGCCGTGTTCGGCGGAGGCAGTGTTCGGAGAGGTTCAACAGGCCGTGTTCGGCGAACGCGGCTTACTTTCGTATCGCGCATTCATCGAGCACGACCCGCTGGACCCCAATTATCCCGAACAATCCGCCCGATCCATGCGTACTTCAAGGATGAGGAACGGATACGCGGATGAAAAATTCCACCCCACTTGTTAATAATTTCGCGACCCAGTCGTTTTTCTCCCAGGAGACACATGAAGGAGTGACGACCATGCACGCAGCCCCGGCCACCCTCCCCTCCCCGACCCTGCCGGACGACATCGACCGGCTGTATCGGGACCACCATGCCATGATCCTCCGCACCGCCTTCCGGATCACCCGGAACATGCGCGACGCCGAGGACGTGCTGCACAGCCTGTTTCTCAGGCTCATCGAACGGGAGGCCGGCCCCGACCCGGGTTCGAATCCGGGTCCGTACCTCCACCGGGCCGCCGTGAACCTGTCGCTGGACCTCCTGCGCAAGCGTCGCCGCGGCGCCTCGCTGGAGGCGGTGCCCGGTTCGCGCGACTCCGGCCAGCCGCAGCCCGACGAAGTGAGCGCCCGGGCCGAACTGGGTGACCGCCTGCGGGCGGCCATCGCCCGGCTCAGCCCCCGGGCGGCGGAGATCTTCGTCCTGCGCTACGTGGAGGGATACACCAACAGCGAGATCGGCCGGATGCTCGGCATCTCGTGGGGCGTCGTCGCCGTCACCCTTCTGCGCGCCCGCCGCCGTCTCCAGTCCCACATGCAGATCTGACAGGGAGAACAACCATGGACACCCGCAAACCGAAACTCGACGACATGATCGACGCCATGCAGACGGACCTGCCGGACGCGGCCGAATTCGCCGCCGCCGCCGCGCGGGTCCGCCAGCAGCTGGCGGAGGCCGCCGCCCCGTCGGCCGCACCCGCCGGCGATGTCTGCATCCGCGACTGCGCCGGCTTCCGCAGCCTGATCCCCGCCTATCGCGACGGGAGTCTGCCGGCCGCGCGGCGGACGCTGTTCGAGGATCACATCCGCAACTGTGTCGCCTGCCGCAAGGCGGTCTGGCAGACCACCGCGTCCTCCGCCGCACCGGCGGTCCGCCGGCCCGCGGCCCTCTCGCCGCGCTGGGCTTTGGCCGCCGCGGCCGTCCTGCTCCTGGCCCTGGCCATCCCGCTGGTGCTCTATCTAAATCCGTTCGCCTCCCGCGCCGAGGCCACCGCGGTGGTGGACCGGGTGGACGGGCGGCTGTTCGTCGTCCAGGACGGCCGGATTCAGCCCGTCACGGCGGGCGTGACGATCCCGGCCGGGCAGACGATCCGCACCGCCCGGGGCACCCGCGCCATTCTCAACCTGGCTGACGGCAGCCGGCTGGAAATGAACGAACGCGCGGAGCTGGCCGTCAGCGGCCGTGCCGACGGCACGGCGGTCGGGTTGCGGCACGGTTCCGTCATCGTGCGCGCCGCCCGCCAGACAGCGGGCCACCACCTGTTCGTAAACACCACCGACTGCCAGGTTTCCGTCAAGGGCACGGTGTTCAGCGTCACCAGCGGCGCCAAGGGGTCCCGCGTCTCCGTCCTCGAGGGCGAGGTCTGGGTGGACCACGGCGGCCAGACCAGCAAGCTGTTCCCCGGCCACCAGGTCACCACCCACGCCAGCATCCGCCCGGCGGCGCTGGCCCGGGAAGTGGGCTGGAGCCTGGAGGCGGACCAGTACCAGGCCTTGCTGCAGCAGGTGGCTGACACGAGCCGGCAACTGCTCCAGTCGGTGACGAACGTCCCGCTGCGCTTCGATCCCCGCCTGGCGGCGTTGCTGCCCGAGGACACCGTGATCGTCGCCGCCCTGCCCAACGTCAGCGAGGAGCTGGCCGACGCCGGCGACACCTTCTTCCAGAGCATCCGGAGCAACCCGGAACTGGCCGCCGCGCTGGCCCGGGAGTTGTCCGACGCGGAGCTCAACGAGGTCGTCGGCGTGCTCCAGCGCTTCCGCGCCCTCGGCGCTCACCTGGGCGACGAGGTGGTGGTGGGTGCGTGGGACCTCGAGGATGAGCATCCCGGCATCGTGCTGCTGGCCGAGGTGAAGGACGCCGCGAGCCTGCGCGACATGCTGGCGGACGAGATCAGCCGCCTGAACAGCCAGACGGGGCGCGAGGTGCCGGTGATCCTGGTTGACGATCCGGCTCTGCTGCCCGCCGCCGGCGTCGAGGCCCTCTACGTCCTGGTTACCGCCGATCATCTGTTCGTGAGCAGCGCGCCCGATTCCCTGCGCCAGTGCGCCGCCGCCGCGGCCGCCGGCACGGGCTCGTTCCTCCAATCCGCCTTCGGCGCCCAGATCGCCCAGTCGTACGCCGACGGTGCCGCGTGGCTGTTCGCCGCCGACCTGGCCGGCCTCCGGCTGGAGGACGCGACGGCGGATCCGGCGACGCACGAGCTGCTCGGATTCCAGGACGTCCGCTACCTCGTGGTGGAACAGAAGACCATTTCGGACCAGCCCCAGTTGCGCCTCGCCGTCAGCTTTGCCGGGGAGCGCCGGGGCATCCCCTCCTGGCTCGGCGAGCCGGGCGCCATGGGCACGCTGGACTTCGTGTCGCCCGACGCCTACGCCGCCGCCTGCGTCCTGGCCAAGGAGCCCCGGGCGATCGTGGACGAGCTGTTCGACATCCTCGCCACCGTCCAGCCGGGAGATCTCGAAGAGTTGCTGAAATTCGAGGACGAAACGGGTCTGAGCCTCCGCGATGACCTGGCCGCGCCCCTGGGCGGCGAGTTCCTCCTGGCCGTGGACGGGCCGGTCCTGCCGAATCCGGCCTGGAAGCTGGTGCTGCTGGTGGACGACCCCGTCCGCTTCCAGGGTTCGCTGGAGCGCCTGATCGAGGCGATCAACGGCAAGCTGGCCGCGGAAGGGAAAGCGACCCTGTCGATCCGGCGCGACGAGCTGTCGGGCGACACCTACTACACGGTGGCGTCAGCGGACAGCGCCGTCACCGTGCACTACTCCTTCCACGACGGCTACCTCATCATGGCCCCCGAGCGCTCGCTCATCACGCAGGCCATCGCCAACCGGCTCAACGGCTACACCCTACCCCAGAGCGCTGATTTTCAGGCGGCCCTGCCCACGGACCGCTTCGCCCAGTTCTCCGCCGTGGCCTATCACAACGCGCAGAAGCTGGCCGGTTCGCTGGCCGGCATCGTGCCGGAACGCGCGGGCGACATGTCGGCCGACGAGCTGCAGCAGGTGCGCGAGTTCCTCCTGCAACTCAAACCGATGCTCTTCTGCGCGTACGGCGAAACCGACCGCATCGTGCTCACCGGCACCGGCCTGATGAGTCTGAACCCGGCCGACTGGGCCAAGTTCGCCAGTCCGGACCGGTTGATGAAAGCTCGTCCGCAGTCGAACAAGGTTCCGTCCGCCACCCGGCCGCGGCCGAAACGGTTGACGCTTTAATTCCCCTCCCGGCGGGGAGGCGGCCTTCGCCGGCCGCCTCCCCCGCCGGCGGTTTCAGGAGCATGCATGAGCCCAGGCGATCGTGTTACCCCAGCCTCCCCCGCGGGCCGTCCTCCCCTGATCGAGCTGGACGGCCTCGTGGTGCGATTCGGCGCCAAGACCATCCTCGACGAACTCACCAGCACCCTGACGGGCCGCGCCATCGGGCTCCTCGGGCCCAACGGCGCCGGCAAGACCACCCTGCTCCACACCCTGCTGGGCTTCCATCCCGCCCAGGCCGGCGCCGCGCGAGTGATGGGTCTGGATATCCGGCTCCAGCACCGCGAGATCCGGCGGCTGACAGGCTACATGCCCGAAAACGACAGCTTCATCGCCGGGTTCAGCGCCCTGCGCCTGACCCGGATGCTGGCCGAGATCACCGGCCTACCGCGCGCCGCGGCACTGGAGCGGGCGCACGAGGCGCTCACCTGGGTGGGGCTGGGCGAGGCCCGGTACCGGAAGATCGGGACCTATTCGTTCGGCATGCGGCAGCTCACGAAGCTGGCCCAGGCGATCGTCCACGGCCCGGAGCTGCTCATCCTCGACGAGCCCACCAACGGCATGGACCCGCCGGCCCGCCAGCGGATGATCCGGCTCATCCAGGAGATCCGCGACTCCGGCCGGACCCGCATCGTGCTCTCCTCCCACCTGCTCAAGGACGTCGAGGATTGCTGCGACGAGGTGCTGATCCTGAAGGCCGGCCGGGTGGCCCACGTCTGCGACCTCGAGGCGGAGCGGCGCGCCAACCGGAAGTTCCTGGAACTGGAAATCGTCGGCGACGCGGCCCCGCTGCTGGCCATGGCGTCGGCGCGCGGCTGCGAATGCGCCGCCGCACCGGGGAACCGTCTCAAGATGGTGCTGCCCGAGGGCGTGGAGATCCGCGACCTGTACGTGCTGGCCGCCGAGCGGGACATCCAGATCCGGCGCTTGAACTACAAGCGCGATTCCCTGCAGGACATCTTTCTGAAAGCGATGGAGAACGGCCATGGCGGTTTATAAACACAATTATCAGCCGTACGAAGGGCCGCTCACGCCGTCCCGGTTCCGCTGCCTGGTCCTCACCCGCTACGCCATGGCCGGGCTGTTCCGCTCGCGGCTCTTCTTTGCGTTCTTCATCCTCTGCTTCGCCGCGCCGGCGGTGGGCGCCATCCTGATCTACCTGCACTACAACACCCTCGGCCTCCAGATGATCGGTCAGACCATCCGGGACCTGCTCCCCATCAACGCCGACTTCTTCCTGTACTTCCTGGCGATCCAGACGGGCCTGGGGATGTTCCTCACCGCCATCGTGGGGCCGGGGCTCATCGCGCCGGACCTGTCCAACAACGCGCTGCCGCTGATCCTGGCCCGCCCGTTCTCCCGCACCGAGTACATCCTCGGCAAGCTCACGGTCCTGGTGGGCTTCCTCTCGCTCCTGACCTGGATCCCCCTGCTGGCGCTCTTCATCTTTCAATGCACCATGGCGGGCGCGGGCTGGCTGTTCGCCAACGTGCGGATCGCCGTGGCGATCTGGTTGGGCTCGTGGGCCTGGATCCTGGTGCTGGCGCTGCTGGCGCTGGCCTTCTCCGCCTGGGTGAAGTGGCGGCCGGTGGCCGGGTTCCTGATCCTGGGCTTCTTCCTCATCAGCGCCGGCGTCGCCGAGGCGTTCAACGAAATGCTGAGCACGCAGTGGGGCGTCGTCCTGAACCCGGCCGAGCTGCTCAAGATCGTCTGGGACGCCCTCTTCCTCGCCGAGACGGACGCCGTCATCCCGCCCGTCTGGGCCGGCGCGATCATCCTGGCCCAGTGCGCCGGATTCCTGTTCCTGCTCTACCGGCGCGTGCGGGCCTACGAGGTGGTGCGATGATGGACGCCAACCCCCGCATCGTCCTGCGCGACGTCTCGAAGTTTTACGGCGAGGTGCTCGGGGTGAACCGGGTGAGCCTGGCGGTGGAGCCCGGCATCACCAGCCTGGTGGGCCCGAACGGCGCCGGCAAGACCACCCTGCTGAACCTCATGACCGGACTGCTGCGGCCCACCGAAGGCGAGATCGAGGTGCTGGGCATCCCGGTGAACCGGCCGGAGCGGGTCTTCCGCCACGTCGGTTACTGCACCCAGTACGACGCCTTCCCCAAGGGGCTGACGGGCTCCGATTTCATCCGCGGCTTCCTGCGGCTCCACGGCCTGCCCGAGGCCGAGGTGGAGGCGCTCACCCGGGACGCCCTGGCCCGCGTGAACATGACCGACGCGGCCGGCAAGAAGATCGCCGCCTACAGCAAGGGCATGCGGCAGCGGATCAAGCTGGCCCAGGCCATCGCTCACAAGCCCCGCGTGCTCATCCTCGACGAGCCGCTCAACGGCCTCGACCCCATGGCCCGGGCCGAGGTCATCGCCATCTTTCAGGAGGTGGCGGCGGACGGCTGCATCGTCATCGTCTCCAGCCACATCCTGCACGAGGTGGACATCCTCTCCGACCGGGTCATCCTGATGAACCACGGCTACGTGGTGGCCGAGGGCGGCATTCACGACGTCCGCGAGGAGGTCGAGGAACACCCCATGCAGATCCTGGTCCGCTGCGACCGCCCGGCCGTCCTGGCGGCGCGGATCTTCGAGCTCAACCATGCCGTGGAGGTCAAGCTCCATTCCGACGGCCGCGGCCTGCTGCTGCGGACGAAGGACGCCGCCGGCTTCTACCGGCTCATGAACCGCATCGCCGTCGAGGAGAACCTGGCCATGGAGGGCATCCAGCCCGCCGACGACGACGTGCAGTCGCTCTACGACTACCTCATCGGCAACGAAGGAGGCCGCGCATCATGACCCTGCCCGAAATCGCATCCTGGCCCTGGCGGCTGTGGCGCCGCCAGACGGCGGCGGTGACCCGCCTCGAGCTGCGCAAATGCCGGCGGGCCCGCCGGCTCGTGGCGCCCCTGCTGCTGGCACTGCTGCCCATTTTGATCATCGCGGCGGTCTCGATCGTGCGCATCGTCATCGGCAAGCCGGCCAACTCCGTGAAACTCGACCAGGGCTACGCCGTATTCTTTCAGACATTCTTTCTGCGGTTCCTGGTCTTCTTCGGCTGCGCGGCGATGTTCACCGGCGTCTTCCGGGGGGACATGCTGGAGAAAACCCTCCACTACTACCTGCTGGCGCCGGTCCGGCGGGAGGTGATCGCGTCCGGCAAGTTCCTGGCCGCGCTGCTGGCGACCGCCACGCTCTTCAGCTTCAGCGCGGCCGGTTCGTTCCTGCTCATGCGGCTGCCCCTGGGCCGGACCGGCCTCGAGCAATTCCTGTTGCAGGGTCCCGGCTTGGGATATCTGGCAGGCTACGTGGGAGTGACGGTGCTGGCGTGCCTCGGCTACGGAGCCGTATTCCTCCTCTTCGGCGCCCTCTTCCGGAATCCGGTGCTCCCCGTCCTGGCCCTCTTCGGCCTGGAGAGCATCAACTTCCTGCTCCCCGGCTGGCTCAAGATGGTCAGCGTGGTCTACTACCTGCAGGCCATGAATCCCGTGCCGCTGCCGCCCAGCCCGTTCGCCCTGATGGCGGACTCGATTTCGCCGCTCCTGGCGGTCGCGGGACTGGCGGCATTCGCCGTCGTCGTCCTGGTGGTGACCGCACTCCGGATCCGCCGCATGGAGATCATCTACGCCGCCGACTGACGGCCGGCCGCGCGGATCGGTCTCCCGTCATCCGTCCCATCGCCCGCCTGCCCGCACGGTTCCGACGGAACCGCCGGCCTCCGTCTGCATCCGGCTGCCCCTGTTTGACATCTGAAAACCGGTCACTTAGAATGGATGGCAGGGTTCCGGAATGGCCGACGAGACAACCACGAACCGATTCGACGACTTCCCCGACGCCGCCGACTGGGATCCGGCCGGCTACTCCTTCCTGTTCAACGCCCATCCGGAGTTCGTGGACGCGCTCTACCGCGAGTGGTCCGCCGACCCGGCCCGGGTGGACGCGAGCTGGCGTCACTTCTTCAGCGGTTTCGACCTGGGCCTCCGGCAGGCCGCGCCGCCGCCGGCCGTGGCGGATGCCGCGGCCCGCCCTGCCGACCGCTCCGTCCTCTTCGATCCAGCCGAGTTCCGGGTGGTCAACCTCATCCACGGCTACCGCACCCGCGGCCACCTCTTCACCCGAACCAATCCGGTGCGCACGCGGCGGGTATACTCGCCCACCCTCGACATCGGCAACTTCGGATTGACCTCGGAGGACCTGGACAAGACCTTCCAGGCGGGCGCCGAGATCGGCCTCGGCCCGGCGACGCTCCGCGAGATCGTCGCCCACCTCGAGGAGACTTACTGCACGGCCATCGGCGCCGAGTTCATGTACATCCGGCACCCCGAGCGCGTCCGGTGGTTGCTGCAGCGGATCGAGTCCACCCGCAACCGCCCCCGGTTCTCCCCTGAGGTCAAGCGTCGCATCCTGGAGCGGCTCACCCGGGCGGTGGTCTTCGAAAACTTCCTCCACTCCCGCTTCACGGGCCAGAAACGGTTCGCGCTGTCGGGCAACGAAACCCTCATTCCCGCGCTGGAGGCGCTGATCGCCGCCGGCGCACGCAGCGGGGTGGCGGACGTGGTCATCGGCATGCCCCACCGCGGCCGGCTCAACGTGCTGGCCAACATCATGGACAAGCCCGCGCACGACATCTTCGAGGAATTCGAGGGGAAGCGCTACGGTGATGACATCTTCGCCGGCGACGTCAAGTACCACCTGGGTTACACCCGGCAGGTGACCACCGCCGACGGCCGCACCGTCCGCGTGGAGCTCGCCTACAACCCGTCGCATCTCGAGGCGGTGAACCCGGTGGTCGAGGGCATCGCCCGGGCCCGCCTCGACGCCGACCACGGCGGCGACCCGTCGCGGGTGCTGCCGGTGCTCATCCACGGCGACGCCGCCGTGGCCGCCCAGGGCGTGGTCTACGAGGTCATCCAGATGTCGCTGCTGGACGGCTACCGCACGGGTGGGACCATCCACCTGGTGGCCAACAACCAGCTCGGCTTCACCACCAATTACCTCGACGGACGCTCCAGCACCTACTGCACCGACGTGGCCAAGGTGACGCTGTCGCCCGTGTTCCACGTCAACGCCGACGATGTCGAGGCGGTGGTGCTGGCGACGGAGCTGGCCCTGGACTACCGCCAGGCGTTCCACACCGACGTCTTCATCGACCTGCTGGGCTACCGGCGGTACGGCCACAACGAGTCGGACGAGCCCCGCTTCACCCAACCCAAGCTCTACAAGATCATCGCCAAGCATCCCGATCCCCGGCAGATCTACCAGATCCGCCTGGCCAAGCGCGGCGAGATCGCGGCGGGTGAGGCCGATGCCATGGAGCAGGCGTTCCGCGCCGAGCTCGAGGCGCAGTTCGCCGCGGCGCGCGCCGGGCAGCTCCCCCACTGCCACCTGCGCGGCGCCTGCGACCGGCGGCGGCGCCCGGCCGATTTCAACTTCGTGGATTCGCCCGCCACCGGCGTCCCCGCCGACCGGCTGCTGGAGGTGGGGCGGAATGTGTTCACCGTGCCGGCCGACCGCGCCATCTTCGACAAGATCCGCCGCATCTACGACGGCTGGCTGAAGCAGCTCACGGAGGAACGCCGCGGCGACTGGGCCATGGGCGAGACGCTGGCCTATGCCACACTGCTGGCCGAGGGCACCCCGATCCGGCTCAGCGGACAGGACGTGGAACGCGGCACATTCTCGCACCGTCACGCCGTTCTCCACCTGGAGGACACTGAGGAGGAGTACGTCCCGCTGAACGCCATCGGCCCCGGCCAGGGGCGCTTCGAAGCCTTCAACTCGCTCCTGTCGGAATACGGCGTCCTCGGTTTCGAGTACGGCTACGCGGGCGCCCGGCCGCAGGCGCTGGTCATCTGGGAGGCCCAGTTCGGCGATTTCGCCAACACCGCCCAGGTGATCATCGACCAGTACCTGGCCGCGGCGGAAGCCAAGTGGAACCGCCTGAACGGACTGGCGCTGTTCCTCCCCCACGGGCTCGAGGGCCAGGGCCCGGAGCATTCGTCGGCCCGGCTGGAACGGTTCCTGGGGCTGTGCGCCCACAACAACATGGTCATCGCCAACTGCACCACGCCGGCCAGCCTGTTCCACCTGCTGCGCCGCCACATGAAATTCCCCGCGCGCGTGCCGCTGGTGGTGTTCACGCCCAAGAGCCTCCTGCGGCACCCCCGCTGCGTCAGCCCGCTGGACGCGTTCACCACCGGCGGTTTTGAACCGGTGCTCGATGACGGGACCGCCGATCCAGCCCGCGTGCGGCGCGTGCTGCTGTGCTCGGGCAAAATCTACTATGACCTCTTGCAACGCCGCGAGGCGGACGGCCGCGACGACACGGCCCTGGTCCGGATGGAGCAGCTCTACCCGGTGGCCGAAGCCGCCCTGGGCCGCCTGCGGGACAAGTACGCCGGCGCCGGCTGGCGCTGGGTGCAGGAGGAGCCGGAGAACATGGGCGCGGCCTGCTTCGTCCGGCGCAAGTATCCGATTCCGTCGCTCCAGGTGATCGCCCGGCGGGAAAGCGGCTCGCCCGCCACCGGGTTCCATGAGATCCACCAGCTGGAGCAGCGGGAGATTCTGGACCAGGCGTTCCGGTAGCGCCTCAGCGCATCTCAGCGAGGGAGCGGCACATGGTGATCCCAGTCAAAGTCCCATCCGTCGGCGAGTCCGTGACCGAGGCGGTCGTGGGCCGCTGGTTCAAGGCGTCCGGCGACTACGTCCGGGCCGACGAACCCGTCTGCGAGATCGAATCGGAAAAGGCCACCATGGAGCTCAACGCCGAGGCAGCCGGTCGGCTGACGGTGACGGTGCCCACGGGACAAACCGTGCCCATCGGCACGGTCATCGCCGAGATCGACACCGCCGCGGCGCCGCCCGCGGGCGCTCCCACGCCGCCGCGCGCCGCTGACGCTGCGGCGTCGGCTCCCGCAGCGCCGGTACCCACCGCCACCCCGGCCGCCGCCGGCGAGTCCGGCCGGGCCCGCTTCACCCCCGTCGCCCGCAAGCTTCTGGCGGATGCCGGCATCCCCGCAGACCGGATCGCGGCGGCCCCCGGCACCCGGGTGACGAAGCGGGATGTGCTGGAGGCGCTGAACCCGGCTCGGCAGCAGCCCGCGTCGCCGGCGCCGCCCGCGGACCGACGCCCCGTCCGCCGCGAGCGGATGACCACCCTGCGCGGCACCATCGCCCGCCGGCTGGTGGCGGCCAAAAACGAGACGGCCATGCTCACCACTATCAACGAGCTGGACATGTCGGCGGTCCTGGATCTCCGCGCCCGCCACCAGGAGGCGTTCACGGCGAAGCACGGGGTGAAGCTGGGATTCATGTCAGTGTTCACGTGGGCCGTTTGCCGCGCCCTGGCGGAGATGCCGGTGATCAACGCCCAGATCTCCGGCGCCGAGATCGTGTTTCCGGAATACTGCGACATCGGCATCTCGGTGTCGACACCCAAGGGACTGGTGGTGCCGGTGGTCCGCGACGCCCACCTCCTGGACGTGCCCCGGCTGGAGGCCGCCATTCAGGCGCTGGCCGACCGGGCCCGCGCCGGCAAGCTCTCCGTGGACGAGATGTCCGGCGGCACCTTCACCATCACCAACGGCGGCGTATTCGGCTCGCTCATCTCCACGCCCATCATCAATTACCCCCAGTCGGCCATTCTGGGGATGCACACCATCAAGGACCGCCCCGTCGCCGTCGACGGCCAAGTGGTGATCCGGCCCATGATGTACGTGTCGCTATCGTACGACCACCGGATCATCGACGGCCGCGAATCGGTCACGTTCGTCATCCGGGTCAAGGAACTGTTGGAAGGCGTGACAGCCGAGCTGCTCCGGCTGTGACTGCATCGTCTTATGTCGCGGCGGATGTCCGCGCGACTGATCGATCGATAATTCCGCCGGGGGTGTCCCGTGTCCCATGACGAGTGCCTGATCCTGCTGGCCCACGGCAGTTCCGACCCCCGGTGGCGGAAGCCGTTCGAACACCTGGTTCGCGACCTGGCGGCCGAATCCAACGGGAACAGCCCGCTGCTGGCTTACATGGAGTTCGTCCCGCCCACGCTGGCCGACGCGGTGGCCGAGGCCGGGCGGCGCGGATTCCGCCGGATGGCGATCCTCCCCCTCTTCATGTCCGGCGGCGGCCACGTCGTCACGGACATTCCCGCCCTGGCCGAGGCCGCCCGCCAGGCCCACTCCGGTGTCGCCATCCGGGTGCTGCCGCCGGTGGGCGAGCACCCGCGCTTCCAGAAGGTGCTCAAGGAGATCATCCGCGACCTGCAGCACCGCGCCTGACTCTCCGGACGGGACAACTTGGGCGCTGCCAAGGCGCCGCAACACCGATGGTAAGAATTTTACGTTATGCCGGAAGGCCGCGATGGGCGCACACGGTCTGCAGATGAGGCCCCTTCAATCAGTCTGTTGTCGCCGCAACAGTTCGGCGGCGACCGCATCCAAGACCGGCTGCAGGTCTTCGTCTTCCCGCAGTGCATACAGCAAGGCGGCCTGCAGTTCCAGAATGGTCTGCAGCTCCGTCTGGAGCGCCTCCACCTCGTCCGACAGGCGCTCGTTTTCCTGCGCCATTTCCGCCAGAGCCGTCTCCAGCCTTGCGAAGCGCTCCGCCTGAGTTACTTTCTGAGTCACGGCTGATTCGCTCCCGTCGCCATGCCGGGTTCACTCCGCTCCGCCGCCGGATTCCGGCCGCGCATCGGCGCCGAGCATGGAGAGGACGATCAGCTCCCCTTCCCGCTTGACCTCGGCGTTGACACAGCCCACCCGGTTGCAGATCCCGATGCAGTTGGAATAGTCGGCGCGCGGCGACAGGAACAGGGTGATGAGGCGGGCGCCGCACGGGCACGGCGCGTAGGCGGGCAGGGCCGTGCCGCAGACGGGACAGAGCAGCTCGAGGATGTCTCCGTCCTCCAACTCGACGTCCAGCGCCACCCGGCACTTTTCGCCGTACACGGGGCTCAGCGCCACCTGGCCCTCGCCCGTCCGGCCGCGCACCCGCAGCAGGATGCCGGGATGGTTGTTGAAGCTGGCCCGGCGGCTCACCAGATCGTGGCCGTTGGGGCAGAAGCAGCGGGTCACCACCAGCAGCCGGGGTGCCCGCGCCACCCCCTGGTCGAGGGGATTGGGGTAGAACAGCATGCCCTTCTCGTCGTCATGCTCCATGGAGCGGCACTCCTGATTCCGTGGGCCTGGTTGTATTGTAGGGGACAGGCGGCGGTCCGTCAATATCCGGCCGCCGCGGACGGGCAGCGGACGTACCGGCGGATTCAGGGCTCTGTCTGCCGATGGCGCAGGAACCCGGCCTGGCGGGCGCGGATCCGGAACACGGCCAAAAACATGCGCAGCGAGTCCGCCAGCGGGCTGACCTTGGAGCCTTCGACGGCGCGCCAGTTGACGGCCACCTCCTCGACGGCGTATCCCACCCGCTGGGCCAGGTACAGGATCTCCACGTCGAACGCCCAGCCCTTCTCCGTGGACCACTCGAAGAGGCGCCGCGCGGCATCGCGCCGGAACATCTTGAATCCGCATTGGGTATCGCGGATGCCGGGCACCGCCAACAGGTTGACCACGGTGTAGAAGGCGTTGCCCATCATCTGGCGGAATCCCTCCCGCTCGCGCCGCACGTCGGCCGACGCCAGCCGCCGCGACCCGATGATGACCTCGATGTTCTCCGCCATGGCCGGACGGAAACGGTCCAGTTCCCCGATGGGAGTGGCGCCGTCGGCGTCCGCGAACACGACGTACCGGCCGCGCGCTGCAAGCACGCCGCGCCGCACCGCCGCCCCCTTCCCCTGATTGGATGGCTGCCGCAACAGGCGGTACCGGGTGTCCCGGTCCGTCCACGCCGCCATGACGTCCGCAGTGCGGTCGCGGGAGCCGTCGTCCACCACCACCACCTCCATGGCGTAACCGCAGCGGGCCATGTACGACGCCACGCTGTCCAGGAAGGCGGGCAGCCGCTTCTCCTCGTTGTAGGCCGGGATGACCAGGCTGACGAGTGGGCCGTCGCCGCCGTCGCCATCCGGCCAGGGCCAGCCGCCGGGCGGTCGCTGGCTGTGCCGCATGGCCAGGATCACCGCCGGGCTCAGCAGGTCCCCGGCGGCAAATTTGAACCGGTGCAAAAACAGGGCGCACAGCGGCGCGAGCGCCACGAGACGGGCGGCATGGAATACCAACAGCGGGACCAGGGCCATACCGACGCCGGGCCACGCGATCAGGGCGGGCAGCTCCAGCACGCCGACGCCGAGCGGCACGGGCGACACTTCCACCAGCCCGGTGAAGAAGAGGTACATGGTCCAGACCACGGCGGTTTCCGGCTCCGAACCGGCGAAGTGGACAAAGAGCCAGCCTTCCACCCCCCAGCAGACCAGGCCAGACAGCACGCTCCTGAGCACGGCGGCCGGCGCCCCGCTCCGGATCGCCGCCGCGGCGAGCAACGCCGCGGCCAGGACGCCGAGGATCGCCGCGCCCCAGCCGGAGCCGAACAGCGCGGCCGCCACCGCCAGCCCCGCCGTGACGGTCACCCATGTCCCCGCGTCGCGGGCGACCAGCCACCGCCCGATCCGATCCCGATTGGCGCCGCCCAGCTCCCGGACCAGGAATTCCGTCTCGAACGTACGGAGGGGCATCCACGGGCTGCCGATCTGCACCACTTGGATCATGGCCTCGAACGCGACGGCCTGGTGCCACGCGGTCACGGCTCCGAAGACGATCCGTCGCCGCGCGCTGCGCAGGATGAAGCCCACGGCGACAGCCAGCAGCAACCCGCCCGCCGGACGCCACGCCATCCGGCCCCAGTCCAGGGGATGGCCGAGGCGGATCAGCACGGCCAGGACAACCCCGCCGACCAGTATCGCGAGCAAATAATACCGTCCGAAGTGGGTGAGCCGCTCCGTGTGTGCCGCGTCGACGTCCACCTCTCGCTCCCAGGAGGCCGGAATCCTCAATCCGTGGTCGCAACAAAGCGCCCTGATTGTAGTGAAACCATGCGGCGGCTGTCAACGCGCCCGCCGCGTGAAGGGGGCAAACCTTTGCCAACCCACCGCTGCCTTGCTACAATGGAGGGGCCATGACAACCTGCAGGATCGCCATCCGCCCAGAGGGCGGTACCACCGTTCCCGATTCGATCACACACCGGGGAGGTCGACCATGACCACGAGACTGTCCTGCCGCCTGGGACTCGTCCTGCTGCTGCTGGGAGGCGCGCTGACGTTCGCGGGAGCCCAAGTGCTTCCCTTCGATGTCAAGACCCTGCGGGACGGGCTGCCCCAGTCCCAGATCGTCAGCATGGTGCAGGACCATCAGGGCTATATCTGGGTGGGCACCCTGGGCGGCCTCGCCCGTTACAACGGCAGCCGGTTCCACAATTACACCACCGACGACGGCCTGCCCAGCGGCCGGATCCAGGAACTCCTCGTGGACAGCGCGGGCACCCTCTGGGTGGCCACCGCCGGCGGCGCCGTGGTCATGCGCGACGGCCGGCTGACGCCCATCGCCGACCTGACGCTGAGCAATCCGCGCTGCCGCGCACTGCTCGAAGACCGCGACGGCGCCGTCTGGATCGGCACCGACCAGGGGCTCTACCGGGTGCCGAAGCGGACGTTTCGGGCCGAACCGGCGCCGGCCGGATTGACCAAACAGCTCGTCTACGATCTGGCCTCGGACCGGAACGCGATTCTCATCGTCAGCGACCAGGGACTGTGGCGGTACGAGCCCGGCAGCGGGTGCCAGTCGATCGACATCCCCTGCCCCCGCAATCAGATCCGGACAGTCGCGTCCACCACTGACGGTGTCTGGCTGGGCACCAGCACGAGCGGCGCCTACAAGCAGGACGCGGACGGCTGGCACTCCATGCTGGAGTCGGGGGCAGTCACCGGCCGGAGCATCTACCGCATCTACACCGCCCCTTCGGGGACGCTGTACATTTGCACCACCGATTCGGCGCTGTTCCTCCGCCGCGCGGGCGAACAGCAGTTCCAGCACTGGAACACCGATATGGGGCTGCCATCCAACGTCGTGAACTTCGCCTTCGAGGACCGCGAGGGGAACGTGTGGGTGGGCACCGACATCAACGGTCTGGCCCGCCTGGGCGGCGTGGCGCTCAGCAACCACGGCCCCAAGCAGGGGCTGCCCAGCGCGTGCGTCTTCGGCATCGCCTCCAGCCCCACCCCCGACGCCCTCTGGTTGGGCACACTCAACGGGGCGGTTCATTACCAGGTCCGGCCGGTCTCGAAGGTCCTGGAGATCATCAACCTGACCGACGGGCTGGACACCGAGTGGGTCTGGAAGGCCCTGCCGGACGCGGACGGGGGGCTGTGGATTCTCACCGACACCTCGTTGTTCCATCGTCCCCGCGGCCAACGCCAAATCCAGGCGATGCCAGCCGATGCCCCTGTACCCCGGGCGGAACTGTGGGACGCCACACTCGATTTTCAAAATCGCCTCTGGGTCTGCGGACGCAGTGAGACCGGCGGATTGGCCATGCGCGACGATAAAGGCCGCTGGCGCGCCTGGAAGAGCACCGCCTCGGGCGAGCCCCTGACCTTCTGCGCCCACTTCTGCCCCCGCCGAGCCGGTGGTATCTGGGCGACAGTTGGAATCGATGTGTTCACCTGCGACGGTGAGCGCGTCATCAAGCTGGCCGATCCGCCGCCGCTGTCACGACAGACATACATCAACAGCATATTCGAGGACAGTGTGGGCCGCCTCTGGGTGGGTTCCGACGCCGGGCTGGCGGTCATGGGCAGCAACGGCCGCTGGCGGCTCCTCAACGACCAGCCCGGTTTGACGTCGCACCATGTCTACTTTTTCGGCGAAGACCGGCGCCACAACATCTGGGTGGGCACCACCCGCGGCGTATCGCGCATCGGCACCGACGGCCGTGTCGAGGGCTTCACGCCCGAGGACGGCCTGGCCGGCTACGAGACCAACCAGTACGGCTTCCATTGCGACGCCAACGGCGAGATCTGGATCGGCACCGTGGATGGCCTGTCCCAGTACGATCCCGATCGCCACTACCCCAATACCATTCCGCCGAGCCTCATCGTGGAATCGGCCGATCTGCCCGATCGCCGGCTCGACTTCCCCCGGTCGCTGGAGCTGCAATGGAACGAGCGGTCGGTCACGTTCCAGGTGGCCGTGCTGTCGTTCCGCAACCGCAATCGCGTCGGTTACCGGGCCCGGCTCGAGGGACTCGAAGAGGAGTGGCTGCCGGTCCGCCAGCTCGCCGAGCTGCGCTACACCAACCTCCCCTCCGGCAAGCTGCGCCTGCTGCTTCAGGCGGTGAACGAATCGGGCATCTGGAGCGAGACCGCGGCTCTCCCCATCACGGTCCATCCGCCGTTCTGGCTCTCGACCTGGTTCCAGGCGCTGCTGGCGGCACTGGCCCTGGCAGCCATCGTGGGCGTATACCGCTGGCGGACCTACCTCCTGCGGCGGCGCACCCGGGAGCTGACCGTCGAGGTGGACAAGCGGACGACCGAGTTGCAAGACGCCAACCGCCGTCTGACTCACCTGGCCACCTATGACCCGCTCACCGGACTGATGAACCGCCGGGCGATCATGGAGCGGCTCGAGGAAGCCGCCGGTCCCGCCGGACGCGGCAACCGCCAATTCGGTTCCATTCTGGTGGACTTGAACAAGTTCAAGGCGGTGAATGACACGCTGGGGCACACCGCCGGCGACCACGTGCTCCGCGAGATGTCCGGCAAGATCCAGGGGTGCCTGCGCGAGGGGGATTGCCTCGGTCGCTACGGCGGGGACGAGTTTCTCATCTTTCTGCCGGGCGCCGATGCGGCGGCGGTGGAAGCAGTCGCCTGCCGCATCGCCGCTCTGAGCCACACTGCCAGCAACGACGGCACCGCCATCACCGTCACGGCGGCGTGCGGCGGGGTGGCTGTTCCCGGCATGAGCGCGCCCGTCCTCGCTGCCCTTCTCGCCCAGGCCGACGCGCTGATGTATACGGCCAAAAAGACCGGCCCGCCCGGCATCGCCACCGCCGCCTATCAGCCGCCGGATCCCTGACGGCCCCGGGCCGGTGTGGGCGAGGCCGCTGCGCAACCTTTTATCGATCAGGAATCTCGGTGTGCCATCGGGTCTCTCCGGCTATAATTGGATCAAACGTGTTCAAGGAGGAGGTTATGCACAGTCGTTTGGCCCCGATCGGCTTGTTGATCCTGGTGTCGATCATCGCCGCATCGGCGGCTTCCCCAACCCTCAAGCCCATCTCCGTCAAAGGGTCCGGCGATTTCACGCACGACGCCAAGCTGATGGCGGACGGCGTGTTCGTCAACAAGGGAGACGCCTGGGACAGCCTGCGCTGCGTGCACTGGACCGATTTGGATGTGTGTTTCGATCTGGACCTGGGTGACATGTGCCAGTTGACTGAACTCACGCTGCAGGTGGACAACAACGACGTTTACCGCCTGGACTACTCGGCGGACGGACAGAAGTACACTCCGCTGGTCACCATCTCCGCGGACTTCGGCGAGATCGACGACGGCATGGATGTCTTCAGTTCCGACGCTCACCACGCCGATTTCGTCTCCGCCCTTGATTTCAAACCGGTCACCGCCCGGTATCTGCGCCTGCAAGCCATCGAGGGAGACGGCGCCTTCAGCGTGGCGGAGATTCAGATCGTCGGAGAGCCCGTTGCGACCGCCACAGGCTGGCCGGCGGTCAAGGGGCACGGGACCTTCAACAATAAACCGACGCTGCTGGTGGATGACAAGATCGTCGAGGAGGGCACCGCCTGGACGGACGACCAGACGGTGCACTGGTCCGACCCGGGGGTGTATTTCATCATCGACTACGGCAAGATCCGCCCCATCTTCGACGTCATGATCCAGGTGGACAACAACGACGATTACATCGTGGACTATTCCGTCGACGGCACGACGTACAACCGACTGTTCGCCATCAGCTCGGACGACGGCAATGTCACGTACGGCATGGACACGATGATCTCCCTCGATGCCCACCCGGCCTACGAGCCGAAGATCGACTTCAAGCCGGTCCGAGCCCAATTCCTGAAGGTGTACGCCCTGGGCGGCGACGGGCTGTACGCCGTCACCGAGGTCGATGCCCGCTGAGGGGAAATTGGCGATCAACTGAAATTACCGGGCGGCCTTCTCCATGGGCCTCAGGGACATGGTCCGATTGCGGCCGGCTTGCTTGGCCTGGTAGAGGGCGTAATCCGACAGGCGGATGAAATCTGACAGCGCGGCGTCCTGATTCGGGGTCAGGCTGGTGACACCGCAGCTCACGGTGACGTTCGGGCCGATCTTGGAGGCGGAATTGGCGATACCCAGCGCCTCCACCCGTCGCCGGAGGTGATCGGCCACCTTGACCGCTCCTTCCAGGTCAGTCAGAGGCAGGATGACGGCGAACTCCTCGCCGCCGTAGCGGGCGATGGAATCCCCGGCGCGGGACAGTCCGTCAGCCATGGCGGTCGCCACTGACTTCAGGCAGGCGTCACCGGCCTGGTGCCCGTAGGTGTCGTTGAAATCCTTGAACCAGTCAATGTCCACCATGATCATCGCCAACGAGGTACCGGCGCGGACGGCCCGCTTCCACTCCTGGTCGATGCGCTCGTCGAACTGCCGCCGGTTGGCGATTCCGGTCAGCGGATCCAGGTAAGAGAGTTCCAGCAGGGTTCGGTTGGCGTCCTGGAGCTGTCGCGTCCGGGCGTCAACCAGCTCCATCAGCTCATCTTCCCGGCGCTGGTGCGCCTGCAGGCGGAGCTTGAAGCCGACATACAGCAACCCGATGCACAGGGCGGCCAGCAGCGCGTACGCCCACCAGGTTGCCCAGGGCGCCGGACGGATGGTGAACGCGACCTCCACCGGCCCCTTCACGTTGCCCGCGTAGTCGCGGCCCCACACCCGGAACACGTAGTTGCCGTCGGACAGCCGCCGGTATTCCTTCTTGAAATCGGCGGACCACGCGGACGGCTGGAGGTCAAAGCCCACCAGTTGGGTCCGGTACCGTGTGTCTTCCTGGCGAAAGAAACTCAGGAGGGCGTATTCGAAGTCGATGTCGTTTTCGTTGAATGCGAGCGACGCGCCGCCCTGGAGCCGCCGGGCCGGGCCCTTACTTTGGACCAGCGTCCCCTGGACCAGCAGCGGCTTGGGGGTGTAGTCGCGGGCCTCCAGCCCGGGATCGAACACCGCCGCGCCGCCCACTGTCCCCACCCAGATTCGGCCAAGCCGGTCCACCATGCCGGCGTTCCGATTGCACTGGTTCAGGGGCAGGCCGTCCTCCACGGTGAACGTGAACACGTCGAAAAGCGACTGCCCCGGCTGGCCGCTCCGGATGGCGGGCGTCAGGCGCACCACGCCTCGGTTGGTGAGCATGTAGAGCCGGTGCTCCGCGTCGCTCAGAATCTTGTACACCGTGTTGTTGGGCAGCCGCGGTTCGGTGGCGTCGGTGAGGGTGAGCGCGATGTGTTCGGGATCGGCCAGATCGATGCAGAAGGCGCCGCCGCCGTCGGTGCCGGCCCACACCACCTCCCGTCCGTCGGGGAGCACGGAGTGGTGCAGACACTGGATCGACTCGTTGAGCAGGCCCTCGCGGCTAGAGTACGTCTGCCAGGACGCGCCGTCAAAGCGGGCCAACCCGCGGGCGGTGCCCACCCAGAGGACGGGCGGACTGTCGCCCCGGCGGGTTTGGATCAGGCTGAGCACGGAGTTGTGGGGCAAGCCGGATTGCGTGTCGAACACCGTCCAGCGACCATTGCCGAAGCGGGCCAGGCCGCCCCGAGTGCCCACCCACAGAAACCGGTCGGCTGAGGAGCTGCCGGTCTCCAACAGAACCTGGATCATTTCATTCGGAAGCAGCCCTGGACCCGTGCCGACGGTCCGCCAAACACCCTGGGCGAAACGGGCCAGGCCGCCGGTGCGGGTTCCCGCCCACACCGCCGTCCCGCCGCCGGGTTCGGCGGTCGCGGCGAGGCATTGCACGATGTCGTTCGGCAGCGCCCCGGACGCCTGGCTGAACATGTCCCAGCGGGCACCGGTGAGCCGGGCGAGGCCGCCGCCGTCGGTGCCGAACCAGACGCTGGTCGTGCCGTCGGGCGTCACCGTCTCGAGCAAGGAGAGCACTGGCAGCGGGAACGGCCGCTGCACCGGCTGGATCACGCGCCACTGGCCGCCCCGCAGCTCGGCCAGGCCGCCGTTGCGGGTGCCGACCCAGAGGACGGGCACACCCGTGGTCTGTCGGGTCTCGTGAAGGCTGTACACCGCGTTGGATGGCAAGCCGTCATCGAGCCCCAGGCTGTGGATGCGCCCCTCGCTGAGCCACGCCAGGCCGCCGCCGTCGGTGCCGATCCAGATTCCTTGCGGATTGTCCTTCCCGCCGGCGGCCTCGAGGCTCGTGAGATGGTTCGAAGGAAGCCCGTCGAAGCTGCTATATCTCCGCCAGGCGTTCCGGTGGTAGCGGAACAGGCCGCCGCCGTAGGTGCCCACCCACAGGACGTGACTACCGTCCGACTCCACCGTTTCCAGAAAGCTGTTTACGGACTCACGGGGGAATCCCGGCCCGATTTCGAAGCGGTCGGCCCCCGGGCGGAGGCGCGCCAATCCGCCCTCCGTCCCCGCCCAGATGGTGACCCGGCCATCGCCGTCGTGCTGGCAGAACAATCCCCAGACGCGGTTGTGCGGCAGCCCCTGCCGGGTGTCGAACAGCGTGCTGCGGCCGGCCTCAATCCGGGCCACGCCGCGGTTATGCGTACCCGCCCAGATCACCGGCTCGCGATCGGGGGCGGCGCTGTCCACCAGGGTGTTGATCCGGTCGTTCTGAAACGCGTCGGCGCTCCCCGGCAGCGGCGTCCAGCGGCCGTCCTGATAGCGGTGCAGCCCGCCGGCCTGGGTGGCGAACCAGAGGCTGCCGTCGGCCGCCGACAGGATGGCCCGGATAAAATTGGAGCGGGTCCGGTTGGGCATGTCCACGCTGTGCCACCGGCGGCCGTCATAGTAAGCGGCGCCGTCCTGGGTGCCGACCCAGAGGAAGCCTTGCCGATCGCTCACAATGGCATGGATCGTGTTCTGCGGCAGACCGTCCGAATCGCGGAACACCCGGATGGAATAGGTGCCGATGTCCAGCAGGCTGGCGGCCCGCACGGCCAGCGAAACAACGCCGGCGAGTCCGGCCAGGCCTAGGGCGAGCACCGCGATCCGCACCATCCGGCGCCGGACGAGTCTCTGGGCGGTCGAACCCGGCCTCGCGCGACGGACGCTGTTATGGATCCCGGATGGCTGCATCATGTTCCTGCGGTTTGCCATCGAGCCGCCCCTGAATAGCCGATCGCACCAACACATCGGAGCTTGTTTGCCCTGATTGTAACCGGGACGCTCCGGGAATGCAACCGTCTCACCTACTCCGGGCCGCCGCCGAGGTGCATCGCCAGCTTGCGGATGGTCAGCGGCGCCGATCCTTCATAGTGATTGTTCACATTCAGGTAGACATCCACACCGTGATGCAGCAGATCCCGCACCACTGCGGCCATCCGCACGATTTCCTCGTCGCGCGGCTCCACGATCCGGTCCCAGCGGTCACCCGACCGCCGCTCCATCTCCTGGCGTTCCGGTCCATGAAGCCGGACCACCGCCAGGCCCCGGATCAGGTCCCGGACACGCGCGTAAAGCCCGGTGAGATCGGGCAGGTAATATCCCTGGAGGAACACGGGCGCCAAATCCCGGTCCCGCAGCCAAGTGAACGTGTCCCGGTCCAGCAGATTCGGGTTGCGCAGCTCGACGCCGAGCGAGATCCGGCGGTCTACCTCGGCGACGAACGCATCCAGGCGGTCAAGCAGGTCCGCCGGCCGGGGCATGTGTTGACGATTCAGGTAGCCGAATTGAAGCATGAGCACGCCGATCCGGCTCCGCATCGGCTCCAGGCGGTCCATGACCTGTGCGAAGAGTTCGGGTGACAGGAAGTGCGGGTTGGGTTTGAGCCTTCCCGGCCGGTGGCGCTCATGATAGTGGGTCAGCGTCAGGCTGTTGGGCAGTTTGATGGAGAACCGGAAATCCGACGGGACGGCATCCGCGTACCGGGCGGCGACCTCCCGGATGGGCAGGACCAGCCGGTCGGGGGGAAAGAGCGACCAGAACCACTGGTCGATTTCCACCGTCGGGAACCGGGCGGCGTACTCGGCCAGGTACTGCTCCTTGTCGCGGCCGGCGTAGAGCAATCCCTGCCACGAGTCGAATTTCCAACTGCATGTCCCGACGCGCAGACGGCTCATCATCCGGAGCATAACGGAGTTCCTCCCCGCGGGCAAGGGTGAACCGCCCGGCGGCGGTGCGGGTTGAACCCTTGCGGCCCGACGGCCGATCCCGTACAATCGCCAGACACAGCATCAGATCGGGGAGCGCCAAACAATGGACATCCACTGGAGCGGGACCTTCGAAGTCAAGACGTACGAGCTGGATCACACCGGGCGCCTGCCGCTGCCGGCGCTGCTACACCGCATGCAGGAAGCCGCGGAGCACAACGCCGTAGCGCTGGGATTCGGCGTCGAGGAACTGCTGCGACGAAACCTCACCTGGATGCTTACCAAATTCCACCTGCGCGTGGACCGTTTTCTCGCCGGCCGCCAGCCCATGTCCACCGAAACGTGGCCCTCGGGTTTCGAGGGCCGGTTCGCCTGCCGCGAGTTCCGGTTCTATGCCGGTGAACACCGCGAACTGTTTGCCGTTGCCGCCAGCCAGTGGCTGATGGTGGATCTCCAGCGCGGCCGAGCCGTCAAGATCCCGGATGTCTTTCCCAATCTGTTCCCCTGCGACGCGCAGCGCGTGATCCCGCATCCCTTTCCTGACCTGGAGCCCGCCGGCCCCGAGGTGCACCGGGCCGAGTTCCCGGTTCGCCTGGCGGACTTGGACATCAACCAACACGTCAACAGCCTGCGCTACCTCGATTGGATCATCGAGGCCGTCCCTGACCGCCTCTGGGCCACCCACGGCGTCGGCGCGCTGCAGGTGGAGTACCGCCGCCAGTCTGCGTACGGCGACACGGTCGTCGCAACCACCCACCGCGCGCCGGCTGCAGCAACCGAACCGGCCTCGGTATTCCACCATGTATTGCGCAGCGCAGCCGATGGCGCCGTGCTGGTGCGTGCACGGACCATCCGGATCCCACTCGCGTAATTGGTGAGAAATCCCTCTACCGCGGACGCTCCGCCCGCGTCGTCAGTCCTCGTGGCGCCGGCTGGCCGCCACACCTAGCACCCGGTGGGGAGTATCGTTCACTCCTCGGGCGCGAGGTCGTGCGGATCGCGGGGCCGCAGCCGCGCCTTCAGCTCATCCGACGGCTCGGGCAGCGTCCAATCCCCCTGCTGGCGCCGACGCGCCACCTCGGCTGCCGCGGCCGTCCGGCCGGCCGGATCCGGAGTGTCGGCCGGAGCGTGCAGGACCGTCTGGGTGGGGAACGCAAACCCGCTTCCCGCCTGTTGGACGATGTCCAGAATCCGGAAGTTCAGCTCCTCGGCCACACCGGTGTACTCGTGCCAGTCGGTGGTGAGCACCCAGGCGACCACCTCCACCTCCTTCGACGACGGGCCGAAACCGCGGAAGCGGACACGGATCGCATCGGGGAAAATCCGCGGGTCGGCATGGAGCATCCGCTTGATCTCATCGATGACCAGCGCCAGCTGGTCGGCCGAGGTGGCGGCCTCCAGTCCCAGGACCGGGTTGTAGAGCATGCGGTCGCGGACGGAATAGTTGATGATCTTGACGCCGGCTGCCAGCGCGTTGGGGATGGTCACGAGGGTGCGTTTCATGGTGCGGATTCGGACCGAGCGCAGCCCCATGTCTTCGACCGTACCCTCCACGCCGTCCACGTCCACGTAGTCGCCCAGGCGGAACGGACGGTCCGCGGCGATGCTCACCGCCCCGAACAGGTTCTCGATGGTTTTCTGGGCCGCGAACGCAATAGCGAGACCGCCGATGCCCAGTCCGGCGAGGAAGCCGGTGACCTCGACGCCCATGGCGCTCAATCCGCCCAGCAGCACGATCACCACCACCAGCGCCTTGAGAAACCGGCCCATGATGGTCGCGAAGCTGGCGCCCACCGCCGAGCCGCTCACGCCGGGCCGGGCCATGTGGATGCCCACGATGTCCACGATCCGAAACAGCAGCCAGCCGATGCCGACGAGCGAGAGGATCTCGGCGCCGCGCAGGATAATGATTTCGGCGGTGGGCGTCAGGCTAAGCCAGAGGGACACCGGCCGGAGCAGCAGCCCCCACAGCACGAGGCAGAGCGGCCCGTCGAACACGCGGACCAACTCGTCGTCCCAGTTCGTGCGAGTCCGCCGGGCGATCACCCGGCCGATGACGATCAGCACCCGTTCCAGCACTTTGGCCAGCGCCCAGCCGGCAGCCAGTCCCATCAGGATGGCCAGCCACTGCCACAGTTGCAGGCCCGCGAACGAGACGGACAGCAACGCGCTGGGCAGATAGTCGCCGATCCAGCCATGCCCGTAGACGCCGTACAGGAAATCGATGTAGCCCACCGTTTCGGGAGCGAAAGTCCACACGTTGCCGAGTTGCGGATCTTGTCGTAGTCCCATGGTCAGCGGGACCACCCGGCCGTCGGCTTTGATCTCGGCGAGCACCTCGCGGTCCTCGGATACGCCGTCCTCGGGAACACCGAACGCTTCACTGGAGAGAGCGTCGGGCACCACCGCCTTGGTGCGCAGCAGCACCATCATCAGCCGTCGGGCCAGTTGGATACCGCGGGCGGGCTGCGCGGACGGCTCGGTGTCTTCCAGATCCAGGTAGTGCGCGGCCTCGCCGAACTCGCCCCGGAGGGCGGCATCCATGAAGCCGTTGTACGACGTCCGCGGGCTGTTCCGGTGGACCAGGGGCGGCGCCGGTCCCAGCCCCGAGTTCAGGGTATCCGCGCCGGCCAGTTGTTCGCCTTGGACCAGCAGGCGGTACCAGACCGTGGCATTGGACACGTTCTGGCTGGGAAATAGCCAGGCCGTTTCCCCGGTCTTCTGGTCCAGCGTCCGGCGCAGCCAGAGCTCGCCGGACATACCGGCGGAGTCGAAGCGAAATACGGACACGGTCTCCGCTCCGGATTCGCCGCCCGGCGCCTTTCCGGACAACTGCTGGCCCACCTTGACATCGCTCACCTTCAAACGCCGCAGCAGGGTGTACAGTTTCTCGGACACCTCGGCGCCCACGCGCCGCTGCTCCGCGTCCTCCACCTCGGCCAGATCCAGCAGGTGGGCGGCCAGGACAAACTGGCCCGCCGCACACGCGTCCCAGAAGGTGCGCCAGCTCTCCGCCGGTGTGTGGCGGAGCACCGCCGGGGGTTTCGGGCCCAGGCCGGGATTGATCGCCGGCCGCTCCACCGGGGACGGCGCCTGGGCCATGACTCCGGCCCACACGACGACCGCCGTCACCGCCAGCCACACGCAACGGCTGCCGAAGATGCGTGACCTGTCGACCATTGCCTCCCTCCTCGACTCGATGCGGGTGGCGAAACCGTCGTTTTGACGGTTCCACTCCCGCCAGGCTTACCGCTTGTAGTAGTCCGGATAGGCCGGTTGCCGGTGCTTCGGCGGCGGATTCCGGTCCATCTCCTGCAGGAGGATCTCCACCGCTTTTTCCAGTTGCGCGTCACGTCCCTGACGCCAGAGGAACGGGTCGAGTTCCACATCGACGTCCGGCGCCGTGCCGAAGTTCTCGACATCCCACTGGCCCTCGGAATTCCAGAAGGCCACCCGGGGCGCCGTGACGTAGCCGCCGTCCACCAGGGCGGGATAATCGTAGATGCCCACCAGTCCGCCCCAGGTGCGTTTGCCCACCAGCGGTCCCACCTTGGCCCGGCGGAAATACCACGGCATGGCGTCGCCGCCGGAACCGGCGTATTCGTTGATCACCATGGCCTTGGGACCGAAAATCGCGCCGGTGGGCGTGGTGAAGCACGCCCCTTCGCGGGTGGCCCAAAAGTTCATCAGCGGGCGGCCCAGCAGGTCCACGATGTAGTCCGCGGCGTAGCCGCCGCCGTTGTAGCGCTCGTCCACCACGAGAGCCTGCTTGCCCACCTGGGCGAAAAAGTAGCGGTTGAAATAGGTGTAGCCGCCCGCCGCCGTGTCGGGCAGATAGACATACCCAATGCGGCCGCCGCTGAGCGTTTCCACCCGGCGGCGGTTGCCGTCGATCCACGCCCGCTGCCGCAGGGCGGTCTCGCTCGCCAGCGGCTCCACCACGACGTCCCGGGAGCCGGTCCCGTCAGCGTTGGGCCCGACCGTGATGCGGACGGCCTTGCCGGCGGAGTTCTCGAAGAACCGGTACACGTTGTCGCCGGCCCGCACGTCGCGGCCGTCCACCGCCAGGAGGTACTCCCCTTCCTGGACGTTCACGCCGGGTTGGGTGAGGGGGGCGCGCAGGCCGGGATTCCAGTTTTCGCCATGGTAGATGCGGGCGAAGCGGTGACGTCCGTCGGCCGCTTCGAAATCCGCGCCCAGCAGGCCGCCGGGCACCCGGGTCACCGGCGGCAGGTCGCCGCCGCCCACGTACGTGTGGCCCAGCACCAGGTTGCCCAGCATCTCGCTGAACAGGTAGTTCAAGTCACCCCGGCTGGCCACGGCGGCCAGATACGGCTCGTACCGTTTCTCCGCCGCGCGCAGGTCCAGGCCGTGGGCGTTCGGGTCGTAGAGGAAATCGCGCTCGATGCGCCAGACTTCGCGGTACATCTGCCGCCACTCGGCGGGCGGATCCACCCGGACCTCCATGGCGGCGGTGGCCAGCCACGTCTCGCCCGGCTTGAACGGCTGCCCCGCCGGCGCGATGGCCCAGCGGGCGCCCAGCAGCAGCAGCATCTTCTCGCCGTTGTGCGACAGGGCGAACGCGCCCACGCCGTCGGCGATCGGTTCGGTCTTCCGCTTCTTCAGGTCGTACAGCTGGATCTTCTCCCGGGCCGGTCCGAACTGCGGCAGCAGCTCGCCCTCGCGCAGATAGACCTGGCCGGCCTTGCCGGTCCACAAGCCGGAGTAGTTGCGCGCCGGCAACGGCAGGGCCAGAATCCGCTGGTCGAGGGCTTCGAAATCGATCCGGACTTCCACCGGCTGGTCCTTCGCCTTCTCCCCGGCGTCGCCGGCGGGTTTGTCCGCTTTTGCCGAATCGTCAGCCGCCAGCTTCTCGTCCGGTTTTTCCCCGGTTTTGCCCGCCTCGTCCTTGACGGATTCCTCGTCGCTCTCCGGTGCGAGCGGAGAGGGCGCGTCCTTCTGCAACACGATCACGTACACGCTCCGGCTCACCGGCCGGTTGTAACTCGACAGGTCCAGCCACGCGGTCGTGGGACCGATGTCCGTGCTGGCGGTGAAGAAGAGGTGTTTGCCGTCCCGGTCGAACGCGGCGAAGCGGGCGTCGCTGAGGCCGTCGGTGAGCTGGTGCTTCGCGCCGGTCTCCAGCGAGTACACGCACACCGCCCGCATGTGGTTGGCCAACTGCCGGGTGTAGGCGAGCCAGCGACTGTCGGGAGACCAGACCGGGTCGAGGGTCCGCTCGGGCTTGTCGTACGTATCGGTGTCGACCTTGACGTTCTCGCCGCTGGCCACGTCGACGTACCAGAGGTTCAGCCGCTTGTCGGTGTACGCGATTTTCTTGCTGTCCGGCGACCAGAAAGGATTGTAGTAGAACGACGGCGCGTCCCCCAGGGCGATGCGCCGCGTCTCGCCGGCGCCGCTCTGCTCGATCAGGCGGATGGCGTACTCCCCGTCCGCGTCCGATAGGCAGGCGATCCACTTACCGTCGGGCGACCAGGCCGGGTCGCGGTCGGCCGCGCCGGAGCTCTGGGTGAGGTTGCGCACGTCGCCCTTCTCGGCGGGCACCGTGAGCACCTCGCCGCGGGCGCCGAAGACGGCGCGCTTCCCCGTGGGCGACAGCCCCGCCGCATCGATCCGCTCGCCCACCTTGACATAGCGCGGCCGGACACCCGGCATATCCCCGGCGAGCTGAATGGTCACGGGCCGGGACTTGCCGGAGCCGACGTCCAGCAGGTGCAGCGAGCCGAACTGCTCGTAAACGATTGCGCCGGAACCGGCGGCGGCCGACTTGATGTCGAAGCCGTCGGCATTCACCACCTCCCGGACCTGCCGGTTGCGGGTGTCATAGGCATAGAGGTTGACCGGCCCCGTCCGGTCGGACAGGAAGTAGATGGTCTCGCCCACCCACATGGGATTGAAGTCGTTCCAATCCTTGCGCGGAAGCGCCTCCACCCGCGAATCGACCAGGTCGGCGATCCACACCGGCGAGGCCATGCCCCCGCGGTACCGTTTCCAGGTCTGGAAGGCACCCGGGAGCGGCACGTAGGCAATCCGTTGGCCGTCGGGCGAGTAAGAGCCCTGGTAGCCCATGGGCAGGGGGAGCACCGTGGGCATGCCGCCTTCGGTCGAGACGGTGAGCAGTTGCGATGCCCGCCCCGAGCTGCTCTCCCGGTTGGAGACGAACAGAATGCGCTTGCCGTCCGGCGTCCAGCCGGCGACGGTGTCGGCGGCCGGATGCCAGGTGAGGCGCCGGGGATGGCCACCGGTAGCCGGCATCAGGTAGACGTCCGGATTGCCCTCGTACTGGCCGGTGAACGCCAGCCACTTCCCGTCCGGCGAGAATGCGGGACTGGTTTCACCGCCCGGTCCGTCCGTGAGGCGACGAGCGTTGCCGCCCTGCCGCGACACGGTCCACAGGTCGTCGGCGTAGGTGAAGACGATGTCGGTCGCGTTGACCGTAGGATGTTGCGGCAGCAGCACCGTCTGCGCCAGCGGGCACACCCCGAAGACCAACGCGAGGCAAACGGCCCCGATCGCAATCCGAACCTTCATGGACGCACCTCCGTGGGGGGGATCGGCGGAGCGGCCGGGGCCGCCGCCGCGGCAAACAGGCCCATTGTAGACCAGGAGTCCGGTCAAGGGAACCCGCAAACAGGCGCTCGCTGGTGGAGCGGATTCAATCCCCCAGGATGTCTCCCGGCGCCAAGTGCCACTGCAGCGTCATGCCCTTGGGGGTGAAGGTGCCGGATAGCAGCGCGATGCCCGCCTTCTTCATGGAGCAATCCCGTCCGAACCGTCCCGTCAGCTCGGCCACCAGCAGGCCGCAGTCCGGTTCGTGCCCCACCAGCAACAGCGGATCGGGCAACGGTTGCAGGGCGGCGAACACCCGTTCCAACTCCTCCAGCGAGGCGCCGCAGGCCAGTGCATCCAACCGGCGGACCGGGAGGCCCAGCGCCTTCCCCGCGATAGCTGCGGTCTGGGCGGCCCGCGCCAGCGGGCTGGACCACACGGCCGACGCCCGAAGCCGACCGTCCTGTACGAGCTGTTGGACCACCCGCTTCGTCCGCCGCTTCCCCTCGGCGGTCAGCGGCCGTTCGGCCTCGGATCCGGCCCACTCGCCACGCTCGGCCGCGATGCCGTGCCGCATGATGTACAGCTCCATAGTACGCCTCCCTCAAGCTTGGCCAATCATCACCGGCCCCGCCCCCCGTTCCCGAGTGGCGGTGCACCGCTTCGTTGACAGGATGCGCGGCGCCGATTGATCGAGCCGCCGGTTGTCACGATTGTCGGATCACTGCTCGAAACGGCTCAGCACCAGACAGGCGTTCTGACCGCCGAAACCGAACGAGTTTTTCAGCGCCAGCCGCACCGTCGCCTGACGGGCCTGGCCGGGCACGTAGTCGAGATCGCACTGCGGATCGGGATTTTCGAGGTTGATGGTGGGATGGATGATCCCGTCCAGAATGGTGCGGACGGTGGCCACTGTCTCCATGGCCCCGGCGGCGCCAAGGGCGTGGCCGAACATCGATTTGGACGAGCTGATGGGCACCTGGTACGCGCGTTCGCCGAACACGTGCCGGATGGCGCGGCTTTCGATGGCGTCGTTGAGAAGTGTGGAGGTTCCGTGGGCGTTGATGTAGTCCACGTCCGCCGGGCTCACTCCGGCGTCTTCCAACGCCCACCGCATGGTTCGCTGGGCGCCCATCCCCTCGGGATCGGGCTGGGTGATGTGGTAGGCGTCGGAGCTGCAGGCGAAGCCGCACACCTCGGCCAGGATGCGCGCGCCCCGGCCCACGGCGTGTTCCAGCTTCTCCAGGATCACCACCGCCGCGCCCTCGGCCATGACGAAGCCGTCGCGGCCAGCGTCGAAGGGCCGGCTGGCGCGCTGCGGCTCGTCATTGCGCTTGGACAGAGCGCCCATCGCGGAAAAACCGGCGATGGGGATCTCGCTGACCATGGCCTCGGCGCCTCCGGCGATCATCACGTCCGCCTTGCCCCGGCGGATGTATTCCGCCGCTTCGCCGATGCCGAACACGCCCGACGCGCAGGCCGCCACCGGCGTGGTGATGGGCCCCATGGCGCGGGCGGTGTAGCTGACATGGTACGACGGCATGTTGGGCAGGGTCGAGGTGATGGCGAACGGGCTGACGCCGCGCATGCCCACATCCCAGAAGCGGCGGGCGTTGTCCATCGCCCAGTCGAGGCCGCCCATGCCGACGCCGATGGCCGTGCCGGTGCGCTCCTCGTCCGGCACCGGCACCGGCAGCCCGGCATCGGCCAGGGCTTCGCGCGCGGCGGCGATGGCCAGTTGCGCCACCCGGGCCATCCGGCGCGCTTCCTTGAAATTCATGTACTGGGCGGGATCGAACCCCTTGACCTCGCCGGCGATGTGCACAGGCACCGTGGACGAATCAAACAGGGTGATGGCGTCCACCCCGGACCGGCCGGCGATCAGGCCGGCCCACGTGCTGGCGACGTCAAGGCCCAGCGGGGACACCATCCCCATGCCGGTGATGACTACACGGGTTCGATCGTTCCTCACAGGTTGCTCCCTTGTCGTGATGCTGCGAAAATCCGGAATTCATGCCGTGCGAACCGGCCGGCTGCGGGCGGCCACCTCGGGGGACAGCGGCGGAATCCGATTAGCTCCGCATTGTATAACGCGGGTGCTGTCGATTCAACTTCATTCTCCCGCCTCGGCCGGGTGCCGGTCAGGTGGCACACTGCTGTTCCATCGTCTCCATGGCGCGGCGGAGGCTGTCCATGAACGCCTGGTACGCCGAGGCTCCGGCGCCGGGCGCCGCCGGTTCGATGGGCGCGCCGTAGAACACCTCGACGCGGAAGCGGCGCAGCCGGCTCAGGCGGAACAGCCGGGGCAGCTTGTGGCCGCGGGGGTAGACGTCGTAGGTCCCCTTGATGTAGACGGGCACGACCGGGACGCCCAGCTCGCAGGCCAGAATGGCCACGCCGTTCTTGAGCGTCTGGATCCGGCCGTTGGCCGACCGCGTGCCTTCCGGATGCAGATACAGGATGTCCCCGTTGCGGAGCACCTGGGCGCCCGCCTGGAGCGCCTGCAGGACATCGCCGGCGCGATCCACCGGGATCACCCGGTGGATGGCGCTGAGCAGACGGCCCACGAAATTGTTGTACACTTCCTTCTTCCCGATAACGAACGCCTGGCGCCGGATCGCCGCGGGGAGTGTCCCGACCACGGCCGGATAGTCAAAATAGCTCACGTGGTTGGGGGCCAGGATGAACGGCCCGTTGCCCGGCAGGGCGGTGAGGTTGTGCCCCCGCAGACGGTAGAACACCTTGCCGATGAAAGTGATGAAGCCGTAATCCAACGGCTCGAGCCACCCGGCCAGCCGCCGGACGATCGGACGGACCGGCAGGCCGCTCCAGGCGGCGGTGACGTTGTGGATCGCCGCCCGCCAGCCGGTGAGATCGCCGTCCGCCACGGTCTCCGACGTCTTCACCGCGTCCAGCACGTCGCCCAGGTTCTGCATCCAGCCCAGGTTGTCCGCCTGCAGCCGGATATGCAGCCGGTTTTCCAACTGGGCGGTCATCTCCAGCACCGCCAGCGAATCCATGCCCAGGTCCAGGTAGAGGCTGGTGGCGGGCGACAACTCATCCACGTTGAGGGGCCGGCCCAGGGCGCCGGAGCAGGCGGACAGGACCGCCTCCATCTCCGGCGTGCCCATGATCTCGCGCTCCGCCAGGGTCTGGGGCGGACGGCTGACGCCGGCGCCGAGCGCCCCGACGCCGTCGGCCCGCTCCAGCCAGGCCCGCAGTTCGCCCCGCTTGATCTTCCGGGTGCTGGTGCGCGGCAGCGGCTCCGTCCGGATGGTCATCCCCTGGGGGCGCCGGTAAACGGGGAGCAGCCGGGCCAGCCGCTCCATGTCGCGGATGATGGCCGCGGTCCACTCGCTCTCCGCCGTCTTCTTCACCAACTCGGGGGACGGCACCACGATGAGGTGGATGCGCTCCGCTCCGGCCGGCCCCACTCCCACCGCGGCGGCTTCGGTCAGACGGGGCGAACGGCTGAAGAGCTGGTCCAGTTCATCCGGGGCGACTTTCTTGCCGGAAGCCAGCACGATGACGTCCTTGGCCCGGCCGGTGATGCGCAGATTGCCCCGCGGGTCGATCCGGCCCACATCGCCGGTCCGGTACCAGCCGTCGTCGGTTTTGGCGGCGGCTGTGTCCTCGGGATTCCGGTAGTATTCGCGAAACACCGAGCGGCCCCGGATGGCGATCTCGCCGCTCCCGTCGGGCGCGGGCTCCAGGATCCGCACCTCGGTGTCGCCGAACGGCCGCCCCACCGAGCCGATGACCTTTTCCGGCGTGGGCGGATTGATGATGATGCCGCCGCTGGTCTCGGTGAGGCCGTAGCCCTCCTGGAACTCGTAGCCGAGAGCCAGGAAGCGACGGATTGTCTCGGGCCGGGCCTTGGCCCCGCCGCAGATGAAGCGCTGGATGTCGGGTGCGAACTCGTGGTGCAGGTGGCCGAAGAGCCGTCGCGACGCCGACACGCCGCCCAGCCGGTAGGCCAGCCAGCCGATGCGCAGCAGCACGGCGAAGATGCCCCGCACCAGCAGGCCGCGGGCGTGCACCTTGAGCAGGATCCCCTTCAGGAACGCGTCGAACAGCAAGGGGATGCCCGCCAAATGGGTGATCCGCTCCTCCTTCAGCGCCGCGACGATGCGGGCCGGTTTGAGCGAATCGAGGAACACCACCGCCGAACCGGCGGCGTGGCAGCTCAGCACCCCGACAAAGACGAAGATGTGGTTCAGCGGCAGAATGGCCAGCAGGCGGGATTCCGGTCCCACCCCGATGGCCGGGACATTCTGCAGCGTCTGGTTGAGCATGTTGCCGTGGGTGAGCACGACGCCCTTGGACCGACCGGATGTGCCGGAGGTGTAGATGATCGCCGCCGTGGAATCGGCGGTGGCGGGGCTCGCCGCCAGCGGTTCGTGCCGCCGGAGGAGTTGCACCCAGTCGTCGTCCAGCACGAAATACTCGCGGATGTCCCCCGCCGCGGTGAGCCGCTCGGCGAACCGGGTGAATCCCGCCGAGACCAGCAGAACCGCCAGCGACGCTTCCCGCACGATGGCGACGATCTCCTCCTCGGTCTGGCGCACGTCCAGCGGCACCACCGTCGCTCCCGCCGCGGCGGCCGAATAGAAGGCGATGCTCCAGAGGGAGCTGTTCTCGGCCAGAACACCCACGTGCGGCAGCGGTGCGCCCGCCAGTCGCGCCGCCAGAAAGGAGGCGCCCCGTCCGGACAGGTCCAGCACCTCGGCGAAGCTGAAAGTTCGCCGGGCGTCGCCGAAGGCATCCACCAGGTGGGGAGCGGCGCCGTCGCGTTCCGCGCCGGCGGCAAGCAGGTCGTACAGGCACTCTGGATTCACGGTGCGCCTCGCCAAGTTTGGTCCATTCATCATACGCTAATCGGCTGCAGGAGCCAAACGAGATTCTGCGTGGCGGGGCGTCCGGGACCACCGGCTGGTTCAACCGAGTCGGCCGGTGGCAAGGTATAATGGACGTGCACCCATCCAGCACACCGATGGCGCCGGTTGTCCCGGTTTCCGGCCAAGGCCCGGCGCCTCACCGAGGAGGTCCCATGGCACGCGTATGCACCGTCTGCATCCTGATCGCCTGGTGCTGCCAGGCGGCCTGCCCGGCCGCCGCTACCGGACAACTGGAGCGACTCCGCCAGGACAACGATGCGCTCCGCCACCGGGTGGAGACGCTGGAGCGATCTCTCGCGGAGATGCGGGCCATCGTGGATCGCCTGACCGACGCCGTTTCAATGTCTGGTGGGGAGCGAGCGGCTGCGGCGGCTGCCCCGGCCCCGCCCGCACCGTCCGCCATATCCCTCCCGGTCGAGAGCCCGGCGCCCCCTCTCCCGCCGCCCCTCCAGATTTACGGCAATGTCGAGCTGGATTTCGCCTGGGACCTGGACCGGAATCAACTGGGCGAGCCGGAACCCGACCCGCTGGAGAACACCACCTTCGATCTCTCCCCGCGGCCCAGCCGGCTGGGCGCCCGATTCCACCTGCCGGGGCCGGCCGGCAGCGCCGTGTCAGGACGGGTGGAGACCGATTTCGTGACCGCTTCAGGCACCGAGAACTCGCCCAACCTGCGCCTGCGCCATGCCTATGCGGAGATCGCCTGGGCGGATAGCGGCTTCAGCCTGCTCGGCGGACAGACCTACGATATCATCGCACCGCTCCAGACCGACACCATCGATTATCCCACCGAGCAATGGCCCGGTGATGTCGGCTACCGGCGCCCCCTTTTGCGGGTCCGCCAAACGTTCGGGCCGGATCCCGCCCGCCGATTCACGCTGGAAGGGGCCGTGGCCAGGATCACCGGAGTGGTCGAGGACGGCTTCACCGAGCCGGCGACATCCACGGTCCGGATGCCCGCCGTCCAGGCCCGCGCGGCCGGCACGTGGCCCCTGTTCGGCGGCCGCGGCTCCACGTTCGGCGTGTGGGGACATTATGGCAGCAAGCAGCATCACCTCAGTTACGCCGGCGACCAGGTGCAGCTGACCTCATGGTCCGTGGGCATGGATGCCGACATCTGGCTGACGCCGCAGTTCGAGATCATGAGCGAATTCTGGCGCGGCGTCACCATGGACACCTACTACTGGTCGGATCAGATCGAGATGCCTCTCGGCGATACGACGTTCCGGAGCGTGGACAGCACCGGCGGTTGGGCCACCCTGACCTGGCGGCAGTCCCCGGCGCTGCGGTTCAACCTGGGCGCCGGATTCCACGATCCTGCCGACCACAAGCTCGACGGCGCGGAAGAATTCACCCACGTCGTGAGTTACTTTGGCAATTTCTTCTACGACTTCGACGAGCACTGGGAAGTGGGGATGGAATTCTCCTGGTGGCACGCGGCCCAGCTCGACGGACCTGACCGTAGCAAGCGCCGCATCGGCGGAACATTTCTGTACCGATTCTGAGACCGGTCAAAAAATGAAACGTCCGGTGGAGCGCCACAGCGCCCCACCGGACATGAACCGTCGTTGGAAATGGACGCTCAGTCGGCGGCCAGGAGCTTCTTGACCTGGGCGACCAGGGCCTCCTCGGAGCCCGAGCCCACCTTGATGTCCGCGATGCGGCCCTGCTTGTCGATGACGACGAGCGTGGGGATCCCGCTGATACCGTATTTCTTGAATTCCTCCCCTTTGTCGGAGACGGCGATGGGATAGGTGATCTGGAACCGGGTCAGAAACTCCTGGATGAGGGCGCGCTCCTGCTCCGGCGGCACCGGCCCCTTGTTCTCCCGCTCATCGCGGTAGTTGCCGTACAGCTTGGTGAAGCCGATGATCACCAGCCCCTGGTCCTTGAGCTCGTTGTAGGCCTTGACCAGGTTCGGGATGACGGCGCGGCAAGGGGGGCACCAGGTGGCCCAAAAGTCGATGAGCACCACCTTCCCCTTGAGCGCCTCGAGGGTGAGCGGTTGGCCGTTGAACCAATTTTCGGCGGCGATCGCCGGCGCGGGCTGCCCCAGCATATCGATCTGCTGCAGCGCCGACGCCACCCGGTCCTTGCCGGGTGCGTCGGGCAGGGCCAGGTACTTTTGCCCGTAGGCTTTCCGGTCCGCCGGGTTGTCCGCGGACATGGCGAACAGCATCCACAGTTCATACAGCTCGTTGTTCTTCGGCAGACGCTCCTCGACGGTCTTGAAGAGGGTGAGTGCCTCGGCGGTCTTGTCCGACATGAGCAGCAGCCCCACCTTGAGCAGGGCGGCGTCATCGTGCAGCGGGGATTTGGCGGCGATCAGCGCGTCCACCTTTGCCATGGCTTCGGGCAGCCGGTCCAGATCTGCCAAAATCTTGCCGCGCGTCAGCTCCAGCTCGTCGCCGGCCGGGTCCGCGGCATGCTTCTGAAGCAAGGCCTCCAGATCGGCCGTGCGGGCCTTCATCAGCTCCTGGAAAGCTTCCCGGCTCTTGATGGTGGGCAGCTTGTCCTCGTACTGTTTCTGCAACGCTTCGTATTCCTGGCTCAGGGTCGCGGCCGTCTCCGCCGGCGCGGCGCCGAGTGCCGCCGCTCCAAGGAGCAGGGTCACAACGATCAACAGGTGTTTCATGCGCTCAACCTCATCGTGGAATTTGCCGATTCGCCCCGGACGACGGGCGCAACAGACCATTTACGTGATTTCGGACCCGAAGTTCAAGTGATTTATGATGCCATCGGCGGCGCCGGGTTTCGGTTTCGGATTATCGGCTGGCTGCCCCCGGGGATGCGCCGGCGGCGCCGCCACCGGAAGACCGCCGATGGAACCAGAGGTACACGGGCACCCCGGCCGCCAGCGTCAGCAGCCCGATGCCCGATTCCAGGGGCCGTTCGCCGAAGGCGAGGACCAGCGTTGCCAGCGCGGCGAGGATGTACGCCGCCGGCACCACCGGATGGCCCGGCACGCGGGCCTCCGCCACGCCCTGCCGGCGCAGCTTGAAGACGCCGGCCACCGCCAGGATGGGAAAGATGCCCAGGCAGAAGCCCATGTAGGTGAGGATCTGGTCGAAGGTGCCGAGCAGCGCCATCGCCGCCGCCACCAGTCCCTGGAGCAGGATGGCGCGGTCGGGCACGCCGCGGCGCGGATGGACCGCCGCGGCGAAGCGGAAGAAACAGCCGTCGCGAGCCATGGCGTAGTACACGCGCGGGCCGAGGATGATGTAGGCGCTGAGCGATGAGAACAGGGCGAACGCCACCATCACGGAGAGGACCGCCTCGAATTCCGCCCCGAACAGACGGCCGGCCGCGAGCCCGGCCACCGCGATTTCGCCGGACATGTCGCCCGGCGGCAGCGCGTAGAGATAGAACAGGTTCAGCGCCAGGTACATCAGGATCACCGCCAGGGTGCCGCCCACCAGGGCCCGGGGCATGGTCCGCCGCGGATCGCGGACCTCGGAACCGATGTACGCGGCCGCGTTCCAGCCGCTGTAGGCGAAGCCGATCCACATCAGGGCCAGCCCCATGGTCATCCAGCTCCCGAGTCCCGATCGGAGCGGCGCCCCCTGCGCCAGATGAGTCCAGTCACCTCTCCCGACGGTCAATCCCGCCACCACCAGGCCCGCAATGAGGAGCACCTTCAACACGGTGAGGACGTTCTGAATCCGCGCGCCCAGCTCCAGTCCCCGCATGTGAATCGCCGTGAACACCAGGATCACGCCGATGGCGTAGATCCGGGGCAGGATCGCGGCTTCGGCCTCGGGCCCGAGAAGCCCCCAGCGGAGCAGTCCCGGGAAAGCCTGGGTGAGGTACGCGGTGAAGCCGATGGCCGAGGCGGCGATGGGCGCCGAAAAGCCGGCGAAAAATGAAATCCAGCCGCTCAGAAAGCCGAGCACCGGATGGAACAGGCGCGAGAGGAACACGTACTCGCCCCCCGCCCGCGGGATGGCCGCGCCGAGCGCCCCGTAGCAGAGGGCGCCGCAAAGGGCGATCGCGCCGCCCACCGCCCAGAGCGCCAGCATCGTCCGGGGATCACCCAGATCCTTGAGCAGCAGTCCGGAGGTGGTGAATATCCCTGCCCCGATCATGTTGGCGATGACGATCGAGGAGACGGAGAAGAGCCCGAGCTTGCGCGACAGGCCGTTTTCCGGCAGCGGAGATTCCACGATGACGAGCCTCCCGAACTGTCTTGCAACCGATTCCCAATCACTATACGGGGGCCCGGCACCGAATGTTCGGCCCGGCCGCATCGTTTTCCTGAAATGTCCGCCGCCGGGCGGTTAACAGGCGCATGGACCGGAGAACTGAACCTTTTTGGGACCTTCCCTTTGCTCGTATTCGTATAGGGTAGTGGAGACAGTTCGACGGGGAAACGAACTGCGACATCCCGAGACTCTTCAAACTGGAGGCAACATGCGCACGGTCATCCGCACCCTGTTTATTTGCTGTTTTCTGCTGGCGCTGGTGGGAGTATTGGCTCCCGCCGTGGTCGCCCAGACGACTGCTCCGGAGGAGAAGCATCCATATATCGATCCCGCGCGGATTTTCGAGTTCGAGCGTCAGGAAATCACGCTGCAGCCCTTCGCCGCGTCCGGCCTCATCCTGGACATCGGCGGCGGCGGCGAGGGGATCATCGGCCAGCTCATGGGCCGCCAGGTGGTGGCCATCGACCTGCTCCGTCAGGAGCTCGAGGACGCTCCGGCCGGGCCTTTGATCAAAATCGTCATGGATGCTCGCGAACTGAAATTCCTCGACGCCACCTTTCCGGACGTCACCATTTTTTTCACCATGATGTATATCAATGGGGCGGACCATCCGAAGGTACTGGCGGAAGCCTACCGGGTGCTGGCCCCGGGCGGGCGCCTGCGCCTCTGGGACGTCGTCTTCGGGCCGCGGCCGGCGACTGGCCAGGACATCGGCCTGGTGCCCCTGCTCATCCACCTGCCGGGCCGGGATGTGAACACCGGCTACGGGAACCGCTGGCCCGCCGAACCTCACGATGAGGCGTATTATGCGCGCATCGCCGAAGCGGCCGGCTTCCGGGTGGTGGCGCGCCGCACCGAGCATACCTGGTGCTTCATCGAGATGGTCAAGCCCTGACCGCCGGGCCCGCCTCCGCCATCCGGCAACCGAGGCTTGCCGAGCGGCGGGGAATCATCTACCATAGGTCCACCGAACGACGACTCCCAACGGAGGTGGATCTCATGAACCGATGGTTGACCGTTGCCGCAATCGCCGTGGCCCTGACTGCCGGCCTGGCCGCGCAGAGCGAGGCCGCCCTCAAGCAGTATTTCGAAGGCCGGAAGGTGGTGGTGAAAATCAATCTGCCCGCGACGAAGGACGGCGCCGACGTGGACGTCTTCCCCACCGGCCGGGTGCAGATGGATTACAAAAGCTACGGCAACCGGTTGAAGACGTTCGGAGTGGCCCTCCGCGACGGCGATTCCGTCCTCGTCACGCTGCTCAAGGTGAAGAAAAACCAGATCGAATTTCAGCTCGGCGGCGGCGGATACGGCACCGCCGGCGATGATACCGACACCAGTGTCCATTTCACGCCCGCGTCCAAGTCTACCCGCGAGCAGGATCTGGAAAAGCAGCTGGACACCGAGAAGGATCCGAAACGCGCCCGGGTGATCAAGGACGAGCTGGACACCTTGCGTTGGCAGCGCGAGCGCGATGACGACCGCCGGCGCCACCAGGCCGAGGCGGAAGCGGCGGTCCGGGCCGAGCGGATTCAGGAGAACCGGCTGGCGGGCGGTTCCCGGTTCAACCTGTACTACGGCGACCGGCTCGCGCCCGACGACCTGAAGCCGGAGCGCATCGTCGCCGCCTTGTCCCAGTTCCTGAGCTTCCCGTGGCTGGAGGAGCCGGCGGCGCCGGAAGCCGCGTCCGCTGCCCCGTCTGCGGGGCCCGCCCCCGCCCCGCCGGCCGATCCGGTCCAGTCGCTGCGCAAGGGCCTGACCCGGGCTGATGTGGAGGCGCTGCTCGGCAGCCCCCGTTCCATGAACGAGACCACGGAAGGCGGCCTGAAGCTGCTCCACTGCGTGTATGAAAAAGGCGAGAACCGCGTCGAGGCGGTCTTCACCGAGGATGTGCTCATCCGGTACACCATCTCGTCGCGGTAACAGCGTCGCGACACCGGAGCGCACCATCTTGATGCCCGCCATCAGCATCCTCAACGACGTGCTGGGCCCGGTCATGCGGGGGCCGTCCAGCTCCCACACCGCCGGTTCCTACCGGATCGGCCGACTGGCGGCGGCGCTGCTGGGCGAGCCGGTCCGGCGGGCCCGCTTTGTCTTCGACCCGGCTGGCTCATACAGCCAGGTGTACCGGGAGCAGGGGGTGGACCTGGCTCTGGCGGCGGCGCTCCTGGACTGGGAGCTGACCGTGGAGCGTTTCAATGATGCGCTGAATGCGGCACGGACGGAAGGGATCGACTTGACGTTCGCCGTTGAACCCCTTGCCGAAGCGGATCACCCGAACACGATCGACATCGCGCTGGCGGGCGTCGCCGGCGGTTCGCTGTCGGCCCGGGCCCGTTCCACGGGAGGCGGCTCCATATCCCTGGACCGTCTGGGCGGTTGGCCGGTGGCCCTGGACGGCACCGCGGGCGAATTGCTCATCGAGACCGAGGTTGCCGGCATCGAGGTCTTGGCCGACATTCTCTCCCGCCAGCCAGGTTGCCGGGAACCGTTGCGCCGGCAACAAGCGGGCAGCCTGTGTTTGCTCCACGTGCGCCTCGACGATCGGCCCGAGGATGCCGCCACATCTCTCCTGCAGACCTGCCCGGGCGTCCGGCGGATCTGGTCGGCCTCTCCGCTTTACCCGGTGATCCGGGGTGAACCCATGTTCCGTTCGGCTGCGGACATGTGTCGGCTGGCGGACGATCGTGGGATGTCCGTGGGCCGATTGGCGCTGGCATCCGAGGCGCGGCTGCTCGGCTGGAGCGAAGCGAAAACTCAAGCCGAAATGTCGGCGCGCCTGAAGGTGATGCGCGCCGCCGTGCGCGACGGCCTGGCCCGGGACACTCACCCGATGCGGCTGCTGGAGTCGTCGGCGGGTGCGGTGTATCGGGCCGATGCGGCGGGCCGGCTCTTCGCCGGCGGGCTGCCCGCCCGGGCGGCCGCCCGGGCCCTGGCGGCGATGCATGTGACCAGCGGTGGCGGGGTGGTCTGTGCGGCGCCCACCGGCGGATCGGCCGGAGTGCTGCCGGCGGTCGCGGTCACCCTGGCCGAAGAGCTCGGCCAGAGCGACGACGCGGTGGTTCGGGCGCTGTTCGCCGCCGGCGCCGTAGGCGCGATCCTGGCCGAACGGGCCACCTTCGCCGCCGAGGTGGCCGGCTGCCAGGTGGAGATCGGCGCCGCCGGTGCCATGGCCGCCGCGGCGGTGGTGGAGGCTGCCGGCGGTTCCGCCAGACAGGCTGCCGACGCTGCCGCCGTCGCCTTCCAGAACACCATGGGTTCCGTCTGCGACCTGGTTCAGGGCATGGTGGAAATCCCCTGCCACACCCGCAACGCCGCAGCCGCTGCGTCAGCGTTCGTGATGGCCGACCTGGTCATGGGCGGTTATGCCAATCCCGTGCCCCTCGACGAGACCATCGACGCCGTCTACGCCACGGGTCGGATGCTGCCGCCGGAGCTGCGCTGCACCGCCCGCGGCGGTCTGGCCGCTACGCCGAGCGCCCGATCCCTGCCCCGGCGGCGCTGAGCGCCCGCCGGCCACCTCCACTGCGAGGCACCCGAATGACACCCACGACACTCCTTTTTCTTTCAGCCGCCGACATCCGGCAGGCCCTGACCATGTCGGCGGCCATCGCCGCGGTGACCGACGCCTTCATCCGACTGTCCGCCGGCGGGGCGCTGGCGCCGCCGCGTCTTCACCTGGCGCTGCCGCCCCGCGACCGGACGGTGCTGGTGATGCCGGCCTGGCTCACGGGCACCGACACGCTGTCGGTCAAGGTGATCGCGTTGTATGGGGACAATCCGTCCCGAAGTCTACCCCTGGCCCATGCGCTGGTCGTGGTGCTCGATGCGGAGACGGGCCGCCCCCGGGCTGTGATGGACGGCGCGGCGCTCACCGCCCTGCGCACCGGCGCCGCGTCGGGCGCCGCCACCGCCCGGCTGGCCCGCCCCGAGGCGGACACCGCGGCGGTCATCGGCGCCGGCCGCCAGGCCCGGACACAACTGGAGGCGGTGTGTGTGGTCCGTTCCATCCGCCGCGCGACGGTGTTCGACCCGAATGGTGACGCGGCGGCGGCGTTCGCGACGGAAATGTCGGCGGCGCTCAGCATCCCGGTAGCCCCGGCGCGCTCGGCGGACGAGGCCGTCGCCGCCGCCGGCATCGTGTGCACCGCCACCCCGTCGGCCACTCCCGTATTCGACGACGACGCCATCCGGCCCGGCACGCATATCAATGCGGTGGGCGCTTACACCCCTGACCGGCGTGAGATTCCCGGCGCCACCGTGGCCCGGGCCCGCCTGGTGGTGGACAGTCGCGCCGCCTGCCTTGAGGAGGCGGGCGACTTGCTGCTTCCCCTGGGCGAGAGGCTCATCGGCCCGCCCGACACCTGGGCGGAGTTGGGCGAGATCGCCGCCGGGCACCGCCCCGGCCGCCAGTCGCCGGACGAAATCACCCTCTTCAAGTCGGTGGGGCTGGCCGTCCAGGACGCGGCCGCGGCGGCTGCCGCCCTGCACGCGGCCGAAGCCCTGGGACTCGGCGCCCGGGTCGAGCTCTGAATGGATGCGCGCCTGGTGGTTGGACGGGGGCCGGCGCGCATGGTACACTGATTCCGACATATTCCAACCGCGGATGAGACGATGCACAGCGACGCTCCGGCAGACCCCGGACGTCCCGGGGACACGGCGCCTGACACGGCCGAACCGGCGGGCGGGGCGGCGCCGTTTGAAGGCCTGAAACTCCCCCCGGCGCATGCCGGCCGATACACGGTGGTCCGCAAGCTGGGCCACGGGGCGTTCGGAGACATCTTTCTCGCCCGCGACCACATGCTCCAGCGCGACATCTGCATTAAGGTGCTCCGCGACAATCCGGATGCGGCGGCTTCGCCCGCCGAGTCAAGGGAGCGAATGCTTCGGGAAGCCCGTGCGGCCGCCCGGCTCAAGCACCCGAACATCGTCACCATTCACGACATCATCGCCGAGGACCGTCTGGCCGCCATCGTCATGGAACACGTGGAGGGCGAGAACCTGCGCGACATGATCTCGCGTCGGGGGACCCTGCCGTTCGATGAAGCCGCCGGCATCGCCGGCCAGGTCGCCGAGGCGCTGGCCTATGCCCATGCCAACGGGGTCATCCACCGCGACATCAAACCCGCCAACATCTTCCGGTCCGGCGACGGCACGATCAAGCTGGGCGACTTCGGCACTGCCCGCCTGGAGGGCCAGGCGGCGATCACCCTGACCGAGGGACTCGTGGGCACACCGGCTTACATGTCTCCGGAACAGATCCAGGGGCAGAGCGTGGACGGCCGCTCGGACATCTTCTCGCTGGGCGGCACTCTGTACGAGATGCTCACCGGGACCCGCCCATTCCACGACGTGTCGCCCTACACCATGCTGTTCAAGATCCTGCACGAGGAGCCCGCGGCCCCGAGCCGGCTGGTGCCGGAGATCCCGGCGGCGATCGACGCCATCGTCGCCCGGTGCCTGGCCAAGGATCGCGAGCAGCGTTATCCGGACGCCGCCGCCCTGGCTGCCGAGCTGGGCGATGTGACCGCTGCCGTGCCGACACGCTTCCCGCCGGCGTTGCGCCGGACGCGCCGCCGGCTTTGGTTCGCTGCGGCTGCGGCGCTGGTGGCGATTCTGGCCGGAGCGGCCTTCCTCATGCTGCCGGGCAGGATGGGCGTCCGGCCCTTTGTCACGATCAGCCCGTTCGACAACCGAACCGACCGCCAGGAGTATGCGTTCATCGCCGAGGGGCTGTCCGCGGAGTTGGGCCGGCGGTTCGCCGAGGAGGCCTCGGTGACGCTGGTGCCGTTCGACGACGTCGCCGCCCAGCAGCGCCGGGGCCGCCGGATCGAAGACGCCGCCCGAAAGGCCGGAGCCGGCTTTCTCATCACCGGCACGCTGCGCGCCAGCGGCGAGCAGCTGACTGTCGATTACCGTCTGCAGAATCTGCGCGGCGACGGCCGATGGCACGACACACTGCCGCTGGCTCGTCGCAATCTGCAGGGCTCCCTCAACCAGATCAAAGGGCAGATCAGCGCCTGGCTGGATCTGAAGACGCCACCCCGGATCGACACCATGGATCCGCAGGCGTACGAATTCTACCTGCGCGGCGTGTCCAAGATCGTCGAGATGGAACAGGGGCGCGACACCGCGTTCACCGAGGGTCGGTCGTTTCTGGAGCGGGCGGTCGCCATCGAGCCATCCGTGGAAGTGTATACGGGGCTGGCGCGGCTGTACTACCAGGCGGTCAATCTCGGGCTGGCGCTGGAACCCGAAAACATGGACATGGCCCGTTACTACATGGAAAAGGCCATGCGGATCCGGCCCGATTACGGTCCGCTCATCCAGCAGCAGCTGCGCTCCGCCCTTCAGGAGGGCCGCTACGAGGACACGTTGAAAATCGCCGCCCGGGAGATCGCCGCCGACCGGCTGGAGCTCGATTACGCAGCCATGGCGGCCTACGCCCTGCGCCAGACCGGCCGGTACCGCTGGAGCGGCGCGCTCTACCGGCAGACCATCCGCCTGTTCCCCGAGAACTATTACACCAAGCTCAACTATGGAATCTGCCTGTTTCAGCAAGGCCGGCGCGCTGAGGCGCTGAAGCGGATCCGGGCCTGCGTCGCCGACGAACCTGACAAGTACTGGGGTCAGTTCTACCTGGCCTACTATTCGCTGTTGCTGGGCGACACGGCCGCCGCGGCGCGCCAGGCCGCAACTCTGCCCGACAACGCGACCACGCAGAACATCCTCCGACAGATCAGCCTGATCCGGAACGATCCGGCGGGGCACGACTTCAAACTGGCCGACCCGGAGCTTTCAACCACCGACGCGAACCATTCCCTGCGGCTGGCCGAAACCTACGCCCTGGCCGGCGACACGGCCGCCGCGCTCCGGCAGTTCCAGATCAACGTCCGGATGAGCCACGGCACGTGGGAGTTTTTCGACTGGGATCCGCTGCTGGCCCGCTTGCGGGGCACGCCCGAGTATCAGCAATGGCGAGCGGAGGGCCTACGCTTGCGGGCGGCGGCCTGGCAACGGCAGGAGGCGATCGTGCGGCCGATCTTTCAGAAGCTCGGTATCGATCCGGACGCCGAGCCCCGGCAAACGGAACGCGATCTCCGGTGATGACGCCGCCCGGCCTTCATCCGAATGGAGCGGCGGCGCCGCCGGTTGGCAAACCGTGGGCGACGCCGTCAATCGCGGTGCTTCGCCATCCGCAGCGCGGTGATGACCAGCATGGGCCCCACAAAACACGCCTTGCCGATGAAGTAGAGGCCGATGCCGGTGGAGACGGCGTTGTCCTTCGTCGCCTCGAATCCCACGAAATACAGGATCCAGATTCCCGCGAACAGGCAAATCAGCGAAGCCAGAACCCCGAACGTGATCCCGGCCCGGGTGAGGCGGTCCATGAGCACCTCCTGTTGAGATGACGATGGGCTCATTGGACCACAAGTCCTGGTCAAAATCCCGCCTTTTCTGATTCGGCAGATTTCGCGAGTCCGCCGGCAATCGGTTGGCGCAGGCAGCCTGCTGCCGGCTGCCCCGTTGATGGTCTGTCCGCGTGGCCGGCTCAGGGCACCGCGACGCCCAGCTCCCGGACGAGGAAGCTCCAGATGTCGGCGATCTCCTCGATCTGCTTGGCCACCGGCTTGCCACCGCCGTGTCCGGCCCGGGTTTCGATACGGATGAGCACCGGCGCCGGCCCGGCCTGGGCCGCCTGCAGCGCCGCGGCGAACTTGAAGCTGTGCGCCGGGACCACCCGGTCATCGTGGTCGGCGGTGGTGATCAGGGTGGCCGGGTACCGAGTGCCCGGTTTGAGGTTGTGCAGCGGCGAGTAGGCGCGGATCGCTTTGAACTCCTCGGGGTTGTCGGGCGAACCGAAATCGGATACCCACGCCCAGCCGATGGTGAACTTGTGGAAGCGGAGCATGTCCATGACGCCCACTTCCGGCACCGCCGCGCCGAACAGGTCCGGCCGCTGGGTCAGGCAGGCGCCCACCAGCAGGCCGCCGTTGCTGCCGCCGCCGATGGCGAGCTTGGGCGTCGAGGTGTATTTCTGCCCAATGAGCCACTCGCCGGCGGCGATGAAGTCGTCAAACACGTTCTGCTTCTTCAGCTTCATCCCCGCCTGGTGCCATTCCTCGCCGTACTCGCCGCCGCCCCGGATGCAGGCCAGCGCGTACACGCCGCCCATCTCCATCCAGACCAGGTTGGCCACCGAGAAGTACGGCGTGGACGAGGAGTTGAAACCGCCGTACCCGTAAAGATAGACCGGGTTGGTGCCGTCCAGCTTCAGCCCCTCGCGATGGGCCAGGAACATGGGGATCCGGGTGCCGTCCTTGCTCGTGTAGAAGACTCGCTTGACCTCGAACCGGTCCGGATCGAAATCCACCTTCGGACTGCGGAAGGGCGTCTGTTGACCAGTGGCGACGTCGTACCGGTAGATGGCACCGGGCGTCACGAAGTTGGTGAACAAGAAGAACGTCTCGGAATTGTCGGCGCGTCCGCCAAACCCGGCCACGCTGCCGAGGCCGGGCAGCGCCACGACCCGATCGAGCCTGCCGTCCAGGGAATACACCGACACCTTGCTGGCGGCGTCCTCCATGAATCCGGCCACCAGGCGGCCGCCCAGCAGGCTGGCGAACTCCAGCGTCTCGGCGGTCTGGGGCAGGACCTCGCGCCAGGCGGCGCGCTCGGGCCGGCGGATGTCGATGGCGATGACACGGCCCCGCGGGGCGTTCAGGTCCGTCCTGAAGTAGAACACGTCGCCCACGTTGCCCAGAAAGGAATAGCTGGCCTCGAGCTCCGGGAGCAGCTCCACAACGGGACTGTCGGGCTTGGCCAGTTCCTTGTAGAAAAACCGGTTCCGCACGTCGGTTCCCTGCCAGACGGAGATGCCGAGGAACCGGCCGTCTTCGGTCACGCCGCCGCCGAAGCCCCACTCCTTCTGATCCTTGCGTTCGTACACAAGCACGTCTGCGGACTGCAGCGTGCCCCGCTTGTGGTAGTACAGCTTCTGAAAGTAGTTCTGAGACTGCAATTTGCTCTTTTCATCAGGGGCGTCGTAGCGGCTGTAGAAGAAGCCCGCGCCGTCCTTCGTCCAGGAGGCGCCGGAGAACTTCACCCACTGGACGAGGTCCGGCAGGTCGTTCCCGGTGACCACGTCGCGGACGCGCCATTCGGTCCAGTCGGAGCCGCCGCTGGAGACGCCGTAGGCGATCCACTTCCCGTCCGGGCTCACGGCGTAGCCGGCCAGCGCCACGGTGCCGTCCGCCGACCAGGTATTCGGATCGATGAGCACCCGCGGCGCCGCGTCGAGCGAATCGGCGGTGTAGAGCACCGACTGGTTCTGCAGGCCGTCGTTGCGGGTGTAGAAGTACCGTCCGCCTTCCCGGAACGGAATGCCGAAGCGCTCGTAGTTCCAGAGCCTGGTCAGGCGCTCGCGGATCTTCGGACGGGCCGGGATCCCCTCGAGGTAGCCGAAGGTGATCTTGTTTTCCGCCTCGATCCAGGCGCGGGTCTCCGCTGAGTCCGGGTCCTCGAGCCAGCGGTACGGATCGGCGATCTTCACGCCGTGGTAGTTATCCACCGTGTCGCCCAGCCGCGCCGCCGGGTATTTTTTCGGAGCGTCGCCGTCAGGTCCGGCCGCCCGGATCGCCATGAGTGTTCCCATTGCCAGTATCAGAATCAAACCCAGTCTCAGAATGGAGCAATTGGACATGGTGTTCTCCCGTGTGAATTGAAGGTCCGGTGCCCTGCTCGGGCTGTCTGGACCATGACATTGTACGTCGGGTCCGGACGAAAAGGTTCGCCGAAGGCCGGCCGCATGTTGTTGGATGCGGGAATCCGGCTCTGGTTTAAACGCAACATGGGCACGATCGCGGAACGCCCCCGGAGTGCGTCCTACAGTTGCGCGGAGTGGGCGCCGATGAGCCGCATGACACCGTCGATGAATGTGAGGGGGTGGGTGGGACAGCCGGGCACGTACAGATCCACGGCGTGCCCGTCGAAAAAGCCGCGCCGCAGCGCCGGTGACGGCGCAAACACGCCGCCCGATATGGCACAGCTCCCCACTGCGATGAGCAGTCGCGGCGCAGGCACGGCGCGCCAGGTGTCTTCCAGCGCGGCGGCCATGTTCTCGGAGACCGGCCCCGTGACCACCACTCCGTCGGCGTGGCGGGGCGAAGCAACGAATTCGACGCCGTAGCGACCCATGTCGAAATTGACATTGCCGCAGGCGCCCAGCTCCATCTCGCAACCGTTGCAGCCGCCCGCCGACACCTGGCGCAGCTTGAGGGATCGGCCGAAGAGGCGGCGGATATCCGCCCGGATGGCGTCGGCCGCCGGCTCCGCCGCCGCGGCCACGCCCTCGCCCGTGATCAGCGCCTCGCGTCCGAAGGCCGCCAGCCGATGCTCCGTCGTGAATTCGATCGCCCCCGCAGGACACGCCTCCTGGCAGTCGCCGCACAGGATGCAGCGGCCCAGGTCGATACGCAGGGGCTCGGCCGTGATGGCAGCCGCGGGGCAAACCCCCTCACACCGCCGGCAGCGGGTGCAGAGGTCAGGCCGCAGCTCGGGCCTCCCCCGGAAAGGCGGGATCACGGATGCCCGAAGAGGATCCGGCACGAAGGTCCAGCCGTGGCGCCGGCGGATTTTAAGCAGGTCAAACATCGCAGGGTTCCTGGGTATGGTGGTGTCTGGCCGGCGAATTGCCAGAAAGGTTGAGATGAGGAAGGAAGCGGAGCGTCAAGGAGCGAGCACGATTACGAGCACGATTACGAGCACGATTACGAGCACGAACAGCAGTCAACATCTCCCTACTCCTATCTCCTGTCTCCTCACTCCTCACAAGTCATGCCCGCAGTACGACAGGTTGAAGCTCTTGTTGCAGAGCGGGAAATCCGAGATGCCGTTGTGGCGCACCGCCAGCGCCAGGCCGAACCAGTTGTGCACCGACGGATCCTTCACCCGGTAGCGGATCACCCGCCCGTCGCCGCCGGTGACGACCACGTGCAGGATCTCGCCCCGCCACCCCTCCACCAGCGAAACGGCCAGCCGATCGGGAGGCAGCGTGGCGTGCGTCGAAGTGGACCGGGCGGCGCCGTCGGGAAGGTCTTCCAGCCGCTGCCGGATCACCTCGAGCGACTGGCGGATCTCCAGATATCGAATGAAGGCCCGGGCCAGGACGTCTCCGCTGTCTTGGGTGACCGGCCGGAGCGGGACGTCGGCGTACCCGCCCCACGGGTGATCGGCGCGCACGTCACGGGGGACGCCGCTGGCGCGCGCGGCCATGCCCACCAGGCCGACGCTCTCGGCCGAAGCCTGATCGACGATGCCCGTCTTCTCGAGCCGCGACAGCACCGATGCCGACGAGAAGAACTTCTCGGCCATCCCCTCGGCCTCGCTCCAGACGTCACCCAGGTTTTTCAAGATCAGGGACCGCAGCGCGTCATCCACGTCGCTGCGCACGCCGCCGGTCTGGATCCAACCGCGCCCGAAGCGGCTGCCACACGCGGCCAGCGACGAGTTGATCACCCGCGTGCGCAGCGCGCCGAACACCGCGTTGCCCGTGAGGTAGGCCACGTCGTTGGCGATGGCCGCCAGGTCGCCCATGTGCACGGCCATCCGCTCCATCTCCAGGGCGACATCGCGCACGGACCGGGCGCGCGGCGTCGGCTCCAGCCCCAGCAGCGCCTCCATGGCGCCGCAGTAGGCCAGGTTGTGCCCCACCGCTGTGTCCCCGGCGATGGACTCGGCCAGCCGGTTCCGGAACGGGTGGGCCGGCACGGCATCGCGCTCCAGCAGCCGCTCGACGCCCCGGTGCTGGTAGCCGAGTTGGATCTCCAGGTGATGGACATCCTCGCCGGCGCACTGGAAGCGGAAATGCCCCGGCTCGATCACGCCGGCGTGCACCGGTCCCACCGCCACCTCGTGCACTTCCTCGCCCGCCATGGCGAAGAACGGGTAACCGGCCATGGTCTGGGTCCTGTCCGCCCGGTCGTGGGGGTAGCGCACCGGCTTGAGCCAGGGATGTCCCTCCGGTATCAGTCCGTGCTCCTCCCACAGCTCCCGTTCGAACACGTGGGCGGCCGGCACCTCGCGGGTGATGGCCGGATAGGCGGCGCCGGTCGCCGCGGCCGCGGCGGCGATCCAGAGCCGGGCGGCGGTGTCGTCAGCCAGGATGGCGTACACGATCAGGCGGCCGCCTTCGGGTACTCCGAACATGGCCGCCAGCCGGAGTCCCTCCTGGCAGCGCCGGACGATTTCGGCGGCGAGATCCGGCAGCGTCCAGGCCGGCGCGTCGGCCCGCGCCTCGCTGCGGTTGTTCCGGGTGGCGAGCCAGCCCTTCATGCTCACCTCCCCCCGCCCAGACTGACGGCCGCCCGCTGCACCAGGTCGTAGACCGGCGCGGGCATGGCCAGCCCCACCGCCACCAGGACGGCGAGGAACAGCACCTGCGGAATGTAGTTGACCAGCGGCGTCCGCTGGCTGCGCACGGAGGGGTTGGGATCGCCGAACGCCATCTGCATGACCGAGTGACCCATGCCGAACAGGATGACGGTCAGCAGGAGAAAAAACGGCACCAGCATCCAGGCGTAGCCGCCGTCCAGGATGGCACCGGCCATGAGAAACTCGCTCAGGAACGCCGGAAACGGCGGGAATGCGGCCAGGGCCAGGAAACCGATGATCCAGAGCCAGCCCGTCGCCCGGTCCACCCGCAGGAGGCCGCGCACGCCGGCCACGTCCTTGGTGCCGTAGTGCCCCAGGATGTTGCCCGCGGTCAGGAACAGGGACGCCTTGCCCAGCGAATGGGCCACCATGTGCAGCATGGCGGCGAAGATCCCGACGCCGCCGAGGCCCGCGCCGATGGCGATGAGCCCCATGTTCTCGATGGACGAGTACGCCAGCATCCGTTTGTAGTTGCGGTTTTTAAGCACGAACACGGCGCACACGAACAGCGACAGGAAACCCATGGCCACCAGCAGGATCCTGGCCTGCGCGGACTGGCCCGCCAGGTCCATGACGCGATACACCCGCAGGATGCCCAGCAGCGCGGTGTTGAGCAGTGTGCCGGAGAGCACCGCCGAGATGGGCGCCGGCGACTCGGCGTGGGCGTCGGGCAGCCAGGCGTGCACCGGGGCCAGCCCCATCTTGGTGCCGAAACCCATCAGGATGAACGGAAACGCCAGCCGCAGCCAGAACGGCGACAGCTTGCCGGCGTTGGCGCCCAGGTCGTCGAAGAACAGCGACACGGTGTCGCCCGCGCTCATGGACAGCAGGATGATCCCGACGAATGCCAGCGCGATGCCCACCGAGCAGATGAACACGTACTTCCAGGTCGCTTCGAGGGCGGCCTTGTTCCCCTCGTAGTAGATGAACGGGGCGCTGGCCAGGGTGGTCCCCTCGACGAAGACCCACAGCAGGCCGAGATGCGTGGAGAGGATCACGCCGGTCATGCAGCAGTTGAAGAGCAGCAGGCAGATGGCGTACCAGGTGTGCCACCGCGGGCTCAGCCCGGACTGCTTCAGGAAGTCGCCGTGATAGAAGGCCACCCCCAGGTACAGCACCGACAGGACCAGCAGGAACAGGATGTTCAGGTCGTCCACCCGGAAGAACGGCAGCAGCGACGACGGCTGCCGCCACAGCCAGACCGAGATCACCAGGTGGAGCGCCGCGTACAGGTAGATGGTCGCCACGTTGGCGGTCTTCGACTTGAGCGCCAGCAGCAGGACGCCAGCGACGAGGGGGAACAGGATGAGGATGGCGATCAGCATGGCGTCAATCCCGGAGATGCGTCAAGGCATCGATCTTCGATTCGTCGAAGGTGGACTTGATCTTCGTCGCGAACAGGCCCAGCAGGAAAATGCCCAGGAAGATGTCCAGCAGCACGCCCAGATTCACCAGGAGCGGCATCTCCCGCGCCATGGAGAGCGACAGCAGGAAAATGCCGTTCTCCAGCATCATGTAGCCGGCGACGTGGGTGACCAGCATCTTCCGGGTGGTGATCACCAGCAGCCCGGTGAGCATGGTGGAGACCGACACGCCGAAGTACAGCGGCTTGATGTCCCGGGCAAAGTCCAGCGAGCCGTAGGCCAGCAGGAATCCGAAGGCGAAGATCAGACTGGCGATGACCACCGAGAAAAAATTGGGGATGTACGGTTCCAGTTCCCGGAAGACGCCGTTGCGGCGGACCACCCGGCGCAGGAACCACGGGATGATGATTGCCTTGAAGCCGAGGGTCTCCACTGCGAGAAACAGCAGGTTGAACAGGTGGAAGCTCTGCCAGTCGGCGACCACCAGCAGGAACAGCACGAGGCCCTGCGCCACCAGCATGCGGACGTAGGCCTCGATGCGGCTGGTCGCCGCCACGTAGAGCATGGTCACGCCGAACAGGACGATCAGGAAGTTGATCACCGCAGCCCCCCGAATTTGAACAGCAGCACCACCGCCAGGACGATCAGCCCGTTGGACGTCATCAGGAACACGAACTGCGACACGTGGGTCATGCGCAGCCGGGCGGTCACCGACTCCACCAGGCCCGTGGCCACGGCCACCGCGGCCAGCACCAGGAGCAGCAGCGCCGCCGACACGCCCAGCGGCGCCGCCGACGGCAGCACCAGCGCGGCGATCAGCGCCCCCACGATGACCAGCTTCAGGGCGGCGGCGTACTGGAGGAACGCCAGATCGGGACCCGAATGGTCCAGCACCATAACTTCGTGGATCATGGTGAGCTCAAGGTGCGTGTTGGGATCGTCCACGGGCACCCGGCACCCCTCCACCAGCAGCATGGTGAAGAACGAGATCACGCCGAGCACCAGGGCCACCTGGAGCAGCCCGCCGGAACGCTGCAACGCCGGCAGGGCGTCGGCGAGCGACGTCTGGCCGGCGATCGCCATGCAGCCTGCCATCAGGAGGAAGAACGCCGGCTCCACCAGGCCGGAGAACAGCGCTTCGCGGCTGGCGCCCATCCCCTCGAAGCTGCTGCCGGTATCCATGGCCGCCAGCACGCGGGCGAACTTGCCCATGGCCATCAGGTAGGCGAAGAGCACGAAATCGCCCTCAAAGCTGATGACGGCCCCGCCGCCAGCCAGGGGCACCATCAAGCCCGCCAGCAGCACGGCCGCCAGGTTCACCGACGGGGCCAGCCGGAAGACGGGCGTGGTCGTGTCGCTGATCACCGCCCCCTTGCGCAGCAGGCGGAAGCAATCGTGGAACGGCTGCACCAGCGGCGCCCCGCGCCGGCCGGCCCACAGGGCCTTGGTCCGGTTGATCACGCCCACCAGCAGCAGGGGCGCGCCGAACAGGATTAATAGGTTGACGGCCAGGTTCAGCATGACCGTCTCCGCCCGGGTCCGGCGATGGTGCGCATCCGGAGGGCCATCACACCACCGCCATCCAGATCAGGGTGACGGCCAGGAAGATCAGGCCGTAGAAAATGTAGCGCTGGGTGCTGCCGCTCTGGATCCACGTGAAGCGCGTCAGGAAGCGGTTGAGGCGGCTCACCACCGGCTGGATCAGCCAGGCCTCGAAGATATTTCCCGGATGCGTTTCGAACGAAGCCGCGCCGGGGAAGAAGCCCTCCGGCGGCTCGAGCCTCGTCTCCAGCGCCAGCACCGGATTGGTCAGGGCCAGCACCGGCGAGGCAAACGACGAAGCCGTGTACTGCATCCGGGGCGTCCCCGCCCCGTAGCCGCAATCCCACGTCCGGAAGGTTTCCACCGGCCGGCCGTGCAGCAGTAGACGGCGCAGCGCCATCAGCCCCGCGGTCAGGACGACCAATCCCGCCGCGATGAGCGAGATGCGCTGGAGCAGGTCGAGCACCGGCAGGCGGGCCGGCAGCGCCGTCGCCCCGGCCAGCAGCCGGGCCGCCGGCAGGACCAGCGGCACTGCCGCCTGCGGCAGGACGCCGATAAGCAGCGCGAGGATGCCGAGCACGCTCATGGGCCCGCGCATGCTCCAGCCGGGATCGCGCATGTCCGGCGGCTGCGGCCGGCGGGGAACCCCCAGGAAGGCCACCCCGCAGACCTTGGCGAAGCAGATGAGCGCCAGCACGCCCACCAGCGCCAGCACCGCCATCACCAGAGCGGACACCAGCACCAGCGCCACTCGCTGGCCCACCAGGCCGCTGAACGCGGCGGCGTACACCAGAAATTCGCTCACGAACCCGTTGAACGGCGGCAGGCCGCAGATCGCGGCGGAGCCCACGATGAACAGCGCGGCCGTGACCGGCATGCGGTGGGCGATACCGCCCATTTGCTCCAGGTCGCGGGTGTGCAGCCGCCGGTAGACCGCGCCGGCGGCATAGAAGAGCAGCGCCTTGAAGATGGAATGGTTCAGCACGTGCAACACGGCGCCGGCGAATCCGAGGAGGGCGATCATGGGTGCGCCGTACGCCAGTCCGAGCATGCCCATGCCGATGCCCAGACCGATGATGCCGATGTTCTCCACGCTGTGGTAGGCCAGCAGGCGCTTCAGGTCGTGCTGGGCGATGGCGTACACCACCCCGAGCACCGCGGACGCGGCGGCGATGGCGAGGACGGCGAGCGCCAGCTCCACCGGCGGCTTCCCCAGCCACGACACGACGCGCAGGATGCCGTAGATGCCCGTCTTGATCATGATCCCCGACATGATGCCGGACACGTGCGACGGCGCCGCCGGATGCGCCCGGGGCAGCCAGGTCTGCAGGGGGACGAAACCGGCCTTGATGCCAAACCCGGCGAAGAACAGAAGGAAGATCCCCGGTGCGGGGAACGCCGGATCCTGCAACACGGCGGCGAACTGGCGGAAGTCCATCCCCGCCCCGCGGCTGCCGATAAACAGGAAGCCGGTGATGAGACAGACCACGCCGACATGCATGGACACCAGGTAATTCAGGCCGGCGTCCACCACCTCGTCCTTCCAGTGCTCGGTGACCACCAGAAAGAAGGAGGCGAGCGACATGATCTCCCACACGATGAGGAAGGCCAGGGTGTGCTGCACCACCGTCACCAGCAGCATGCTGGCGGTGAGCAGGCCGAGGCAGAAGAAGTGGCCGCCCAGCCGTTCCGGCCTGGCCGATGCGTCGTCGGATCCGGCGTGGAGATAGCCGGTTCCATATATCCCGCCCAGCAGGCAGGTCAGGGCGATGGCCAGAGCAAAGAACGCCGACAACTCATCCAGCACCAGCGGCACGTCGCCGAAGAACGGACCCGCGGACACCACCCACACTTCGGCGCCGCCGTTCCAGATCGCACGCAGCGCGCCGCCCAGGACCACCATGCAGCCGGCGGCGGACAACAGGGTGCTGAGGCGGCTCTTCCAGTCGGCGGGGACGACCAGGGCAGCCAGGCTGCCGGTCAGGATGAGGATGATCCCGATGACGAACAGGTCCATGACGTACTCCGGGGATGCCGGGCCCCCGTACCGGGCCAGGCAGCCAGTCCGCTCGATGTGGGCTGGTCAGTGCGTCCGTCCGATAACGGGTCCCGTCAGTCGGGCCGTCCGGGCCGGATGAATCGGCGGCACCCCGCGAAAGCGCCGATTGTATGACTGCAGGTACTGAAACTCAAGGGAAAATCTTCGCCGCTGAACCAGCGCGGATCGTCGTTCGGATGGAGTCTGCTACCCGATGACACCCGGTTCGGATGCCCACCAGGCAGCAGCCCGGCTCTGCTCTGCGCGCCGTGCGCGGATCCTAAGCGTCGGCGGGCCGCTGCGCTCCGGTCCGGACGCCGGATGCCCCGCAACAAAAAAGCCTCCCCGGAGGGAGGCTGAATATGGCGGGGTTGACGAGACTCGAACTCGCGACCTTCGGCGTGACAGGCCGACGTTCTAACCAACTGAACTACAACCCCGCATGCTTTAAAGACCCGTGATCCGTTTCCTGGTGGGCGGTACAGGGCTCGAACCTGTGACCTCCGGCTTGTAAAACCGATGCTCTCCCAGCTGAGCTAACCGCCCCGGAAGAAGGCATATTTATAGCCGAGCACTCCAAATGTGTCAAGGAGAATTTCGGAAATCCGCATCGAGCGCGGGGTTCAGTGCTCCAGACGAAGGGTCAGCCACAGGTTGCCCAGCCCCAGAGCCAGCGCGGCGAGAAACACGGCCGGGTAGCCGGAGGCGTCCCAGAGGAACCCGGCGAGAAACGGCACGATCATGGACACCACGTGATCCAGCGTCAGTCCCATGGACAAGGTGGGCGCGATCTCCTGCTTGTCCGCGGCGATCTTGTTCAGGTAAGTGATCCGGGCGATCCGGGTGGCGAACATCAGGCTATCGAGCACGAACAATCCATACAGCAGATAGATGTTGGCCGAGAGGGCGAATCCCAGACAGATGGCCGCCATCGCCACGCCGTCAACGACCAGCACGGCCCGCTCGCCGAAACGGTCCACCGCCAGCCCGAAGTACTGGCGGAACACCACGCCGCCCACCGCCGCCGCCATGACCAGCAAGGCAATGGTCTGAGGCGGCGTGTGAAACACGCTCACCAGCACCCACGGGCTGAACGTGAGGAAGAGCTGCTTGCGGGCGCCCCAGAAGATGTTGAGGAGATAGAACCGCGTGTATCGTTTTTTCAGCACGAACCGGCGGGGGTTGCCGCCGCCGTCATCGGGCAGGCGCAGCCGGCTGAACGCCACGGCCGCCAGGATCGCCGTGGCGGCGGCCAGGGCGTAGACGCCCGGGTAGCGAACGCCCAGCCGGTCCATCAGGAGCCAGACGGCTGCGGTGCCCAGGATCATGGACAGATTCCGCGCGCCGGTGAGCTGCCCCAGCCGCCGGCCGGCCCGGTTCGCCTCGGCCAGCTTCAGGCCGATGGTGGCCTCGGCGGTGATGAACAGGTGGTCGCCGAGACTCCACAGCATCATCCAGAAAATCATGAGGGACATGTTGGGCGACAGGTAGCCGAGGCCCAGGATGCCGACCCCGGTCGACAGCCCCACCAGCATGGCCCACGACCGGAGAGAGAACGCGGCGAGCACGCCGGTGACGAAGATCATGGCGAAACCCGGCAGCTCCCGCGGGAATTCGATCAGGCCGCGGACCGACGCATTGACGTGGAACGAGTCGAAGAGATAGTTGTTGAACGTGGCGGTGAGAATGCCGTTGTTGATTCCCAGCAGCAGGGCGCCGGCCAGAAACACCCGCAGGCTCGGGCTGGACTCCCGCCATCGGTTGCGGTACCGGGTCAGGACGCGCACGGAACTCCTTCTCGTTCTCCGGACTGTCCGCACAGCCGCGCGTGGCGGGAACCCCGGCGACGGACCAAATAACTGTTGAACACCCGGCGCCCTTCATCGTACAAACAGCCATCGACGGCGCACGATCCGGAGATGACCGCCCATTATGGCACCGGCGCCGTCGATTGCAACCACTTTCCCGAGGGAGTTCACATGTCGCTCCGCCCCTGCCCCGCTCGCTGCTCCGGTTCCAAAATGCCGGGTGCCCTGGTCGTTCTCGTCGTCGCCGCGATGAGCATGCTCCACGTTGCCGCCATTCCGCCGCCGCCTCCCCGGGACGCCGCCGCCCTGCAGCTCGCGCTGGACCGGCTCACGGTGCTGGGCAGCATCCTGTATGTGGCGCCCCACCCCGACGACGAGAACACCGCCCTGCTGGCGTACATGGCGCGCGGCCGGAAGGTCCGCGCCGCGTACCTGTCGCTGACCCGCGGCGGCGGCGGTCAGAACCTCATCGGCACCGAGCAGGGACCGCTCCTGGCCGCCGTCCGCACCCAGGAGCTGCTGGCCGCTCGCCGCATCGACGGGGCCGAGCAGTACTTCACGCGGGCGCGGGATTTCGGCTATTCCAAGACGTCCGAGGAGAGCCTGGCCATCTGGGGCCGCGAGGCCGTGCTGAGCGACGTGGTCTGGGTGATCCGCCGATTCCAGCCTGACGTGATCGTCACCCGCTTTCCGTCCACCGGCGAGACGCACGGCCATCACACCGCCTCGGCCATCCTGGCCCTGGACGCCTTCCATGCCGCCGCCGACCCGGCGCGGTTCCCGGAGCAACTCATGTGGGCCAAACCGTGGCAGGCGCGGCGGATCTTCTGGAACGCGTGGCGGCCCCCGTCCGACACCCGGTTCGATGCCACCGGCCTCCTCCAGCTCAATCCCGGCGCCTACGATCCGCTGTCCGGCGAATCGTTCGCCGAGACCGCCGCCCGCAGCCGCTCCATGCACAAGACCCAGGGATTCGGCGTGCTGGCCCGCCGCGGCGCGTACACCGACTACTTCAAGCTGCTGGCCGGGGAGCCGGCCGTCGCCGATCTGTTCGAGGGCATCGACACCACCTGGGCCCGGGTGCCGGGCGGCGAAGCGGTCGGCCGTCTCCTGACCGAAGCGGCCGCCCGATTCAATCCCCGCCGGCCCAGCGACGTGCTGCCGCTGCTCCTGCAAGCCTGGGAGGCGCTGGCGACGGTGGACCATCCCTGGGCGGCCGTGAAGCGCGACGAGTTGCGCGAGATCATCCGGGACTGCGCCGGCCTCTGGCTGGAGGCGATCGCCGAGACCGACGCGGCCGCGCCGGGCGAGACCATCAAGGTGTCTATCACCGCCATCAACCGGTCGGGAGCGCCTGTCACCTGGACGTCCGTGACCGCCGCCGGCAAGACGGAGGCCCGCGACACCGCCCTGGCCGCCGATCAGCCCGACACGCGGCCACTCACCGTGACCGTCCCGCCGGACGCGGCCGTCTCCCAGCCGCACTGGCTGCTCCAGGAGCCGGAACGGGGGGTCTACCGCGACAACGACCCGGCGCGGCGGGGACTGGCCGAAAACCCGCCGGCGCTCGAAGCCGTCTTCCGCCTGGCGTTCGGGAACACGGCCATCGATTTCCCCGTGCCCGTACGCTACCGCTGGCGCGACGCGGTGGAGGGCGAGCAGTACCGGCCGTTCATCATCCAGCCGCCCGTCATGATCCGGGCGGCGGACCGGGTGGAGATGTTCGCCGATGACCGGCCCCGCGAGATCCGCTTCACTGTCGTCGCCGGCCGGGCTGGCGTCAAGGGAACGGTCACCGCCGCCGTGCCCGACGGCTGGCGGGTGGAGCCGGCCGAACAGACGTTCGCGCTGGAGCGGAAGTCGGACGAGTGCGCCTTGTCCGTCCGCGTGACGCCGCCTGCCGGAGCCGGCATGGCGATGCTGGACCTGGCCGCGGTGACCGATTCCGGCACCTTCCGTCAGGGCCGGCAGCAGCTGGCCTATCCGCACATCCCCACCCAGACCCTGTTCCCGCCCGCTCACCTGCACCTGGTGCGGCTGGACCTGCAGCGCGACGGCCGCCGGATCGGCTACATCATGGGCGCCGGCGACGACGTGCCCGACTGCCTGCGGCAGATCGGCTACACGGTGGAGCTGCTCTCGGATGAGGCGCTCGAATCGGGCGACCTGACCGCATACGACGCCATCGTGGCCGGGGTCCGGGCCTACAACACGCGGTCGCGGCTGGCTCCGCTGGCGGGCCGCCTGGCCGACTACGTCGCCGCCGGCGGCACGCTCGTCGTCCAGTACGCCACCGACCGCGGCCTCGTCGTGGAACCCGTGGGGCCCGTTCCGCTCACGCTCACCCGGAACCGCGTCACCGACGAGGAATCGCCGGTCGCGATCCTCCTGCCGGAACATCCCGTCCTGAACACTCCCAACCGGATCACCGCGGCGGACTTCGCCGGCTGGGAGCAGGAGCGCGGGCTCTACTTTGCCGGCGAGCGGGACCCGCGGTTCGCCGCACCGCTGGCCATGAACGACCCGGGCGAGCCGCCGCTGGACGGCGGACTCGTCGTGGTCCGACACGGCCGGGGCCACTTTGCCTATACCGGTCTGGCCTTCTTCCGGCAGCTCCCCGCGGGCGTGCCCGGCGCATACCGCCTCTTCGTGAACCTGCTCTCGCTGGAGTCCGCCGATGAGTGATCCCGCCGCCAGGCACGGGCCGGAGCCGTCGGAGGAGCCGCCGCCGTTTTTCGGCACATGGCGGCGCTTCTACCTCGTGGTGGCTGGCAACCTGCTGGGCTGGATCGTGCTCTTCTACCTCTTCCAGCGGTGGTTTTCATGACGCTCCTGGACTGGCTGGTGCTGGGCGGCACCCTGGCCTTCATCACCGGTTTCGGCATCTACAAGGGCCGTCAGGCAAACAGCATCCAGGAATACTTATTGGCGGGCCGGCGCATGCGCTGGTACTCGGTCACCCTGGCCATCATGGCCACCCAGGCGAGCGCCATCACTTTCCTCTCCACCCCCGGCCAGGGATACGCCGACGGCATGCGGTTTGTCCAGATGTATCTCGGCCTGCCGCTGGCCATGATCGGCATCGCCGCGGTGGCGGTGCCCATCTACCACCGGCTGAAAATCCTCACCCCCTACGAATACCTCGAGCAACGGTTCGACGCCAAGACCCGGCTGCTGACGGCGTTCCTGTTCCTGCTCCAGCGCGGCTTGGCCACGGGCCTGACGATCTACGCGCCGTCGCTGGTTCTGTCGGTGCTCCTCGGCTGGAATCTGTCGCTGACCATCCTGGTCATGGGCGGACTCATGATCACCTACACCGTCACCGGCGGCGCCCGGGCGGTGAGCCGCACCCAGCCGCAGCAGGCGGCGGTGATCTTCATGGGCATGACCGCCGCGTTCGTGGTCCTGATCTGGCGGCTGCCGGATGACGTTTCCATAACGGGCGCGCTGCAACTGGCCGGCCATCTGGGGCGGCTCAATCCGATCGACTGGACCTTCGACTTGCAGAACCGCTACAACATCTGGTCGGGGATGATCGGCGGGCTTTTCCTGGCTTTGTCCTATTTCGGAACGGACCACTCGCAGGTGCAGCGCTACCTCACCGGCCGGTCGGTGGCCGAGAGCCGCACCGGCCTGCTCATGAACGGCCTGCTGAAGGTGCCCATGCAGTTCGCCATCCTGCTGCTGGGCGCGCTGCTCTTCGTTTTTTACCAGTTCAATCCGGCCCCGCTCTTCTTCAACCCTGTGGAGACCGCCAAGGTGGTGGCGAGCGAGCGGCGGGCCGAGTGGCTGGAACTGGAGGGGCAGCACCAGCGCCTCCTCGAATTGAGGAAGCAGCGGGCGCTGGAACTGGCCCGGGCCGTCGACGCCGGTTCGGCGGATTCCGCCGGAGCGGCCCGGCAGGCGCTGGCGACGGCCGACCGGGCTGTGGACCAGACCCGCGCCGCCGCCGCGCGGCTCATCCAGGAGGTGGATCCGGAGGCGAACACCAACGACGTGAACTACGTCTTCCTGACATTCGTGATCCACTACCTGCCGGCCGGGCTGGTGGGCCTGATCCTGGCGGTGGTGTTCTCTGCCTCGATGTCGTCCACTTCGGGCGAACTGGCGGCGCTTTCCGCCGTCACCGTCGTCGACGGCTATCGCCGCCTGAAAGGCGGCGCCGGTGAAAACCATCGCGAGGTCACCGTGTCCCGATGGGCCACTCTCCTCTGGGGCGGCTTCGCCATGCTCTTCGCCGAGTACGCCGGCCGCCTGGGCACGCTGGTGGAAGCCGTCAACATTCTCGGCTCCTTGTTCTATGGAACCATCCTGGGAATCTTCCTCACTGCGTTTTTCCTCAAGCGGGTCCGGGGCCGCGCCGTCTTCTGCGCCGCCCTGGCGGCCGAGGCCGGCGTCATCGCCTGTTTTCTCCTGACGCCTGTGTCGTTCCTCTGGTACAACGTGGTGGGCTGCACCCTGGTCATCGGGTTCGCCCTATTGTTCCATTTCTTTGAAAGACACTTCCCTTCGAAGGTTGAAAGCACCAGCCATCACCTCAATTCATGTTGACAATATAGTCAAATTGCAATATAAACCATTCATCGTTATCAATTTTTGTAGGCACAGGAGGAACGATGGAACAGTGGCTGCCTCTGATCATCCAGTTGGTGAGCGGGGCGTTGGGCGGCAACCTGGCGGGAGCCTTGATGAAGAAGTTTTCTCTGGGCACCCTCGGTGATTCCATCGTCGGCATCCTGGGCGGCGGGATCGGCGGGTTCCTACTCAAGCTGCTGGGTGTCGCGCTCTCGGGCGGCGCCGGTCTGGACCTCGGGTCCATCATTGGGAACATCGCGGCCGGCGGCGTCGGCGGCGGCGTCCTGATGGCGATTGTGGGACTCATCAAGAAGGCGCTGGCCAAGTAACTCCGGATCTCCCGGATCCACCTGGCGCAGCTGCTGGGAGTATCCGGGCGACATGTCGTCAAGGCAAAATAAAGAGCCCCGGAATCGGGGCTCTTTCATTCTCGAATGACGAATTCAATCCGTATCGACGTTGCTACTTCTTCCACTCCGCGAGCAGGCCCTCCATCTCCTTCAGGTTGAAGGGGGGCTGTTCCATTTTGCGGCCCACGGCCAGCGCTTTTTCCATGATCGCGACGGCTTCGGCCTTCTGGCCCTGCCTGGCCAGGATGCGGGCCTTCACCGCCAGATTGTAGAAGGTTTCCTGAATGGCCACCGAGGTGTTGATCCACTTGAGCGCCTCGTCGAGGCCGGTGTCATGGTCCAGACAGAACATGGCCGCCCGATAAGGCTCCGTCCAATAGCGGGCCATGGTCTTGCGCGCCTGATTCAGGAACTTGCCCATGGTGTCCACGCTGAATTTCACGGGAACACCCACTTTTTCCCATTGAAGCATCAGGATGGCTGAGTCCTCCTTGAGGTCGGTGAACATGAACTGCATCCACTCCGTCTGCGCCACGGCCACCGGCTTGACCTTCACGCGCAGGATGTCCTCCTCCTGCTTGTAGCCCATGGTGCCCCACATGGCGGTGTTCTTGTTGACGATGAACGTCCACTCATCGGCGCCGGGGATGGTTGCCAGCGCGTAGGTGCCGGCCGCCAGTTCCTGCCCCTCCACCTTGACCGGATCGCTGATGGTCAGGAGGGTGGCCTCGTTGGCGCCGGTGCGCCACACTTCGTTATAGGGGACCAGGCCGCCCCAGATCGCCCGCTCTTTGACGCCGGGCCGGCAATAGGTGACGGTCACCGTCGTGGTGCCGATGGTCTGGGTGACCACGGCTTTGGGACTCACTCTGGGCATTTCCAGACCCTGGGCCTGAAGGGGAATCGCCACCAGCACCAATGCCAGCAGCGTGATCGAAACCAGTCTTGCCATCTTCATGTTGCCTCCTTACAGATTTCGCCGAAGTTGCCGCAGGAACGGCCAGACCGAGTGTGCGTCATCTGCCCCACTTAGGCTGCCGCTCGACTGCGGTATTGGCTTTCTCCCGAATGTGTACGTATTCTATCAGACCTCTGATTGGATTCATACCACACCGGACGGTTTCATGGAAACCCGCCGGGCTGGAGCAATAAACCGGAAAATTCCCGTTTATTTCTTGGCAGCCACAGAGTGGGATGATACACTGCTCTTTTATTTTAACCGGCTCCCCGCCGGCAATCTCCGGAGGCTACATGGATTCGAATCCGAAGCATGGCTTCAGCACGTTACAGGTTCACGGCGGCCATCACCAGGACCCGCTGGGCGCGGTGAACGTGCCCGTCTATCTGAGTTCCACCTTCGCCTTTAAAAATGCCGCCCATGGGGCTTCCCTGTTCGCCGGCGATTCGGACGGGTACATCTACACCCGGATCAGCAACCCCACCATCCGGACCCTGGAGCGTGCCGTGGCCGAGATGGAGGGAGGCTTCGACGGCATCGCCACCAGCTCCGGGATGGGCGCCGTGTCCACCATCTATATGGCGCTGCTGGATCAGGGCGCCCACGTGGTGAGCACGGCTTCGGTTTACGGCCCCTCGCGCCTGATCGTGGAAAAACACCTCAGCCGGTTTGGCGTGACGGCGGATTTCGTCGACACGTCCGACGCTAACATTGTCCAGCGGGCGTTCCGTCCCGAAACCCGCGTGCTGTACGTGGAAACACCCTCCAATCCCACCATGCAGGTCACCGACCTTGCTGCCATGGCGGAACTGGCCCACGCCCACGGTGCCGTCCTGGTGGTGGACAACACCTTCGCCACCCCGTACCTGCAGCGGCCGCTGGAAATCGGCGCCGACGTGGTCTTCCATTCGGTGACGAAGTTCCTCAACGGCCACGCCGACGTGGTGGGCGGCGTCATCGTCAGCCGAACCGAGGAGATGTACCGCCGGATCCGTCCCCTCATGGTGAACTTCGGCTGCAACATGG
>JAKQOW010000069.1 GCA_029565065.1 Acidobacteriota bacterium | reverse complement strand
CCTTCCTTGCACCAGAACTCCCAGCCGATGTCGCCGTGGATGTACTCGGCGTCCAGCCCAATGCGGTCGAGGACGAGCTTGGCCGCCTCGTTGACTTCCACCCCGATGCCGTCGCCGGGGAGCCAGGCAATGCGGTACTTGGCCATAACGGGTCTCCTTATATTAATGGTGCGTGCACGCGTCGCCGCCCTTCGCCCATCCCTGCCGGCAGCCCGCTCCAGACCAGGCCGGGAGCGGGTGCGGCGGGGCCAAGGGTCCCTCATCCTACCATAACCGGGGCGGGAGGTGAACCCCCAACCGGCGAGGTGATCGGCCGCGAGTGCCGTTGACAAGCGGGCGGGGTTCTGGTAGAACTACTCGTTCTTCCGGGCCGGCCCCCCGGATGATGGATTCAATCACAATGGCCAGGAGTTCACCATGGGCAAAGGCGACCAGCGCACCCGCCGCGGCAAGATCTACCGGGGCACCCACGGCAAGACGCGCCCCAACAACGTCAAGAAGACCGAGAAGAAGAAGCAGTAATCACGTCCCATCCGGACCCGTCACTCAGCGCGCCGCCGCTCCCTCCAGCAACCGCCGGCGGACCGCCTGAACCTGGCGGAAGGTGTCGGCCAGCGGGCCCGAGGTATCGATGATGAAGTCGGCCGCCGCCCGCTTTTCGTCGATGGGCCGCTGGGCCCGGATCCGCTGCAGGGCGGCGGACCGGTTCAGCGCATCCCGCCGCATCAGTCGTTCCACCTGGATTTCCTCCGGACAATAAGCCAATATCAACGGCCCGTAACGCCGGGGCTCCCCGGACTCCACGAGCAGGGGCACGTCCACGATAGTGAGCGGCGGCGCCTTGCCGTCGAACGGCTCGTCCAGAAGGCGCTGGATCTCCGCCCGCACCGGTGGGTGCATCAGGCGGTTGAGCCACGCCCGGTTGGCGGAATCGGCGAACACGGCGCCGCCCAGCCGCTTGCGGTCCACCCGGCCGCGGTCATCCAGCACACTGCGGCCGAACCGGGCGGTCACGGCGGAGACAATCTCGTCGCGGAGGAGGATTTCATGGGCCACGTCGTCGGCATCGATCACCCGCGTGCCGAGACGGGCGAACATTCCGGCTACCGTGGTCTTGCCCGAAGCGATTCCGCCCGTGAGGCCGGCGGTGATCATGATGGCGGCTCCGCGAGATAGCGATCCCGGCAGGCGGCGGAGCAGAAGTGGACCGTCCGGCCGTCACAGCTCGCCGTCACCGCGATCCGCTGGTCCACCCAGGTGCCGCAAACCGGATCGCGGAGCATCTCGCCCCGTTGCATCGCCCGGGCCGGCCGGCGCGCCCGGGTCTCGAGCCGGGCACCGCGGGGGGCGAACAGGGGAGCCAGCACGCGCGCCAGCAGGCGAACCCCCAGCAGGATCAGCAGGACCATGATGATGCGGGATATTAACACGACCATGACTTCCCCGATGGCGGCCGCGCGTGCCGGGTGCGGCGCGTCGCCCTATGGTGCCATCGGGCTGCGGCCGGGGCAAGGGGAAATTGGGGGAGCGCCCGACGCCGGTTCGGCCGTGCTTTCACTTGACAAGTCAAGGCGGTTTGGGTATTTTAATGCGCCGTGCCGGTGTAGCTCAGACGGTTAGAGCACGCGGCTCATATCCGCGGCGTCCGGGGTTCGATTCCCTGCACCGGCACCATTTTTTCCACCCATCCGGGCGCTGTCTTCGTCCTGTTTCACCTGTCAGTGATCAACCGATCCTGTGCCACTGCGTCCGGAACCGGCGACAGGGCCGATCCCGGCCTGCGCAGGAGCCGGGTGGAGGGGAATATGCGGCTCCGGGATGTCCTCCAATTCATCCGGACGAACGGGCTCATCCAGCCTGGTGAGCGCGTGCTGGCCGCCTGCTCCGGCGGTCCCGATTCCGTCGCTCTGGTCCACCTCCTCGCCCGGTTGGCGCCCACGGTGCCCTTTGAACTGGAGGTCCTGCACATCAACCACCGCCGCGGGCCCGCCGGGGACGACGCCGAGGCGCTGTGCCGGGAGACCGCCGCCCGGCTGGCGTTGCCGTTCCACCGGCGGGAGATCGCACCGGCGCCACCGCCGCTGGCCAACCACGAGGAGTGGATGCGCCAGCGCCGTCTGGAAATTTTCGACGAGTTCCGGCGGTCCGGTTTCCACCGGATCGCCCTGGGCCACCAGCGCGACGACCAGGTCGAGACCTTCTGGCTGCGGCTGCTCCGCGGCGCCGGCAGCACGGGCCTGGGTGGCATGGCGCCGGCCACGACCGACGGACGCATCCGGCCGCTGCTGGCGACGAGCCGGTCGGAGATCCTGGACTACCTGCGCGCGCACGGACTGACGTGGCACGAGGATGTCACCAACCGGGACGGGCGTCACCGCCGCAACCGATTGCGCCACCGGGTGCTGCCGGCACTTGCGGAGTCAGGGTTCGCAGATGCGGCGGCGGTGGTGGCGCGGACCGCCGACCTGCTGCGCGAAGAGGCGGCGGCGCTGGACGCCGCCGTGGAGCGGCTGCTGCCGCCGCTCACCGAGACGGCGGACGGCCTCCGCTTCGCGCTGGGCGATTTCCTCGCGCTGCCGGAGGCGCTGCAGGGGACAGCGCTGCGCGCCGTCATCCGGCGGGCTCGCGGCGACCTGCGAGGACTGGAGCGACAGCATGTCGACCGTGCGCTGCGGCTGTTGCGCGCCGGCCGGAGCGGTCGGCGGACGGTGCTGCCCGGCGGGCTGGAGATTCGTCTCGGCAGCGGGGTGGTGCGTCTGGCCCCCGGCCCGGCCGTGTGCGTCGATTTTGAGTATGGGCTCGATGTGCCTGGCCGACTGGAGGTGCCCGAGGCCGGCGCGGTCTTCGAGGCGCTGGAGGGCCAGCCTCCGGCCGGCCTGTCCGAGCCGCATATCGTGGTGCCCCGGCCCGGCGGCCCGCTGTGCGTCCGTTCCGTCCGGCCCGGCGACCGGATCCGGCTCAGCGGCGGCACCCGCAAACTCAAGGCGGTTCTGCAGGAGCGCCGCGTCCCGGTGTTCGACCGCGACCGGATCGTGGTGGTGTGCGCCGCCGACGGTAATATCTTGGGAATGCCCGAGTTGTCACTCGGCCTGTGCTATAATGATGGTGGATGTTTGGGTGTCGACCGGCTGATCACCATCGTAAGGCGGGCAGAATGAAGAAAAAGAGCAAACCCTACGTGGTCTGGCGCACCGAGGAGCAGATCCGCGAACGGGTTCGCGAACTGGCCGGGCAGATCAATCAGGACATGCAGGGTCAGGAACTCCACGTGCTGGGAATCCTGCGGGGCTCGTTCATCTTCATGGCCGACCTGATCCGCTGTCTGGAGATCCCGGTCCGCTGCCAGTTCATCAACCTGTACTACAAGGATTCCCTCGTCGATGACAGCTACATCAAGGAGATTGACGAGACCGTCATTTACCCGACCCTGGCCATCACTGAGAAACACGTCCTGATCGTCTCGACGGTGCTGGACACCGGGATCATTCTGGATCACCTGCTGAACCACATCCAGGTCCAAGGGGTCAAGTCGGCCCGTCTGGCGGTCCTCATCGACAAGCCGGTCCAGCGCCGGACCAACATCCAGCCCGACTACATCGGCTTTGAGGCGAAGGACGACGAGTTTGTGTTCGGTTATGGCCTCGACGTGCAGGAGGAATTCCGCAACCTGCCGTTCCTGGCCACGTTCAAATAGCGGGGGAGCGGTCACTTTTTCACCGGATCGCCATCTAAACCATTGTCGGGCGGCCGGTCCCGAGACGGAACGCGGAGGCGGAGTTGAATAATACGATCAAGAACATCCTGCTGTGGCTGTTTATCATCATCACCGTGGTGGTGCTCTACGGGCTGTACAACAGCCACCAGAAAGGCCCGGTCAAGGAGCTGGACTACACGAAGTTCCAGGAAAAGGTCAGCGCTAAAGCCATTCAGGAGGCCACTATCAAGGGCGCCATGGTGGAGGGGCGGCTCGGCAACGGCGACCGCTTCACCGCCGCCGTGCCGGAGAATTCCCAGGCGCAGGTGGCGGACGCGCTGGTCAAGGCCGGCGCCAACGTCCACGTGGTTCCGGCCGAGAAGGATTCGTGGCTGACGTGGGCGCTGTCCATCTGGCTGCCGCTGATCCTGTTTGTCGGCTTCTGGGTGTTCCTGATGCGCCAGATGCAGGGCACCGGCAACAAGGCCATCTCCTTCGGCAAAAGCCGGGCCAAGCTGCTGACCAGCCAGCAGAAGAAGGTCACGTTCAAGGACGTGGCCGGCGTCGATGAGGCCATCGAGGAGCTCACCGAGGTCGTGGAGTTCCTGAAGGAGCCCCAGAAGTTCCAGAAACTGGGCGGGCGGATCCCCAAAGGCGTGCTCCTGGTGGGGGCGCCCGGGACGGGCAAGACTCTGCTGGCGCGCGCGGTGGCCGGCGAAGCCAACGTGCCGTTCTTTTCCATCAGCGGCTCGGACTTCGTGGAGATGTTCGTCGGTGTCGGCGCCTCCCGGGTACGCGACCTGTTCGACCAGGGGAAGAAGCATGCCCCCTGCATCATTTTCATCGACGAAATCGACGCCGTGGGCCGCCACCGCGGGGCCGGCCTGGGCGGCGGCCATGACGAGCGCGAGCAGACCCTGAACCAGCTCCTGGTGGAAATGGACGGCTTCGAGTCCAACGAGGGGGTCATCCTCATCGCCGCCACCAACCGGCCCGATGTGCTCGATCCGGCGCTCCTCCGGCCCGGCCGGTTCGACCGCCAGGTCGTGGTCAACCTGCCCGACGTTCGCGGCCGGCTCGGCATCCTGCGGGTGCACACCCGCAAGATCCCCATCAGCCCCGACGTGGACCTGGAGATCATCGCCCGCAGCACGCCGGGATTCTCCGGCGCGCAGTTGGCCAACCTGGTCAACGAGGCCGCCCTGAACGCCGCCCGCTACAGCCGCAAGAGCGTCATGATGGGCGATTTTGAGATGGCCAAGGATAAGGTCCTGATGGGCAAGGAGCGGCGGTCGCTCATCATCAACGAGCAGGAGAAGAAGATCACCGCCTACCACGAGGCGGGGCACGCCCTGCTGGCCGCGTTGCTGCCCGACGCCGACCCCATCCACAAGGTGGCCATCATCCCGCGCGGCATGGCTCTCGGCATCACCCAGCAGCTGCCGGTGGACGACCGCTACAACTACTCCCGCAACTACCTGCTGGCCCAGCTCAAGGTGCTGATGGGCGGGCGCATCGCCGAAGAGGTCTTCCTCAAGATCAAGACCACCGGCGCCGCCAACGACATCGAGCGCGCCACCGAGATGGCCCGCAAGATGGTGTGCGAATGGGGTATGAGCGACCAGTTGGGACCGCTCGCCTTCGGGAAGAAGGAAGAGCAGATCTTCCTGGGGCGCGAGATCGCACAGCACCGGGACTACAGCGAGCAGACCGCGGAACTCATCGATCAGGAAGTTCAGCAGCTGGTGCGCGCCAGCTACACCGAGGCCACGGGCCTCGTCGAGCAGCACCGCGAGGCCATGGAGCGGATCGCCCAGGCCCTGCTGGAATTCGAGGTTCTGGACGCCGAGGAAGTCGAGATGGCCATCCGGGGCGAGACCATCGTCAAGCACAAGGAACGGACCGCCCCCAAACCGACCGACTCCAAGCCGACCGACACCAAGCAGGAAGAAGAAGTTGTCCCCGGCATCATCACCACCAAGGAAGGGCCCGCGCCGGCCTGATCCTGGCGCCGACACATCCGGGACGATCGTCACCAGCCGCCGAACGATCCCGTTGCCGGAATCCGCGTTGATCATGGGGGTGGTCAACATCACCCCGGACTCGTTCTATGACGGGGGCTCCAGCCTGGAGGCCGCGGCCGCCGTCCGCCACGCCTGGCAACTGGTGGAGGATGGCGCCGACCTGGTCGATCTGGGCGGCGAGTCGAGCCGTCCGGGCGCCCGACCGGTGCCCGAGGCCGAAGAGCTGGGCCGGGTGCTGCCGGTGCTGCGCGAGCTGGCGCCGCGGCTGCCGGTGCCCGTCTCCGTTGATACGGCAAAGGCTGGCGTAGCCCGCGCCGTCCTGGATGAGGGAGCCGAGATCATCAACGACATCGGCGGCTTGCGCGACGAGGAGATGCGGCGGGTGGTGGCCGATGCCGGCGCGGCCGTCGTCGCCATGCACATGCGCGGCGTGCCGGGCGACATGCAGGAGCGCCCCCCAGCCGTAGACATCATGGCCGAGATCGAGTCCTTTTTTGAGCAAGTCTTGCAACTTCCCCTGCCGCCGCATACAATAATCCTGGATCCCGGCATCGGTTTTGGGAAAACCGTCCAGCAGAATCTCGTCATCCTGAACCGGTTGGCCGAGTTCCGCGCGTTCGGGCGTCCCATCCTGGTCGGGGCCTCTCGCAAGTCGTTCATCGGCGCCATCACCGGATTGCCGGCGGCGGAACGGCTACCCGGCTCGCTGGCCGCGGCCGTGCTGGCAGCGGCCCACGGCGCCCGGATCATTCGATGCCACGACGTGGCCGCCACCCGGCAGGCGCTCCGGATTGCGGCCGCCATCCGAAGCGAAGCAATGGTGTAGCATGGAGCGCTTCGAGCAGTTCGCGAGATTCATCCGGGTGAATGCGATATCCGTCACCGACGTGCTGGATATCCTCATCATCTCCTTCGTGATCTACCGCCTCTTCCTGCTGCTCAAGGGCACCCGCGCCGCCAAGATCGCCGGCGGCATCGCCTTCCTGGTGCTGGTTTACTTCGTGTCCCGGACCGCGCAGCTCCACACCATCCAGTGGTTCCTGACGAACTTCGTGACCTACGCGGTCTTCGCCATTATCGTGGTCTATCAGGCCGAGATCCGCAAGATCCTGGCCAACATCGGCGAGGCGCGCTTCCTCGGGCGCTTCTTCGAGCCGGAGCGGACCGGCGTCGTGGACGACATCGTGCTGGCGGCGATGACCCTGTCGTCGAAGCGCACCGGCGCCCTGATCGTCGTGGAGCGAGCCACCGGCCTGAAGAGCTACATGGAAAACGGCCATGAACTCAACGCCCGCCTGAGCTACGACCTGCTGGTGACCCTGTTCCAGCCCGACACGCCGCTGCATGACGGCGCAGTGATCGTGCAGCGGGACCGGATCGCCGCCGCGTCGTGCTTTCTGCCGCTGACGCTGGAGCCCCATCTGAGCAAGGAGTACGGCACGCGGCACCGCGCGGCCATCGGCATCACCGAGGAGACCGATGCGGTGGCCGTGGTGGTGTCGGAGGAGACGGGCCGGATGTCGGTGGCGGTGGGCGGCCGGCTGAAGCGCTTCACCGATTCCGAAACCCTCACCGCGTTCCTGAAGTCGCAGCTCGCTCCCAGCCGCGAGCGCAGCCGGTTCAGCTGGCTGTGGAAGCGCAAGGAGACCGAGCCGTGAGCCTCCTGAATTCCATGTGGGGCGCTCTCCGCCGGACCCTGTTCCAGAACGCAGGGCTGAAGGTGCTCTCGCTGTTCATCGGCTTCTCCATGTGGCTGCTGGTCTCGTCCGAACAGCAGGTGGAGCGGATTCTGGAAGTGCCCGTGGAGATCATCAACAAACCGGCGTCGCTCGAGATCTCCAACGATTTCGTCAAGAGCGTCCTGGTGCAGATCCAGTCTTCGGAGCTCGGCAAGGACGCGGCGGTCAAAAACCTGGTGGCGACACTGGACCTGCGCGCCGCGCACGAAGGGGAGAACGTGATCGCCCTGGAGCCGCGCAACTTCCGGACGCCCGCGGGCATCAAGATCGTCAACATCCGCCCCGCGACGATCACCGTGGTCCTGGATCCCCTCCAGCGCAAGACCGTGCCCGTGATGGTGAAATACTCGGGCCAGCCGGCCGAGAACTTCGAAGTGCGCGGCGTCGCGGCCGTGCCGCCGCGCGTCGGTATCTCCGGCCCGTCGTCGCACGTGCGCAACTACGGCGAGCTGCCCACCCAGACGGTGGATATCACCGGTCGGCAACAGACGCTGGTCCAGTTCGTGAACGTGCCACTGGACAGCCCGTTCGTCACCCTGGAATATTCCGACAAGGTCCGGGTGGAGATCCGGATCCAGGAGCGCATGGTGCCGGTGATCCTGAACCGCCTGCCCGTCCAGGTGCGCGGCGTGTCCGGCAATTACCGGCTGCGCCGCCAGACCGCCGACGCGCGGACCTCGGTCACCGTGTCGCTGCGGGACCGCCTGACCGCCGACGATCTGGAGATCTACATCGACGGCGCCGATTGCGCACCCACCAGCGACTTTCAGGACGTGCCCCTGCGTTATCGCATCCTCAACCCCGCCTTCGCCAACGCCCTTCGGGTGGAACGGATCGTGCCGGAAAAAGTGGCGATCCGGATCAGTGGCGCGGGCAACTGACGGCGACACTCCATGGCCAATCGACTGTTCGGCACCGACGGCATCCGCGGCCAAGCCGGCATCTACCCGCTGGATGCGTCCACGATCCAGACGGCGACGGAGGCCGCGGCCGCCCGCGCCGCGGCACGGCTTCCCGGCCGCCCCTTTCTCGTGGCCCGGGACACCCGGGCCTCGGGACTATGGATCACCCGACAAGTGGCCGCCGCGCTCGAGCGGGCCGGCGTGCCGCTTCTGGACGCCGGCGTGTTGCCGACGCCGGCGGCGGCCGGCCTGATTCTGGATCTCGGTTGCTGCGGCGGCCTGGTGATCTCCGCCTCTCACAACCCGGCGGAAGACAACGGTTTGAAATTCTTCACCGACCGGGGATTCAAGCTCTCCACCGCCGAGGAAGCCGCCATCGCCGTCCGCGTGGGCGAGCGCCCGGTGCCGGCGCGAACCGCGGACGAGACCCCGCTGGTGGACGGCGGCGGTCGGTTCCATGTGGCGCCTGATCTGTTGGGCCGCTATGTGGCCGGATTGCTGAACCGGTGTCCGCTGGACGGGCTGCCCCCGACCACCCGCGTGGTGATCGACTGCGCCCACGGCGCGTCCACGCCGGCGGTCCTGGCGCTGGTGGACTGCGTGGCTTTTCGCCTGCACGCGATTTGCGCCGAACCGGACGGCTTCAACATCAACCGTGACTGCGGGGCGACCCGGCCGGAGCGGGTGGCGGCGGCCGTCGTCGCAGCTCGCGCCGACCTGGGGTTCGCTCTCGACGGCGACGGCGACCGGATCATCGCCTGCGACGCGGCGGGGCGAATCCTCGACGGGGACGCGCTCCTGTACGTGTTCGCGGATCACCTGCGGTCGCGGGGTCAGCTCTTTGGGCAAACCGTCGTGGGGACGGTCATGACCAACCTGGGGCTCGAGACGGCGCTGGCCGGCTGGGGCATCCGGCTGGAGCGGACGCCGGTGGGCGACCGCCACATCCAGGCCCGCATGCTGGACGGCGCCCTGGTGCTGGGCGGTGAGCCGTCCGGCCACCTGATCCTCCAGTCGCCGGCCATGACCGGCGACGGCCTGCTCGCCGGCCTGTTCCTGCTGCACATCCTGGCCGTCACCCGCCGGCCGCTGGCCGACCTGCTGGCCGGGTACCAGCCGTACCCGTCGCGGGTGTTCAACCTTCGGGCGGACCGGAAACCCCCGCTGGAATCCCTGCCGCCCGTGCGGGCCCTCGACGCGCTGCTGGCCCGGAACGGCGGACGTACCGTGATCCGCTATTCGGGCACCGAACCGCTCCTGCGCGTCATGGTCGAGGCCCGGGAGCTCGGATCGCTCCAGTCCGAGCTGGATGCCCTGCTGGAAGAATTGAAGGAGTTGGTTCAGCCGGGGAATTCCACCGCCGCGGGAAAATGATCGACAGCAGCTCCGATGGGGAATGATGGGGCGGTTCGTGCGGCGCGCACGGCGGTCACTGGCCGATCAGCTCGTCCACGGTGCGGTCGAGATTCTGCTCCAGCTGCGGAGCGACCTTCTTGAGTACGCGGTAGCCGCTGTCCTCGAGCCGCAGCTCTTCGGAAGCGCTGCGGGCGGGCTGTCCGGCAAAATGGTAGACCACCTTGTAGCGGCCGGGATCGAGTTCGAGCTGGAGTGGCGTGACTTTCTGGGCCAGGTCGATCTCCGTGTTGGTGTCCAGCCGGATCACCGCGTCCACCTCGCCCCAGGGACGCAGATCGATGGCCAACACCGCCGGCTTGGCCGGCGTCGGTCCGGGCGCCGGCGCGGGCCGCAGCAGGTACATGACCACGCCGACGACGCCTCCCACCACCAGGGCGGCCAGCGCGATGATCAGCCAGAGGGGCAGCCGGCGCACCGGCGCGGGCAGGGCGATTTCGGGCAGGTGTTTCTGGAGGTTGATGGTCTCCTGGATCTCCTGGATCGCCGTCTCGAGCTGCGGCGCCGCCTTGGGGAAGCGATGCCGCGTTTCCTCCAGCACCCGCAACGCGTCGAACAGATTGCCGGCGTGCTGCTGCTTCCGCGACTCGGCGACAGCCCGCTCGATTTCGGCCTCGACCAGCCGAGCTTCTTCCGCCGCCTCCCGCCGCTGGCGGACGATGGACTCGCGCAGGCGGTCCATCTCCTCGAGGTTGTCCTGGATCTCGGTGGCGTTGGGCACGATTTCCAAAGCGGTGCGCAGCAGCGACAGCCCGCGGTCGAAGTCGCCGTCGCGGGCGAAGGCCTGGGCGTGCTGGACCGTCTCCTGGATGTACGCGTTGCGCTGTTGCCGGACCTCGCCATAGAGACGGACGATGCTGCCCTGTTCGGGATAGCGGGCCAGCAGGCCTTCCAAGGTGGCCAGCGCCAGGTCGTACTTCTTGTCCACCACGTGGGCGCGAACCTCGCCGATCCCGCCCTGGACGGCCTGCGCCACGGTGGTTTCCTGGATGGCGTTCTGCAGGTCCACCGAGTCCGGGCACTCGGCGGCGGCGCGCTCCAGCAGGCCCCGCGCCTCGTCGAACGCCTTGTTGGCGGTGAACGACTGGGCCGAGGCGATGGCGTTGCGGATGTGCTCGCCGCGCTGGTCGTGGAACAGCTTGAGGACGGCGATGACGTCCGGATGGTCGGCGAAGCGGTTCTTCAGGTCATAGGCCAGCTTGGAGGCCTGGAGGAACCGCTGGCGCTGAAGATGCTCCTGGATCTCCTGCTGTTTGGCGCGGATCTCGTCGTGCCGCGCCAGCTCTTCTTTGCGCTCCTGAAGCTCGCGCAGCAGCGGCATGAACACGGGCTCTTCGGGAAAGCGCTGGCTGGCTTCGCGGGCCAGGGCGATGGCGGGGTCGATCCGGCCGGCGGCTTTCAGGCTCTGGATCTCGGTCTGGAACCGCCGGATCTCCGCCTGCTCCCGCAGCTCGCGGGTCCGCTCATCGACGGCGGTTCGCAGGGCGATGACCTCGGCGTGGCGGCCGTGGGCGCTCTCCAGCGCGGCCAGCTCCGTCGCGGCCTGGTCCACCGCGTCGGCCTGGAGCAGTCGGCGCACGCCCTCGAGCTGCTGCTGCAGCTTCCGTGCGGCGTCGCGGCGGGCCAGCACCGCGGCGACCTCTTCGCGCAGCGGCGCCAGCGCGGCGTCATTGGGGAACATCCGTCCGAGCTGCTGCAGACTGCGCTGGGCCTCATCGAGCCGGTCGGTCTGGAGCAGCTGGTGGACTTCCTGGATGCCCTCCGACAGCTTCTGCTCCATGGCCAGCTGGCGCTGGCGGGTTTCAATGACCGTCTGACGGAGATTCTCCACCTCCACCGCCAGCGACTGGAGCAGGCTCTGTTTGGGGAACACGGGCATCAGCGTGCGCAGCAGCAGCTGGGCCGGGTCGAGGTTCTGCGCCTGGAGCCAGCCGGTGACCACGTGGCGGATCTCCTGAAGCAGCTCCTCCCGTTCTTGGGCATGGGCGGCGGATGAGCAGAAGACGACGACGGGACGCTGGGTGAACGACCCCTGCAGCCAGTCGCGCAAGTCCAGCAGCCGGTCACGGTCGTTGATGTCGGCGGTGTGCGTCTTGAAGTCGGCCAGGAAGCGCTGCCAGACGGCGGTGCGGCTCTTGCGGGTGGCGGCCTCGTCGGGGGCCAGCGCCTCCAGCTCGGCCAGGCGCGTGAACGCCGACGGCAGGTTGGCCTGGCGCAGGGCGGCCTGCACCTCGCCCGTCAGCCCGCGCACCTGGTTGGCCCGGGCGAGCAGGCGTTCGTTCTCCTCGATCAGCGCGCGGACCTCGAGATATTCTGGATCCAGGGTCGCAATCCGCCCCAGCAGCTCGATGGCCTCGAGATAGGCGCCGGTCCCGGTGCGCGCCCGGGCCTGTTCCAGGAGCGGCTGGATCTGCTCCTTGAACACCTTCTCCTTCTGCAGCCGGCGCACTTTCTGGACCCAGGTGATGGCCTCGACGTTGTCCGGGTCCAGCTCGATGATCTCGTTGAAGTTGGCCAGGGCCAGGTCGTAATCGCCGCCTTCGGCCAGGTCCGTGCCCAGCTTGAGGAGGTCGGTCACCCGCTTGCGGACATGCATCTCCCGCAGCTCGGTATGAAGCGACTGCAGCAGGGTGGCGTCGATATGCTCGGTCTTGAGCTTGTCGAGGAGCTTGGAGGCGGCCTCGAATTGCAGCTCCTTGATATATTTGCGGATCAGGCGGGCCTTGTACGGTTCCTGGAGGGCGCCGGTCTCGAGGCCCTCCACGCCCTGGAGGGTGAGGTCAAGACGGCTGGACTCGGCGGCGTAGGCGGCCAGGATTCCCTGCAGCGTCTTGGAGAACGCCTTCAGGTCGGTGAAGCGGTCATCGCGTTCCTTCTCCAGGCACCGCATGACGGCGGTGCTGAGGTCCGCCGGGCACTCCGGCACTTCCTTGCAGAGCGGCGTGGGGAAGTGGTTGATGATCTTGTACAGAACGCCGGTGTAGTTTTCCGCCTGGAACGGGTTCTGGCCGGAGATGAGCTCGTAGGCGATGACGCCCATCGAGTAGAGGTCGGTGCGGTGATCCACCTTCATCCCCTTGGCCTGCTCCGGGCTCATGTAGGCGGGGGTGCCCATGGCCACGCCGGTGCGCGTCTGCTGGGTGCTCTCGGTGACGCGGGCGATGCCGAAGTCGACGATTTTCGCCGTGCCGTTCTTCAGCAACAGGATGTTGGCCGGCTTGACGTCGCGGTGGATGATGCCGCGCTTGTGGGCGTAGTCGAGTCCCTCCGACACCTGGATCAGGATGTTGAGGATCTGGGGGATGGTAAACTTGATCTTGGCCGAGCGGAAGTACTTCAGGTCCGGCCCGTCGAGGAACTCCATGACGATGAACGGCGTGCCCTCTTCCTCGTCCAGGTCGTAGATGGCCACGATGTTGGGGTGGAAGAGCTTGGCCGGGGCGATGGCCTCGCGGTAGAAACGGGCGCGGCTCTCGTCGTTGTTCACGTACTGGGGCGACATGGTCTTGATGGCCACGTAGCGGCCCATCTTGGCGTCGAAGCCCTTGTAGACCACGCCCATGGCGCCGGTGCCGATCTTGTCGATGATCTTGTACTTGCCGATTTTTTCGAGAACCATCGGTGCGCGCTCTGCCTGCCGCGTGCGGATTGAACTGGGCCCAGTGTAGCACAGCGCCCCCGGCAAGAAAAGGGGTTGTAATCGCCGGTCCGGCCGCTACAATGGGGACCGGCCGGCGCCGCCGACGGACGCCGGCGAGGAGCGTCCCGTCCGCCATGGCCCGCTGTGATCTGCACGTTCACTCATACTTCAGCGGCAAGACGAACCACGTCAAGCTGCTGGAACCCATGGACTCCTACAACACCCCCGATCGGATCTACCGCACGGCCAAGCGGCGGGGAATGGACTTCGTCACCATCACCGACCATGACGCCATCGGAGGCTGCCTCGACTTCATGCGACGGCACCCGGAGCGGGACGACTTCTTCATGTCCGAGGAAGTCTCCACGCGGATCCACGAGTTCGGCTACACCCTGCATGTGGGGGTTTACGGGTTGACGGCCGACGACCATGCCGCCATGCAGCCGCTGCGCCGAGACTGGTCGGCCCTGCTTCGCTGGCTCGAGGCCCGCGGCCTGTTCTATACCTGGAACCATCCCTTCTACCACATCCCCACCGGACCCGCGGGCGCCCGACTGCTGGAGTTGCTGCTGCCGCGGTTTCCGGCATACGAGGGGATCAACGCCTGCCTGCCGCCGCGGGTCAACGACGCGTTTGCCGACGGCTGCCGCGCCCGGGCGACCCGCGCGGGCGGCGCGGCGCCGCTTGTGGCCGGCTCCGACTCACATTCCATGTGGCGCGTCGCTCACACCTGGACCGAGGCGCCCGGCGCCACCCTCGATGCCTACTTCGCCGCCCTGCGCGCCGGCTGCGGGACCGTCCACGGCAACACCGGAACCTTTTGGGGCGTGTTCACCGACGCCATGAGCGTGTACCTGGGCTATCTGCGGGATATCGCCGTCCGTAACGATGCGCACCAGGATTGGTCCGCCTGGAAAAAACTCCGCAACTCATTTGGTTGGGCGGGCTGGCTGCCGGTGTTCACCGTGGGTTCGCTCGCCTACTCGCTCATCCAGTTCCGCCGGTTCAAGCGGCGGGCGCCCGCCTACCGGGCGCTGTGGGACGGGCTGGCGGCACCGGCGGAAACGCGGGCAGCCCCGGCAGCCGCGACGGAAGCGTGAGCGGCCGCCGGCCGGGCTGGCCGGAACCGCCGAAAAAATGCTTGCCAATTCTCGACCGCTTCTTTATGATAGGCACCCTTGACGGCGTGGACAGGTAGTTCAGTGGGAGAACGCCCGCCTCACACGCGGGAGGCCGCCGGTTCAACCCCGGCCCTGTCCACCATCTTTTCCCCGCCGTCACCGCAACGCCCGGCCGATAATCCACACACAGTGTCGCCGTTCAACTCGGAACCGCTGGCTGGTCATCACGTTTGCCGTGCTACAATGACCATCGTAAAATATCGGGCTCAAGGCCGCATCATCCGAGCACCAGTGGCGATTGGGCCAGGCGATGTGCATGAGTGACGGGGCGCCCGGCGCCTGAATCGATCGGGAGGGGCGATGGCCCGCCCATCCAATCTTTCCTCAGATCCGTGCACCGACAACCGCCGGTTTCACCGGCAAGAGAAGCGCGCCACCATGCTCGACGAGGTGAGCCTGTCGCACCTGCTCCGGCAACCCGGCCCGTTCGTGCGGAACGGCTGGACCTACGGCGAGGCGCTGGGGCACTTCATTCTGGAGCAGGAGCTGCTGCCGGCGGACCGGCCCGCCGTCGTGCTGGAGGTGGGCGGTGGGCTCGGTGATGTGGCCGCCGGGATCGTACCGGTGCTGGCGGGGGCGAGCCGCCTGGCCGAATACGCCATCCTGGACCTATCGCCCGAGCTGCAGGCCGCCCAGCGGGAGCGGCTGCGCGACGCGCGGACGCCGGTGCGCCTCGTGTCTGGTGACGCCGAACGGCTGCACCGAACGAGCATCGAAGCCGATTTTGTATTGTCCAATGAGGTCATCGGTGATTTTCGGACCATCGACGGTGTGCCCCGCACGCGGGGCGGCCCGCCTACGGGGGGATTCTCGCCGGACGACTTCCGCCACCGGCGCTACTGGGCACTGGCCTGGGACCTCGTCGACCGGTACGGCCTCGACGTGCCGGACGAGGCGGAAGCACCGTCGTTCGCGGTGAACTGGGGGGCCATCCGGTTCGTGGAAGCCCTGTGGAAGGTGCTCCCGCCGGGAGGCGGCGCCTTCCTGGTGGAGAACGTCACCCCGTTCGCCCGGCCGTTGGAGCTGCCGGACCACCGGGAATATTCCATCGGCGAACGACATCTGGTGCAGGTGCTCGACCGGCTGGGCTTCGCGTGCAGCGTGGGCGATGTCGCCGATTTTCTTCACCCCGGCCGGATATTCACCATCGTTTCGCCTCGTCACCTGGGGCTCTGGCTTGCCTCCCGGGTGATGTCGCCGGACGACCGCCGGGCCTGGGATCTGTTCAACGACCCGGTGGTGGATTGGGGCGGGCGGATTGCCCGCCTGCGGGAAGCTTTGGGCGGGGATCTGCGGATCGACACGGCCATGGCACCGGAGACGCTCGCCGGCTGCCTGCGGACGGCCGGTTTGGATGTGGGCCTTCCCGGCACAAACGTGCTGGGTCGCCATTTCCGCTACTTCAATCTGCACAAATCCGTCGCCGCGAACACGGCGGCGGGTTCGTGCAGCCACAGCGGGCGAGTCCGTCGACCGCCAGTCAATCCTTCGCGTCGCGCAGGGCGCCGAGTCTGACCTGGAGCGCGCGAAGGACTTCTTCCGCTGCGGCCGGTCCACCTTTCGCCGCCGCCCGCAGGGCGTCCTGGGTCAGGGCGGCGAGCAGCCGGGCCCGATGGGCGGCGGGATGGCGGCCTTCGGGGTCGCGCGCCACCGCCTCGGCCAGGTCCCGTGCGGCCTCCTCCAGCCGACCTGCTTGGAGCAGGATCTCACCGCGGTTGGTCCAGGCGGCAGGATCGCCGGGGGCCAGTTCCAGGCAGCGGGTGTAGTGGGCGACGGCGGCCGGCAGGTCGCCCGCCTGCTGGCGGATGGCGCCCAGCATGCCGTGCACGTAAGGATTCTGGGGGTCCAGCACCGCCAGGCCGGAGAAGATGTCCGTCGCTTGCCGCCAGCGCCCCTCGGTGTACAGGATATGGCCGGCATGGAGCAGCGCGGCGGTCTGCCGGGCGTCGAGTGACACCAGTTGGGCCGCCGTCAAATCGCCGTTCAGCAGCTGGGTGACGACGTCCGGACGTTTTTTCTTGGGCATATCAGCCTCCTCGGTTGATTCCGAATTCAGATTGGGCGGTTCCACGGCACCGCCAGAGACAGGTACTTGTCCCGCGACTCCTGCATCAGTCCGTCGCGGACCAGCTCCGCCAGGACCGCCCGGACGGCGTCCGGCGAATCCGGACGAACGCCGGCGGCGGTGGCGGCCGCCGCCACCGCGCGGAGCGGCCGGGCTTCAATGCAGGTTTCCCAAGCCACGGCGGCCAGGTCCTTCAACACGGTGCGGCGCGGCTCGCCGATCCGCCACGGACCGGCCAGCGGGCGGTTGTCCCACAGCTCCACCATCCCCGGGCCGCGGCGGAAGTGGAATTGGATCCGCCGGTCACGATAAGCCGTCCGCCAGTCCGCCACCAGGTCCTGCAACGGACCCGCCAGGTCGCGCCGGTCCGAGAGCCGCCCCGGCCAGTCCCACTCGAAGTGGAAGGCCAGTTCCGCCAACCGGACCCGGTCGGGGGAGTAGACGTAACGGTACAGCGGCGTGGGGCGGACGTCCCGGATACCCCAGCGCGCCGGGTCCTGGAAGTAAGGGCTGAAACGCTGCAGGAACACCCGGCCGGCCTTGAGGGGCGGCTGGAGATGGGTGAGCAGCCGCGCCGCGGCCAGCGTTTCGGGGTAGTATTCCGGCCGCTCCCCCGGGATGCCGAACAGTAGGTGCCAGGTCACGGCGATGCCCTGCTCGGCGCACCACTTGAGCAACTGGATGTTCTGCAGCGCGGAAGTCCCCTTGCCCATGAGGCGGAGCATGCCGTCATGGACGCTCTCGATGCCCGCCTCGACGGCGCGGACACCGGCGGCGCGGAGCTGCGCCACCTGGCGCCGGGTCAGGGTGGGACGGATGTCATAAAACAACCGGAAATCCAGGTCGTCCCTGCCCAGCCGGGGCATCAGCTCCCGGAGCTGGCGGGGATCCAGCACGTTGTCCACCGCCTCGAAGTCCAGGCAGTCGTGGCGGCGGGCCTGGGCGCGCATCTCCCGCCGGAGTCGCCGCGGCGGCTTCGCCCGGAACGGCATGGCCTGGCCGTTCTGGCTGCAGAACGTGCAGGGCGACTTCTCGCCCCACCAGCAGCCGCGGGCGCCTTCGTACAGAATCCGGGGCTGGATGCGGTCGCGCAGCCCCTGTCGCCGCAGCTCATCGAAAAACTCGGCGTAGTCGGGGACCGGCGCGTCACGGAGCGGGACCAGGGGCGTCGGAGCGGCGGCGAAATGGAGGCCCGCCGCATCGCGGTACGACACGCCCGGCAGGCCGCGGATCGGCTCGCCGCGGCGCAAGTGCCGGATCAGCTGCGGCAGGACCTCGTCCCCCTCGCCGTCGACGACGGCATCGAGCCACTCGAACGCCCGCAGGTTCTCCCGGCCCATGGGTCCGGCCAGGTTGGAGCCGCCCATGACGATGCGGACGCCGGGCCAGCGGTCCTTGATCCGCTTGGCCAGCAGCAAACTGGCGACATGCTGGACGAATACCGACGTGAATCCCACCACGTCGTAATCCCCCCACGGGATCTCGGAAAGACACGCGTCCAGAAACGGGGGCAGAATGTCCCGGACGATCGCCTCAGTGTCCATGGGCAACTGGTCGAGGATGGCCAGGATGTCGCGGCCTTCGGCCCGGGTGATCCGGCCGAGATCGTTGGCCAGTTCACCCGAACCGAACGCGCCGAACAGGTGTTGGGAGAACAGCCAGTCACCCAGCAGGGTGACGTTGGAGATGGATTCATACAGCCCGGGGTGCATCCGTCCGGCCAGGCGGACGTTCAGGTGGTATGTGTCCGCGGCGATACCGTGCCGCCGCAGAGTGCGCTTCAGAACGCCCAACGCGATAGAGCCACGGCGAGCCGAGGCCCACGGCATGCAAACCAGGGCAACCCGGGGCATGGACGGGACGACCCGCTACTTGCCGCCGTCGAGGCGGTTGCTGTCAAGACTCTGCTTCAGGCCGCAGAGATCGCGCACTCCGGCCTCCATGCGATCCAGGGTGCCGAGTTGCTCCCGGAGGCGGCCCAGGGTGTCCAACCCTTCAGCTGACCGCATGTCCCGCAGTCCGGCCACGTCGCGAAGCGTGTCGTCGAGCCCGCTTAACAGCGATGGTGAACCGGTATCACCGATCATTTCGGCTGGGGATGAGTCACCAGTATCTCCGGGCATGGCGCGTCGGCCCACCTCGTCCAGTCCGCCGGGCAGGGTACGCCGGCCCACCTCGTCCAGTCCGTCTGGCATGGCGCGCCGGCTCACCTCGTCCAGTCCGCCCGGCAGGGTGCGCCGGCCCACTTCCTCCAACCCGTCGGGAACGGTACGCCGACCCACCTCTTCCAGGCCGTCGGGCATGGCGCGCCGGCCCACCTCGTCCAGTCCGCCAGGCAGGGTGCGCCGGCCCACTTCCTCCAACCCGTCGGGAACGGTACGCCGACCCACCTCTTCCAGGCCGTCGGGCATGGCGCGCCGGCCGACTTGCTCGGCACCGTCGGGGATGCCGCGGCGGCCCACCTCGTCGAGCCCGCCGGGCAGGGTGCGGCGGCCCACTTCTTCCAACGTGTCGGGGATGCCGCGGCGGCCCACCTCGTCGAGCCCGCCGGGCAGGGTGCGGCGGCCCACTTCTTCCAACGTGTCGGGGATACCGCGACGACCCACTTCGTCGAGCCCGCCGGGCAGGGTGCGGCGGCCCACCTCTTCCAATGTGTCAGGGATGCCGCGGCGACCCACTTCGTCGAGCCCGCCGGGCAGGGTGCGGCGGCCCACCTCTTCCAATGTGTCAGGGATGCCGCGGCGACCCACTTCGTCGAGCCCGCCGGGCAGGGTGCGGCGGCCGACTTCTTCCAACGTGCCGGGGATACCGCGACGACCGACTTCATCAAGCCCACCGGGCATGGCGCGCCGACCCACCGCGTCCTGACCGGATAAATCACCGGCGCCGGGTGTCACCAGGGATAGCCCGCCCAGCAGCGGATTGAGCAATCCGTCCTGGCCGATGAGGCGATTCAGCAGTCCGCCGTCGAACACGCCGCCCAGCGATTGGGCCAGCCCGGCCGTCGGATCGAATCCCGGGTCGGCCAGGATGTCCCGCACGGCGCCCAGATGGGGTGATGCGCCAGCCACGGCGCTGAGAAAATTGGCCGGCGACGGGAACTCGGCTGCGCCGGCCACCGTCGCAAGACCTGCCGGCGGGACCAGTCCCGGCGGCGCGAAACTCTGGATGATCTGGTCCAGCGGAACCGAGGCGGTCTGGGCCAGCGTGGCCGAGACACCCTGGGCGACCGAGTCCAGGCCGGAAGCCAGCGCCTCGAAATTTGACAGCTGCATGAAACCGGACAGGGGACCGATTGACATGATGCGCCTCCTCGCGAACGATGGGCTGCCAGATGATTATCGATGATACGCCAGAAAAGTTGTCAACGGGAAGGAATTGTACCGAAACGTGCGGTGAGCCTTCCGCTCTCGGGCAAACCCGAAAAATATGCCGCACCGGTTTGTGACCGGTGCGGCCGCGTGGATAGATGCGCGGCTGTGGTCCGTTGCGTCAGCGCTTGGCGCACTCCAGCATGTAGGCGATGGCGTCGAGATCCGCCGCGCCCGTGATCTCCTCCACGGCTTTGGTCAGGTCGGGGCGGTGGCTCATGATCCCGTCTTTGATCATGAAGGTGCGGTAGTCCAGCCCCTTGGCATCGAAGTAGGTGTAGAGCACGCAGCCCACGGCGCTCAGACCGCAGAGGAATACCGTGTCCACCCCCTGGTCGCGCAGGATCTTCTCCAGTTCAGTCTTCTTGAAGGAGCTGGGAAAGTTCTTGATCACCTTCAGGTCGCCCTCCTGGATATGGACGGTCTTTGGAAACTCGAACTGCTCGGAGCCGGGCGGCGGGCCTTGCTGCAGATCAGTGTGGTAGACGCGGATGATGGGGTAGCCGTGTTGTCGGAACAGGTCGATGGCGGCGTTGATCGTCCACATCCCGATCCCCCGGTGCTGCTCCGGGATGTAGCCGAGATAGGCGTTCTGGATGTCGATCACCAGCAGGGCCGGCTTCCCCTTGGCCGGTGCCGCCGGCGCCTCGCCATCGGCCAGGGCCGGCACCAGCAGCGCCAGAGCCAGCAGGCTGAACAACAGAGTCCGTTTCATGGTGTCCTCCCGATTCGGTGGTGATTGAGGCGGAATGAGTCCGTCGTATGGCCCAAGCATACGATTTTGGGGTGGATCGTGTTTCGGCCGGCGCTGAGGGGGCGATGGGACGGGTTGCGCGGCCAGGCGCGGGTCGCGTACAATCGGGAGCGCCGCCCGTCAGCGCAGACAGCGCCGACGGGACGCCGTCGCGGGGGTGGCAGATGGTGAACACATGGACACCGGGGCCGGACGTCCGCTGGATCGACATCAGCCGGCCGCTGGGGCCGGCCACCCGGGTGTGGCCCGGCGACCATACGGTGGAGGTTCAGACGAAACGGAGCGCCGCCGGTGATATCACCTGGCGGGTGTCCCGCCTGGCGCTGTCGGTGCATGCCGGCACCCATCTCGACGCGCCGGCGCACATGCTCCCCGGGGCGCCCGGCATCGGCGACTTCCCGCCGGCGCTCGGCTGCGGCCCCGTCCGGGTGGTGGACACCGCCGGCGCCGCCGTGGACGAAGCGGCCGCCCGGCAGGCGCGGGGGGCCGAGCGGGTGCTGTTCCGGACGGGCACTTCGCCGGCGGGGCGCGAGTTCGAGGGGCCGTTCGCCTTCATCACCGCGGCGGCGGCACGAATCATGGCCGACGGGGGCGTCCGTCTCGTGGGGATCGACACGCCGTCAGTGGACGCCTTCGGCGACGAGGCGGCTCCCGCCCACCGGATCCTGTTCACGGCCGGAATCTACCTTCTGGAAAATTTGGATCTGGCCGCGGCGCCGGCGGGCGAGTACCGGCTCTGGGTCACCCCGCTCCCCCTGGGCGACCTCGACGCCTCCCCGGTCCGCCCGTGGCTCCTGGCCGAGCCGTAGGCCGCGTTCGGTGAACAGTGAGCGGAGAGGAGTGAGAAGACGGGAAAGAGGAGTGAAAAGACAGGTGACAGGAGATAGAAGTCACTGTCTCTTCGTGCTCGTCATTCGTCATCGTGCTCGTAATCGAAATCGAAATCGTAATCGTAATCGTGCTCGCAATCGCAACCCGGCAGAGCTGGAACCAGAGGGGCATGATCGTTCACTCCAGCTCCTTGTCGCAATGTCGAATCTCAGGTAAGCCCTTCCAGTTGCAAAGACAATAGCCAGGCGCAGCCCCGCGAATGCGGGGCAGCGCCAGGGAAGCGGAATCTAAAAATTGTGGCGCGCCCCTGAACAGGGGCGCGGAGAATCGCGGACCGAATCTTCGGAAAAATTCCCTCCTGCCGAACGCGCCCGGATTCAATTGGCCGGACGGCTATTCGGCGTTTTCGGTGAGTGCCTCTCAGGTCCCAAACGTCCGGCGGTACATGGAGAACCAGGCGGCGCACCGGCGGGTATCGGCGCGAGAGGAGTTGGTTCAGTTGCTCCGCCTGCACCACGTCGCGGTCGACGAATGATATCTGCTGTGATCTTCTCCGCGCCCCTTATCAGGGGCGCGTGACGTCAAACGAAATCGAATTTCCAGGCGCCGCCCCGCATTCGCGGGGCTACGCCTGGCTATTCTCGTTGTGAAAGTTTGGATCGTGCCGGTCGATGATGAGACGGGCGAGCGGGGGAGAGGAACCGGTGAAATGATCCAGCCAAATAATGGCAGAACTTCGGGAGTGACTGAGTAATCGTACTTGTGCTCGTAACAATACAGCAGTCCGTCACGAGGCGATATTCCGCTCTCAGGGCTGTTTCAGGTCGTCCTTGGCTTGTTGGCGTTGGCCTGTCCGCTCCTGCACCAGCTTGAAGGCCAGGTAGTACTTGTAGATGTTGCTGACGTAGGTCACCGTCTCGCGGCCCACCCGCTTGGCGACGATGATCTCGACGTTGTGGAACCACTTGTTGGGATCGAGTCCGGCGGCCGCCGCCTCCTTCTGCAGCCGGGCGATCCGGTTGGGGCCGGCGTTGTAGCAGGCGAACGCGAACAAGCCCTTGTTGACCCGGTCCATGGGCGCATCCTTGAAATACTCGTCCATCATGAACCGCATGTACTTGACGCCGGCGTGGATGTTGCGGTCTACCTTCTCGATATCGGGGATGTTCACTTCCCGGGACCGGGCGGTGGTGGGCATAACCTGCATGACCCCGATGGCGCCGACGGGACTGCGCACCCCTTGGTCCAGCCCCGACTCCTGGTACGCCTGGGCGGCGATCATCAGCCAGTCGAAATCGTATTGGCCCGCGTATTTCTGGAACAGCGCGACGAGGGCTTTGAACTTCTTCACCTCCCGCTCGTTGGTGGAGTTCTTGATCCAGCGGGTGTCCTTCAGGTAACGCTGCAGGAGGGTGTTGGCGAACAGGGTGCCCATCTTGTGGGACTTGACGAAGGCGTTGACTTCCTTGGCCAGCCCGGAGCTCCCCTTGCGGAACGCCGCCGCGATGTCGCCGCCGGTGTTCACCGCCAGCGTTTCGTGCACCCGGATGTCCGGATAGATCTGAACCCAGAATGTTGCCAGGTGGCTGTCCACCACCGTCGCCGGCAGCAGGCCGGCATTGACCATCTCCAGGATGTCTTCATCCTCCAGTTGCTCGTCGGCCGCCCGGAGGAGGAGTTCGGGCTGCTTGGCCTCGCGCCGTTCGGCATTGACCGCCTGCAGGTGCTCCCAGTAGCTGCTGGACGCCCGCACCCAGACTTCCCGGCTGGCGAGATCGTCGAAGCTCCGGACGTCCGATCCGGCCGGGCCGGTGACCACGACCTCCTGAACGCCGGTCATGGCCGGATCGGAAAAATCCACCAGCTTCTGCCGTTCCGGGGTGACAGTCAGGTTGCCCAGGGCCAGGTCGCCGCGGCCCTCGATCAGGTACTGGAACAGTTGGTCGCGTCGAACCGGGATGGCCACCACGTGGACCTTGAGCGCCCGGGTGCGGAGCTTCTGGTTGAGGACCTTCTCGAACTCCCGGAGCATTTCCGCGGCAATCCCGCGCTGGTCGCCCCGATCGATGAAGAAATACGTTTTACTGTACGGGACCAGCGCCCGGATGTACCGGCGCTTGAGCATGCCGTCGAGGTCGCCGGTCCATGGCCGCAGGATGGGGGCGATGGCGGGATCCTCGAAATCGGGCGCGGGGGCTTCGGCTGCGGGAGCCGCGGTCTCGGTTGCCGGTGCCGCCGGCGGCTTTTCGCCGGGCACCGCCGGCGACCCGCCGCACCCGAACATCAGCAGAGTCGCGAGAACCGCGGTGGCGGTGTTCCAAAGGAGGGTGGGCAGCTTCCGTCGATTGTCACCTTTTCGCATGGGATGATAACCTGCCATGACGAGTACCTCGATTGAGCATCGTTGCCCGACGTGCCTGTCTGAATAGGTGAGCCGAAAAAGGCGCCCGCATTATACTGCAACCTGTCCCGAAGGAACAGGGGATCCGCCAGTCTCAGGTTCTGGCCATCTTGAAGGGAAGGGACGAATCAAATTCCCACTTCCGGTCATGGCCTGTTCCCCGATTCCCCGATTCACCGATTCACCGATTCACCATCCCTTCATTCCCGGTTGTTCGTGTACTTCGTGATGATCGTTTCCCGGAGTTGCCGGAACATGGGGGGGACCTCCGCCTGTAGCCCGACGCAGTACCGGGTCAAATACTCCCGGGCCGCCGCCGGATCCTGGCCGTGAAGCCGGACCGCCTCGGCCTCCACCTCGGCCTGGCGGGCGAAGATCTTTTCTTCCCACGGGTCGCGCACAGCGCGGACGTCCTCGATAGCCGGCTGGAACCGGAGGCCGGCCAGGTTGTCCACGAAGTCAATGGCCCAGCGGGCCGATTCCTCGGAGAAGCGCTCGGGGTCGTAGAGCTGGTAACTGGCGGCGGTTTCGGTCACGCCGGCGTAGAAGGGAACGTAGGGGCTGAAGTAGGGATTGTCGAGGTAGACCCAGTAGACGCCGCCCACCGGGTCGGGGAGCCAGCTCCGCATCTGGCAGACCATGCCGTAGTGGCCGCGATGCCGGGCCACGGGGCGGCGGTTGGTGAGCTTGAGCAGGAGCCGCAGGTCCTTCCCCGGGAACGGGGTGGCCAGTGGGCTCTTGACGTAGCCGCCCTTGCCGTCGGGCACCAGCCAGTTCGGGTCGGCGGTGAGGTCGTAGATGGTCCCCTCGAACACGGAGCGCTGGAACGCGATCACGTCGCGGACGGAAACGGGCCGCTCGGGCTTGACGGAGAACGGGTAGATGGACAGGGGCTCCACGTACTGGTAGTACGGGTTGATCCCCTTGAGCGGGTCGTCCGAGAGTTTCCGGTCGGGCCACTCGCGATACGCCGGGGCGAAGGTGGTGTGGAAGAGCCAGAAGCGGCTGGTGGCGAACTCCTGGGGCAGGGGGGCGTAAATCTCCTGCCAGACAAACGGCCGGCCGGCGGCCGGATCGTACCAGCCGCGGTCGATGGCCGCCTGCTGCCAGTTGGCCGAGACCATGCAGTTTTCGGAATCTTCGGGATGGAGCTCCTTGAGGATGCTCCAGTTGGGGATCATGGTGGCGTGGTCGTCGGGGAGCCGCCGGGCGGCCCAGATGGCGCCGGGGGCCCCGCTGGCTTTCTTCCAGCCCGGCCCCACGCCGAACACCTCCATGACCCAGGCCTCGTTGGGGTCGCCGATGCAGAGGGTCTCGGAGCCGTCACCGCTGGAGCAAAGGAAACCGTAGGCGGTGACCAGCTCGCCGATGAGGCGGACCGCCTCGCGGGCGGTGCGGCAGCGCTGCAGGGCGAATATTTGCGCCTGCTCGATGGTCATGATCTGCTCGCACTTCCCCTTTTCGTTGGCCAGCTCCGGCCGCTGGTTGGTGGTGCTTTCGGCGATGCCCAGCTGGTGTTCATTCATGTGGGAATAGGCGGAACGAAAGTAGGCGTAGGTCCTCTCCACCTGTGGGATGTAGCCGAGAATTTCCGCGGGCGCCTCGAGCGGCTGGGCCGGATCCTGCAATCCCCAGTAGACCGGGGCCTTTTCGCCGGGGGCGAAGGTCTGGGCCGGCACCACCCGGATGCGGGAGTCGGGACCGCAGTCGGTATGGGAGACGATGACGGAGCCGTCGGCGGAAGCCTTCTTGCCCACGCCGATGATGGTGCAGCCCCAGGCGGCGGACGCGCCGGCGGCCAGGATGATCAGGGTCAGGATGGCGACACGGTGTTTCATGGAGGGGACTCTCCTTCCAGAGTTGGGATACGAAGGAACAGGGTACACAAAGACGGACGGGAGGCCAAAGGAAAAGAAGATCGGTGTGTTGGTGAATGGGTGAATTGGTGAATCGGTGGCGGAGGTTTTCATGAGCTGTCACGGGGTATGGTTTGTGTGTGGGCATGCGCTGGGGAGCAAATTGATCCTTTCCGACGGATTCCCCCTTGACTTGCCGGATGGCCGGGATAGGCTATGTTCATTCTGATGGCCGGAGGATGGGATGATCGCTTCGCCGGGTCGGACCGCGCTGTTGGCCGGTATCGTTGTGTTGAGCCTTGCGGCGTGCGGCACCGGGTACCGCAACGTGCGCGAGTATCCGGTGGCTGGCGGGCCGTGCCGGGCGCTGGCGGTGGTGGCAGGTGAGGATGGCGACGCGCTGGGTTGGGTGGACGCGGCGGAGAATCTCCGCCTCGTGCGGGCGGAAACGGACGTGCTGGCGCAGATCCAGTCCGTGGCCGTGTCCCCCGATAGCGCCCGCGTGGCGATCGTGTCGGTCGGGGAAGGACATCCGGTCGTGACCGTCTATCAGGTGGCCGATCTCGTGACCGGCGGCAGCCGGGCGGGGGAGCGGCTGCCGGCGGAGAAGACCGTCGATCCCTACCCGCTCGCCATCGAGGCTGTCAAGTGGCGCGACGCCGACACCATCGAATTTCGCTCGGCGATCGATTACACCCGCTTCGACCGGGAATCGCGCCGGGGCGGATATGATGCCTCCGGAGGCGAGCCTCCGGTGCGCACCTGGCGCTGGCGCCTCCGCGAGGATTCATTCACGCCCTCCCCCTGATCCGCCAACCGCCAACCCCCATCCCCCGATTCACCGACTCACCGACTCACCTATTCACCTATTCACCTATCCTCTCCCCCACCAACTCTAAAAACGCCGTGGCGGCGTGGCTGAGCTGCCGACGGGCCGGGTAGACCAACCGGATCTGGCGCTCCACGTCGAGCTCCTTGACCCGGATGGCCCGGAGCGTCTCCTGCTGCAACTCCTGCTCCACGCACATCCGCGGCAGGAAGGCGACGCCCTCGTCGCGCTGCACCAGGATCTTGATGGTCTCGATGGTGGGCATCTCCAGGTCCATGTGCAGGGGCACCCGGTGGCGCTGAAAGGTCTGGAGGACCAGTTCCCGATAGGGGGAGTGGACGTTGTGGGCGATGAACGTCTCCATGCCCAGTTCGGCGATGGGGATGGACTTGCGCCGGGCGAAGCGGTGGCGGGGCGAGACGACGAAGGCGAGGTGGTCGGTGAACAGAGGCGCCGACTGGAGCTGGTCGTCGGCGGGGGAGTAGCTGATGACGCCGAGCTCCAGGTCGCCATCGACGATCTGGGTGGGAATCTTGCTGGACAGGCATCGCCGCACCTGGACCTTCACCCGGGGGTACAGCCGCCGGTATTGCATGATGTGGCCGATCAGGTACAGGGTGGTGGATTCGTTGGCCCCGATGCTCAGCCGTCCGGCCCGGACGTCATGGAGCTCGGCCAGGGCGGTTTCCAGTTCGCGCTCCATGTTCTCGAATCGGTTGGCGTACTCCAGCACCATCCGGCCGGCGTCGGTGAGCACCGGCTCCTTGCCGGTCCGGTCGATGAGTTTTTCGCCGAGCTCGCCCTCGAGGCGCTGGATGGCCAGCGACACCGCCGGCTGGGTGCGCAGGGTCTTTTCCGCCGCGCGCGAGAAGCTGCGCTCCCGGGCCACGGCCATGAAGATTTTCATTGTGTGCAGGTCCATGATTCAGGGCTCCTGATTGCGATGTATAAACGAAGCTAATTAAAATATATTATGCAATAAATCAAGTATATTATTTTCTTTGATCAGAGATCCCAGACGGTTTCTTTGGAAAGATGACCGAGTGTGTGGGGTCGCTGATCCGGCCATCAAATTATATAGAGTGCATGAAATCATTGATATAGTTTGGAATTATGACTACCCATGGGCATGGGTATCAAGATGGTTTATATAATAATATTTATCTATAATAAACAAAAATATTATAAATTTGACATATATTTAGCCTCCTGTCACCATCGGCGGAAATTCTGCAACCGGTGGCCTGCCCCGAGTCGATGCCGCCGGTGCCGGGAGGCGACATGGGCGAACGAATCACGGTTTTTGACACGACGCTGCGCGACGGCGAACAGGCGCCGGGCTGCAGCATGTTCACGGAGGAAAAACTGCGGATGGCGCGCCAGCTCGTGGAACTGGGCGTGGATATCCTGGAGGCGGGTTTCCCCATCGCCTCCGACGGCGACTTCGAGGCGGTGGCCGCAATCTGCCGCGAGTTGCCCGACGCCCGGGTGGCCGCGCTGGCTCGGGCATGTCCGCGAGACATCGAGCGGGCGGCCCGGGCGCTGGAGGCGTCGCGCCGGCCCCGCATCCACACGTTCATCGCCACGAGCGACGTCCACCTGGTGTACAAGCTCCGGAAGACCCGGGAGCAGGCTCTGGAAGAAGCGGCCGCCGCCGTGGAGCAGGCGTGCCGCCACGCCGACGACGTGGAGTTTTCCGCCGAAGACGCCGCCCGGTCGGATCCCGCCTTCCTCGAACAGGTGTGCCGCACGGTGGTCGCCGCCGGAGCCACCACCGTCAATTTGCCGGACACGGTGGGCCATTGCCTGCCTGAGGAGTACGCCGCACTCATTGGCCGCATGGTCCGCGCCGTCGACGGACAGGCCACGGTGAGCGTGCACTGCCACAACGACCTGGGGCTGGCGGTGGCCAACTCCCTCGCCGCGGTTCGCGCCGGCGCCCGGCAGGTGGAGTGCACCGTCAACGGGATCGGCGAACGGGCGGGCAACTGCTCGCTGGAGGAGGTGGTGATGATCCTGAAGGCGCGACAGGACACACTGCCGTTTCACACCGGGGTGGTGACCCGGCAACTCTACCCGTCCAGCCGGCTGCTGACCGAGTTGATCGCCTTCGGGCCGCAGCCCAACAAGGCCATCGTCGGCGCCAACGCCTTTGCCCACGAGGCCGGCATCCACCAGGATGGTTGGTTCAAGGAGCGCACCACGTACGAGATCATCGATCCGGCGGAGGTGGGCGTGCCCGAGAGCCGGATCGTGCTGGGCAAGCACAGCGGCCGTCACTCGCTGGACCGCCGCTGCGAGGATCTCGGCTTCGACCTTACCCACGATCAGCTGGATGTCGTGTACCGCGCGTTCACCCAGGCGGCCGACCGGAAGAAGGGGCTGACCGACGACGAGATCGCCCAGCTGGTTCGGGATGTCCTGTTCGGGCGCTGGAAATACGCGCCGGCCCCGGAAGCAGCGGAACCGGACGACTGGACCCTGGCGCCCTCCTTTTACCTGTGAGGCGGACGTGGATCTGAACGTGCTCGTCCTGCCCGGCGACGGCATCGGACCGGAAGTCACCCGCGAGGCGGTCAAAGTGCTGCAGGCTGTAGCCGTGCTTGCCGGCCACCGTCTGGACACAGCGGAGGGGCTGATCGGCGGTGCGGCCCTTGCGGCCACCGGCGAACCGCTGCCGCCGGAAACCCGCGCCCGCGCCCGGACCGCCGGAGCGGTGCTGCTCGGCGCCGTGGGGTCGCCCGAGTTCGATTCCCTGCCGCCGGATCGGCGTCCCGAACGTGGCCTCCTGGACCTGCGGCAGGCGATGGGCGTCTATGCCAACCTGCGGCCCGTGCGGGCCTGGGCGCCGCTGGCCGGCACATCGCCCCTGAAGGACGCGGTGGTGACCGGTACGGACCTGCTCATCGTGCGGGAGCTTACGGGCGGCCTCTACTACGGGCGCCCCCGCGGACTCTTCGGCGACGGCCCGGCGGCCGAGGCGGTGAACACCATGCAATACAGCTACGGGGAAGTGGAGCGGGTGGCCCGGATCGCGTTCGCGGGAGCCCGGCGCCGGCGCGGCCGGGTTACCAGCGTCGACAAGTCCAACGTCCTGGAATGCTCCCGGCTCTGGCGCCGGGTGGTGGAGGACGTGGCGGCGGATTTTCCGGATATCGGGCTGGAGCACATGCTGGTGGACACCTGCGCCATGCAGCTCATCCTCAACCCCGGCCGCTTCGACGTGTTGCTCACGGAGAACATGTTCGGCGACATCCTCAGCGACGAGGCGGCCGTGCTGGCCGGCTCCATCGGCTTGCTTGCGTCGGCGTCCCTGGGCGCCGTCGGTCCGGGTGGCGGTCGGGCGGGGCTCTACGAACCGGTCCACGGCTCGGCACCGGACCTGGCCGGGCGGGGTGCGGCCAATCCCATCGGCGCCATCGGCTCGGCGGCGGCGCTGTTGCGGTTCAGCTTCGGCCTGGGGCGTGAAGCGGACGCGGTGGAGCGCGCGATCGGCGCGGTGATCGCCGCCGGCGTTCTGACCGCCGACCTGCGGCCGGACCGGCCAGCGGAGACGACTGCGGTGGGCGACGCCGTCTGCGCCGCCCTGCGGAGGGCGGCATGAGCGCGCCGCGGACGCTGTACCGGAAGATCTGGGACGCCCACGTGGTGGTCCAGCCGCCTGAAGCGCCGGCCATCCTGTACATCGATCGACACTACGTTCACGAGGTGACGTCCCCGCAGGCGTTTGCCGGGCTCCGTCGCCGGGGATTCGGGATGCGGCGGCCGGACCGGACGGTGGCGACCGCCGACCACAGCGTGCCCACCGGCCCCCTCGACGGCCCGGCGGACCCGCAGGCGGCCACCCAGGTGGCGGCGCTGGAAGCCAACTGCCGGCGGTACGGCGTCACCTGCCTCGGCCCGGGGCATCCGGACCAGGGGATCGTGCACGTCATCGGTCCCGAACTCGGCCTGACTCTGCCGGGGATGACCGTCGTGTGCGGCGACAGCCACACCGCCACCCACGGCGCGTTCGGCGCGCTGGCCTTCGGCATCGGCACGTCGGAAGTGGAGCAAGTCCTGGCCACCCAGTGTCTGCTGCAGCGGCCGTCGAAGACGTGCCGCGTGGACATGGCCGGCCGGCTGCAACGCGGGGTAACCGCCAAGGACCTCGTGCTGGCGCTCGTTGCGGCGCTCGGCACGGGGGGCGGGACCGGGCACGTGCTCGAATATGCCGGCACGGCGGTGCGGGCGCTGTCCATGGAGGCGCGGATGACGGTGTGCAACATGTCCATCGAGGCGGGCGCCCGCGCCGGTCTAGTCGCGCCCGACGACATCACGTTCCAATACCTGTGCGGCCGGCCGCACGCGCCGCAAGGCAAGGCGTGGGAAGCCGCGGTAGATGCCTGGCGGCGGCTGCCGTCGGATCCGGAAGCGGTCTACGATCGCACGGTCTCTCTCGATGCGGACGTGGTGGAACCCATGATCACCTTCGGCACCACCCCGGCCATGGGCATGCCCATCACCGGCATCATCTCGGATCCGGACGGGGTGGGCGATGCGGACATCCGGCGGGGTTTGAGGAAGGCGCTGGATTACATGGGCCTGCCGGCGGGACGGCCGCTGCTGGGCCACCCGGTAAACGCGGTGTTCATCGGGAGCTGCACCAACGGCCGGCTTGAAGACTTCGCGGCCGCGGCGGCGGTCTTCCGCGGCCGGCGCGTGGCGCCTGGCGTGCGGGCGCTGGTTGTGCCCGGCTCCCGTGCCGTGAAGCGAGCGGCCGAAGCGGCGGGCCTGGACCGGGTGTTCCGGGCGGCTGGGGCGGAGTGGCGCGAACCGGGCTGCTCCATGTGCCTGGCCATGAACGGCGACCGGGTGCCGCCGGGCGCCTGGTGCATCTCGACGAGCAACCGCAACTTCGAGGGCCGACAGGGGAGCGGCAGCCGCACCCTGCTGGCCGGACCGCCGGCGGCCGCCGCGGCCGCGGTCACGGGAGTGGTGACGGATCCGCGTATTTTCTTGGAGGCGTGAGATGAACGATCCCGTTCGAGCGATGGTCCGGTCTGTGTTTCCGTCGCCGCTGGCCAGCCGGTTTCTGGTCCTGCCGGTGGATCACGTGGACACCGACCAGATCATGCCAGCCCGCTTCCTCACCGCCGTCGGCAAGGACGGCTTCGGGGCGCGCCTGTTCCACGACTGGCGATACGACGCCGCCGGCAATCCACGGGCCGACTGCGTTTTCAACCGGCCCGATGCCGCCGGTGCCGCCGTCCTGGTGTCGGGTGAAAACTTCGGCTGCGGCAGCTCACGGGAGCATGCGGCGTGGGCCCTGGCTCAGTTTGGATTTCGGGCGGTGGTCTGTCCGTCGTTCGCCGACATCTTTCGGCAGAACGCCCTCCAGAATGACCTGCTGCCAGTCGTTGTTCCCGGTGACTTCCACCACCGCCTGGTGGAGTGGACGAAATACGATCCGGATGCGCACCTCACCATCGACCTGGTGGCCCGGACGGTGATCGCCCCCAATGGCCAGGCGGTGGAGTTTCCCCTGGACTCGTTCAGTCAGATCCGGCTCCTGGAGGGGCTCGATGAAATTCAGTTCATCCTCCGCCACGGGGCGGACATCGAGGCGTTCGAATGCGGCCGGCCGGGGTGCGTGGTGCAGGTGGTTAATCCGCCCGATTCGATGACCGCCCGCTGAGGCGACGGCTCCAGCAGCCGGCGGGAAACCTACGGTTTCGACTGCCGGAAGTCGGGAATGAAGATGAGGGATTCGGAATTCAGGCAGTAGCGCAAGCCGGTGGGCGCCGGACCGTCGTCGAAGACGTGGCCGAGATGGGCGCCGCAGCGGGCGCACAGGATCTCCTCGCGGAGCATGCCCCAACTGATGTCGGTTTCGGTCCGGATGTTCTCGGCCGCCACCGGGCGGAAGAAGCTGGGCCAGCCGGTGCCCGAATCGAACTTGGCGGAGGCGTCGAACAGCGGCAGGGCGCAGCCGACGCAATCGTAGCGGCCCGGTTGCTTGTGGTCGTGAAAACGCCCGCAGAACGCCCGCTCGGTCCCCTTGCCGCGGGTGATCCGGTACTGTTCGGGCGTGAGTTGCCGCCGCCACTCGTCGTCGCTCTTGACCACCCGCGGCACCGTCACCGGTTCCGTGAGCCGTCCGTCGTCACCGATTAGCCGAACCATCACGGTTGTATCCGCCATGCTCTCCTCCGATACGCTGCGGCTGGCGCGCTCGAGAGCCGCTTCGGCCCAACCGGGACGCGCAACGGCGACAAAAAGCACCCAGCTCACTGCGGCAGCAGTCACCGTCGATACCAGCAACCAGAAACGTCCCGCGCCTGTCATGACCGCCTCCCGGCCGCAGCCGGCGCCTCCGCGCCTGTGGCCTCCACCGTCCGCGTGGCGGTGGGATCGTTTCATTGAGATGCGCCGGAGGTGAGACGGGTTGCGCCGCGGCCGGGATCTGGATCGATTCCCTCCGCCGGGATCAAGCCGGATCCGGGATGCCCAGCCGCCGCGCGAGGTAGGCCCGGACGGGGAAAGTCCGGGTATGAGCGCGGTCCATGTACACGGTGAAGGCCACCTGATTCAGTACGACAAAACCGGCCGGGGTGAGCCAACCGGTGATCTGCCGCCCGCTGTGGCGGAACATGGTGACGGGGCGGCCAACGTGAGCGAGCTCCGCCTCCACCACCCAGGACGTCGCTTCATAACTGGTCCGATCGCCCACCACGAAGACGAAGGATCCATCCGGACGAAGGATCCGGCCGACTTCCCGGAACACCGGCCCCAACCTTCGGAAAAACTGGAAAACTCCCACGCAGACGACACCGTGCATGCTCCGGGCGGGGTAGGGGTAGGGCAGGTGGCGCAGATCGTGACGGATCAGGTGGGTGAACCCTTTGCGGCGGCATGCGGTCAGCATGGTCGGATCAAGGTCCAGGCCGTGGACCACCAGGCCGGCCTTGTGGAACAGCATGGCCGCCAGCCCGGTGCCGATGCCGATCTCCAGGACCGCCTGGCCCGGCTCGAGGTACGGATGCATCAGATCGAAGGCGATTTCGGGACCGCGCCAGCCCGTGGCCTCGGCCTCGGCATCGTAGGCGTCCGGGCCGACGGCGTGGGGTGGCGGGTGACGGTTGACCCGGGACATGGTGATCCGATTCCTCAATGATACTGAATGGTCGTTTCATTATACGCAAACCCGAGTCGTCCGGCTGACGACTTGAGTTGCGGGAAAATGCTGGGAGCGCAGTTCCCGCCTCATTGGCGACATCCTGTCTGTGGTATGCTTGGAAAGGCAATCCTTTCGATCTTTATCATGAAGAGGTGTTTCATGCGCCTGATTTCCGCAACCGTGTTTCTCATTGCCGCTCTGGGGTTGGCTGCCTGCACTCCGGCCCCGGCGCCACCCGCCGCGGAAGAAAAAGCGACGGCTGACGATCCATTTTCCGATGTCGCCCCGGACCAGGTTCGGGTCGAGGCCCGGTACGTCTCGGCGACCGGCGAGCGCCTGGTCGCGGTGTTCGACAACGCCGCGGACGCGGTGACCGTCACCCTGCCCGACGGCCGCACGGTGACTCTCCCCCGCGCCGTCTCCGGCTCGGGCGCCCGCTATAGCGACGGCACCGAGACGTTTTGGGATCATCACGGGGAAGGCACCTTCACCACCGGGGAAACAATCGTCTTTCAAGGCAAAGCCGAGGAGGACGACTGAGCGGCCCGGGATTTCGCCAGGTCGGGACGCGGTGGCGCCTGATGCTCCTCGGGTGGCTGGGTGTTTGCGTTGCCGCATCGATGGGAGCGGACGGGTATTCGGCGGCGGAACAGGAGGCGGCCGGATTGGGTGCGGAAACGAATTTCCGAGCGCTGTGCAGCGAGGATCTCGCGCAACCCCTGCAACAGGCGTTCGCGCGGGCCGTTGCCGCCGGTGCCCGACGATTCACCCTCACCATCGCGCCCGGGAAATATCGGGAGTTCGCCCTGTCGTTGCGGGATGACCGCGGCCCCGATGGAATGGAGCTGGTGGTGGCCGGTGAGGGCGACGCGCCGGTCGTCCTCGACGGCATCGCGCTGCAGCTGGCGGCGGACCGGGTCACCGTCCGCAACCTGGTGCTGCAGGGGAATCGCCGTCCCGCCGCCACCCTGGACGTCCGGGTGGCGAACGAATTTGTGGGCGACCGCCTGGCGCTCATCGACAACGAATGCCAGGATCCCACCGGTACCGCGCCGCTGGTCCTCATCACCGCGTCCGGACCCCGCGATTCCGCTGCCCGGGCGACCCTGCGGCACACCTGGCTGCTTGGCAACCGCGTCGAGGGGCGGACCCCGCTGCTGGCCACGCCGCGGACGGGACGCGCCAACCTGGCGGAGCTCCGGCTGGAGGGGTGCGTGTTCTCAGGCAACGCGGCTGCCCATGCCCTGGAACCCTGGTTCACCCGCCAGACCACGGTCGCGAACTGCCTGCTCGCCGAGCACCGTTTGGCCGGTGCGTGGTTGCGTCTGGTCAGTCCGCTGGCGCGGGTCCGTCTCGAGGGCGGCATCGTCACCAACGCCAGTGCACTGGTATGCTATGAAACCGGACCCGACGTCACCCGAACCGATTTCCCGGTTGTGGAAGCGCGAGGCGTGACGCTGCATCTGCCGGCCGCGCCCGATCCAGCCGTGGTGCACGGCCAGAACGTCACACTGGCGCCGCCGCTGGAGCGACTGCCCGATCCTGGTGTGCTGGCGGACCGGGCCCGTCGGGGGCAACCACCCGATTTGGCAAACTGTTTGCGGTTTGTCCGGGACTGATGAATCGGGTAGACGGATGGATCGTCGATATTGCGGATGATCACCAAGGAGAAATAGATGATCAGCCATCATGCTCGTACCGGCGGCATCAACACGCGTCGATCGGCCCTCTATCTGTGTTTGTCTGGCTTGCTCGCTATGACAATATTATCTTCTCCGGTAACTGCTTATACAGTCACTTTTCTCGTGTCTGGACCCGGGCAGCTGCAGGGGGATACTGTACAGACGGTGCCGCCGGGCGGCGATTGTACGCCGGTCCGAGCAGTGGCTGATGGCGGCAATCTGTTCTTCTGTTGGTCGGGTCCGGGAGGCTTTGCCAACACACGATTAAACCCGCTCACCATCCAGAATGTATCGGCTGACATGACCCTGACCGCTTCTTTCGGAGCCAATCCAGGTCCCATTCATGTGTCAACCGAACCGGGCGGGGATGTCGTTCTGATCGGGCAGGAAAGCCCTTTGAACACCTCGGGCGCGCTCTTTTATGTTGAAGGCCGTTGGGGTGTCAACAGCACATACGGGCACATGTATTTCACATACCCGAATGTATGTCCAGGGGCGAAAGTGCTCGCCCATCAGCCGCTGGCAATCCCTTGCGACGGAACGACGGGACATATCTACGCCGACTATGGCTTTCAGGTGCAAGCCCGGCAGTATCGATATTCCGTAGCTGCCGACCAGTCGGGCGAACGGGGCTACATCTATTACGCCATAGAATACGAGATCGAAGACCCGGCCGGTTGGCTGGTGATCCTGCGATCACGGGGAAGCGGCCACGGGACCGAAAACGCCCATTTCAATGTGTATCTGGGCCATCCCGACGCTGACCGGACCACAGGATTTCTCGGCGACCCCGTCTGGTGCGTCTTCGAGACGGATCCGTACACCGCCGCCGAGCTGTCGGTGGATGAGAGCGAGATCTGGGGCGACATGCCGACCGGGGAACCCGCCCAGCGAGCACAATACTGGCTGGACGTGGATGGCGGCTCCGACATGGGCGGGCGATCGTTCCATCTCATCACCGCCGAACCGCCTTTGACCGGTGTGGTCACCGCTCATCTGGGTTCCTCCCTTATCACAAGCTTCGACATTCAATTCGCCTCTGCCCCGTCAGGTGACCCCGACCGAGTCATCGTGGAGCTTACCCTGGAGCCGTTCGTGATCCGGGAGGAACGATCCATCTACCTGGACCTGGCACGGTACCTGGCGGAAATTTCGCCGCTGCCGGCAGGATTGGACGGTGACCTGAATGGCGATGGAAGGATCGACGCCGCGGACCTCGTGCTGGGAAAATAGCCGCGGCCAGCCGATTGTCTGGGCGTGAGTAGTTGGATACGGTCCCGGCGTCCGTTCGCCGATCAGCCGGAAATGGTGGACGATCTCTTCATTGAATCCACCGAAACATGGGGAGCTGTGGCTGTCGCTGAACGGATTTCCGACCACGTCGTGCCGTACTGCCGGACGTCCCGCCGGAAGAGTGTCCGGCCCACTCCTTCTAAGGCTTGGTCGGTTCGGCGGCGGGCGGCGCGTTGTAGTAGTAGCCGCGGCGGTAGCGGGGGCGCAGCGCCGGATCGTCCACGCGCACCTCGATGGTGTGGAACTCGCCCGGTTTGAATGTCGCGAAATCGGGTTGGTAGCCCAGCGTGTAGGTGTAGGGCAGTTCGGCGGCGATGGCGCGGTAAATGCCCGGCAGCTCCTCATACGAACTCACCTTGAAAAATTTGCCGCCGGAAGTCTCGGCCAGGCGCGCCAGCCGCTGGTGAGCCAGGCGGTACGAGGTCTCCAG
>JAKQOW010000064.1 GCA_029565065.1 Acidobacteriota bacterium | reverse complement strand
GCGGGGACCACCGCGGTGACCGCCAACACCTCCACCGCCAGCGGCGCCGTGCTCTTCGGGCTGGACTACGACAACTACGAGGCCAACGGCAACATCGCGGCGGTGACGCGGACGCTCCGCACCGGCGCCTACGGGACCCCGTACACCATGGATTTCGGCTAATGCCGGACCGCGAAGTGGTCCGGGAAGACAGCCTGGGGTTTCAACCCCAGGTGGGGCGTGCCGATCCTCAATCCGTTCCCACCCTGAAGGGGTGGGGGGAGATTGCCACCTCGATCCATCCCCAGGTTTCCCCATGAGCACCGCCAGCGCCATGGTACAATCCGGCCATCGCATCTTCGCACGCCGGAGGCCCCATGGGCAGCACGCTGACCCGGTTGGTCTACCACATCGTGTTCGCCACCAAGGACCGCTTCCCGTCGCTGACTTCGGAAGTCCGCGAGAGGGTGTATCCCTACATCGGCGGGATCGTCCGGGGCGAGGGCGGTCATTTGCTGGCGATCGGAGGCATTGCCGATCATGTGCACCTGCTGACGGTGCTGCCGGCGGCCGAGGCCGTGGCGGCGATCATTCAGAAGGTGAAGGGGCATTCGTCGAAATGGATCAACGAGGAGCGCCTCCTGAAAGCAAAATTCGGTTGGCAGCGGGGCTACGGGGCGTTCACAGTGAGCCACTCGGCGGTGTCGCGGGTGAAGCACTATGTGGAAACCCAGGAAGTGCACCATCAACGCATGACCTTCGAGGAGGAATTCGTGGCGCTGCTGGAGCGTCACGGGGTGGCGTATGATCCGCGATACCTTTGGAGCTGAAGACCATGTCGTCATCTCCTGCACCCCTTCAGGGTGCGGGGGACTTGGGGGTGGGATACCGGACCTGGGGTTGAAACCCCAGGCTGTCCCCCTCGATCGCTTCGCGATCGGGGCGGCGGCAGACAATCGGCGCGGGGATGATCCCATCACGGCGCGCACGCGGGCCGCGGGGGGCGGCGGCGACCTGCCGAGCTCGCTGGCGCTGGTGGTGAGCCGGGCGACGAACCGGCTGGGCGGCGCCGGGTATTACCACGACGTGCTGGGGAACCTGGTGCAGATGCCGGCGGGCGTTGACTTCGTTACCATGTCCTACCTCGACCAGGGGCACATCGAACGCGGCCTACTGTCGTCGGACCGCACGTTCGATGAACGCGCGCCGGTGAACCTGTGTTGACGGTTTGCGTCCGTTCCGGCCGCGTCGGCGGCCGCGGCGTGTAGCCCGGGCCGCGAGGCCCGGGTGGCGGGAAACAAAGGGCTGGGCAGAGCCGCGCAGCGGCGGCGGAGACGGGGCAGAGCCAAGGACACGCGACAGAGCCAATGACCCTAGGGAGAATATGGCTGTCCCCCATTGCCGTTCGGCACAACCCTGAATTGGGGCCGAACATGGGGCCCCCAAACGTCAGCTCCTTCCCCGTCGCTCCTGCGGAGCTCGGCCGCACGGACCCGCGGCGCACCCGGACCTGTCGG
>JAKQOW010000058.1 GCA_029565065.1 Acidobacteriota bacterium | reverse complement strand
CGACTTCCACACCTGCTCCCGCGCCCGCACCCTGCCCCACCCCACCCACTACGACTCGGTGGCCATCCCCGCCGCCTGGGAGCTGTTCCGCCAGCTGGACACGCGGCGCCTGGGCGTGCGCCTCGTGGGGGTGACGGCCTCGCGCTTCCAGCCCATGGTGCACCAGCCGTCGCTGTTCGATGCGCCGGCGGAGCGCCGGCGCCGGCGGCTCTACGCCGGCGTCGACACCATTCGGGAACGGTACGGCTTCGCGGCCATCGCCGCCGCCGCCCGGATGCGAGTCTCGGGCTGACCCGGCGGCAATGGAGCTGATCATGATTCACCGCGAAAACGCAGAGGGCTCAAATCCGATGGCCGAGGACGAGTACGATTACTCAGTCACTCCCGATTTTCTGCCAATTGTTGGCAGGATTTTTTTAATTGAAGCCATGAGCATGATCATGATCAATCAGCCGGCAGGCGGGAGGTACCGCGAGCGGCAGCGCCAGGGGCCAGCCGCCACGACCGGCCGGCGCCACGACGCCATTCCATCACGGTGGCGGCAGCGCAGCGCATGCATCGCGGCGTGTCGTTTTCGATCGCGGGCGATGGTTGGATCGCTTGCCGGACGGGCATTCAAGAGGCACAGACAGAGTGGTTGGACGCCTGGGGTAATGCGTGGCGAGGGGTACTTCGCACCGCTCGCTGCCGCTCGCGGTACCTCCACGTTGCCAACCGGTGGATCGTGCCAAGGAAAGGAGAACGGTGAGTCGGTGAGGTGAATCGGTGGATGCTTACAAGGATCTGGGTTTATTGATCCAGGTCCCGGAACCCAGGTCCGAACTCCGATGTCCGCGTTACGGGAACGAGTCTCGAGCCTCGAGTCTCGATTACGATTGCGATTACGAGCACGATTACGAGCACGATTACGATCACGATGACGAGCACGAATTGGTGAACTTGCGAACCTGTGAACCTGTGAACGTCCGGACACGAGCCTCCAGCCTCGAGTCTCGAGCCTCGTGACTTAACGAGAATCGATCATGTTCGTCCATCTGCACTGCCACAGTTACTACTCCTTTTTGCGTGGGGCCAGCGCGCCCGAGGCGCTGTTGGAGCAGGCGGCGCGGCTGGGTCTGAAGCAGCTGGCGCTCACCGACCACGAGGGACTCTACGGCGCGGTGGCGTTCGCCCGCCGCGCCGAGGCGATGGGAATCCGGCCCATCGTCGGCGCCGAGCTGCCCCTGGACGGCGTCGGCGGCGTGGTGGCCCTGCCCCGCTCGGCGGCCGGTTACGCCGCGCTGTGCCGGGCGCTCACCCGCTTCCACCTGGACCCGGCGTTCGACCCGGCGGCGGCGCTGGAGGCGCTGGCCGAGGACAACTGGCTCCTCTTCGCCGAACCGCGCGGCCTGGCGGAGGCGCTCCGGTGCTGCCGCACCCCGCACCTGGTCGCCGAGCTGGTGGACCACGGCCGCCCGGCCGACCGCGCCCGCAACCGCGCCCTGGTCGAGCTGGCGCGGCGCCACGGCCTGCCGGCGGCCGCCACCAACGCCGTCGGGTTCGCCGCACCCGGCGACTGGGACACCCACCGGCTGCTGACCGCCATCCGGCTCCGCAGCACCCTGGGCAAGCTCGGACCCGACGACACCGCTGCCCCCGACGCCTGGCTCAAGCCGCCCGCGCAGATGGCGGCGCTGTTCCGCGAGTGCCCCGAGGCGCTAGCCGCCACCGAACGCATCGCCGAGTCGTGCGAGTTCCGCTTCCCGTCCGGTGCCACCCTCCATCCGCCCTTCCCCCTGCCGGCGGGGGAGAGCGCCTTCTCGCTCCTGTGGAAGCGGGCGTTCGCCGGAGCGGCGCGGCGCTACCGGCCGCTCACGCCGGCGGTGATCGCCCGGCTGGAGCGGGAGCTCGAGGTGATCCGGCAGATGGGCTACGCCGAGTACTTCCTCATCGTGCGGGACCTCGTCGAGTTCGCCGAGACGTCCGGCATCCCCACCGTGGGGCGCGGCTCGGCCGCCGGCAGCCTCACCGCCTACGCCCTGGGGGTGACCCACGTGGACCCGCTGGCGCTGAACCTGTCGTTCGAGCGCTTCCTGAACCTGCACCGGACCGACCCGCCCGACATCGACCTGGACTTCTGCTGGCGGCGGCGGCACGAGGTGATCCGCTACCTGTACCAGAAGTACGGCGCGGACAACGCGGCCATGCTGGCCACCTTCGTCACCCTGGCCGGGCGGGGCGCGCTGCGGGAGTCGGCCCGGGCCATCGGCATGCCGGAGCGCGAGATCAGCCGCTTCACCCGGCCCATCCCCCACCACGCCGCCGGGCACATCGACACGGTGCTCCGCGAGATCCCCGAGTGCCGGAACATCCCCTTCCACCTGGAACCGTACGCCACCGTGATCCGGCTGGCCAAGACCATCGCCGGCCACCCGCGCCACCTGGGCCTGCACCCGTGCGGGATCGTGCTGAGCCGCGTGCCGCTGCACGAGGTGGTGCCGCTGCAGATGACCGCCTCGGGCTTCGCCGCCACCCAGTTCGACATGCGCGAGGCCGAGGACGTGGGACTGCTCAAGATCGACATCCTGGGCCAGCGGTCGCTCAGCGTCATCGCCGACGCGCTGGACGCCGTGGCCCGCCGCACCGGCCGGCGCCTCGACTTCAGCCAGGCGCCGCCGGCCGATCCGGCCACCTGGCGGATCGTCCAGGCGGGCCGGACCATGGGCTGTTTCCAGATCGAGTCGCCCGGCATGCGGTCGCTGCTCCTCAAGCTGGTGCCGCGGGACATGGAGACCATCATCGCCGCCAGCTCGGTCATCCGGCCGGGGCCGGCCGACGCCGGGATGCTGCGCGAATTCATCGCCCGCTACCACGGCCGGCGGGCGGTCGCCTACCTCCACCCGGCGCTGGAGCCGATCCTCGGCACCACCCTGGGAGTGATGGTGTACCAGGAGGACATCCTGCGGGTGGCCGAGGCCGTGGCCGGCATCACGCCCGGCGAAGCGGACAAGCTGCGGCGGGCCATGTCCAGCAAGCGGTCGGCCGAGGCGATGCGGGCGCTGCGCGACGCCTTCCTGGAGAAGGCCGTCGCTCGGGGCACGGCGCCGGAGACGGCCGCCGAGATCTGGCGCCAGATGGAGACGTTCTCCGGCTACGCCTTCTGCAAGGCCCACAGCGCCTCCTACGCCGCTCTCTCCTGGCAGGCCGCCTACCTGAAGGCCCACCACCCGGCGGAGTTCTTCGCCGCCGTGCTGGCCAACGGCGGCGGCTTCTACGGCGCGGCCGCCTACGTGCTGGAGGCGCGCCGGTGGGGCATTCCCGTGCGCCTTCCCCACATCAACCGGAGCGGCCGCGACTTCGCCGCCGAGGGCCGCGCCGTGCGGGTGGGCCTGGTCCAGGTGCGCGACCTGAACACGGCCACCGTGGATCGCATCCTGGCGGCCCGCCGCGCCGGCCCGTTCGTCTCCTTCGTGGACTTCCTGGCGCGCGTGCCGGCCGAGCGGCTCGAGGTGGAGCACCTGATCCGCTGCGGGGCGCTGGACTGCTTCGAATTCTCCCGGCCGGAGTTGCTGTGGCGACTGGAGGTGCTGTACGAGCCGGTGAAACGCCGCCGCGAAACGCCCGGCGAGCGGACGCTCGCCTTCGACGACATGACCGCGCTGGTCTTTCCCGACGCCATCACGCCGCGCATCCCCGACTTCACGCCGCTGGAGAAGCTGCGCCAGGAGGCCGAGGTGCTGGGGCTCTACGTCAGCGACCACCCCCTGGCGCTTCACCGCGAGGAACTGGGCCCGCTGGCGCTGGACCGGGCGGCGGACATCCCCCGGCGGCTCGGCGCCCGGGTGCGCCTGGCCGGCTGGCTGGTCACCTCGCGACGGGTGTTCACCAAGACGCGGGAGTACATGAAGTTCCTCACCCTCGAGGACGAGAGCGACATCTTCGAAGCGGTGCTGTTCCCCGCCGTCTACCGCCGCTGGGGCGACCGGCTGGGACAGGCCGAGGCCTATCTGGTCGAGGGGCGCGTGACCGGGGAGTTCGGCAGCTTCGCCGTGGAGGCTGAGCGGGTGCTGCTGCTGGGCAGGTGCGCCCGGTCCGCCGGGACGGTTGCGGGGGGACCGGACGCCGCGGAGGACGGGGTGCCCATCGAGTCGCCCCGCCGGCAGGCGGGTCGATAATTTTCCGCGGGCGCGATACAATGTCGCGGGAGGCCTGCATGAGCGGAACGCGGGAGTGGCTGCTGCATGTGGAACCGGAGGTGAACCCGTTCGTGTTCGCCGGGCGGGTCCTGGTGTTCCTGCTGATCCTCGGCTTCGGCTTGTTCTACATCGCCACGCCGCTGGAGACGATGTGGCGCACCGCTTCCCTGTGGCACGGGATCGACCTGGCGATCCATGAGGCCGGCCACTTCGTCTTCATCCCGTTCGGGGACTTCATGCGCGTGCTGGGCGGCTCCCTTCTGCAGTGCCTGGTCCCGCTGCTCTTCGCGGTGGAATTCCTGCGGCGGAAGAACCCGTTCGGCGCGGCTTTCAGCCTGTGGTGGCTGGCTCAGAACCTGCTGGACGTGGCCGTCTACGTCAATGACGCCCGGGCCGGGGTGCTGCCGCTGCTGGGCGGCGTTACCGGCCGGGACGTGCCCGGCTATCACGACTGGTATAACCTCCTGAGTCGGTTGGGCTGGCTGGAGTACGACCAGGCGTTGGCGCAGAGTGTCCAGGTCATGGCCCTCCTGCTGATGATCGGCGCCATCGGTTGGGCCGGCTGGCTGCTGATCCTTCAATGGCAGAGGCTGGACCGGTCACTCTTTCCGAAGTCTTGAAGGGCCTAGAGGGATTGCGGAGTGCGGTGGGGATGACACGGACATCGGATTTCGGAAATCGGATGTCGTGCTCGTAATTCGTCATCGTAATTGTGATCGGGTCTCGGGGCTCGGGGCTCGGGGTTCGGGGTTCGGGTCGCGTTCCCAGCAATCAATGATCAACCATCAACCATCAACCATCAACTGTCTCGGAGATCGGACTTCGGATGTCGGATGTCGGACCTGGGACCTCGGTTCTGGGTCCTGGTTCCCAGCCCCCTGATCCCAGGTCCCAGACCCCAGGTCCCAGGTCCCAGACCCCAAATCCCGGCAGAATCCAACTCGACTCCAAATAGCCAATAAAATATAAGCGATAAGCAATATCCAATAAAATCCGCTCCGATACACTCATTAACCCATTCATCGATTCACCGTTTCCTCGGTTGGTCGGCCGCTCCCTGCGGCGATTGGCGGGGCATGCCGCATGGGAACGCCGCTCGGCGGCAAACTCAACCGATCGTCTCCCGTAGAATCGAACGTCCGTTGCGGCATGGTCTGACGTCGGGGGAAGACTCAACCCAACCGCTCCGGATAATCTGTCCCTTTCTGGAGACTCTCATGGATCGCTTCGAGGAGCTCAACTGGAGCCGCAAGCTCGCCCACACCCGCTTCACCCGCCTGAAATCAAAGGTGTACCAGGCCTTTTCGGAACTGGAGAAGGCCGCCTTCGCCGACGGCGCCCTGGCCCGGAAGCACAAGGAACTGATCGCCGTCGGCATCTCGGTGATCACCGACTGCGAGTCGTGCATGCAGTGGCACATCGAGCAGGCGGCCCGGGCCGGCGCGACGCTGGACGAGGTGCTGGAGGCGGTGGAGGTGGCCATCGAGATGGGCGTGGGCCCGGCGACGGTCTCGGCCCGGTTCGCCCTGGACGTCATGGACCAGACCTACCCCGAGGAGATGAAAGCCCGCACGCGGTAGGCCGGCGCCCGCAACGCCATGTGTCCGCCCGGGTGATTTTCGGGATGCCCGATGTCGCCCAACGCGGCGGCGCAGAGGGCCGGAGGGGAAGAAGGCTCGCCAAGGCGCGAAGACGCCAAGCGCTTCTTGGTGTCAGCAGTAGCGCCCGTCCGCCGGACGGGCGCCGTGAAACTCGGCAGGAAGTAGCGGGATTCCGATACGCCCTCGCCGCCACATCGCCCGAATCCGTGGGCGAATCGCTCAACCGTGCCGAGGGAGCGGGCCGCGCCCGGCGGGCGCGGCCTACTTGGTTTCCGTTCCGCCGAGTTGGGATCACGAGTGCGCTGCACGACGAGGAGAGGGAGGAGCGCGTGCTATACTGAAATCGGGCGGCGGCCGGCGCCCGCCGGATGAGGCAGCCGCCCGGGAGGGGGACATGGCCGTTCCGGATCACCCGCCCCCGCCGGGGAAAAGCCACTGGGAGTGGCGGCTGGCCGCCGCGCGCCTCATCGCCGCCCGCCTGGATCCGGCGCGGCTGGGCGTCGTCGCCTGCTACCTCATCGGCAGCACCAAGAATGCCGTCGCCGGCCCGTGCAGCGACATCGACCTGGTGATCCACGTCCGCGGCGACGAAGCGCAGCGCGACGCGCTCCTGGCCGAGCTGCGGCGGTGGAATCCCGTGCTCGACCGGTGGAACTTCGAGCGGACCGGCCGGCGCTGCGGCGAGCTGTTGGACGTCCACCTCGTCACGGATGACGACATCGCCGGCGGGAGCAGCTTCGCGGTGAAGATCAGCGCGGTGTCGGACCGTGCCTGGCTCCTGCCGGTGGGCACCGAGCCGGGGGCGTCAGAGCAGTAGCCGCCGGTCGGCGTCCGGACGTTCGGGATCGAACAGGACCAGCGCCAGCTCCGGGCCGTCATGCGCGCCCGTAAAGCTTCGGCCTCTCCCCCATTCCATCCGCCACTGCCCCGTGAGCCGGGCCGCCTCATGGACGTGCCCGTGGAGGGTGACCCGCGGCTGGCGGGCCTCGATGAAGCGGCGGACGGCGATGCTGCCCACGTGGACGTCCACCGGCGCGTGGTCCACCATCCGGCCGTCCAGGGCCGCCCGGTCCAGCGGCGTGTCGTGGGGCGGCGCATGGAACAGCCAGATGCTCCGCGCGAGGTCACGATCCTCCGCCAGCCGGGCCAGGTCCCTGGCGATGGTACCGTACTCCAGCTCGTGCTCGCTGACGGGCACGCTGCGGAAGCCCCCGTCGGGCGGCGAGCAGCCGGGGTCCACGAAACGGGACACGTCATAGCGCTCCCAGTCCTTGTTCTGAAACGGCGTGGGCGGGATGAACGAGTAACCGAAGACGTCGTAGTCGCCCCACGAACAGCGGCGGCCGTGGGCGTAGGTCCACAACCCCAGCGCCTCGTCCGCCAGCAGGCGGCTTTCCACCGCGCGCGCGTCGTCGTTGCCCAGGATCAGGAACACCCGGGAGTACGCGGCGCCGAGCGCCGTCCGGACCCGGTCCAGGCCCGGAATCAGGATCTGGTCCAGGAACGCCTCGTCGCGGGGGCCCTCGGCGGTCAGCGCCCAAAGGCCCGACGGCAGCAGGTCGCCGCCCAGAAACACGGCGCCCGGCCGATCCCGCACCATCGCGGCGAACAGCTTCTCGTAACGGTCGGCGTGCCCGTGCAGGTCCGACGCAAAGAATCCGATCGGCATCCGGCGCCTCCGGAAGATTGGGTCTGCGGCTTCGGCCGCCGGGTCTGGTAAACCGGCTATCCTACTCGCTCCGGATTGTCGCACCGCGGGCGGGCCCATGGCAACGGGGAAATCGGGCTATGGATGGTGGGATGGGGGCGGATTCTATTAGATATTGCTTATTGCTTATATTTGATTGGCTATTTGGAGTCGAGTTGGATTCTGCCGGGAATTGGGAACTGGGAACTGGGTCCTGGGAATTGGGTCCTGGGAACTGGGAGCTGAGGACTGGGGGCTGGGGGCTGGGGGCTGGGAACCAGGACCCAGAACCGAGGTCCCAGGTCCAGCATCCGAAGTCCGATGTCCGCTTGACGGGGACGAGCCTCGAGTTTCGAGCCTCGATTACGATCACGATTACGAATTACGATTACGATCACGATTACGAATTACGATTACGAATTACGATTACGAATGACGAGGATGGCGGGACGGCGACGAGAGGCGTTGCCGGCTAGGCCCTGGCGCCTGCGGAGAAGTAGGCCGGCAGACGGCGCACTGGCCGCTTGCGGCGGCGGTAGGTTCGGGCCAGCTCCAGGAAGATGCCCACGGCCGTGTCCAGGTCCTTCTGGGTGCCGTCGAAGTAGAAGTTCTTGATGGGGATGTTGTCGTGCTCGGCCGATACCCGCGGATAGACCGCCTCGCAGGTGATGCCGTTCATGCAGGTGAACGGGCTGATGTCCACGATCCCGTCGGCCCCCTGGTGGTAGAGGTAGATCGCCTTGCCCACGCTGAGCACCATCTCGCCCAGCGCGCCGTAATGCGGCAGGTACGGCATGGCGTGGTCGAGGACGGTGCTGATGTCAGCCGGCTCCTCGTAGCCCACCAGGTCGTCGTGGAGCATGCCGACCAGGGCGTGCTCGTCGCGGCGCTGGATCTTGTTCTTGACGACGGCACCGAGCATCGAAAGCGAAACCTGCTTGCCGGCGGCGCGGATCCGCTTGAATGTCTCGAAGTTGGTGTACCAGACCCACTCGGTGATGTCGGAGAGCCAGCCCTCCCCGCCCTGCGCTTCGATGCGCCGGATCAGGTCCTCGTTGCTGAATGTGTTCAGACGGCAGAAGATCTCGCCCACCACGCCGACCAGCGGTCGCGGCTCCGAGTAGTCCGCCGGCACGGCGCGGAAGCGGTCGCGGCAGCGGGTCATGGCCCCGGCCAGGGCGTCGAGCTTGGCTTTGGGCTTCATGCCCGGCCGCTCCAGCACGGCGCACACGTCGTTGAGACTGTCTTCGTGCGCCTGATCGGCGTCGCCGGCGGTGCGCTCGTAGGGGCGGGTCTTGTGGAGGCACTTGCGCAGCATGTCGGAAACCACCAGCGCCCGCCAGGCGGTGCGCATGAGTTCCCCCGCGCTGCCGCCGACGTCCTTGTAGCCGTCCTTGCTGGTGGGGGAGAAGATCTGGATTTCATCCAGGCCGACATCCTGGAGCACCTTGCGCACGAAGGGGGAGTACTGGCCGAAGCGGCACGGTCCGCCCGCGGTGGGCATGAAGAAGGCGTTGCGCGAGCGGTCGAAGCCGGGCTGCTCGGCCAGACGCAGGAACGTCCCCAGCGTGACCATTTCCGGGTAGCACTCGTCGCCCGAGGTGACCCGCGAACCCAGCTCCATGGCGCGGGCGTCCGCCTCGGGGCACTCGTGGGCGATGATGCCCACGGATCGGAATGCCGCCGCGAAGGTCTTGGCCCCGCCGTAGCTCATGCGGGGTATCCACAGGGTTTTCCCCCTCAGACTGTTGCCATCTGGGGGGGCCGTGTCTCGGGCTGCTTGCTCCACCATCGGAGAACTCCTTTGCTGTCCAGGTACGCTTCGCAACGGGTCATGACGCCGGCGTCGTTGGAGTGGGCGTCAAACTGGAGAATCAGGGCCGGCTTGCCCGCCGCCTTGCCCATGAAATGCTTGACGTACGAGTCCGGCCCGCACTTGAAGTTGGTGATGTAGATGCTGTGCAGGTAGGGATGCTCCTTCGTCAGCTTGGCGGCGGCGAGGATCTTCCGGCCGTAGTTCCAAAACATGTTGTCGTTGATGTCGGTGATGTCGACGTCGTCCATGGGCAGGAAGTCCATCGGGATGACGTTGACCCCGTAAAAATCGCGCAGTTTCTTCGGCACGTCCAGGTTCACGCCGGGGTCGTTCACGTTGTACGGTCGCCCGAGCAGGATGATCCCGATCTCGCCGGTCTCCTGCAGGCGCCGCAGGGCGGTCCGGCCGGCGGTTTGGATCCGCTCGATGAACCGGGCCTGGGCGGCGTACCCCTGGGCCAGGGCGGCGTGCACGTCCTTGCGGCGCAGCTTGAAGCCGACGTCCCGGAAGTACTCGTACAGTTCGCGGGCGACCGTCTCGAGGCCGTCGCGGAAGTGGAGCGTGGGGACGAGCATCCGGTCCTCGTACTGCTGGAAGAAGGGCGCCGACCGGATCACGAAAGGCAGCGTCTGGCCCCACGGGCACATGAAGCTCTCCACCTCGGGATACGGGGTTTCCGCGTTGATGATGTTGGGCAGGAAGACGTACCGGGCGTTCTCGTCCAGCAGGTGCTTGACGTGGCCGTGGGCCACCTTGATGGGAAAGCACGGTTCGGACACCACCGTGTCGTACCCGTCGAGCACGATCTTCCGGTTGGTGGTGGGCGAGAGCAGCACGTCGTAGCCCAGCGCCCGGAAGAACGCGAGCCAGAGCTGAAACCGCTCGAAGGTGTACATGGTCCGCGGGATGCCGATCACCGGCCGCTCGCCCGACGGCTCCTGGTAGCCCTCGAAGAGCCACCCGTTGCGCAAGGTCACCAGATCGTCCAGGACCGGCTGTTTTTTCGACTTGGCGCGCTTGCGGTAGCGGTCGCTGCACTTGTCGCCCCAGTAGACGCGGTCTTCCTCGACCCGGAATTCCTGGATGCTGCAGAAGTTGGTGCAGCCCTTGCAGGTGAATTCGCGCAGGGTGTAGTCCACCGCCCCGAGGTCGTACCCGCGGAAGTTGGTGCTCTCGCCGGTGCTCGTCACCTTCTCGCGGACGAGCAGCGCGGCGCCCACGGCGCCCATGACGCCGTTGAAGGGCGGCACGATGATCCGCTTGTCCAGGATCTTCGAGAAGGCGGCCGCGACGGCGTCGTTGTAAGCGGTGCCGCCCTGGAAGAAGATGACGTCGCCGATGTGGCGGCCCTGGACCACCCGGTTGATGTAGTTGTAGCCGATGGAGTAGGCCAGGCCGCTCACGATATCGGGCAGGGCCGCCCCCTTCTGGAGGTAGCTGTTGACATCCTGTTCCATGAACACGGTGCACCGCTCGCCCAGCTTGATGGGCGCGGCGCTCGAGAGCGCCAGCGCCGCGAACTCGCCCTTGATCTTGACGCCCAGCTCCTCGGCCCGCTCCTCGAGGAAAGAGCCGGTGCCGGCAGCGCAGGCCTCGTTCATGGCGAAGTCCACGACGACGCCGTCCTGCAGGCTGATGTACTTGGAGTCCTGGCCGCCGATCTCGAAGATCGTGTCCACGGTCAGGCCCAGGAGCTTGTCGCCGATGTAGCTGGCGCCCGTCTTGTGGGCGGTGATCTCGTCCATGATCAGATCGGCGCCCACCAGCATGCCGATGAGCTCGCGCCCCGAGCCGGTGGTGCCCACGCCGTGGATGGTGATCCGGTCACCCAGCTCGGCGCGGATTTCGTCGAGGCCCTCCTGCACCACTTCGATGGGCCGGGAGCGCGTGCGCAGGTAGATCTCCTTGACCACGTCGCCCCCCTCGTCCAGAACCACCAGATTGGTGCTCACCGATCCGATGTCGATGCCGAGGTACGTGCGGATGGGCGCGGCCTTCCCCTCCAGAGTGTACGGGGGAATCCGGTCGCGCAGGAGCACGACCTTCTCCAGGTCCAGCGGCGGCGTCGTGGGAAAGCCGGCCTGAACCTGGGTCAGATAGGAGTCGAGGGCCTCCAGGCCGGCGATGGGCGTCCGCTTGGGTGATTCCCACTCCAACAGAGCTGCGCCCATGGCGCCGAGCCAGCACCCGAACCGGGGGACCCGCAGGTCACCCGGCTTGAGATCGAAGGCGTCCTCGATGGCTCGCACCACGCCGGCGTTCCGGGAAACCCCGCCGATGAACGCGACGTGCGGCACCACCGTCTTCCCCTTGGTGATGGAACTCTTGAAGTTGCGGGCCACCGCGTCGCACAGGCCCCTCAGGATCTCGGGCGGCGTGTAGCCCTTCTGCTGCGCGTGGATCATGTCGGACTTGGCGAACACCGAGCAGCGCCCGGCGATCTTGGCCGCTTTCTCGGCCCGGGCGACGATGCCACCCACATCCTCGATGGCGAATTGCAACCGTCCGGCCTGCTGGTCGAGAAAGGAGCCGGTCCCGGCCGCGCAGTCGCCGCTGGTCTCGTAGTCCGCGATGCCCAGCTGGCCCGACTGCGGATCCTGCTCCAGCAGGATGTACTTCGACTTTTCGCCGCCCATCTCGAACACGGTGCGGACGTCGGGGCAGAGGCAGTTGACGGCGCGGGTGATGGCCTTGAATTCGTTTTCCGCGTTCAGGTTCAGCGCCTGGCCCAGGAGCCGTCCGCCGGATCCCGTCACCCGGATGCCCCGGAGTTCCGATGGCGGGATCTTGCGGAACAGGGCCTCCAGCAGGTCCCGGGCGGCGCGGATGGGCTGCCCTTTGATCCGGGTGTACTCGGTCAGCAGAATGGGGGGCGTCCCCTCGCCTGCGGCGAGATCAGCCGGGTCCAGGCAGGTCAGAGACGGATCTGCGGCGGCCAGACCCACCCAGTCCGCGCGCCGTTCCTCGCTCCCGATGAGTGCCGCTTTGACGCTGATCGCGCCGATATCGATGCCGATCACCCAGTCCATGCATGCCTCCGCTCTCGGCTCCGGTATTCACACAAAGACCGCCATTATGATCCAAGGCCGGCCAAAAGTCAATCGTGAACGTGTCAAGGAGAAACAGATTGACGGATTTTAATAATCAGTGTGTCATTATGACATTTAATTATTGACATCTCCCCGCCGGCTGATTATGCTCTGTAACCGTCGAATCCGGAAGGAGGCCGCCGCACCCATGCCCAGTCGCGTCGCGGATGAACGCCAGAACGACTCGCTCACCCGGGAACAACTCCTGGAAACCGTCGCATTCTACCGGGTGTGGGAGAACCTGATCAACCGCATCTCGCCCCAGATCTGCCGCCGGATCGACCTGGACAATTTCCTCCGGGCCACCGTCGCCGAGATCGGGCGGCTCATGGATCTGGACCGCTGCAACCTGATGGTCTACCGGGAGACCCGGGTGTTGAGAATCGACTATGAGTACCGGCGCGACGACTCCCTGCCCTCCGCGCTCGATCTGGAGATACCCATCAAGCGGGATTTTCTGGCCACATCGGGCTACCGGCGCGATCCGTTTGCGCTGGACGACGTGTCCGGCGCGCGGGTGCACCCCGTCCTCCAGCAGATGTGCCTGGACTTCGGGACCCGCTCCCTGCTGGTGGTCCCCATCCACCTGGGCGATGAGCCGCTGGCCTTCATGGGGCTGCATCACAGCCGGGACCGGCATGTCTGGAACGCAAACGAAATCAATCTCATGCGATCATTGGCCACCCAGCTGGCCGTCGCCTACCAATACGCCCGCATGTACCTCCAGATGGAGCGCGAGGTGCAGGTATCGGGCTTGCTGCTGGAGTTGGGGGACGCGCTGTCACGGCATCGCCACCTGGACGAGGTGATCGCGTTTCTGCTCGACCGGATTCTCGAGCTGGTCACCGCCGACCGGGCCGGCTTCGGCTACTTCGACCTCCCCGGCCGCACCCTGCGCTTCGTCGCCCGGCGCTCCGTGTCCGGCAGCGGAACCGGCGGCGACCGCCTGTTCCCGGAAATCCTGGAGTTTTCCGAGGATAACCGGCTGCTCCGCGAACTGGAGCGGGGCGAGCCCCTCGTGATCGCCGATGACAGCACCTTCGGCCACGAGGCGTACCGCATCAAGCGCCTCTTCGGCGCGGCGGCGCTCCTGGCCGCCCCGCTGATCCTCAACGGCGCGCTGTTCGGCGTGCTCCTCTTCGCCTGGGATCGGGCCGCCTCCCGCCGACGGGAAGAGGACATCCAGGTGGTGGAATCGATCCTGCGCCAACTCGTGCTCTACTTCGAGCGCAACCAGCTCAGTTCCGAGATTCTCCGGCTCAAGCGCGACCTGAGCCTTGTCCGGACCGGCGACCGCCTCCTGGGCAACCACCCCGCGTTTCGCCAGGCGGTGGACAAGGCGCTGGAACTGGCCGCGTACGACACCCCGCTGCTGATCCTGGGGGAGCCGGGCACCGGCCGGGAGTTGCTGGCCGAGTCCATCCACCGGAGCAGCACCCGGGACCAGGCCCCGTTTGTCCGGATTCCGTGCCGCCTGCTGGATCCGGAGCAGTTTCGCCGGCGCGTGTTCGGTGACTCCGCGACCGCAGGGGCGCTGGCCGCGGCCACCGGGGGCACGGTGTTCTTCCACGAGGTGGACACGCTCCCCGCGGAGCGGCGCGCCGAGTTGCTGGAGCTGTTGGCGGGCGGCACCCCGGGCACGGTCCGGAGCCGCCGATCCGTCGCGCCGGACGCGCGGGTGCTGTTCAGCGCCACCGCGCTGCCGCCCGAGGCGCCCGATGAGCCAATGTGGCGCGCCCTGCACTCCGTGGCGCTGCCGCCGCTCCGCGAGCGCCGCGGCGACATTCCGCTGCTGGTGCAGCACATCGTGGAGACGATCCGCAAAGAGTCGGGCAAGTACCTCACCGGCGTGGAGTCCGACGCGCTCCACGCGCTGGCGGGCCTCGACTGGCCGGGCAATATCCCGCAGCTCCGCCAGGCGATCGAGACGGCGGCGATTGCCGCGACAGGCCCGGTCATCACCCTGCCGGATCTTGCCGCGGCGATGCCGCACCTCCTCCCCGGCGGCGGTGCAGGCGGCACGATTCCTTTCCACGTGGGGCAGAGCCTCGACGAGATCGAGCGGACGGTCATCCTCCAGACCCTGGAGATACTGGGTGGCGACAAGCAAAAGACCGCCCGCGTCCTGGGGATCGGTCGCAAAACCCTCTACCGAAAGCTGGATCTCTACCGGACCGCCGGCGCTCTCCCCGAGAACCGGACCCGGCACGCCTCCCGTCCCCGCAACGATTGATCCGGCCCATCCGGCGGCTGGACAAAATTCGTCACATTTATTCCCTTTTTTTGTCACCACCAGCCAGCGGGATTGGCCACACTCTCCCAAAACCAAGCAAACAGAAGATATTGATCTTGACGTGTGACTGGTATCACATTTGCTTATCATCCATTGCCGGTGAAAGGAACGTCACTGGAGTATTTCGCCGCCGCCGAAACCGTCGATGCGGCAATCGCCTCGCGGAATTGAGCTGTCGGCTTGAATTTCCACCCCTTCCGGACGAAGAGCCGGGAGTATCAGTCGAACCACCCTTTTACCAACCGAGGGGATGAGCCATCATCCCCTTATTTTTTACCCGATTGCCTGATGGGATCATGGACAAAGGGTGAATCG
>JAKQOW010000043.1 GCA_029565065.1 Acidobacteriota bacterium | reverse complement strand
AGTGGGACCGGTGGGCCCGATCTCGCCTTGAGGACCAGTGGGACCTGTTGGGCCTATTTCACCCTGAGGTCCGGTGGGACCAGTGGGCCCAATCTCGCCCTGAGGTCCGGTGGGACCGGTGGGCCCGATCTCGCCTTGAGGACCAGTGGGACCTGTTGGGCCTATTTCACCCTGAGGTCCGGTGGGACCGGTGGGCCCGATCTCGCCCTGAGGTCCGGTGGGACCGGTGGGCCCGATCTCGCCTTGAGGACCAGTGGGACCTGTTGGGCCTATTTCACCCTGAGGTCCGGTGGGACCGGTGGGCCCAATCTCGCCCTGAGGTCCGGTGGGACCGGTGGGCCCGATCTCGCCTTGAGGGCCTGTTGGACCGGTGGGGCCTGTGGGGCCTGTTGGTCCGATATCACCTTGAGGGCCGGTGGGGCCGGTGGGACCGGTTGGTCCTGTCGGGCCGATGTCACCTTGAGGCCCGGTGGGTCCAGTAGGCCCGGTGGGTCCGATCTCACCCTGAGGTCCTGTGGGACCCGTTGGACCAGTAGGTCCCGTCGGTCCGGTGGGCCCTTCAGGTCCTTCGGGACCTTCGGGTCCCGGCGGTCCGGTGGGGAAATCCACGGTGTGGATGACGGTGTACCGGGCGGAGCGGACCGATGTGGTGGGCTCGGAGGCGTAACGCCAGACGACCTCAACAACGCCCTGGCCGACGAACGAATCGGTCTGCAGGGTGATTCTAAGGCAAACGCTGTCGCCGGGCTCATACGCCTTGATCAGCCCGTGGTATTTCACGACGATCTGGTTGCGGCTGAGATTTGCCTGCACCGTGAAATCCACGGACCGTAACGTGGCGGAATTGATGTAGACGGCGGGCTCCACGTGGACCAGTTGCCCGCAGCCGGTGTCGAACGTGAAGGTGAAAGTGTCGCCGGGCTGGAACGAGGCGTACCGCGCGTTGTAGCTGTTGGACAAGCACAGGAATGCATCGGACGTGCTGTCAATCGGGATGAGCGCGGGCGAAATGCTGAAATCGGGGATGGTTCGGACGAGCGCCGAACCGACAGCCGCCGCCGCGCTCCCGCCGATTCCGGCCAGCACGATCAGCAGTGCGAGCAAGACCCGTCGGCCTGATCCCACAGCGACCTGAATCCGTGTCATGGTGTGCCTCCCGTCGATGCGTCGCCGGCCTCAGGGGGTCGGAGTGTCGAAACGGAACGTGAACGCGCCAGCCGCATCCACGTCCAGATGGACCGCCGTGGGCATGGCCCCTTCGCTCATCTGGGCCAGCACCCGTTGGGAGAGCTGGGGCAGGATGTTGCCGTCCAGGATGTACTCGATGTTCCGCGCGCCCGTTTCCACCTCGGTGCAGCGGGCGGCGATCTGTTCCATCACCGCCGGCGTGTAGTCGAGGGCCATCTTGTTGTTTTCCGTCAGCGTGCGCTGGATGCGCCGGAGTTTGAGCTCCACGATCCGCTTCATCGCCTCGCCGCGCAATCCGTAGTAAGGCACGATGGCCATCCGCGCCAGCAGCGCCGGCTTGAAGTGTTTGGACAGCACCGGCCGGATCGCCCCCACCACCGCGTCCGCCGGGAGGGGCTCGTCACCGGCGGTCATCTCCTGGATGATGTCCGAGGCCAGATTGCTGGTGAGGAGGATGATGGTGTTGCGGAAGTTGATCTCCTTTCCTTCGCCGTCGGTGAGCATCCCTTTATCGAAGACCTGGTAGAACAGGTTCAGCACGTCCAGATGAGCCTTTTCCACCTCGTCCAGCAGGACCACCGAGTACGGCTTCTGGCGGACCGCCTCGGTGAGCATGCCGCCCTCCCCGTACCCGACATAGCCCGGCGGCGAGCCGATGAGCCGGCTGACGGTGTGGCTCTCCTGGAACTCGCTCATGTTGATGGTCACCACATTGCGGTCGGAGCCGAAGAGCAGGTCGGCCAGCGCCAGGCCCGTCTCGGTCTTGCCCACACCACTCGGGCCGGCCAGCAGGAAGACGCCCATGGGCTGGTTGGGGTTCTTGATGCCGGCCTTGGCCGACTTGATGGTTTCGACGATGATCTTGAGAGCATGGTCCTGGCCCTTGATCCGCTCGGCCAGACGCTCTTCCAGCCGGAGGATGTTTTCCGCCTCGTCGCGCAACACCTTGCCCAGTGGAATGCCGGTCCAGTCGGACACCACCTGCGCCACCACGTCCGGGTTAACCTCGACCTGAATCAGTCCGCCATCGGCCTGCAGGGCGTGGAAGGCTGCGTCGGCGGCGGCCAGTTCCTGTTTCAGCGCCTCCCGGTCGGCTGCCGGCGCTTCGCCCGCAGCGGCCAGCCGACTGCGGATGTCCAGCACCTTCTGGGCGGATTCCTTCTCCCCCTGCCAGCGGGTCTGCAGCGCTTCCGCTTCCGCCCGGAAAGCAACGATCCTGTCCAGGACCTTCTGATAGGCCTCCTCGTCGACAGCGATGCCGTTGGTCCGGTCGCGGTCCACCGCGCCTTTCTCGCGCTCCAGGGCCTGGACGGCGCGCTCCTTGTCCTCAAGCACGCCGGGCTTGGCGGAAAGGTTGATCTTGATCCGCGCACAGGCGGTGTCCACCAGGTCGATAGCCTTGTCAGGGAGGAAGCGGCCGGTGATGTACTTGTCGGACAGTTCGGCCGCGGTCCGGATGGCGTCGTCCCGGATGATCACTTTGTGAGCGGCCTCGTAGCTGTCCCGGATGCCGCGCAGGATCAGGACGGTGGTCTCGACGCTCGGCTCATCCAGCTTGACGGCCTGGAAGCGCCGGGCCAGGGCGGGATCCTTCTCGAAGTATTTTTTGTACTCGCCCCAGGTGGTGGCGGCCACCGTGCGCAGCTCGCCTCGGGCCAGGGCCGGCTTGAGCAGGTTGGCCGCGTCGCTGGTGCCCGCCGAACCGCCCGCGCCGATGAGAGTGTGCGCCTCGTCGATGAACAGGACGATGGGCTTCTCCGAGCCTTTGATCTCGCTGATGACACCCTTGAGGCGGTTCTCGAACTCGCCTTTCATGCCCGCCCCGGCTTCGAGCAGGCCCATGTCCAAGCCCAGCAGGGACACGTTCTGGAGCAGCTCCGGCACGTCGCCCTGCACGATGCGCAGCGCCAGCCCCTCCACCACGGCGGTCTTGCCCACGCCGGGATCGCCGACGCAGATGGGATTGTTCTTGCGCCGGCGGGCGAGGATGTCCACGATCTGGCGGATCTCTAGGTCGCGCCCGAAGACCGGATCGATGCCGCCGTCGCGGGCCTTCTGGGTGAAGTCGGTGCAGAAGCGCTTCAGAAATCCGCCTTCGGCCGGACCGGCGGCAGGCTCGGCCGCGCCGCCTGGTTCTCGGGCGGCCGCCTCCGTTTCCAGGGAGCCTTTGGTGACAGCCCAGAAGTCCTTGGTCAGCGTTTCGCGGTTGATGGTTTTGAGCAGGTCGATGTAGCGGCCGGACGCGAAGAAGCTCGGCTTGGCCAGCAGCGTCATCAGCAAAGCTCCGGAGCGGATGCGCCGTTCACCGAGGTCGATCGAAGTGACCATCCAGGCGTCCTGGATCAGCTCGAGCAACAAAGGGGAAAATACCGGCTTGGAGGAGTTGCCGGTCCGGAAATCCTCCAGCGATTCTTCCAGTGCCTTGATCACCCGCCCGATGTCCAGGTTGAACTTCTGGCAGATCAGGCTGCAGTCGGATCGCGGCTCCTCGAGCAGTTTGACCAGCACCTGTTCGACGGAAACCTCGTAGTGGGTGCGCGACACACACAGGCCCGCAGCGGCATGCAGGGCGTTGGTGCTGAATGCATTCATGCGGCTCAACAGCGACTTGATGTCGACGGTGATCATGCGATCCTCCTTGATTGGTTCATCTGCCTGCCGGCGCCCACCTCTGGGGGTCCGGGTGCGCGCGGGCCGGGACACGAACCGTTCCGTTTGTCCACAGGCAAAGAGCAATCGGTCAGTGGGCCATCAGCAGGCACTGCTCCGCCGCCGTCGGCACCTGAAGCAGCACCGTGAGCGGCCGGGCGGCCTGCCGGGTGGAGAGCATCCAGGTGTTGAGGCCCAGTTGGGCCCAGTAGGCGTCGCCCAGACGGGTGGTCCGGATGTCGCGGGCCCGCAGGGTGAGGCGCAGCTCCCATTCCAGCGGTTGGTCCAGATAGAGTTCCGTCAGCCGCCGCATCTCGCCGAAACCCGGCTGGCCGGGGAGAAACTGGGTGAACGTGTCGATGTCCACCGGACCGATCTCCACGCGGAACTTGCCCATCCGGTCCTTGATCTCGGAGCCGAGGCAGCAGTCCTCGCCCAGCACGTTGCCCGCAACGCCCAGGCGGCACCGCTGGTCCTCCGGGATCGTGGCGACCCGGGGCACGCACTGAACCACCCGCAGGCTCGGCTCGGCCAGCCGGTCAGACAACAGGGTGCGCAGCCCCTCAGCGGAGCGGGTGTGCAGCGTGAACAGGCCCATGAAACGAAACAGGCTGGCGGGATCATCCACCTGGCGCCGGATCGATTCCTCACCCAGGCCGAGCAGGCAGCAGAGCAGCAGGAAGATGTTGGGCTCTTTTTTCTCCACCAGGCGGTGGAAGAGCCGGTGCTTGCTCCAACTCTTGAAATAGATCGGGAACAGCGGTGCGTTGATGATGTCGATGAAATCGCGCATCACCGAACGCCCGTCGGACCGCTCGTGAAGCAGATCTTCCGTGTAGAACGTGGGCAGGGGGGATCCGGCGCCGTAGAGCCCCAGGAAGGTGGCGGTGATCTGGTAGCGCCCCGAGCCGGGCTGCTTTTCCCGGATGGTGGTGATGTCCGTGCCCGGAAAATCGAGCGATAGGTGCGGGCGGGTCTGGATCGTTCGGCGCAACCGGCTTTCATCGAGCGCGGCCGGTTGCTCGGCTTGCACCAGCAATCGCAGCAGGCGCACTGCCTGCGCGAAGGTGAAGCGGGAGCCTTCTTGCAGCAGTTGCTGCTTCAGCTCAGTTGGCGATCGCCGGTCCGCGGTGGCCATGAGAAAGTTTCTCCAGACAGGGCATCCTTGATCTGGAACTGGCTGTAGCTGTTCATGCTGCAATACACGCCCATGAACAGCTCCAGCACCGAGCCGAAGAGGAACATCCCGCCGAGACCTGTGAAGTGGTCCTGCCGGGCGGTGAGCACGACCTGCTGGCCGCGCATCACCTGTCCGCGGAAGAGCCGGTCGGAGGGCGTCACGGTGAAGTCCACCACGCCGTCGACCTGCTTGATGTTGGCACTCACCCGCGCCCGGTCGCGGCCGGCCGGGATGTACTGCTGGAGCATCTCCTTGAGGCTGGCGCTGTCGGCCAGCGCCATGAAGTTCAGGGATAGGTGCGCCAGCAGGCGCCACAGGGCGTTCTTGCCCAGCACCGGTTCCACCGCCGGCGTCAGCGGCAGGATGTTTCGATAGGTGAGGAGTTCGGGCGAGTCTTCGGTGGGCTTGCAGATGTCGCCGAGCTGCAGCCGCTCGGGCAGATTGCCGTTGGTGCAGGTCAGGGTGAGGCTGAGTGTCTCGCTCACCAGGTCCGCCGGGTCGCTGGAGTAGGCGAACGACAGCATCGTCACGGGCGTGCCGTCAATGGGCGACTGGGCACGGATGACCTGATAGACCGCCTCTCCGCCGGCCTGGGCGGAGGCGGCTTCCAGTGGTCGATAGTCGCGGCGGGTCACGCTGCCCTGCCGGAAACCGGCCACGGTGTCGACGCTGTATACCTGGTAGTAGCCGGGCTGCTTGGACGCCGGCCGGATCCGGACCTTCTCCGTGCGGTGGTCGAGCTGCACCGGCTCGGCCTCCTGGCGGAACAGGTTGATCACCGGTGTCGCGTTGAGGACGAAACTGTCCGCTTTCACCCGCGGAGGTGCGACAGGCGCCGGCATCAACTCGAAGAACAGCTCGAAGGCGTTGCCCTTGCCCCGGTCGCGCCAGGCATCCCAGCCGCGCAGCTCGAAGAACAGGAATTTCTCGGGCAGGATGAAATACTCCTGGAGCAGGCGGTAGCCGCGGAACGCTTGCCGGGGGAAGGCCAGCAGCGCGTTGTCCAGGTCGAAACCGACGGCGTGCAGGGATCCGGGCGGCAGCTCCACCGGCGTGCCGCCGGACGTCGGGGCCACGGTGATGCGGCGGACATACCGGCTGAGCAACAGGAGCAGGTCCATCGCCGGACTCAAGCTGTCGCCCAGAAAGAAGCCCAGCCGGGTGGGCCGCCACTGGTCCAGCGTGGGGCCGGTCAGTTCGCAGGCGATCCGGATCCGATCGGGCTGCCCGGGGGATTGGCGCAGCTCGGCGGCGGTGATTTTCAACGGGTGGGCTTCCACGTCGAAGCAGGTCCGGAACCGGCACGTCACCCCGTCGATGGGGAGGCCCGCCAGCGACGTGCCGGCCTTGACGGTGACACTCTCCTGGAGGCCCGGTTTCGGGCTGAACGCGACCACCGTTGAGGCGGGCACGGGACGGAGCAGGTGCGGAAAGATGAGCTCCATCAGGCTGTGGACGATTTCAGGGAAATCGTCGTCGAGTTTTCCCCGCAACAGCCCGGTGAGGAACGCTACACCTTCCAGCAGGCGTTCCACGTCCGGATCGGTGGACGGGCCGCTGAGCATGGGCGCCAGCGCCGGGTGCACCTTGGAGAACTCCACCGCCAATTCGCGGAGGTTTTGCAGTTCTTCCTGGTAGTAGTCGTTGATCACGGCTGGTCTCCGCCTAATCCTGGATCTCGACCTTGCCCTCGGCCATCACCCGGGTTTCCAGCGACACGGGCACCCGCTCGTCACGGGCGAGCCGGGCTTCGAGCTTGAACCGCAGCGACAGGATCTCGTCCTTGATCGGGATGAAGGAAATCTGTACCTGGGTCAGCCGCGGTTCGTAACGGTTGATCACCTGCCGGATCACCTTGACCATCTCCTGGGCGGTCTCGGTCAGAGTTTCGCCGGGGATGTTGGTGAAGTCGGGAATACCATAATCCTCGGCGATGGGCACGCCGCCCTGCCGCGTGTTGAGCAGGCGCTGGAGATGGCGGGTGATGGAGCGCACCTCCCAGGCGACGGGCAAGGCGTCGCGCCCGCTGGGATCCCGCTCGATCCGGCTGATGCGTTCCAGCAAGCGATCCTGAAACATCCCGGCTCCCGGTCAGATGAATCGATCCGCGAAACGGCCGGGCCGGCCGCCCCCGGAGGGGGGACAGCCGGCCAGGTCGATTCGATGGTTATTTCGGCGCAGTCCAGTCGTCTTCGGCTTCGATGCCGTCGGGCACCCACGTGGCCACGATTTTCTCGTAGGTGAAGGCGATGTCCTCCATGTGGCCGTACGACTTGGTGGCCTGTTCCAGGCAGTTGGGGAAGTAGGTGCGCATCGCGGTGACGATGGCGTTGGCGAGTTTGATGGTGTAATACTTCTCCTCGGTGCCCTGCGGGCTGATGCGGTAGAAGTCCAGCTCCACGGTCTTGAGCTGTTCGCCGCTGCAGAGCGCCTGGAAGAGCTTGGGCGAGCTCTTGTCCATCTCCTTGGTGATGGTCATGGGCATGTGGACACGCTTGCCGGTGGGCAGGCCGGTCTGGGGGCTCTTGGGGATCTCGACGGTATGATCGACCCCCTGGACCAGGATGGTTCCTTCCCGGCCTTTCATCGTGCAGGAGCCTTCAATCTTGCCCTGCTTCACTCCTTCGACGAGCAGATGGATCGGAATCGGCATGGTGGCATCCTCCTTGGTAAAAATGTGGGATCAAAATTTCGTTCCGCACATGGCGGAGCGGTTGTGCGCTCGGTGCCGAGCCGCCCGGGCGGCCGGCGGGCTATTCCTTCTCCATCTTGCCCACGAGGGACAAGGTGAAAGAGGCGCCCATGTACTTGAAGTGCGGCTGGACTTTCATGTCCACCCGGTACCAGCCGGGATCCCCGGCCACGTCGGAAACGGTGATTTCGGCCTTCCGCAGCGGCCGGCGGCTGCGGACGCCCGGTGACGGATTCTCCTGATCGGCGACGTACTGCCGAATCCAGTTGTTGAGTTCCCGCTCCAGGTCGACCCGCTCCTTCCAGGTGCCGATGTTCTCCCGCTGAATCACCTTGAGGTAGTGGGCCAGCCGGTTGACGACGAACATGTACGGCAGCTGGGTGCCCAGTTTGTAATTGCTCTCCGCGGCTTTGCCTTCCGCCGTGTCGGCAAACCGCTTCGGCTTCTGGGCCGAATTGGCGGAGAAGAACGCCGCGTTGTCGCTTCCCTTGCGCATGGTCAGCGCAATGAAGCCCTCCTCGGCCAGTTCGAATTCTCGGCGCTCGGAGATGAGCACCTCGGTGGGGATCTTGGTCTGCAGCTCGCCCATGGCCTCGTATTGGTAGATGGGCATGTCCTCGACGGCGCCGCCGCCCTGTGGACCGATGATGTTGGCGCACCAGCGGTACTTGGCGAAGCTGTCGGTGATCCGCGAGGCGAACGCGAAGGCCGCATTGCCCCACAAGAAATTCTTGTCGCCGCCGGTGACATCCTCGTTGTAGTTGAACGTCTTGGCCGGTTTCGTCGTTTGGCCGTAGGGGAGGCGCAGCAGGAAGTGGGGCAGGGTAAGGCCCACGTAGCGGGCGTCCTCGGATTCCCGGAACGACTGCCACTTGATGTACTGCGGGCCCTCAAAGATGGATTTCAGATCCTTGAGGTTGGGCAGGCCGGCGAAACTGTCCAGACCGAAGAATTCCGAGCCGGCGGCGGCGACAAACGGGGCGTGGGCCATGGTGGCCACGCTGGCCATGTTCTGGAGCAGGCGGATGTCCTGGGAGCCGGGCCCGAACTCGTAGTTGCCCACCATCAATCCGTACGGTTGCCCGCCGAATTGACCGTATTCCCGGGTGTAGACCATCTTGTAAAGGCCCGATTTGGGGATCTCCGGCGCATCTTCGAAATCATCGAGCAGCGCCTGCTTCGGGACGTTGAGCATCTCGATCTTGATGTTCTCCCGGAAATCGGTCTTGTCCACCAGGTACTTGAGGGAGCGCCAGGACGACTCCAGTTTCTGGAAATCGGCATGGTGCAGGATGGCGTCCATCTGGGCGCTGAGCTTCTGGTCCAGATTGGTGATCATCTCGTCCACCAGGCCCTGGGTCACGCGGGCTTCGGCCCGCTCGGGCTTGAGCAGCTCGTCGATGAGGGCCTGTACGCCCTGCCGGGTGGCGGAGTAGCCTTCGTCGGAGGGTTTCAGGCGGGTGGCCTGGAGAATTTCGTCCAGCAGGGATGCTTCGCCCTGGACGGCTTCGGCGGCCTGGGGTTGTTTTTTCTTATCCTGTTCGGCCATGGGACCACCTCCTATTCCTCAATTCCCAGTTCTTTCAGCAGCCGTGCGCGGGCGCCTTCGTCCTGGACCAAATCCTGGATCTTTTTGCGGAAGGCGGGGACGTTGCCAAGGGGACCCTTGAGCGCCTTGAGCGCATCGCGCAGCTCCATCAGCTTGGCGAGCTCGGGCACCTTGGCGATGATGGCATCCGGCTCGAAATCCTTCATGTTCTTGAAATCCAGGTTGACGTTGAGCTGGGCGTTCGGTTCGCCGGACAGCTTGTTGGCGACACCGGCCTGAAACCGGATGTCCTGCGCCTTGAGCACCTCATCGAAATTGTCCTTGTCGATGTTGATGGGCTTGCGGTCTTCAAGGGGGGTGTCGTCGGGCCGCGCGGTGAAGTCACCCATCACGAGTACCTTCAGCGGCAGCTCGACCTCCTGCTGGGCGTCGCCGGTGGCGGGGCGGTAGACGATGTTCACCCGCTCCTTCGGCGCTACGGAAGCTTCTTTTGCCATATTGAACCTCCTGTCGAGATTGATATTTCCTTCTGCCGGGGCGGCGCCGACGGCCGCCTCACATGAAATCCAGTCCACCGGCCGGATCCAGAATCAGGATCCGGTCCAGAATGCTCTCGATCATGTCCTTGTCCGACCGTTCGCCCTGCGCCCGCAGCACCTTCAGGACCACGGTGAGCGCGTCCACCGCCAGCGTCGGATCCCAGCGTTCCAGCCGGCAAGTCTCCACGCAGTCGAGGATATCCCGGGTATAGGGTGCGGCCAGGCGGGGCTTGTGTGCGCGCAGCACGAGCCGGCAAAGCGCCAATTGCCAGGCGAGCCGTTCCCGGAGCGAGCCGGCCTGGCGGATGCGTTCGTTGAAGGTGCCGAGGGCGCTGCCCAGCTGGTTTTGCGTCACCAGCTCCTGGGCGGCGGCCATCTCTCGAGCGACGGACAGCGCCAGCTCGTCGACGGCGCCGGATGGCGTCGCCGGCCGGCCGCTCTCGCCACCGAGGCTCAGCAGCCACTGCCGGGTGTCGTCATTGGCGAAGGGGGTGCCGTCGGCGAACGCCAAATTCTCGATTCCCCGGAATCGCTGCACGAAAGCCTGGGTTTCCCGGATCACCGCCCCGGCGGCGGCGGCATGCCCCAGCTGTTCCAGCCCTTCGGCCGATGTCCGGCTCAGGTCGATCCAGAAGAGGAACCGGATCGCCGCCGACTCGCAGGTTCGGACCAGCTCCGGCCAGTTTCCGGCGGCGTACAGGTTGGCCAGTTCTTGAACGATCTGCGCCTCCGGAGGCGGAATGCGGGTTTTCCCCCCTTCGGCCGGAGGGAGCGCCCGGACGGGCAGCCAGGCGGCGATGCGCACCAGCAGGTATGGCACCGGGTCCGCCAGGTCTCTGGCTTGGATGAGCCGGGCGGCGCGGCCTAGATGGTCGAGCCCCAGCCGCAGCAACAGGTCAGGATCGGACACATCTGCGGAGGCGGCCGGCGCCGCCGCAGCGCCGGAGTTGGCGGGGGCCGCGCGCGGTGGCGCTGCCGCCGGGGCAGTCGCGGCGGGCGGCGTCGCGCCGGCCACGGAGATGAGCCCGGTCACCTGTTCGATCAGCGGGCGGAGAATGGGAGCGTCCTCCATCTTCTCCGCCAGGCAGTGGTCGACGGCCTCGAGGTCGTCCTGGAACGCCTGCCGCTCGGCTTCGGGCCACTCTTCGCGGGGCAGATTCCGGGCGGCCGCCTGGACCTTCTCGTACCACCATTCCACGGCATTCTTCCGGCCGCGCATGCGCCGGACGGACGGATACATCGTGTCCCAGAAATGGTCCAGCAAATCCCGCAGGACGTGCACTCCGCGGGCGAGTCCGCGGAGCCGGTCCGTGTTCAGCAGGGCGACCGAGTAATAGCCGGCGACCAGCAGATGCTTGGAGTGACGGGACAGGATGTCATCGGCGAGTCGCGCGATCTGGCTCCAGTCAACGCTGCTGGCGGCTGACGGTGAGTTGAGCTTGCCCATTTCCGCTTCCAGAGCGGCGTAGGCGGGCAGGTCCTGCACGTCGTTGCCGGCGGGATTGCCCGGGGCGATGGGGGTGCGTCCCAGTTCTTTCCAGTCGCTCATACGATCACATCCCGGCCGCTGGCTGAAGCGGCCAACACACCACGATTTCCGGCGGAACCGTCATGGGCGCCCGGCGCAACATGCGGATGACGGGTTCGCCGCCGGTGATCCGATACGTCACCCGGATCCAACTGACACCCAGCTGGCGAAGCCGGGCGGTGGCGTCCGGAAAATCTTCGGCCCTGAACTCCTGGCGACCGGTCATGAATTCGGCGAGGAATTTGGAGAAGCCGAACCGGCCGGCATACGTGCGGGTCAGAGTCAGGTTGGGAAACTGAATGGTCAGCGTCGTGTCGCCGCAGCCGTCCGGCGACCATTTGAACGCGGCCGACTGGGGGTAGTTGAAATTTTCCAGGCAGGTTCTCGTCTCACTGCACTGGAGGCACAGGGTGCAGCCGAGCGGCTTGACGGCGGCGTCCGCGTTGGCATCCACCGGCTGCGCTTCGATCTGCACGATGTAACTGGGTTGGTACTGGAACATCGCCTGGTTGCCGGAGTTGAGGAACTGGATCCAGTCGTCCCGGAAGGCGATGGTGCGGCCGGCCACCACGCGGGGGGTGTAGCCGAACTGATCCTGGCGGATGAACGGACGGGCCGTGCTCTTGAGGAACTTCCAGACCCGTCCTTCCTTCTCGTCGAACAGCACGCGGGGGAGCTTTTCGGATTCCACGCCGTCCAGCCCTCCCATGACCTGCTCGCGCCACTGCTCCTGCAGGGCGCAGCCGGTCTCCATCATGCAGTAATCCAATGCCTGGTCCAGCGGCGCCTGGACCAGCGACCAGGCGACGGCGGGATCGCCCTGGGTCTCCACCATCCCGTAGAGCGCGCCCAGGCTGGCGTGGGCCTGATTGAACGGGGACTTGGCCCCGCTTTCCGCCGACTGCCCCGGTGTGAAATTTTCCGGAAAGTAGTCGGAGATCATGTGAAAGCAGGTTTCCCGCGAGATGACCGCGGGAGCGACGTTCTGGAGCGCCGCGAGATAGCTCTTCCAGATTTTCACTTCGGTGGTTCGGCGATCCGCCAGGCGGGCCTGTTCCGGATCGATTTTTTCCCCGAATTTTTCGACGAGTTTCTTCTCTTCCTGCTTCAACCTGTCTACCAGGCCGCTGGTCGTTTTTGGCTGGGGCTGCTGCTCGGCGGCCAGCTTCTGAATGGCCGCCAGCTCCACGAGCGGCGCCACCCAGGCCGGCGGCAGCGGATCCTCCAGTTGAGCGAGCTCCTGGCTCATCCGTTGGATCAACAGGAAAAAGGGATTCTGGTCGGTGGTCATGAGGGTGGCGAGACGCTCCCGGCCTTCGGGGGTACGCATGCCGTCACGGGCCGAAGCGAAGCCGGCGGCGAAACGGGTCCAGCTTGTGTAGTACTCGGAGCGGTACCACTCCCAAAATTCCTTTTTGGATTCGGCGATCACCGTCGGATCCGCCAGGACGTCGTCAATCTGCCGGACGAACGCGTCGATGTTCCGGCGGCCGGCGGCCGTGAACGCTCCCGGGACGAACATCGTCAGGTCATAGTCCTGTTCGGGCGTCGGCCAGAAGTTGATCAGGTCCACGTCGGGTGAATCGGGGATCCAGCTCTTGACCAGCCAGTGGAGGTTGCTGCCTTTATGCTGGAGCAGATGGAGGAGATGCTGTTGCAGCTCCTGCACTTTCTGCTCACGCTCCAACTTGTCGGTAAACCAGTAGAGATAGGTGAAGTAGATGTCGCCGAATTTGGCAGCGATCGCCGGCGGCAGCGTTGGGTATTCCAACTCCAGCAGATCCGTGGTCGCGCGGCGGAATTCGTTGACGGTCGGCGGCGGCTTTTCGGGGGAAGGCGCCTCGCCGCGCAGATAGTCCCGGATGAGCGAGATGCGGGTGACCACGTAGCCGACGTAATCGGCCATCTCCTCTTCGGGTGTTTGCGGGTTCACGGCGTCAATGCGCCGGGCCAGGGATTCGTCCAGCGGAACCAGGAACCCGCCCCGGAACAGCCGCACAAAGTGCGCCCGCACGCGCGTCTCCAGCTTCAGGCTCTGGTTCAACCCGAACCGGGGCACCCACCAATCCTGATTGGCAGTTTGCAGATCGATGAGCTCCAGACGCATTCGGTCCAGCATCAGCAGGTTGGTGGTGGCGTCCTCGGTCAGCGTCGGCGGATCGTCGAACTCTTCCTTGAACTCGTTGATCGTTCGAACGTTGAGGTGGAACGCCAGGCTGAGCAGGCCGCAGAGGAAGGCCCAGAGCAGGCCCCAGGCGGCGAAGCCGAGGGTGCGGGTGAGCCGCCGCCATCGGATGAGCTCCGGCAGTGGACGGTAGACATATCGGTCGGCCGGGAGCACTTCCTTGAAGATGGCTTTCAAAAAGTAGCCGTCCTCCCGCGTTCCGGAGGGCCGGGCGGCCGCGTCCAGCCCCGTGCTCCGAAGAAAGTCGCTGACGGGCGGCTCGCCCTGCCGGGCGCTGCTGAAGCAGATGCCGCGCAGCAGCGGCGTCTCCTGGTATGGATTGTCGCCGAAGACCGCTCGCAGGAAATGGTTCAACCCGCCGGTGAGCCGGCCGAACTCGGCAGGGAACAGGAGCGCGCCGGGTTCCGCCTCGGGCGTCTGGTGCACGAGGATGAAGCGGAGCTGGCGCAGCCGTCGCCCCACCACCGTCATGGCCTGGTCCAGAACGTCTTTCCACCGGAACGCATGCTGCTCGTTGATGAATCCCATGGCCTGGGTCAGGCGGTCGGGCGGCAGGTGCCGGCAGAACGGCACCATCCCGTGCACGAGGTCCATCTTGGTCACCATGACGTAGATGGGGAAGCGGGCGCCGACGACCCGCATGACCTGGTCGATCCGCTGGCGGACGTCCTCGCCGTCGGCATGCAGCCGGGCGGCATCCTCGGCCAGCAGGCGGTCGGCGGCGATGGCCACCACGAGGCCGTTGAGCGGCTCCCGCCGGCGGTACTGGGCCAGCAGAGTCAGAAATTTTTCCCACTCCTCGCGGTCGGGCCCCGGATCCACCGGGATGGTGTAGCGGCCGGCGGTGTCCAGAACGATGGCCTGGTCGAAGAACCACCACTCGCAGTTGCGGGTCGCCGCCAGGCCGGCGGTGCGGACGGTGTCGGCCAGCGGGGTGCTCAGGGAAGCGTTCTTGATGGCCGAGGTCTTGCCGGCTCCGGACTCGCCGATGACCAGGAACCATGGGAGGACGTAGAGGGGATTGCCCCGCTTGCGCAGCTTGGACGTGCGCAGCCGCTCCACAGACTCCTGCCACTTGGTTTGCAGGTCCTGCAGTTGTTCCCGCTCGTGGAGCGGGGCGGCCTGGATGGCCGCCGTGTCCTGGGCGATCACCCGCCGGACGAACTCGCGCTCCCGCTTGCGCAGGAAATACTTCCGGATATACAGGATCGCCACCCACACCCCGACCACGCCCAGAAAGATCGCGACGCCGAACCACCAGGGCCAATGCCGCCAGATCACCAGCAGGGCGATCGCCCCGGCCAGGAGGGCCAGCAGGAAGACATACAGGAGGACCTTGAGAAACTTGCGCACGGCGTCACTTGTCCGTCGGGATGCGTATCGACTAAAACACGCTGCTGAAATAATTGAAAATCAAGTTGTTCAGCAGTTTGTTATACAGGATGTACAGGGCGATGAAGATGACTACCGGCGCCGCACACAGCAGCGTGTAGCAAGCCACCGCCACCGGAAAACGATTTTTCTTCCGCTTGGGCGGGGCGGCCGGCCGCGCCTCGGGAAAGAGCTGGTCGGGCAGCGGCAGGTCTTCGGTGTCCGCCACCAGGCGCAGGTTCTCGCGACGGATGTCCGCCAGCCGGGTTTGATCGGCAGACAGGAAATAGCGTCCCTTGAAACCGAGTGCCAGGCAGTAGGCGTAGACCTCGCGCACGTCCCGCGAATCGGGCGGCAGCCGGTCCAGTTGGTCGAAAAAGCCTTCGCCCGCCAGGGTGGTTTGGAACAGGGCGCGTTGCAGTTGGGCCAGTTGCCACTTGTCCCGGTCGGGCCAGTCGGAGCAGAGCACGATTTCGTCCACCCAGGCGCAGACCGCGTATAGCCCGGCCTGCCACGGCGCATCGGGCACACCCGCGGCCTGGCGGGACTGCTCCGCGCGGTCGATCAACCGGCGGAACTGGCGGTCCAGTTCGGCCTGGGTCGCCGGCCGCGTTTCCGGAGACCGCGCGAAGTAGAGTGTGTAGGCGAACAGCTCGAGGTAATGCTCAACCAGACCGGCTTCGGCCGGCGCGGCCGCCGGCGAAGGAGGCAGATCGGTCTTGAGATCCAGTCGGTTGATGGTCTGCTTCATACACCTATTTGCGCACGACGATCAGCTCCGCCTTGGTGTCAGCGGGGGCATTGTCCCAATACAGGCAGAAATTCTGCCGTTTCATGATTTCCAACCAGTGACCGTGGGCCTGGTCCAGTCGGAAGTAGAGCGAGCCCGGGCGCTTGGGCAAACCCGGAGGCGGCACCTCGTTGTACTGCATCGGCAGACCGGGCAGCGCCCGGGCCAGCAGCGTGGGCAGCATTTCGATGCTGCCGGACTTGGCCAGGTTGCGCAGCGCGTCGAGCGACCGCTGCCGGTCCTCGGCGGTCCGCACCACCAGGTAGAACACGTTCCGGCTGTCGAACAGGGTGGCGGGGATGATGCCGCGGAACCACTCGCCCTCGCGGACCAGGTCGATGATACCCTCCGGACCCACCAGGATGGCGTTGAGCAGCTCCTCGATCAGCGTCTGCGCCTCTTCGAAGCAGGGGCCGGGATTTTCGTGGTCGTAATCCGGAAGGAGGGGCCGGCCGTCGGGGAGCCGGCCCAGAGCGTTGACCCGATCGGAGAACGTGCTCAGCTCACCCACCAGTTGCCGGAGCAGTCCGTAGAACGCCCACGGATGCACGACGGGCGTCTCCGTGACGTGATGGAGCGGTGGCAGGTAACGGTTCAGGGAGCGAAGCGCGAGCAGGAACACCGTGTAGCCGGTTTCAAATTCGGCCGTCTGGACATCCCGCGGCACCTTGTATTCCTCCAGGCTCCGCGTGCGCGACGCCACCAGTTCCCGGATGCTCTTGGCGATCTGCAGCAGCACCGGCGAGGCGTTGAGCACCACCGAGGGCGGCGCGAAGCGCTCCGACAGGTGCACGCCGCTCCGGTCGCTCTCCAGCTCCGCCACGGGCAGGAGATGGTAGTCACCGACGCTGGGGATCTCCGATTCCCAGAACACCTTGAGGGTATACTGCATCAGCCGCACGTGGGCCGTGGGGCCGCTGTGGTGCATGTCTTTGATCTCTTGGGGGACGATGTGGCAGGCGAGGCGGGTGTTGACTTTGCCGACATCCCCCTCCTGCTCGAGCACCGTGACGTTTTCTTCGGAGGATTCCCACTTGTGCAATCCCAGGTAAACCTTGAACGGCCGTTCGGTATCGGTCCAGGCCGCCTTGAAGGAGCGCGCCTGGAGCACGCCGTTGCCCGGCAGCGTCACCCAGGTCCCGTCCTGAAAGATGAACGAGCCTTCGGTCAGGTCGAAGGTCTGGTTCAGCAGCAGGGGCTCGTCCACGCGCCACGAGGCGGCGCCCCAGGTGTACGGCTGGACGAATTGCCGAAACGGATCCAGAAGGGAATGGAAATAGCGTTCCTGCAACTGAAAATGGTGCGGCTGAAGAAAGAGTCCCTGATGCCAGAAGATGGGTTTGTTCGCTTGCATGGGCTCACTCCAACTCGTCGTATGGGTCGATTTCCTGCGGGGCCCGCGGACCCAAAAACAGGTGAACGCTGAGATGATCCACCCGCGCCGAGGTCTTCTTGAAAATCTTCCCGTGGTGTTCGATCAGGACCGGGATGCTCAGCAAGCGGGTGACCACACCGGGTGTCAGCTGGTAATATCCCGCCACCACGCCCACCCACTGGGCGCTCTTCGCCCGAGCCAGGGTGAGCGTATTCCGCTCGCCGGGTTGAACAAAGAACCGGTTCGCCGCCGCGACGGTCGCATCATAGGGCTGGGCCTGCAGCAGTTTTTGCAGGCCTTCGGTAGACTGGGCCAAATTGTTGAAACTGTTGATATCCGTCAGTTGATAGATCGCCAGCACGGTGGCGTGGGCGCTGCCGTCGTACGCATTGAGCATCGGGTCGGCGATGTAAGTGATCTGGATGGCTTTGGGCTCAAACCGCCAGTCGGGCGCCGGTGGCGGCGTGGCATTTTTTTTGCAAGCACACACGCACACCGCCAGCAGCAGACCCAATCCGACGAGTCTTTGGTGGACAACGACGCGAGCGATCACTTGATATCCTTGAGTTAAATATATATACGGATTAACTTTAAATCAACACACTCTATTCTGCAATATTATTTTCTAATCGATCAAAGGCTTGAATTTGAACTCCGTGGCGGGCACGAGGAGGATCCGCTCCTGGGTATACCCCCGCAACAGGCGGAGCAGGGGCTTGACTTCGTCCGGGTAAGGCAGCATCCGGTCGAACAGGAATTGATAATCCGAGATGATCTGGCCCCGCTCGTACAGACGGCGGTAAAACGACCGGTTGGCATCCTCGTCGAGGCTCAGGGCCGAGCCTTTGAGCGAGACGCCGGCAAAGAGCCCCTTGCTCAGGCAATACGCGAGCACTTCGGACTTCAGGCGAAAGTCCGTCCCCGCTTCGGCGTATCGCCCCAGCGGCCCCACGGCCAGGCCGGCATCCACTCCCAGGGTGAACTTGTTTTGCAGGATCGCCTCCAGCCCCTCGCGTCGGTTGATGACCAGCACGAGGTCGACGAACTGCCCGCCGGCCTGGAAGCCGATGTCGCCGCCGCGGAGCTGGACGAAACACGGGTTACTCCAACGCCCGTCGGGCGAGTGATGGACGAGCACGCCCCGCCCGTAATTTCCGCCCACGAGGAACGCCGCCTTGGTCATGCGGGGGATGATGACCAGCCCCTCGCAATGGTCCAGCAGCCCGGTGGGGATGCCGCTTTCTTTGATGGCGACAACGTGCTGCATGACCCGGGTGGCTTGCTGCACCCGGCTGACGATTTTCGGCCGCTCCACCGCCGCCCCGGCGACAGCGGTCGCCGCCCACACCAGCAGGAGCGCGGCCAGCCAGCGACAAACGCGGATCACCATGCGGTTCGGAGAAAATGGACCTGTCATTGGGGACATTATAGCCGTGGATGGCGATGCAGGCAATCGTTACGGGATGGTGCCCGTCGCCAGCCGGATGCGAGCGGCCACGGATTTATAGCAATCCGCCGGCCGGGGCGTGACCCGGCAATTCCAGCGGGGGCATTTTGTTGAGGCGCGATGCGGTCAGACGGGATCGGCCAGACGTCCGATCACCATCAGGCTGACGTCGTCGGTCTTGGGCGCGCCGGCGCGGAACACCAGCCAGTCCCGGCGGCAGGTTTCCAGCCATTCGGCCGGTGGCAGCGGGTGCAGGGCAGCGGCCAGTCGGCTGAGGCGGTCGAGACCGTATTCGTGACCGCCGGCGTTGCGGGCTTCCACCAGTCCGTCGGAACACAGCAGCAGCGCATCACCGGATCGGAGGTCCAGCCGATGTTCCGTGAACTGCTCGTCGCAGAACACGCCCAGCGGCAGGCCGTTGGCCGGAAGCGGCGTCACCGTGCCATTCCGGTGGAACAACGGCGGCACCTGGCCGGCGTTGCACAAGATGACGGAGCCGTCGGCGTGGGCGCGTCCGCTGACCAGCGTGGCGAAGTGGCTGGGCAGGGTGTGTTCGCAGAGGGACCGGCTGGCCCGCTCCACGAGGTGCGGCAGCGGCAGCCCCATGGTGACCAGGGCCCGGAGGGTTGCGTGCAGGTGGGCCACCAGAATGGACGCGGCGATGCCCTTGCCGGCGACATCCCCGAGGAAAAAATAGAATCCGCCATCGCCGGCCGGCACCAGGTCGCAGAAGTCGCCGCTGACCGGTCCGAATCCCTCGTAGTGATAGGTGGCGAACCAGCCCGGCAGCGTCAGCTCCGGGGGCGGCAGCAACGCACCCTGGATGCGGCCGGCCAGCTCGACGTCTTCCTGCAGCGCGCGCTGTTGGCGCGGGGTCAGGTGGTCCAGGCAGAATTCGATCAGGGGGTCGGCGAGGAGCCGCTCCGGCTCGATGGGTTCGTGGCATTCCCGGCATAGGCCGTAGGTGCCGGCCTCGATCCGTTCGAGCGCCGCGTCCACGTGGCCGATCAGGTGTTCCACCTGATCGGGCTCTCCGGCCCGGACGGCTTCCAACCGCCGGCGGCGCTGCAGCAGCTGGTCGCGCGCGTGATTGTGCAACAGCTCATCCATGGAAACCTCCACAGCCGGAGGTGTGTCTGACTATGGCTTCTTGGATGTGGCTCGCCACGCCGCCGGTTCAAATTTCAGGTTCTGCCAGGCGGTGTCATCGACGCGCACCGCGTAGGCGTATTCGCTGTTACGGGCACTCCGCTGCCCGTCGGCCGCGGATCCGAACAGGAGCGTGATGCCGGCCTTGCTTTCCACGTCGAGGATGACGCGCGCGGCGGGCGGATTGAATCCCAACCGGGCGGGATCGGGTGTGTCCACGAACGCCGCCACTTTCAGGTCGCGCAGACGGCCGAGGAACTCGTCTATCGGGGCGGTGTCGAGCGACACAGCCCCCTCCTTGCGCTTCCAGGTCCACTTGCCTTCCTGGTTCTTTGTCAGCACGGTTTTGGTGCCGCCCGTTTCCCAGGTGACGCCCTTCACCTCAAACGGGTAGAAGCGCGCCACGTCGTGACTGCGCAGTTTGTCCAGCGGCGTGTCGAGGGCGGCGACGGCGGATTGGGGCAATGTGAAATAGTCGGTCCGGGCGACGTTCAGAGCCAGCACCTGGCCGGAGTTGGCCGGGAAGGGATCCGCCGCACCGATTTCCAAGACCTGCTGCTCGCCTTTGTCCAGGGTGGCAGCCACGCGGTAGCGAACCGGACCAAAGGTCTTTTTCAACAGAGCCGGATCGGCGCCGTCCAGATGGTCCTGCACGCGCAGCTCGCTGCACTGGCGCAGGATGGTCTCCAACTCGTTGTCGTCGGCGGGTCCGGCGACGGGCGTCTCGAGGAACCAGTTCCAGTCCTTCTTGCGGAACTGGACGGCCCCGTCGGGGCGGTCCAGATGAAGGGCGGTGGCCGCGTACATGTCGAACTTCATGGCGGCGGCTTCGCGCAGGCGGTCGAGCCCGGCGGTGAACTTGTCCCGGGAGTACCCCGACACCAGATAAACATTCGGATCGTTGCCGCGCCGGGCGAAGTACGATCCGCCGGAGAAATTGGGCGCTCCCAGCTCCAGCTTGTGCACCTCTCCCTTGTCCAGCTCGAACGTGATCACCAGTTCGGGGTTGCTGAGCCCGTACCGGCCGGTGTCTTGGGGCTTTTCTTCCACCACCCGCTCGTAGTCGAAGGCGGAGAGCGCCAGCGCCAGCCCGTTCCACTCGTCTTTGTTGCCCTCAGCCCGGACCGGCTGCTCGATGGTCCACTGCTTGTCTCCGCGGATGGCGGCCACGGTGGCGCCGTCCCGGACCATGGCAATCCGGCGGATCTTGCCTTCCTCCACTTTGAAGAGCTGCTTGCTCTCACCGGCCCCGTCGGACTTGCCGCCGTTCTTGTCGAGCAGCAAAACGACGGCCAGGAGCAGGGCGCAGAGGACGACCAGGACGAGCGTACCCTTGAACTTCATCGCTTCCTTCTCCGGATGACCCGCACCACGACGCCAATCACCAGGGGGATCAGCGGCAGCAGCACCACGGAGAAATAGAACATCAGCTTCTCGTGCGCCGCGGTGAGCATCACCCGCTTGTCCGCGGGATTCTTGGGGCGGATCGAGATGAGGTTCTCGTCCACCGCCAGCCAGTTGACGCAATTCAGGAAGATGTCGCCGTTGAATTGCGCGCCGAAGTAGGCGTTGGCGGCGAACTCGGAATCGCCGATGACCACCAGGCGCGACATCGTTTTCGCGGCATCGGGCCCGTCGCCGGACTTGAATTCCCGCTCCGCGGCCAGCCCGATGGTCACCGGGCCGCGGGTGTCCTGCCCTTCGTTGAATTCCGCCTGGCCGGTCTTGTCCAGAGCCGAGAAATCGGTTTCCGCCCAGCTTTCCGGATCGGTCTCGAGCAACCGTTGAATGGTGACGCCGGCGGGCGCGGGCGCGATCTCCTCCAGGGAGCGGACGAGGGGGAACACGGACATCCCGCGCATGCCCCGGGTGACGGGGTGATCCGGATAGCGCGTCACCAGCGGAATGCCCGGGCTCGAGCCGAGCAGGCGGTTGATATTGCTTGTGTCCAGCACGAGGTCGTTGCGCGGCCGGATACCCCATCCCGCCACCAGCGGATCCAGGGTCGCCGCCATGGGATCGGTGAGCACCAGCAGGGCTCCGCCCTTGCGGGTGTAGTCCCGGATCCAGTCAAGCTCCTGCGGGAACGGCTCCTTCTGGGCGCCGGCGATAACGAGCACGGTGCAGTCGGCGGGCACGCCCTGTTTCTGCACCAGGTTGACGGCGGCGATCTCGTAACCGTCCTTCTTGAGCGCTTCGGTCAGAGTGGTGTAGCCGCGCTCCTGGGTGTCGGTGATGGATTTTTCTCCGTGCCCCTCGACGAAATAGACCTTCCGCGTGCGGTTCTGGGTGAGTTTCAGGATGGCCGAGGTCAGCTTGGCTTCGTCGGCGGCTTCCACGAGCTCGAACCGGTCGCCGCTTTCCAGCACGATGGTGTTGTAGCTGCGGACACCGTACTTCTGAGCCTTGTCCAGGTTGCGATCGGGATCGAGCACCTGCCACCGCAGCTTGTCCGTGGCCGACTGGTATTCCTTCAGGAGGTCGGTGACCGGCTCCGAGGCCCGATCGGCGAACACATAGGCCTGGATCGGCGCCTTCAGGCCGCCGACGATCTTGCGAGTCTGGTCGGAGAGCGAATACAGCTTGTCGGGCGTCGTGTCCAGCCGCTGATTGTGCCGGACCACCAGCACGTTAATCAGACCGAGCACCGCCAGCAGGACGGCCACCGAGATGAGGAAATTGCCGCCGTGCAGCGCCTTCCGGGTGCGGAGGGCGTGCACGAGCTCCGCCTGGTTCAGCACCGCCCCGGCCAGCAGCAGGACGCCGCCGGCGATGAGCACGTAGAGGTGGAAGGGGAACCATTCGCCCACCACGCTGTAGTGAACGGGCGCCGCCACCACGAGCGCCAGGCCGACCCAGGGGCAGGTTCGTTTCAGATAGTCCAGCATCTCAACCCCTCCACCGCAGAGATTCCAGTGACCGGTACGTCAGAAAGATCCCGAGGACGGTCACGCTGAGGAAGTACACTCCGTGGGCCAGGTCCAGCACGCCCTTCTGAAAATCTTCGAGATGGCGCAGGGGCGACAGGTAGGCCAGCACGCTCTGGACGCCCTCGGTGCCCGTCTGGGTGAACACGTTCATGAACCAGAGCAGCAGCACCAGCACGAAGGTCAGGATGGCCGCGATGATCTGGTTCTCGGTGAGCGACGACAGGAAGTTGCCGAGGCTCAGCACCGCCGCCAGGAACAGCACCAGGCCCAGGTACCCCACCAGCAGTGGGACCAGATCGGGCGGTTCGCTCAGGAACAGCGGCAGCATCACCAGGGCGGAACCGGCGAAGAGGATCAGGCCGAAGACGAGGTTGGCCAGAAATTTGCCAAGGATGATCTGCAGGTTGGTGAGCGGCGAGGTGAAGAGCAGCTCGTACGTCCCCTTCTTCTTCTCCTCGGCGTACACGCCCATGGTGATAAGCGGCACGAGGAACAGCAGCACCGTGCTGAGCCAGCCGAAATAGTAGCGGACCGCCATCTGGGGAACGTTCACCGGTTGATAGCCCATGCCCACTGCGGTCTCGCGGGCGAGGTCGGAGAAGATCAGGTAGAACACGAATCCCGAGATGAGCAGGAACAGGGTCAGCGTGACGTAGGCGATGGGCGAGAAAAAGTAACTTTTCAGTTCTTTGACGAACATGTGGATGGTGTTTTTCATTGGCCGGCCTCCTCCGGAGCGGGGGACGCGGGGGCGGAATCGGCGGGCGCCGCTTCGGCCTCCGCGGGAGTCTCGCGGTGCTCGTCGGTGATCAGTTCCAGGAATACGTCCTCCAGCGTGGCCCGGCGCGGCGTCAGCTCGTGCAGCTCCAGGCCCGCCTCCACGATGCGGCGGGCGAGCCGCGGTGGACGGCCGGGGTCGTCCAGCGGCACCGTCACCCGCCACAGACCGCCGTCCTCGGGCTGGGTGACCGCGGCGGGCAGGAGGGCTTCGGTTTCGAGCACCGCGTTGAGCGCCGCCTCATCTCCGCCCACGCGCAGCACGAGCGACGCCCGGCCGGCGGCGGAGACCGTCAGGTTCTCGGGCGTGTCCTCGGCCACGATGCGCCCCTTGTTGATGATGACCACGCGGTCGCACACCTGGCTCACTTCGGGCAGAATGTGCGAGGAGAGGATGATGGTGTGATCGCGGCCCAGTCCCTTGATCAACTCGCGCACCTCACGGATCTGGGCCGGGTCGAGCCCGATGGTGGGCTCGTCCAGCACGATGACCTCGGGGTCGTGCACCAACGCCTGGGCCAGGCCCACCCGCTGGCGGTAGCCCTTCGACAGCTGGGCGATGAGGCGGTGGCGGACGCTCTCCAGTCCGCAGCGGCCGATGATCCGTTCCAGCACGACCGGCAGGTCGGCTTTAGGCACGCCCTTGATCCGGGCCACGAACTGCAGATATTCGCACACGGTGAATTCGGGGTAGAGCGGGACGTTCTCGGGCAGGTAGCCGATCTGGCGCTTCACCGCCACCGGCTGCTCGAACACGTCGAGGCCGCCCACCCGGCAGGCGCCCGTCGTGGCGGGCATGTAACCGGTCAGGATGCGCATGGTCGTGGTCTTGCCGGCGCCGTTGGGCCCGAGGAACCCCAGGATCTCGCCGCGCTGGACCGTGAAGCTGACGTCCTCGATGGCTTTGAATGTGCCGTAATACTTGGTCAGTCCGGATACTTCGATCACAGGCCCTCCTGGGGTTGGTCTGAAACGAGTACATACGCTCGTGCGTACGTCCGGTTTCAAAGCCGCCCAATATAGCCGAAAAAGCCGGCGATGTAAAGGTTGCCGGAGGTTGTCGTCCGGAGTCGACGAAAAGCCGATTGCATGGCGGGAGGGCATCCGCTAGACTAGCACTCCGGCCGGCGTGACCGGTCGCCAAGCCCCCTCTGGAGATATGCGCATGACCGTCACCGTCTGTTTGCACCGGGCGCATTCCGGACCGCGCCGCCGGTCGCGCCTGGCCGGCACGATCCGCCGCCGGATTGCCGGCTGGCAGTTCGCCCTGCCGGTGCCTGTGCCCGCCGTCGGCTGCGGGGTGCTGGGCATGGTCTGCGCCAGACGCACCATCCGCCTGGGCGAAATCGCGTCGCGTCTGCTGGAAAAACTGGAATACCGGGGGTACGACTCGACCGGCCTGTGCATCCAGGACGACGAGCGGATCGTGCTCAAGAAATCGGTGGGCGCCCCGTCCAACGTGGTCAAGGCGCTGGAGCTGGAGACCCTGCCGGGCCGCCTGTTCTGCGGCCAGGTCCGCTGGGCCACCTTCGGCGCGGTGGACGACCTCAACGCCCAGCCGCACCTGGTCGCCTGCAAGACCCGCATCTACGGGGCGCACAACGGCAACCTCACCAACTGCGAGGCGCTCAAGGACGACCTGCGGCTGGAGGGGCATATCGTCCTCAGCGACAACGACGGCGAAATGCTGGTCCACACCATGGAGCATTTCTTCTTCCTCAACCTGGAGAAGCACCCCGCCGACCGGCGCGAGGAGCGGGCGGTGCGGCGCGCCTGTATGATCGAGGCCATCCGCCAGGGGAGCCGGAAGATCCGCGGCTCGTACGCCGCGGTGATCGTGGACCCGGTGCTGGAAGAAGCCTACGCCATCAAGAGCGGCAGTTCGCTGTATGTGGGCAAGGGCTCTGACGACAACGGTGACTTCATTCTCACCTCCAGCGACCTGTCGGCGGTGCTGAGCCTGACGCGCATCCTCATCCCGCTGTCCGAAGGGGAGTTCGTCCACTTCGACAATGCGAACTGGACGGTGTATTCGCTGACGGATCCGCGGGTGGCCGAGCGGCGGCTCCCCAAGCGGTCCAAGCTGCGCGTCCGCGACATGGCGCTGCGTCCGCCGTTTCAGTTCTTCATGGAACAGGAGATCGCCGCCCAGGGTGAGGCCGCCGCGGAGCTGATCGACCTGTTTCAGCCCGGCAACGGTGTCCGGGAGGAGCTGTTCGCCCGGTACGACGGCATGCGGGAGTTGGCCTTCCGCGTCCGTCAGTCGGTCCGCCAGGCCAGCTTTCAGACCGATACCCGCCATCTCCTCGACGACCTCGCGGCGATTTTCGGCGGCGAGGACTTCGGCCGGCTGGAGGCGGCGGTGGGCAGCGATGGGCTCTTCCGCCGCTACGCCGAGGCGGTGCCTGAAACCCGGCCGTTCGCCTCCGTCGAGGAGGGCTTCCTGCAGGAGATGCACCGCCTCACCGGCGGCGAGTGGCGGGAGCGGCTGATGATCACCGACACCCTCTTCCAGTACAAGCACCGCTATTCGTTGCGCGGCTGGGTGGAGAAATTCGCCCGGGAGCTGGAGGCGCACCGGGCGCGGCGGATCTACATGGTGGCCTGCGGCTCCTCCTACAACGCCGCGCGGGCCGGGGCGGCCATCCTGAACCGGCTGGCCGGCATCCCGGTCGCCTGCATGCTCCCGGGCGAGTTCCGCGCCGAAGCTCACGAGTCCATCACCGCCGACGATCTGTTCATCGGAATTTCGCAGAGCGGCGAAACCAAGGACCTGGTGGACATCTGCAACGCCCTGGCGGCCCGCGTGCCGGTCCGGCGGCTGATGATCGTCAACAACGTCAATTCCACGCTGGCCCAGGAGAAGTGCGACTTCTATCTCCCGATCCTGTGCGGCCCGGAGATCGCGGTACCCGCCACCAAGAGCTTCACCAACCAGCTGGTGCTGCTCTTCGGGCTGGCGCTCAAGTGCCTCGAGCTGCGCGGCGAGACGGGCGCCGCCTACGAGTCGGGGCGCCAGCAGTTTCTCCGGATCCCCCAGCTCCTCGACGAGACTCACCGCCAGGTGCGACTCCGCGTCCGGGAACTGGCCGAGGAGATCTACCTGAGCCCTTCGGCCCACATCCTCTCGGCCGCCAACGTGGGATTGGCCCGGGAGGGGGCGCTGAAGATCCGCGAGGTGGTTTTGAACCACAGCGAGGGGATGGAGGCATCGGAGTTTAAGCACGGTCCCAACACCATCCTGGGCAAAAATTTCACCTTCGGCCTGGAGCAGGTCCAGCACGGACTGACCGGATTCACCGGCCTGTACGCGGAGCTGGCCGAGCGGGTCCAGGCGGGTGGGCTCCCGCCGGCGGCGCTCGGGCCGCTGGCCGCGGCGCTGGCCGATTTCCTGGTGCACCACAGCCGGCCGTTCCACCTGCGCCCGGAGGAGGAGCGGGCGCTCCAGCCGCTCCTGCAGCGCGATTTCTACTCTCCGCTCTTTGCGCCGTACCCGCTCCTGTTCCTCACCCCGCCCACCCAGCGTGACGTGGAGCTCACCATCTCCCAGATCAACACTCACAAAATCCGGGGCGCCGCCATCTATGTCATCGCCGAGGAGAACGAGGAGTTGCGCCAGGCGGCAATCCGGCCCCCGGCTGACGCGCCCGGTTACCGGAGCTACTATCTGACGCTGCCGCGCACCGGCAGCGAGCTGCTCTATCCGTTCTCGGCCGTCGTCGCCCTGCAGATGCTGGCGCTCGAGATGAGCGTCCTGAAGATGAAGTATCTGAACCGGCTAAGAATCCCGATGCACGGCGTGCACCCCGACGTGCCGAAAAACGTCAGCAAGTCGATCACTGTGGACTGAGACATCCGGCGGAGTCGCGAATCCCATGAGCCAACCGTTCGTCCATCTGCACGTGCACACCGATTACTCGCTGCTCGACGGCGCCTGCGCCATCGACCGGCTGGTGGCCAAGGCCGCCGCCAGCGGGATGCCGGCCCTGGCCATCACCGACCACGGCAACCTGTACGGCGCCGTGCAGTTCTACGAGAAGGCGAAGAAGGCCGGCATCAAGCCCATCATCGGCAGCGAGGTGTACATCGTTTCGGGCAGCCGGCACGAGAAGACCCGCGCCAGCGAGGACAGCTTCCACCTCATCCTGCTGGTGAAGGACCGGGACGGCTATCACAACCTGTGCCGACTGATCTCCCTGAGTTACCTGGAGGGGTTCTACTACCGCCCCCGCATCGACTTCGAGCTCCTCCGCCGGCACGCCCGCGGCCTGATCGGCCTGTCCGCCTGCCTGGCCGGGGAGATCCCCACGTGCATCATGGCCGGCAACGAAGCCGGGGCCGAAGCCGCCGCCCGCCGCTACGTGGAGATCTTCGGCGAGGGCAACTTCTACCTGGAACTCCAGGACCACGGCCTGCCCAACCAGGCGCCAGTCAACGAAGCGCTCGTCGCGCTGTCCCGCCGGACCGGCATCCCCCTCGTTGCGACGAACGACTGCCACTATCTCGAACCCGCCGACGCCCTGGCCCATGAAGTGCTCGTGTGCATCCAAACCGGCAAGCTCCTGGCCGACGAAAACCGGATGGAGTTCCAGTCGAAGGAATTCTACGTCAAGACCGCCGATGAGATGGCCGCCCGCTTCGGCCACGTGCCGGACGCGCTGGCCAACACGTTGCAGGTGGCCGAGCGGTGCCAGTTTGAATTCGACCTGCAGTCCCGCTATTATCCGCGCTTCGATATCCCCACCGGCTCCACCATCGATGAGTATTTCGAGGCGGTCACCCGCGCCGGCTTTGCCGAGCGGCTTAAGAGCATCGAGGCGGACATCGCCACCGGCCGAACCCGCCACACCCTCGACGAGTACCACCAACGGCTGGAGTTCGAGATCGGCGTCATCAAGCGCCAGGAGTTTCCCGGCTACTTTCTCATCGTGTGGGACTTCATCCGCCAGGCCCGCGAACGGGGCATCGCCGTCGGACCGGGCCGCGGTTCCGCGGCCGGCAGCCTGGTCGCCTACTCGCTCCGCATCACGGACCTGGACCCGCTGCGATACGACTTGCTGTTCGAACGCTTCCTCAACCCCGAGCGCATCTCGCCCCCCGACATCGATATCGACTTCTGCGCCCGGCGCCGCGAGGAGGTCATCCGCTACGTCACCGAGAAGTACGGCAAGGACTGCGTCTGCCAGATCGTCACCTTCGGCACCATGAAAGCCCGGGCGGTGGTCCGCGACGTGGGGCGCGTGTTGGGCATGTCCTACACCGACGTGGACCGCATCGCCAAACTCATCCCCATGGAGTTGAACATCACCCTGGAGCGGGCGCTCCAGGAGGAGCCGCGCCTCCAGGAGGCCATCGACGCGATGGCCGAGCGGAACCCCGAGGTGCTGCAGCTCATCGACATTTCCCGCCGCCTCGAGGGATTGAGCCGGCACAGCTCCATCCACGCCGCCGGCGTGGTCATCGCCCCGCAGCCGCTGCTGGACATCATCCCCATCGCCACCCGCGGCGAGGGCGAGGTCCTGACCCAGTACAACATGAAGGACATCGAGAAGCTCGGCTTCCTGAAGATGGACTTCTTGGGGCTCATCACCCTGACGGTGATTCAGGACACCCTGCGGATGATCCAGATCAACCACGGGCTCGCCCTCGACATCGACCACATCCCGCTCGACGATGCGCCCACCTACCAGATCTTCTGCGAGGGCCGCACCGCCGGCATTTTCCAGTTTGAAAGCTCGGGCATGCGCAACTACTTGCGGCAGCTCAAGCCCAGCCGCATCGAGGATCTGATCGCCATGAACGCCCTCTACCGTCCCGGTCCCATCAAGGGGAAGATGGTGGACGATTTCATCCGGCGCAAGAACGGCGAGAGCGTCAGCCAGTACACCGTGCCGGAGCTGGAGCCCATCCTGAAGGACACCTATGGCGTCATCGCCTACCAGGAACAGGTCATGCAGATCGTGTCCCGCCTGGCCAGCTTCACTCCGGGCGAAGCGGACACGCTGCGCAAGGCCATGGGCAAGAAGCAGCAGGATGTGATGAACAAGATGGAGGGGAAGTTCGTGACCGGCTCCACCGAGCGGGGCATCAAGCCCAACAAGGCCAAGGAGCTTTACGAGCTGATGCGCGGCTTCGGTGAATACGGGTTCAACAAGTCGCACTCGGCCGCCTACGCCTGGGTCGCCTATCAGACCGCCTATCTCAAGGCCCACTACCCGAACGAGTTCATGGCGGCACTGCTCACCAGTGAAAAAAACGACACCAAGAAGGTCGTGAAGTACATTTCCGAGTGCAAGCAGATGGGCATCCGGATCCTGCCGCCGTCGGTCAACCAGAGCGAGCTGGATTTCCTGCCCACCCGCGAAGGGATCCGGTTCGGCCTCGGCGCGCTCAAGAACGTGGGCGAGACGGCCATTCTGCAGATCCTCGGCGCCCGGCGCACCGGCGGGCCGTTCCGGTCACTGAGCGACTTCTGCTGCCGGGTGGACCTGCGCCAGGTCAACTCGCGCGTGCTGGAAAGCATGATCAAGGCCGGCGTGTTCGACGAAGTGGGCCGCAGCCGGGCGCAGCTCATGCAGGGGTTGGAGCGGACCATGGCGTTCGCCCAGAACCGCCAGCGGGACCGGAGCCTCGGCCAGAAGAGCCTCTTCGGCGGGATGGACGGCGGCGACGACGCCGTCATGGCGGGGCCGGAACCGGAGGCGGACGTGCCCGAGTGGGACGAGAAGACGATTCTCTCGTTCGAGAAGGAGATCATGGGCTTCTACATCTCGGGCCACCCCCTGAACGCGTACGCCGAGTTCATCGGCAAGTACACCGATTTCACCCTGGACCAGATCACCGAGAGTCTGATTGACAAGCGGGTACGGGTCGGGTGCGTCCTCAGCGAATTGCGGTACAAGAAGACCATGAAGAACCGGGAGCAGATGTGCGTGGGATTGCTCGAAGACCTCACCGGCACCATCGATTTCGTGGTGTTCCCGAAAGTGTTCGAAACGCACGAGAAGCTGATTCAGCCGGACCGGCCGCTGCTGGCTGTCGGCGTGGTGGACCAGGAGGAGAACGGCAACCTGAAGGTGGTGGTCCGGGAGTTGTATCCGCTGGAGGACGCCAAGGACCGGCAAGTCAGTCTGATCCGGCTTGAGCTGGATCTGGAGCGGATTTCGGAACCGAACGCCGTGGAACTCGCCGATTTGCTGGCCACCCAGCGGGGCGACTGCGGTGTGGAGATCCTCCTGCGGCGGCCGGGGGCCGGCGTCGCCTGGCTGGAAGCGAACGAGTTTTTCAAGGTCCGGTGGTCGGCGGAACTCAAACTCCAGATCGAAGCTCTGACGTACCCGGGCGCCGTCCAGTACATCGCCTGACGCGGAGGCGGCGGACCGGCTGGCCGCACGCTGCGGCAGGCCCTGCCACCCGTCGCCGATCTCCGGTCCGTGTTATAATCCGGATATGCCCGTTCCGCCCGTGCTCATGCTCGGGGTGTTCGCTGCCGCGCTGGTCCTGGCGTTCCTGCTGGACCTGCTCATCGCGTCCCGCCTGCGGGGGCATCTGCGCCGGGAGCTGGATCCCGCCGGGCCGGCTGATCGAATGAAGGACGTGCCCGCCGGCGACCGGCGGATCGCCGGCCGGACCGTGACCGTGTCCGGCACACCGGAACCGCTGATGCTGCTGCTGGCGCTGGCCATGCGTCCGTCAATCCCGCTCGACACGCTGCTGGCTGTGCGCCGGATTTGCCTGCAAGTGCCCGGTCTGGCGGCGGCTTGCCGGGTGGCGCCTTTTTGGCCGCTGTTCGAGCTGCTGTTTGTGGCTTTGACTGCGGGACTGTTGGGCGCGCACGGATGGAGCGAAACCTTCCGGCACGCACTGCTGTTCCTGACCTGCGCCTGGCCACTGGGGTGGGTGTCCTGGCAGGACGCGGAGAACTGCATCTCTCCGGATATCTTCACCTTCGGCGGGACCATCGCCGGATTCGCCGCCGCCTGCGCCTCGCCATCGCGGGGACTGCCCGCCGGATCGCTGGAGGCGCCTCTCGACGCCCTGGCCGGTGCCGTCGTGCTGGGTGGTGGTGGCTGGCTGATCGGTTGGTTGTACAAACGACGTCGGGGAAGCGAGGGCCTGGGCTTCGGCGCCGTCAAGGCCATGATGATGACCGGCGCGTTCTGGGGCGTGGTGTGCGGCTGCATCTGCACGTTCATCGCCTCATGCGCCGGCTCGCTGATCGGGCTCGGCATCATGTCGCTGCGTCGCGGCAAGCGTCTGGGTGAGATTCCGTTCACGCCGCTGCTGGTGCTGGCGGGCCTTGCCTGGGCGTTCGTCGGCCAAGCCGTGATCGACTGGTACGTTTCGCTTCCGTCGATCGGGCCATGACAGCCGGCGAAAGGCCGATCTCCGGCGTGACGATCAGGATGCTAGCGAGGTGTCCATGAGTTGCAGCCACTGTGCGCGTGCCGCCGTCCTGTTGATCGTCGTGCTCCTCTCCGGATGCACCCACGACGACACCCGGCTGACCCTCGACGGCCGTTCCGAGGTGATCATCGCCACGGCCACGGGGCCGGTGGATCTGGATCCGCACGGCAACTCCGAGGAGATCACCAATACGATCTGCTTTCACCTCTTTGATCCGCTGGTTTTCCTCGACCGAAACTTCAAGGTGATCCCCTGGGTGGCCGCGTCCTGGCGCAACCCGGATCCCGTCACCTGGATCATCAGTCTCCGCCCCGACATCGTGTTTCACGACGGCAGCCGGCTCACCGCCCGCGACGTGGTGTACAGCTTCGAGCGCATCCTGAGCCTGCCCGGCTCGCCGCGCAAGCCGTTCCTCGTCAACATCCAGTCGTTCCAGGTGCTGGACGACACTACCATCCGCGTGGTGACGCACCAACCCTACATGCCGCTCATGTCGAAGCTGGCGCAGATCCTGATCGTTCCCGAGCGGTTCTACCGCGGCAAGAGCGCCGAATTCCTGCAGTTCAACCCCATGGGCTCGGGACCCTATCGGCTGGAACGCTACGAACGCAACCGCGAAATCACGTTGCGGGCCACCCGCCGGCACTGGCGGCACACGCGGCTGTTCGAGACGGTCCGCTTCCGGATCATCGGCGACAACGTCCGGCGCACGCGCCAATTGCTGGCCGGGCAGGTCGATTTCGTCAAGGATCCAGATCCCTCAGTCATGCCGGAGATCAAGGCGGCAGCCGATTACCGGACCGATATCGTGACCGGCATCCGGCTCATCTACATCGGCCTAACCTTCAAATCCGCACTGACCGGCGGCGAGCCCAACCCGTTTACCAATCCGGAAGTTCGCCGGGCGGTATCAATGGCCGTCAACCGGGACCTGCTCTGTCGTCAGATCATGAGCGACATGGCCGAGCCGGCGCGACAGCTCGTGTCGCCGCTGGTGTTCGGTTATGCCGACAAGGTGTCCATCCCGCCGTACAATCCGTCCGGAGCGCTGGAAATCCTGAAGCGGAATCGGTTCCCATTTGACCACGAGTTCCCCTTGTACTACCCCGCCCACAAGTACTTCCGGATTCGGGAGACGGTGGAGGAATGCAGCCGGCACCTCGCGGCGGTGGGGATCCGCACCCGGCCGATGCCCATTCCGTTCGACTCCTTCCTGTCGAGTCTGCCCAATCGGGAATACGACTGCTTCGTCTCCGGGTGGCTGGCCATCTCCGGCGACAGCTCCGATTTTTGCGAGAATTGCTTCCACTCGGGTCGGGGGAATCCCAATTTCGGTTTCTACAATCCGGTCGGCTACAACAATCCGGAGATGGATCTGCTCATCGAACGCAGCACCCAGACCGCCGATCGCGAACAACGCCTGGCGGTGCTCCAGCAGATCATGGGCAAGTGCGTAGAGGAAATGGTCTGGATCCCGCTCTACTTTCTCCGGGACGGCTACGCTTACCGGCGGGACATCCTCTGGCAACCCCGTTACGACCGTTACGTTTTGGCGATGCAAATGAGTGTCGCGGACGAGTGAACCAGCCGGCTGTAGCCGCGTGATATAATGAGTCCGCCCGACTCCTGTCGTTTCCGCGCCGGCGATCCGTCCAATCCTGCGGGTGGGTGGGTGTATGCATCTGTCCTTCAAACAAGCCGCGGGTGCCGTTGCCCTCATCCTCGTTCTGGCCGCCGTGCTGATGGTCTGGCGGGGCCGCGGCCGACCACCGGCCGACGGCGGCGGTGTCGACGACCCGCTGGCCGGTGTGCGGGACCGTCTGCCCCAAGCCGTGGGCGTCTGGCAGGCCGAGACGCCCGACCGGGAGTTCAACCCCGACTCGATCTTCAGCTACATTGACGGGGCGGGTGAGGTGTACCGGGCCTTTGACATGCAGCGCTGCCTCTCGCGCCGTTACAACCGGCCGGGCGGACCGGCGCTGGTGTTGGACCTGTTCGTCATGGCCACGCCGGCCGATGCCTTCGGCGTGTTCACCCACGACCTCGACGGCGAGCCGGCGGGGATCGGCGAGGATTCCCGCTACCGCCCGGGCTGGCTGTGTTTCTGGCAGGGCCGGCTCTACGCATCGATCTACGCGGAGGCCGAGGCCGACGGCGTCCCGGAGGCGGTGCGCCAGTTGGGGACGGCGACCGCCGCCCTCGTCCCCCCGGCCGGAACCCGACCGCCCATTCTCGCCGCGCTGCCGGCGCACGGGCTGGACGCGGGGCGCATCCGCTATTTCCACCACCCCGTCATTCTGAGCGCCCACTACTTTCTGGCCAACGTGAACCTGCTGCGGCTGGGCCCGGGGACGGCGGCTGTACTGGCCGATTACCGGCGCGGCGGGAGCGACGCCAAGCTCCTGATGGTGGAGTACGCCGCCGTCACCGAGGCGGAGCGCGCCGAGGCCGATTTTTTGGCCGCCTATCTGCCCGAAGGGCAGGCCGGCGCGGCGACTCGGCTGGAGAACGGCCGGTGGGCCGGGGTGCAACGGGCGGACCGGCGATTGGCGGTGGTGCTCGAAGCGGGTGACGCCGGCACAGCCGAAGCCCTGCTGCATGAATCCCTTTCCGGAGGCGGATAATGACTCCATCTTCCTGGACCATCACCCGGCGCGACCTGATCCGGACCGGCACACTGGCGGCCGCCGTTGGGGCGCTGGGTATGCCGCTGCCGGGAGCGCCTGCCACCGCGACGGCCCGGAGCCGGGTGGTGTTGGCGCGGGACCCGGCGGTGTTCGACGCGGCCGGCAGGATCGTCGCCGAACGGCTGGAATCCATGCTTGACCAGGCCGTCTGCAGCCTGTTCGGCGTGCGGAACATCCAAGACGCGCCGGCTGCCTGGCGGCAGGTCGCCGGGCCGAAGGACGTCGTGGGGATCAAGAGCAACGTCTGGCAGTTCCTGCCCACGCCGAAGGAGCTGGAGAGCGCCATCTGCCGCCGCCTGGAGGCGACGGGCGTGGCCCCGGAAGACATCGCCGTGGACGATCGGGGCGTGCTGAAGAACAACGTGTTCCGGCGGGCGACGGTCCTGGTCAACATCCGCACGGCGCGCACGCACCACTGGTCCGGGTTGGGCACATGCCTGAAGAACTACATCATGTTCGTCCCGGACCCGTGGTCATACCACCCCAATGCCTGTGAGAACCTCGGCGCCCTCTGGCAGCTGCCGCAGGTCAAGGGGAAGACCCGCCTGAACATCCTGGTGATGCTCACTCCGCTCTTCCACGGCATCGGGCCGCACCACTTCAGCGCCACCTACACCTGGCCGTACGCCGGGCTGGTGGTGGGCCGCGACCCGGTCTCCGTGGACAGCGTCGGCGCCCGGATCATCCAAGCCAGGCGGCTGGAGTATTTCAAGGAGGAGCGGCCCATCAGCCCGCCGCCCCTGCATATCGCCGCCGCCGACACCAAGTTCGGCCTGGGCCCCAGCACCATGGACCGCATCGAACTCGTCCGGTTGGGCGCCACCGCCGGGTCGCTGATCTGATTCAGCGATGGGCTTCGTCGATCCTTTTCCCTTCACCTGCCGGCCGGCTCGCTTTCTGCGCCGGCTCAACCGGTTCGTGGTGGAGGCGGAGCTGGACGGCCGTACCGTGTCGGCCCACCTTCATGATCCGGGCCGGCTGACGGAGATCCTGACGCCCGGTGCGGACATCTTCCTGCGCCCCACTGAGGACACCCGCCGCCGAACGCCGTTCACCGTGGCGCTGGCCCGAACGGACAACGTCCTGGTCTCGGTGGACACCTCGCTGCCCAACCGCTTTCTCGACCGCTGCCTCCGGGCGGGGGCCCTGTACGAGTTTCGCGATTACATCGTGGCCCGCCGGGAGACGCCGTACGGCCGCAGCCGGTTTGACTTTCATCTCATGGCTGCGGGCGTTGACATGCTTCTGGAAGTGAAGTCGGTCACGCTGGTCCGGGACGGCCGCGCGTTGTTTCCCGACGCGCCGACCCGCCGGGGGGTGCGCCATCTCGAGGAACTGGCCGCGGCCGCCCGGTCGGGTTTCGTCGGCACGGTGCTGTTCCTCGTGCAGCGGCCCGACGCCACCGTGCTGAGTCCCCACCGGGCGATGGATCCGGTGTTCGCCCGGGCCTTGACGCGCGGGTTCCGGCAGGGGCTGGAGATCCTCGCTTACACGTGCCGCGTCTCGCTGGATGGAATGGCGCTCGACCGACGAATCCCAGTAGACCTCCACTTTAACGGTGAGGCGCCCACCTGATGTCCGACGCCGCACCCGACACCGGCCCGTCCGCTTACCGCTTCCCCGCTGCGGCGTTCGACGACTATTTGCGCGCCCGCGGGCTCCGGCTCCGGGAACTGACACCGGAGCGCTTGCAGGAGCTGCACGTGGCGGCGGGCTGCACGGCCGGAGACCCAGCGGCCTGGGAAGCGTTTTTCCGGGAATACCGTCCATTCCTGCGGCACGTGGCCGGGCGGCTCGCCGGCCAGCCGGCCGATGCCGATGATCTGGTGTCCCAGGTGATCGAGGGGCTGATGGCCGGCGGCAAGATGGCCCGCTATTCGGGTCGCGGTTCGTTCCGTGGCTGGTTGCGGGCGGTGACCGCTCACCTGTTTCTGGACGGGCAGCGGCGCCGCCGGCACATGCGGTGGGAACCGCTGGAGAACGAGGCGGATCGCACCACGGCCGAGTTCGCGCCGGACAACGAGTGCGAGCAGTACTTCCATCCGGCGTTTCTGAACGAGCTGGCCGATGGCCTGGCCGGGGCGCTGCGGGCGCTGCCACGCGTCAAGGCGGCCTTCCTGAATATGTACTACTTTCAGGGTCTGACCCTGGCCGAGGCGGCAGCCGAGCTGGCGGTCCACGAGTCCACCGCCAGCCGGTGGAATGCCGCCATCGTCGCTGAGCTGCAGCGGCGCATGGACCGGTTCCTCCGCCGTGAAAAGGGCTGGACGGCCTTGGATGTGGCTGATTTCATGGAGCGCTGCCTCGGCTACCTGGCGGGGCGGCTGGAGAAACTGCGCCGGTCGCTGCTGCCGGATTGAGAGCAGGCGTGCAAGTCCGATGCCTTGGGTGCGTCTATAGGGTGTATGAGTAAACGAACGTCCGAACAGTTTTGGCGTCTGGTGCTCGGCGGCTTCGGCCGCCGCGGCGGCGACGGCTGTGTCGGCGACGAAGAGCTGGCCATGTTCGCCGCAGGCGAGCCGATGAGAGGCTGGGCGCGTCGCCGGGTGGCGCGGCACGTGGCCCGCTGCCCGGCTTGCCTGGAACAGACTCTCATGATCCGCCGGCTGTCCGGCGCAACACAACCCATGTTTCATCGTGCAGGGGTGGCCGTCTGGTCGGCGGCATGGCGTCCGGCGGCCACAGTGGCGGCGGCGCTGGCGCTGGCGGGTCTGCTCTACCTGGGCGGCATCAGCGGACTGCGGGGGCCAGACCAGGCCGAGGTTCCTGCGGTGCCGGTGACGCCGCCGCCGGCACAGTTGGAGCGCCAGGCGGACCCATCCGCAGCCATGAAGGACGAGGAGAAGCAATCGGTCCAGCCGGAGCCCTCCCGCCGCAAGGCGGAGCGGATCGGCGCGCCGGCGGAACCGCCGCCGCCGTCATCCGTCCCGGCGGCACCCGAACCTGGCTATGCCCCCGAGCTGACTCAGAACGTGGCGCCGGCGCCTCCCGCCGCAGTCGAGCTGCGGGAACGAAAGGACGTCGTCGATAAGAGAGTGGCGAAGGAAGCCGTCACTCGCGAGGAAGCGGACTATGCGCGGACAGAAATCGCCCACGACGCCCCGGCCGCCAAGACGGCCAGCACGTCTCAGGGGGAGGGCGGAGCGGTCACGGGGGGGGTACGACTCGGGCTGAACGAGGCGGAGCGATCCAAGGGCCGGACCGCCGGCGACGCGGCGAGCCGCCTGGCGGCTTGGTGCCAGGCACGGCGGCCGGACAGTCCGCGGATCAACTGGCTGGGCCGCGGGTTCTTTTTGGTCGAGGGCGTGCTGATCGAGGAAGGGATCTGCGGCCGGTTGGGGCATTGGCCGGTGCGACGCGCGACGCCGGACGAAGTGGGGCGGCTGCAGGCAGCCGCGGGTTACAATCCGGAATGGCGGGGTGTCTGGCTGTTCGGCGACGATGAAATCATGGGCTGGTGACGGCCGGTCCGCGCGGGTCGGAGGCGGCGATCACTTCATCTCTCAGCATTTGCAATCGCGGTCGCAGCAACATGCGGTCCAGGTCGGTGGCCAGCGTCATGATGATGGGCCAGTCGTGGGGGACCAGGTCCTGGGCGTGCGCCAGGTTGTTGCGCAGGGATTCGAGTTCCTTTACCCGGATCTTGAACTGGCGGCGGGACTCCACTTGAGTGACTGAACAGAAGTGGCCGTTGCGGGCGAGCAGTTGGACTTTGTCGGACAGCTGCAGACACTCCTCGAGCCGGCAGGGGTGCCCCCGCCGCAGCCGCTCGGCGTGCAACGCCTCGGCCTTGGCCAAACGGCCTGGGGCCAGATGCTCCCGCCACGGCTGATTCGCATAGACCAGGCTGATGGCCACCGTGGCCCGCATGTCCAGCAGCGTGACCATCCCGAACAGCCACATTCGGCCAGGCGGCTTTTCGACCCCGGCCGGATGGATGACGCCGTTGACCTCGCCGAGGGTCCGGACGAAGAGGAACGGCTCGTCCGCCAGCCGGCCGATCACCAGGTGCAGCGGCATCTCGCCGTGGACCGTCTGCTCCGGACGGATGGGATCGGGCCCCGCGATCTCGTCAGTTGCGGTGTCCTGGCGGTGCAGGTGCCGCGTCACGAGTCCGTCCTCGCGGATTCCGGCGACGACGTATCCGCGGCGGTTCATCACTTCGCGGACGGCCGCCAGGTCGGCCTGCGCGTCGAAGGACGGCAGGGGGTCGGCGATGTCGGCGGCGTGGAAGGATGTGACGAAGAAATCCCAGAGCCGTTCGGCCGGTTCCATCACCTCAAAATCTTTCATCCCGGATACCTCCCGCGTCCGTTTGTCCGGCCGCCAGCGCCGCTATTGTGCCAGAATCGACGCAGGCAGGCAATCCACGATGCGGCCGGACCTTCGAACCATTTCGGCTGCCGCCCATTCAGGCTCTTGTATTCTGATCTTTGTTTTGTTAGCCTTGACCGAAAGAACGCATGGTCAACAAGGACTCGACAGACTCTTTAATAAGTACGAAACATTTTATTTCGGTATGAAATATCGTACTTCTTTGCCGTCTGCTGGCCGGCACATTTCCGGAGGGTGAAGGCTTTAATTAAAGATAATTCAGAATTTAGGATCGGTTGATCGGTCCACTACCTGAATGGCATCGATCATGCAATAACTTAAGGCTCGTATGTTATTATTAAGATCCTGCGTGTGAAGTTTGGGTCTACCAGCTGTCGATCAGTAAATGCGGGGAACGCGCAACGATTCGAATTGAAATCAATCAGCACTGAATCAATATTTCAAATCCAAATGAGGAGAAGAGACATGAACCGATTGATCCTGTTGATGGCGGCCAGCCTGATCCTCCTGCCGGCAATCGCCACTGACGCCGCGGCCCAGCGCTACGGCCAGTCGAGCACGGCCGGTGCCCTTGAAATCACTCCGTTCTTCGGCTACTCGTTCAGCAGCGGCATCGATGTCGCCAACGATTTCGGCGAGCTGTTCGTCGAGGAAGTCAATCCCGTCAGCGGTTACAGCTGGGGCGTCGCCGGCGACGTGTTCCTCGGCCGGAACCGGAACTTCGGCATCGGCTTCCAGTACGCCCAGCAGGACAGCGGGCTGGAGCTCAACTTCGCCGGCGGCGGCAAGGAGGAGATCGCCAGCATGCAGGTGCGCAACTACCACGCCACCTTTACCGCCCAGTTCCTGGACAACGACAGCAAGGTCCGTCCGTTCGTCTTCGGCGGCATCGGCGCCACCCAGTTCGCCCCGGGCGAATACCAGGGCACGGACATCGAAGGCGAAACCAAGTTCTCCACCACCTGGGGCGGCGGCGTGAAGGTGTTCTTCAGCGAGCACATCGGCACCCGGCTCATGGCCCGCTGGACGCCCACCTACATCTATTCGGAGTCCGAGGGGATCTGGTGCCACCCGTACTGGGGCTGCTGGGAGTACGGCGACGCCAAGTACGTGCACCAGTTCGAGCTCAGCGCCGGCCTGATCCTGCGCTTCTGATCCGGGCCGCGCCGCCCGACGCGTTTCGCCCGGCGGGCATGGCCCGCCGGGCGTTTTGAATCCTGACGACCCGCTCTGGAAAATGACAACGCCCGGCTTCGAGCCGGGCGTTTCGTTTTATCGGGATCGACCGAACGCTCATTTGCCGGTCGGCGGATATTTCTTGAACATCTTGCCCACGAGGTTGTTCACGTTCTTTTCCTGGTTCTTCGGATTGACCTTGACGCCGCCCGCGGCGTGCCAGATCCGGTGGCCGCTCTTGGCCTCGAACATCTCCACCACCAGGGTGCCCCGGAGCTCGTCGGTCACCCAGACTTGCTCGAATTTGGTGTTGCTAGTGGGGCCGCCCGGATCCACGGACTGGCCGCTGGATTTGAAGTCCACCGTCACGTAGTAGGCCAGGAAAACGTCCGCTTCGGCCGGAGTGGCCCGGAGCGCCAGCCCCTTTTTACCGAGCTCCTTGTTCACTGCGGCTTTGATGCGACCGTCCAGAACTTCCGCGCTGGTCCCCGGGATGGGGCCTTGCCCTTCGGCCAGGATGCGCCAGGCGTACGCCCGCACGTTGGCGAAGTCCGCGTCCCGGTCGTATTCGATCTTGATCTTCTGCGCCCCCACCGGGGCCAGCAACAGGGCCCCGAGACACATGCACCACATCAGCCGTTTCATGTTTTTTAACTCCTGCCGTCGGCCTTTCGCTGCCCCCATTGTATCCGATTTGCGGGAAATCCACCATCGGGCGTGTGAACGGGCGGGACCCGGCGGCGGAGGCCGGATCCAGCGCCCGCCGCCCGGTGAAGCGGCGGGCGCGGCGGTTCAATCGACGCGGACCGGTTGCGACCGCCGCGCGACCTCCATCGGGAACCAGACGGTCATCTCGCCGGGCCCGCGGTGGGACCAGGCGTAGTACGGTACCAGGGTGAGGCGTTCGCGGTTCTCGGCGCCGCGGCGCCGGCCATGCCCCGTGAGCAGCCCGATGCCGCCCAGGAGGTCGTCCCGGAACTCGAAGCGGAAGTCGACCCGGGACTCGGGGCCGATCGGAACGGCCATGTCGAGCACCCGGCCACCGTTGTCGGCACCTTCGGCGCAGAACACCACCGGCCCGCGCTGGAACGCCACCCGGCCCCGGTCAGCCGCCACCTCGTTGCGGGCTTCGACGGTCCGCACCGGCATCGGCAGGTGCAGCGTCACCGCATCTCCCGGGTGCCACTCCCGCTCGATGACGGCGAAGCCGCGGTCCATCCGCGGCGTCACCGGTTGGCCGTTGACGGCCAGCGTCACCGGCTCCATCCGCCGGTCGAGAAAGCGGTAGAGGCCGCCGGGAAGCGCTTCATGGCGAGCCCAGCCGGGGATGCGCAGGCGCAGGGTGAAGCGGGCTGCGGCGGCCGGCTCGATCCTGATCCGGATGTCCTCCTGCCACGGATAGCCGGACTGCTGGGTCAGGCGCAGCTCGATGCCGTCGAGTTTCAGGCGGGCCGTTCCGTTGACGAACTGGTTCACGTAAACGTCGCGGCCGGTTTGGGCGTACACGTAACCCGGCAGGGACGACATCAGGCGGGCGATATTGGGGGGGCAGCAGGCGCACTTGAACCAGGGAACCCGGGTGGCGCACTCTTCGTTGAACGGCGTCCGGCCGTCGCTGGCCAGGGGATTCGGATAGAAGAACCGGTCGCCGGACAGGCTGATGCCCGACAGGAAGCCGTTGTAAAGGATCCGCTCCAGCACGTCGAGGTAACGGCCATCGCCGGATAGGAGGAAGAGCCGCTGGTGCCACAGAATCTGGGCAATGGCGGCACAGGTTTCGTTGTAGGCCGTGGCGTTGGGCAGATCGAAATTGCCGCCGAAATCCTCGCCCGACTCGGATGAGCCCACGCCGCCCGTGAGATACATCTTCCGCCCTACCACGTTCCCCCACAACGCCTCGACGGCCTGGAGATATGATTTGTCCTTGGTCAGGGCGACGATGTCGGTCATGCCGGCGTACATGTAGCCGGCCCGAACGGCGTGCCCCACCGCCTCGGTTTGTTCCGTCACCGGGGCGTAGTCCTGGGCGTAGTAGCGGTTGTAGGGGGGCGTGAGCCAGTCGTAGACATAGAGCGTTCGCTTGTCCGCCCGGCCGCGCATGTCCAGGAAGAAGCGGGCCAGGTCGAGGTAGGCGCGCTTGCCGGTGGTCCGGTACAGTTTGACCAGGCCGATCTCGATCTCCTGGTGGCCGGGCACGTCGTTCCGCTTCCCCTCGCCGAAAGTGGCCAGCAGGAAGTCGGCGTTCTTGAGGGCGACGTCGAGCAACGTGCGCTTGCCGGTGGCCTGGTGGTGGGCGACGGCGGCCTCGTACATATGGCCGACGTTGTACAGCTCGTGGCTGTCGCGCAGGTTGGACCAGCGTTCGGCGCCGGCGCTCGCGGGCACGTTGGTGCCGAGGATGGTCCGGATCGTGTACAGGTAGCCGTCCGGCTCTTGGGCGGCGGCGATTTTGGCGATGATGCCGTCGAGCCGGGCGTCCAGCAACGGGTCGGGATGCTGGGCCAGGGTGTAGGCTGCGGCCTCGATGGTCTTGTAAACGTCGGAGTCGTCGTAGCGCAGTCCCTTGAAGGTGCCGTCCTGGAGCTTGCCGGCCACGGCGAAATTGTCGATCCGGCCGGTGTCCTGGCACTTCTGCAGCGCGAACGGGACGGTGACCGTACGGTTGGTTTCCAGGCGCGGGTGCCAGAAACCCGGCGCCAGCTGCACCGTGGTGAACGGGACCGGCACGATGGGGTAGTCCGGGCCGGCGCCGGCAGCGGCCGCGGACAGGATCAGGGCGACAGTCAGCACCAGCATCGGTTTCATGGTCGCTCCGGATGATGGCGGCCGGTGACGCCGGCGGCGCTACGGCCGAATGACGATGGCTCCGCCGGCGGTGATCTCGCCGACGCGGCGGCTCCACGGATAGTCAGGAAGTAGTTCCGCGAGCAGTGGCGCAACACTAGCGGGCGCGACCGCCAGGAGCAGCCCGCCGGACGTCTGGGCATCGTACAGCACGTTGACCAGTCCCTCGTCCACGGAGCCGTCCACCGTCACATGCGGCTGCAGGTATTCCATGTTGGCCACGCTGCCGCCGGGCATCTTCCACGCCCGCGCCAGCTCCAGTGCGGTGGGAAAGGCGGGAATGGCGTCCGCCGCGATCACCGCGCCCGTCCCGCTGGCTGCGCACATTTCCCGCAGGTGGCCCAGAAAGCCGAATCCGGTGATGTCCGTGACGGCGTGACACTCGTGCCGCAGCATGATCCGGGCCGCGGCGGCGTTGAGCTGCTCCATGACGGCGACGACCGGAGCGAGGTCCGCCTCGGCCAGGTCGTCGTTCTTGAGGGCGGTGGTCAGGATGCCGATGCCCAGCGGCTTGGTCAGGATGAGGGCGTCGCCGGGCCGGGCACCGCGGTTGAGCCGGAGGTCGGATCGCTTGACCACGCCGGTCACCGCCAATCCGTACTTCGGTTCGGGGTCATCGACGGTGTGGCCGCCGGCGATGACGATGCCGGCCTCAGCCGCCTTTTCGGCGCCGCCGCGAAAGATCTCGCCCAGCAGCGCCATGCCGAGCTTCTTCGGAAAGGCGGCGATGTTGAGTGCGGTCACGGGGGTTGCACCCATGGCATAGATGTCCGACAATGCGTTGGCCACCGCGATCTTGCCGAACAGGTAGGGATCGTCCACCACCGGGGTGAAGAAATCGACGGTGCACACCAGCAGCAGCCCGTCGGCGATTTCGTACACCGCGGCGTCGTCGGACGTCTCGTACCCCACCAGCAGGCGGGGATCATGAACGGTCGGCATGCCGGCCAGCGCCAAGCCCAGCTCCGCCGGGCTCATCTTGGACGCTCAACCGGCGCAGCGGACCAGCTGGGTCAGGCGGACACGTTCGTTCACCCGAATCGTTCCTCCGGCTCAGGGTTTGGACATCAGGGCCTGGATGCGAGGGTCCGGGAGGAAGGGCGCGAAATCCGGGTCCTCCTCGAGCTCCTTGAAATCCTTGAAGCCGTTGTCCACGGCCAGCTTCAGGAAGTAGACCACCTTTTCCAGGTCGTTGACTTGTGCGTACAGTTTGGCATAGTAAAAATTCCGCTTGGCGGGATCGATGTCCAGTGAGCCAATTTCCAGGCCGCCGCGGTCCTTCATTAGGTATTCCGGATCGATCTGGACCAGCTTGTGCATCGTGTCCACCGCCTGAAGGTATTTTTTCTGCGCGAAGTACGCGTTGGCCAGGTTGAAATAGGCAAGCAGAAACTGCGGATCCTTTTCGATGGCGTTCTTGTACTGCTTGATCGCTGACTTATACTGTTTGCGGACGTGGTAGATGGCCGCCAGGTTGTTGTAGGCCCGGGCGTAATTCTTGTCCATGCGGATGGAGCGTTTGAAGTAGGAGCGGGCGGCGTCGAAATTGCCCGTCTGCAGAAAAACGACGCCCAAAAAATTGGGGATCTCGGGATTCTTGGGATCCTCCTGCATGGCCTTGAGGAGGGCGTTGACGGCCTGGTCGTACTGCTTGAGGGCGATCTTGACCTTGGCCTTCTCCAGCTGCGGCGCCTTTTCGGCGGCGGCTGCCGCTTGCGCGGACAGGCTGCCGGTGGCGACGAGCAGCGTCACGACGAGGGTCAGGAGACGAACTCCGTTTCTGGACATGGCGAACCTCCCGATGCGGGGATTGTCCCTATTATACGGCGAGGGCCGCCAATGTTCACCTGAAAGCGCAGCCGCCGCCGGAGGAGGCGGCGTGAACACGGCGCCCGGATAGCTGCATCTATACCGAGCGCGCGTGGCGCGGGCGGCCGACACGGGCCGCTCGCGGCAACGATCCAGACGAAGGACAGGAGGCGAGACAATGAAGTGGTCGTGGCGGATCGGTACCGTTGCCGGCATCGGCGTGTACATCCATGCGACGTTTCTGCTGATTCTGGGGTGGGTGGTGCTCAGCCACTGGCTCCAGGGACACACTGCGGCCGCGACCGCCGGCGGCGTGCTGTTCACGCTGGCCCTGTTCGGCTGCGTGCTCCTGCACGAGTTCGGGCACGCCCTGATGGCGAAGAAGTATGGGATCCGCACGCGCGACATCACGCTGCTGCCCATCGGCGGCGTGGCCCGCCTGGAGCGCATGCCCGAGGACCCGCGCCAGGAGTTGTGGGTGGCGCTGGCCGGGCCGGCGGTCAACGTGGCCATCGCGGCGGCGCTGTTCGCCTGGCTGACCCTGAGTCATACGCTGGAGCCGCTGGAGTCGCTCGGCGTGGCCAGCGGCTCCTTCTGGGAGCGACTGCTGGTGCTCAACGTGTTTGTCGTGGTTTTCAACATGATCCCCGCCTTTCCGATGGACGGCGGCCGAGTGTTGCGCGCGCTGTTGGCCATGCGGCTGGAGTACACGCGGGCCACCCAGATCGCCGCCACGGTGGGGCAGGGATTGGCGCTGGTGTTCGGGTTTGTGGGATTGTTCACCAATCCGCTCCTGATGTTCATTGCCCTGTTCGTCTGGATCGGGGCGGGGCAGGAGGCCAGCATGGTCCAGATGAAATCCGCGCTGGGCGGCATCCCGGTGAGCCGAGCCATGATCACCGACTTTCAGACCTTGGCGGAGAACGACACGCTGGACGTGGCGGTGAGCCGCATCCTGGCCGGTTCCCAGCAGGATTTTCCCGTGCTGGACGACGGTCGCGTGGTGGGGGTGCTCACCCGGGACGCCCTGCTGAAGGCACTGTCCCGCGACGGGGTGTCCGCCAGCGTGGGCGCGGTGATGCGCCGCGACATCCGCCAGGTGGACGCCAACGACATGCTGGAGTTGGCGTTTGCCAACCTGCAGACGTGCGACTGCCACACGCTGCCCGTGCACCGCAACGGGCGGCTGGTGGGTCTGCTCACCGCCGACAACGTGGGCGAATTCCTGATGATCCAGGCCGCGGTCGCCGGCGCCCGGGCGGTGCGGAACGTGACGTAGGCGGTTTCCGCCGGGCACGGCGGCACGGCCGGCCCTGCACCAAGAGAAAACAGGGCGGACTGGTCGCCGCCACAATCCCCTTGCCTTGAACCCCGCGACCGTTCCATAATCCGGCTTCCATTCGGCCGTCGCGCCATGCGGCGATTCGATTCGCTGATCAGCTCCGCCCGAGGAGGTCGGCAAACGTGATGCAGACCCTGGAAGCTTGGCTCGGCGCCGCCAGCGACGTCGTCTGGGGCTGGCCCATGCTGGCGCTCCTGTTCGGCACCCACATCTTTCTGACCTTCCGACTGCGCTTCATCCAGGGCTACCTGGGCAAGGCCATCCGGCTATCCCTGAAGCGGGGCCGCGAGGGTTCCGGCGACATCAGCCAATTCGGCGCCCTGACCACGGCGCTGGCCGCCACCATCGGTACGGGGAACATCGTGGGCGTGGCCACCGCCGTGGCCGCCGGCGGCCCCGGCGCCGTGCTCTGGATGTGGCTCACGGGCGTGTTCGGCGTGGCCACCAAGTACGCCGAGGCGCTGCTCGCCGTGAAGTACCGCGTCGTCAACCGTGACGGGATGATGGCCGGCGGACCCATGTACGTGCTGGAACGCGGCCTCGGGCAGCGATGGCTCGGTGTGGTGTTCGCCCTGCTGACCGCTGTCACCGCCTTCGGCATCGGCAATATGGTCCAGGCCAACTCCATTTCCCAGATGGTCGCGACTACGTTCGGAATCTCCCCCTGGTGGACCGGCGGCGTGATGACCGTCCTGACCGCAGTGGTGATCCTGGGCGGGATCAAGTCCATCGCCCGGATCTGCGAGGCGCTGGTGCCGTTCATGGCCATCTTCTATGTCGTCGGTTGCCTGATCCTGCTGGCGATGGAATGGCATCGGCTCCCCCACACCCTGAGCCTGATCGTCCAGAGCGCGTTCACCGGACACGCGGCCGTGGGCGGCTTCCTGGGCGCCGGCATGCGCGAGGCCGTGCGCTTTGGCATCGCCCGGGGGCTGTTCTCCAATGAATCGGGCCTGGGGAGCGCGCCCATCGTCGCCGCCGCGGCCCAGACGAAAAATCCGGTGCGGCAGGCGCTGGTCTCCTCCACCGGCACGTTCTGGGACACGGTGGTGGTGTGCGCCATCACCGGTCTCGTCCTGGTCAACTCCATGGAGTGGACGAAAGGGCTGGTGGGGGCCGAGCTCACCCACGCCGCGTTCGCCGACCTGCCCGTGGTGGGGCCGGTCGTGCTCACCGTCGGACTCCTGACCTTCGTCTTCTCCACCATCCTGGGCTGGTCGTACTACGGCGAGAAGGCGGTGGAGTACCTGGCCGGCGCCCGGGCGGTGCCGCCGTACCGCTGGCTGTGGGTGGCCATGGTTCTGGTGGGCTCGGTGGTCACCCTGCCCATCGTCTGGTCGTTCGCCGACATCGCCAACGCCCTCATGGCCGTTCCCAACCTGGTGGCCCTGCTCCTGTTGAGCGGGGTGGCCGTGGCCGAGACCCGAACCTACCTGTGGAGCGGCAACCTGGAGGCGGAAGCGCCGCCGGTGGATAATCCCGAACGCAACTCCAAGGAGGTGCCCGAATGATCAGCGTGCGCAGCGACCTGGAAAATCTGCGGGCGCGACTGGGGCCGTCGCCGCTCGACGGCATTGTGGACGGCATCCACCATCTGCGGTACGTCGTGGGTGAAGGGCAAGCCGCGCCGCTGGTCGCCGAATACGCTACGCTGACCAACTTCCGGCCGGCGGGGAGTTTCCGTCACCGGGCCACGGGCCGCCGCCATCACGTGCTGCGGCTGGCCGGGGCAGCCGTCGGGATCGTGGTCGAGGAGCAGCCCGGGCCCCTGTCCGGCTTCCCCCGCCTGGCCGGCCTGGCCTTCCGCTGCGCCGACCTGGCCGCGGCGGAGCGCACGCTGGCCGGTTCGGGCGTGGCCAGCCGGCGGACGGACATGGGGATCGTCACCGATCCAATCCCGGGCCTGGACGACCGGTTCGCCTACACCGACAGCGCGGGCTACGACTGGTTCACCGGTGCCGACTTCGAGCCGCTAGAGCCGCCGGCGGTGGCCGAGCCGGTTCCGGCGCACACGGTGGGGGAAGTGGACCACATCGCCTACCGCATCCGGGCGGACGGCATCCGGGCCGCCGCCGAGTGGATCATGCGCCTGACTCCGTACCGCTACAGCGAGTGCTACACCGTCCACGGGGAGAAAGCGGAGACCACCGTCTACCGCCTCGGCGACCGCAAGCCGGCCATCGTCATCTCCTACGGCTGGGACCCGGAATCGGTGGTGGCGAAGTATGCGGCCAAGTACGGGCCGCGGGTGCACCACACCGCCTATTACACCCCCGGCATCCTGCCCACCGTGGCGGGGCAGCGGGGGCGAGGCCTCGGCTTCACCACTCCCGAGATCATCGGCAGCCCCGCGCGTGGCCTCTATCAAATTTTCACCGCCCCCTCGCCGTACAATCTCGAGATCACCGAATACATCGAGCGGTTCGGGGACTTCAAGGGGTTTTTTGACGCCGCCAACGTCGGCGACCTCATGACCTCCACACGTCCGTTCAATTGATCCGGCGTCGCTCGAATCGCCAGGGGAGGGGTGGCGCGCGGCACCGGCTGCGTCACCGCGGGGGCGTCGTGTAGGCGGAGAGACCCTCCTGCCGGAGGTCTTCGAACAGGGCCTCGAACGCGTCGATCAAATCGCTCCGGATCATCACCTCGAGCACATCGCCGTCGATCTCGTCGCGCGCCGCCGACTCGCGCATGATGGCGATGATCTCCTCTTTGGACATGGGCCGGCGGTAGGGGCGATCCTTGGCGCTGAGCGCTTCGTAGAAATCGGCGATGGCCAGGATGCGGGACTGGATGGGGATCCGGTCCCGCCCGGCGCCGTCCGGGTAGCCACGGCCGTTGAGCCGCTCATGGTGCTGGCCGGCGAACACCGGCACGTCGGCCAGGTGGCCCTTGAAGGGGATGTGGCTCAGCAATCGATTGGTCCACTCGACGTGGGTCTGCATGATGCGGCGCTGGTCCTCGGTGAGGGTGCCGCGGCGGATGGTCAGATTCTCTGTCTCGTCGGGGGTCAGGTAGGGGCGCTCGACGCCGTCGTCGAGGTAGGTCCGCCGGCTGATCGCCTGGACGCGGGCCAAGAGCGCCGGGTCGGCGTTTTCCGCCGGGACGTTGGCGCTGCGGACGGCTTCGAGAGCTCCGTCGAGCTCGGCGAGCCGCGCCGCCAGCTCGATGTTTCCAGCCGGCTCCAACGGCGCCCCGGCCTGGCGGCGAAGCAGTTCCCGGATCAGCCGGAAGCGCAGCTCCACCAACTCCAGCCGGTCCATCAGCGTCTCCAGCTTCGTCGCCTTGTCCATGATCCAGACCGGCGTGGTGATCTTGCCGATGTCGTGCAACCAGCCGGCGATCCGGATCGCCTCCATCTCCGGCTCGGAGAACCGGACTTCGGCCAGGGGCCCCTCGGCGGTGTCGTGGACCACCTGGGCCAGCATGGAGTTGAGGATGGCCACCCGCTGGATGTGGTTGCCGGTGTAATGGGACTTGGCGTCCACGGCGGCGGCCATCACCCGGATGACCGCCTCGAACAGGTCCTTCGTCTCCTGGATCAGGGTGACGTTGTCGATGGCCACCGCCGCCTGGGAGGCCAGCGCCTCGATGATGGCGGTGTCGTCGGTGCGGAACGGCACCACGGCGCCGGTGGCCGGGTCGACGGCGTTGAGGAGCTGCAGCACCCCGGTCACGGTCCCGGCGTGGTTCTTCATGGGCACCACCAGCATGGACCTTGAACGGTAGCCCGTCACCCGATCGTAGTGGCGGGGGCCGGAGAAGTCGAACTCGCGGGATTCGTACACGTCGGCGATGGCGACGGTCCGGCCCAGGATGGCGGCGTAGGCGCAGACGTTGGCCTTGTCGAGTTTCACCGGCTCCAGTCGGGTTTTTTCGCCAGTGGTGCCGCCGGTGGCGATGCCCAGCGTCGCGTTCTGGATCACCTCGAAATGGAGTCGGCCGTCCTGCAGCCGATACAGCGTGCCGGCGTCGGCGCCGGTGATCTCCCGGGTCGAGGTCAGAATCCGCTCCAGCAGGACGTCGAGTTTGCGCTCTGCCGACAAGGCGATGGAGATCTCGATCAGCCGGTTCATCCGGGCCTGGAAATCGCCGCCGCCCGAACCGGTGGACTCCTGGCGGTCGGTGGTGGGAGGCTGGCTCATCGGCGTGAACTCCTGATGGTCAACCGGGTGCTGCGGACGTTCGGGTATTCGAGAGTATATTACAATGAGGATCGGGTGAATGCAAACGGATCACACCGCGGCAGGAGTGGTGTCTATGAACGAGCGGTACGGGACGTCGGCGTACGGAGGGACGGGTTGGTCACCGCGTGGGGATTCCCACCGGGCGGAGATCGGCCGGATCTGGTCGGCGTGCGGGGTGGCCACCGAGTGGCATCTCCTGCGCACCGTGCTGCTGCACCGGCCGGGCGCCGAGATCGAGGAGCTGGCGGAACCGCTGGCCGTCCAGATGCTGGCGCAGCCGGATCCGGCACGGGCACGGGCGCAGCACGACCGCCTGGTCGCGGCTTTCCGCGCCGCGGGGGTGGCGGTCCAGCTCGTGGCGCCGACCGGTGCGGTGCCACCCAACCTGATGTTCGTCGCCGATCTGCTGTTCATGACCCCGGAGGGCGCGATCCTCGGGCGGCCGGCTTCGACAGTCCGGGCGGGTGAAGAGCGCCTCGTGGCCCGGCGGCTGGCGGAGTTGGGGGTGCCGGTCCTGCGCACCATCCGCGGCGGCGGGACATTCGAGGGGGCGGACGCCATGTGGCTGGACCCCGGCACCGTGCTGCTCGCCACTGGAGGGCGAACCAATGCCGCCGGAGCCGTCCAGGTGGCATCGATGCTGGCAGAGATGGGGGTCGCGGTGATCCGGGCGCCGCTGCCGCCCCGGTCCATGCATCTCATGGGACTCCTGCGGCTCGTGGACCACGACCTCGCCGTCGGCTGGCCGGGCGCGGTGCCGCCGGCGGCTGCCGCGGCGCTGCGCGCGCGGGAGGTCACCCTGCTGGAGCCGCCGCCGGGCCCGGAGCTGGACGATGGCCGGGCGCTGAACTTCGTGACGCTGGGGCCGCGGCGGATCCTCATGCCGGACGGCAATCCGGTCATCCAAGCGTTTCTGGAGCGGGCGGGGATCGAGTGCCTGACCACGCAGGTGGACGAACTGGCGAAGGCGGCCGGCGCCATCGGCTGCCTGACGGGCATTCTGGAACGGCTGCTGCCGGAAATCCCGCGGGGTGGCTCGAGGATGTGACATGCGGCCGCCTCAGGGCGGCCGCACCGCTGTCGAATGCTCGATGGGGGGAGAACGGCTCAGTAGTCTGTTATATCCAGGATCAGCTGCAGCAGATCGGTCGCGCCGGCCCGCCCGTCGCCGTCGTAATCGGGATCGGCGTCCTCGGGGAGCAGCAGATTGCCGGCCACGCAGTGGGCGAGCAATGTGATATCCTCAGCGTCGAAGGCGCCGTTGAGGTTCAGATCGCCCGGCTTGGGCGGCATGAGATACTCCGCCATCCTCCGCATCAGATCCAGCCGGGAATTGGCGCCGCTCCCCTCGGCCAATCCGCCGAATTCGAACGAGGCGGCGATCGCCTTGAACGGGTACCAGGTGCCCCAGTAGTTGTGGCCGGTGGTAGCGACGCCGCAGCCGAAGGCGGAGGGCGCGTTCTGCAGGATTTGCCAGCCGTCCGATGCGGGGACGATCTGGTCGATATTTTCGTTATCACCGACATACGCCAGGTCGAGCCCGGCGTACGGCGTCCCGGCGGCGCCCGTCACCGCGGTCAGGGGCGCGTTGCCGCTGCTGACGCAAGTGACGTTGAACCAGGGCTGGAGGATCTGATTTGCCGGCGACACGGACCAAACGTCGCCGCCTTCGAGGTACATGTTCTGACCCCAGGCCAGGGCGCGACGGAGATAGACGCCATCCAGGGTGGACAAGATGTGATCATGGGGTGACACGCCCAGACAGACGAACAGCACGGGAATCCCGTCCAGCTCGGACAAGTCGTACTCGGTGAAGCGGACGGCGTCGACACCGTTGGCGAGGAGGGCGGCCAGCACCACCGGTCCGCTGTTGGCGTTGCCGTCCAGATCGATGACGAGGGCCTGGGGCCGACGCAGGCGGTGCCAGAACCGGCCGTTGGCCGCGAAGCCGTTGCCGGCGAAATTCAGCGCGAACTCCAGCCGGTGGGCTTTGGGCGCATCCGGACTGGCGGTGACGGTGAACTCGGCATCCGCTTCGGCGCCATTGGCTAGGTCCGGGAGCGTGTCCGCCGGTTGGGTCACCGTCACGAGCGGGTCGGCGGACGCCAGGCCGACGGAAATGCCCGCAGCCGCGGTGCCGTGGTTGTGCACGGTGAGGCGGACGGTGGCGGTTTCACCCGGGTCGAGCACGCCGTTGCCGGCGGGGTCCACAACGACCGCGCTCTGGACGAGGGCCGGCGCGGCGGCGGGATCCGTCTCGGCCCAGACGCAGTCGCTGCCGATCTGCGCGGCGCCCCAGCGGATGTGCATGTAACCGTCCAGGCCCCAACTGGTACCCCAGCTGTTGCGCATGATCCAGTAGCCGTCACCGTTGTTGTCGTCCCAGCCCACCAGGAGCACGGCGTGGTTGGTGTAGACGGCGCCGGGGCCGTTGTAGATGCCGCCGGTGTACGCCTGGAACAGATCGTCCACGGCGACGGAGCAGGCGACCGGCCCGTGGTCGTAAATCGCCTGTTTGATCGCCTCCACTTCGTTGGCGACGCCGCCGCGGCGCGCCGGCTTGTAGGACTTGGAGACGGCGTCGCCGATGCACACGCCGTAGGGGAAGTCCATCTGCTTGTACGGGTACCAGGCCTCGAAAGTGACGCCCTGGGAGGCGAGGTAGAACATCGCGTTGGAGGTGAAGCCGCCGTTGCAGCCGCTGTTGCTGAACGGGCCGCCGCGGTTGCAGTCCACCAGCTGTTGTTCGGACAGGTTGACCACCTCGCCGTCCACCAGGAGGATCTGGCATTCCATGACGCCGACGGCGGCGAACGCCCAGCAGCTGCCGCAGCTGCCCTGGTTGCGCACCGGCGGCAGACCGCCGGCTTCGCGCCAGTCAAAATGGGCCGGCAGGGCCCGCTTGGCATCGATGGCGTCGGCGCCCTCAAGGCTCCAGTTGGGATCGTGGGGGCGCGTGCCGCACAGCGCCTCCAGCGGCAGGTCCAGTGCGGGGTTGTCCCCGACCGTGAAGGTGTAGCCATGCGCGGCGATCTCCCGGCGAAGCCGTTCCAGCAGCGCCCGCCGGTCGTCGGGCCGAACCTGGCCGAAAACGGGCGCTACGACGACCGCTGCGACGAGCAGGATGCTGCAGATGGTCAAGAGTCGGGTATGCATGATGATCCTTCCCCCGTAAGATATCGAGAAATTATAACGACTCGGCGGCCGTTTGACAACCGGATAGGGAGGCGAGTCGACACCCGCGGACCAGCGCCGCTGCATCCGCGTTGACTCGCGGGGACGGTGCGACTATACTCCAAATGCAGAAAGGCACTTTAAAAACCGGGACGGTCCGGACGGATAGCATGACGCCGCGCGGCCAGACAGCAAAACCCCACCGCATTCTCTACGGGCTGATTCTGTCCGCCCTGATCCTGCAGCTCCTAGTTCCTGTACTCCGGGTGGTGCTGTCCGCCGAGGCAGCTCCCGGATCCGGATTGGATTTCACCCAGGTGGACCATCCGCGCGGCGACGGCGAAGAGCCGCCGCGCGCGCCGGCCCGCAAGCCGCTGCGGCTTCTGCCGGCCCCGCCGGCCCCCGACGGCTTCGATTGTCGCGCGGCGGGACTCATCCCGACGATCGTCAGCGTGGCACCGCCGGTCGATGACGGCACCGCCGGCATCTGGTGCGACGCCGCCGGCATCGCGGCTGCAGGTGTCCGGCTGCTGCCGCTCCGCCGGGCGCCGCCCGCCCCCGCTAACTCCTGACCGCCCCGCCGGCGCTGCTCACAGCCGGCCGGCGCGGATGGCCGCTTCCCTCGATTGACCTGTTCCATGAACCCGGGACGCGGGACGCCGAGTATCGCGCCGCTGGCGCGGCAAAGGCGCCGGCGACCGGGCATCCAGTCAAGGAGTCAGTATGAAGCCGGATGTGATCGTGGTGTTGATTCTGGCCGCCTGCTTTTTCGGCGGCATCATATACCTGGCGCTGCGCAGCCAGAAGAACGCGCCGCCGCCCGAACCGCCGCCCCAGCCGGAAGACGTGAAGCCGGAGGCCGGGGAGGAGACGGGCAAGGGTAAGAAAAAGAGGAAGGGCGGACGCTGACCGTTCGTTCGACCCTGAGCATAGCGCGAGTGTGAACCGTGCGGCGACGCCCGGCGTTCCGGGCGCCGCCGCCGGCGGACAATGTCACTGGGTCTTGGGCAGAATGATCTCGACGCGGCGGTTGCGCGCCCGGCCTTCGGCGGTGTCGTTCGGCGCGACGGGCTGATCCGGGCCGAAGCCCTTGGCGGTCATCCGCGTCTCGGCCACTCCCATCTCTTTCAGGAAGGTCATGACGGAATTGGCGCGGGCCGCCGACAGCTTCTGGTTGGTTTCGGCGGAGCCGGTGGAATCGGTATGCCCTTCGACGCTCAGCGTCATCTCCTGCAGAAGGGTCAGAATTCCCGCCAGCTTGGCCAGCGAGTATTTGGCGTCGGTCTTCAGGGTGGCCTTGCCCGTGTCGAAGGTGATGTCGGACAGGCTGACCACGTAGCCCCGGGCCGTCTCTGTCGTGGCCGAAACCATGGCCAGGGCGCCCGACAGGCGGTTGGCCAGGGCGTCGCGCTCCGCCTTGAGCCGGGCCCGTTCCTGGTCCAGCTTGGCCAGCTCGCGCTTGGACTCGGCGATGGACGCTTCCGCCCGTCGCTGGGCTTCCTCGGCCTGCTTCCGGGCGGTTTCGGACTGTTGCAGCGACACCTCGGTTTTCCGGCGGGCGGTGTCAGCGTCGGTGGCCTGCTGCGTCAGGGCGGCCTTTTCCGCTTGGCGCTTGGCTTCGAGCGCGGCGGCGGCTTTCTCCTCGACGATGCGGAAATGCTCCTTCAGCGCCTGGCTGGCGAACTCGACGGCACGCCGCGCGCTGTCCTGACCGGCCTTGTTGCCCGCGCCCTTTTCGGTCAGCAGGTTGGTCGCCTGGGCCAGGGCGCTCTTGGCCGACTTGACGGCCTCGGGTAGGACCAGGTCCGTCTTGAACCGCTCTGCGAGTTCCACGGCCTTTTGGGCCTGTAGCAGTGTCACCGGAGTCGTGTTGGAATAGCTCATGCCGCGGATGGATTTGTTTTTGCAGGTGAAGAGTTCAGACTTGTCCACCAAGCCGGCGAAGGCGAACGTGCGGCTCTTGGCATCCTTCGGGGCGGGGGCGCCGGAGTAGAAGATCAGGATGTCGGACGGATTGCTGACCGGGGCGAGCGGTTCGGCGGTGATGACCAGGGCGAAATCTTTCTTCGCCGTGGCGAACCGGCTGCTGCCGTTCTTGTCGGAAGTGGCCACCTGGCCGAGATTCTCCACCTCGCCGGCGGGGGTTATCGCCCAGACGACGTAAGTGGTGATGTCGCCGCCGAACAGGATGGCGGGGACCAGGTTTTTGTACTCCATCTCGACCGTGATCTGGCCGGCCGCGCCTTTGACCTTGGCCTTGACTTCAGCAACCGGAGCGCGGTCGGTGGCCTGGAACGGCACTTTCACTTCTCGTTTTTCCGGGTAGACCGTCGTGGTCAGCTGGACATCCGCCGCGTAGAACGACGCGGTGAACAGGCCCAACATGAGTAATCCGAAAACAGAACGCATAGGTAGTTTCACTTTAGCCTCCTAAAAATTAATCAGTAGTTCAGAATAGTTACCTTGGATGCATAGATGAGAAGCGCGGGTGTGGTTTTGGGGTAGAATGCCACGCCGGGTAGGGCGGCTTTCCCCCGATACGGGACGCCGCGGGCGGCCGGCGGGACGAGGGCATCGATAGGCTGGTCGTGATCACCGCCCGTCACGCGGACGGCAACCCCCGTTGCGAAGCCCCGGATCGGCTCGCTGAACGACCGGGCCTTTGGAAGCGATGGGCATGGGGAAGGATGCGGTCGCACGCGCTCAAACTGTGGCGGTTTGAGTTTTGAGAGATGAGGGTTCACGATCGAGATCATGAGTCGTGCCTTTGCTCATGCCGTAATTGGAATTCTGATCAACGCGTCTTGTCTCGACATTTCAATCCCGATTGAGTGCTGTGTCAAGTGTCTTCTGCTAGACGGCGCCACCGGCCGCCCGCGAGCGGCTGCGTGCGGGTGTCTTCGCGGGCGCGCCACCAGGTAGGCCGATGCGCGCCGCATCGCCAACGCCGCAACAGCGGGCCGCACGTCTCGTTCCCGCCCTCCCAGAGCGGGCGCAGCCCACGGCCGGGCGTCAGAAATCGGGCCCCAGCGTGATGGTCAGTTCCCAGCGGCCCGATTCGCCCGCGCTCACGAACACTTGCAGGGGACCCAGCAGCGTGGTCAGCGCATAGCCCACGCCGCCGCCGTGGAAGTAGCGGTACGGCACCCCGAGTTCAATCATGCCGTCGGATAAATCCGGGTAGCGGGCGCCGGCCAGACCGTACCGGACCAGCAGGTACGCGTCGCTGCTCAGTCCGATGGCCGGGCTGGGAAAGCGCCGCCGATACTCGATCAGTCCGGTCCAGAGGTCCCGGCCGAAGATCTCGTCCACCGCGTAACCGGGGAGCGGCGTCGAAGCCATCCGCAGATCGTTCTGCCCACCGGCGAAATGCATGAAGTAGGCCGGCAGGTCGACGCCCCAGCCGGCGTAACCGGAGACATGCAGCACGTTATTTTCGGTCAGCGGCCAGTAGGCGGCAGCCGTCCCGGTGATGCGGGTGTAATCGAGATCGCCGCCGAGCCCGGGGAGCGCCCGGTCCACGTGCGCGTCGACGCGGAAGCCGGACCGGGGAAACGCCCACCGATCCAGGGTGTCCACCCCGGCGCCCACCCGGATGAAGGTGAGCCGGTCGCTGCCGCTCTCATCGAACCGCCCGTAGGTGGCCATGTTCGCCTTTTCGAAAACCAGCGCGCCGTACACGCCGACCGCATTGCCCAGGTCGACCGTGAGGCCGGTGGTGAATCCGTAATGCTTCTCGTCAAACACCTCCACCGGCTCTTCCTGATACAGGATCTTGTGGGGCGTGCGAGTGAAGAACAGCTCGTTGCGCCAGATCACGGGCACGCCCGCCGGTACCGGGGTGCGCAGGCCGAAGCGGAACTCCTTGAGCTGGCCCAGCAGCAGATCCAGCTCCAGGTCGGAACCGGTCCGCAGCACATTGCGGTCGCGCAACCGGGCCCGCCCGGTGAACTGGTAGTCGGTGTCGTAACGCAGGCCCAGGGTCAGCGACCCCTTGGGCAGCGTGTCCACCAGGTAGGCGAGCTCGGCCTCGCCGTTGTCCAGCTTCAGATCGTAGCCCACGGTGCGATAGCGGTCCATGGCGTAGATCTTCTCCGCGGAGCGCTCCAGCATGTCGGGAGTGGCCGGCTTGCCGAGCCGCGCGTCCGACTTGGTCAGCGCCTCGAGGGGATTGCCTGTGTCGTCGCCCACCAGCTCCACGACCTCCAGCGGCCGCGTGTAGCCCTGGCGGTCCGGCGCGGTGCGCGGCGGCGCGCCCGGCGCGGCGGCGAAGATCTCGCGGAGCCGGGGCAGGTCCGCCCGGGCGGCGTCGTACCCTTGCTGGATGAGTTCGCGGGCCAGGTGGAAGTCGGCGATGGAAAAATCGAGCACATCCGGAGCGACGACCAGATCCGCCATCGCCATGAGCCGCCGGTCCTTCTCCTGCCGGACGAGGGTGCTGGACTCATCCCAGATTTCGATGAGGTTCTTCAGCTTTTTCCGCTCCGGCGCGGTGGAGCCGGAAACGTTGACGGCGACGACCGCTGGATAGCCCCACTCGCGGGCGATGTCCACGGGGATGTTGTTGAGGATGCCGCCGTCCACCAGCAGCATGCCATCCAATTCGACGGGGGTGAACACCGAGGGGATCGAAATGCTGGCGCGCACGGCCTGGCTGAGGCGACCGCCGCTGAATGTGTGCGCCCGGCCGTGCCGGAGATCGGTGGCCACGCAGCGGAAGGGGCGTGGCAGCCGGTCGAAGTCGTGCACGTGCTGCACGCCCGCCGCGGTGAAGGCGCGATCGAGCTGCTTGATGACGCCCTGGCCGGCGATAATGCCCGACGGCAGATCCAGCGCCCGGCCTTCCAGGTACAGGGTGAGTCCCGGGAACCGGCCGGCCTCCTTCTGGTCGTAGTCCACCAGCCGCCGGTTCGGTTCCTCGCGGATCAGGTCCGCGTAGTCCATGGTCAGGAAGAAATCGGCAATCTGCTGGCTGGTGTAGCCGGCGCAGTACAGCGAACCCACCAGCGCCCCGGCGCTGGTGCCGACCACAGCCGCCGGCTCGAGTCCCTCCTCCTCCAGGGCCTTGAGCACGCCGATGTGCGCCAGCCCGCGGGCGCCGCCCCCGCCGAGCACCAGGCAGACGCCGTTCCGGCGCGGGGCCGGGTCGTTGGCCGCTCCGGCGCTCCCCCAAAGCAGGGCGAACGCCAGCAATCCCAGGATCACTCGATGTCCGTGCATGAATCCTCCGCCGGATGGGCCGCGTTGATGGCTTATTTCATCACATCGCCCCGACGAACGCCAAGAAGGGAAATCTGCCGGCGACGGTCGGTGCCGGCCGGCGAGTCGGTCGCTTGCGATCGGAGCGATATATATATAAGGAAGCAGCGGGAGACGGCGGCAGAAAATCAGCCGCTGAGCCGCTTGACAAAGATGACCTTGTCGTCGTCCGGGGCGTAGTAATCCTTCAAAACCGCCTCGATGCTGTAGCCGGTGCGAAGGTAGAATTCGCGGGTGGGCAGGTATTGCGGCCGCGATGCCGTCTCGATGTAGACGGCCCGGCCGGACATGGCCGCAATCCGCCGCTCGGACTCGCGCAGCAGGATCTTGCCGACACCCTGTCCGCGGTAATCATCGTGGACGCCGATCCAGTACAGGTCGAAGCTGCCGACGGTGCACGGGATGGACCCGAAGCAGGTGTAGCCGACCACCCGGCCATCCGCTTCGGCGAAGATGAAGTGATAGCCGCTCTCGGGGCCGTGCTCCAGCCCCGTCTCCACCAGCTCCACCGCCACGTCCACCTCGAAGGGATAGAAGAAACCGGCCGACTCCAGGATCTCCCGCACCCACCGGGGGTCGTCAGGCGTGGGCTGCTCACGAAACCGGACAGATTCGGGGTTCACGGTTGCCCTCCACGGCATGTCGGTCCAGTGCGTCCCGGACGATGCACCGGATCATCTGGGTGTAATTCAGGCCGACCCGGGCGGCGGCGGCGGCGAAGCCGCTGTATGGGGCGATGCAGGGATTGGCGTTGACTTCCAACACCCAGGGTTGACCCTGGGGATCCACCCGGAAGTCCACCCGGGCGTAACCGCCCAGCCCGAACGTTTGCCAGCAGTGTTCGGCGATCTCGCTGAGCTGCCGGAGCAGCGGTCGCTCCTCGGGCTCGAAATCGAAACTCCGCTCCGTGTGCAGGAATTCAAAACTCTCCTCGTCCCACTTGGCCTGGTAGTCGACCACCTTGTACTTGCCATCCGGATAGTCGAGAAACCGGATCTCCGGCACGGGCAGCACTTGGCCGGCCAGCACGGCGACGTTGAACTCCCGACCGTCGATGTAATGCTCGGCGAAATACTCCCGACCGGTCCGGATGCGCCGTTCATTGAGCAGATCGCGGATCGCCGACGTCTTCACCGTGACGATGGCGTCTTCCGTGAACCAGCTCGACGCGTGATCCCAGTTCGATTTGATGATGAACGTGTGCTTGCCCGGCGGCATGGTGCAATCGTCCTGCGACACCCACGGGGCGGTCTGGAACCCGGCGCCGCGCAGGACCCGCTTGGCGAGGATTTTATTCGTGCTGATGAACAGGGCCTCGGTGGGGCAGCCGGTGTAGGGAATCCCCAGATGATCCAGCAGCGACGCGCCCCAGTGCAGCAGCCGGCTGTCGTCGCTGACGGATTCCACCAGATTGAAGACGCAGCACGGGTCCGCTTCCCGGATCAAGTCGATGGTGCGGGGGATGTTCAGATCGAAGGTGACCACCGTCGGCTCATAGCGCAGCTTCTTCAGCGCTTGCCGGACGGCGTTCACCTGGTCGAGCAGGTTCTTGTCGTCCTCGGGAGCGTCCGGGAGGACCGGGTTGTGCAGGATGACCACGCGTTTGTTTTTTTTCATGCGCTCAGCCTCTCGCGGGCGGACTCCATGATCTGTTCGATGAGCTGCCCGTACGCGATCCCGGACAACCGGCAGATGATCGGCAGGTCGGAATCAACCGGGTGGAGTCCCGCCAGCGGATTCACCTCCAGAAAGTTTGGTATGCCGGCCGCGTCCAGGCGGATATCCACGCGTCCGGCGTCGCGGCAACCCAGGCCCCGCCAGACGCGCAGCGCCAGGTCCAGGCACGGTTGCGCCAGCTCGCCCTCGAGCCGGCTGTAGTCGACGAGGTCCCGGTAATTTTTCTTGGTGGCAAACGAGTAGGCGTCGGTCTCCGCGTGTCCGCGCACCGACACCTCGAGCACACCGACGGCGCGCGCGCGGCGTCCGGTGCCCAGCACGCCCACCGTGAACTCGCGTCCCGGCAGGTACGTCTCCACCAGTACCGGCTGGTGGAAGGTGCGCAGCAGTTCGACGCAGACATCCGGCAGGTCGCCGGGTTCGGTGACCTTGGAACGGGCGTTGATGCCCTTGCTGGTGCCTTCGGCCACCGGCTTCACGAACAGGGGACACGGCAGTGCGACGGCGACGGCGTCGAGGCGGTCCGCCACGACGGCGAAGTCCGGCGTCGGCACACCCAGGTCGCGCACGGCGTGCTTGGCCAGACCCTTGTGCAGCGACAAGCCGAGCACCACCGGATCGGAGAACGTGTAGGGAATGCGGTACGCGTCAAGCAGCGCCGGCACCAGCGATTCCCGTCCGAGGCCGTGCAGTCCCTCGGCGATGTTGAAGACCATGTCCCAGCGGTCGCCGTCGGCCAGGCGGGCTATCAGCCGGCGGGCGTTGCCGATCCGGTCGGTGGCGTGGCCCGCCGCGGCCAGCGCCGTTTCGATCGCCACGATGGTGTCAACCTGGTCGAACTCGGCGGCGGCCTCTTCGGAAAAACCTTCCGCCAGATAATCGTCCTTCAGGTCGTAAGCGATCCCGATGCGCATGCGTTCATCCTTGCGATTGGAGCGAGCGGGTGATAAGTTCCGCTCCGGTTTGCAACAGCCGACCGGCCGCCACCGGGTTGCTGAGATCGTTCTGTGCGCGCGCTCGTATTGTCCACATGGGAACGTTCGATCCGCGAACGTATGACTACTTTAGATAGAAGACGGAAGAGTGTCAACAATAAAACGGCCACGTCGTCGGCGATGACGCGCATCACGGCGCGATGGTCGCCGCAATGCGCGCAATGGCCCGCTGTGATCTTGCCCGGTGATACCGGTAGGAGCGCAGCAGCCGCGGCGCGGTCCCTCTCTCGCCGGCGATCTCACCCGGTTCGAAGCCCATGCGGTGGGCGGTGGCGAGCAGCCGGTCCCGCAGGATGTGATCCGCCTCGGTCTGCGACAGCGAGTACGTGTCGCGGAAATACCGCATGAAGCGATAGGCCCGCGCCAGCGTTCGCAGATCGGCCGCCTGCGCCGGCAGGGCGTCCGCCAGCGTCTCGCACGCCGCCCAGAGCGTCGGCTCCCGGCGCCCGATGCGGGCCAGCGCGGCGGTCACCACCGACTGGATGTCGCGCAACGCGCCCGGATCCTCGCGGACGTTCACCGTGTCGCCGCGCCGGCTGAGCTGATACGCCCGCCGTTCGTCGATTTCCGCGAGCATGTCGCGGATGAAGCGGTCCGGTTGCCGGAACAGGTGGCGGTCCAGCAGCTCGCCGATCGCGGCGTCGAACGAGTGGCTGCCGATCATCAGGCGGCTGCCCATCAGCAGCGACAGCTCGATGAAATCGTGCTCGCGCGGCGTGGCCAGAAACGCTTCGAGCCGGTCCAGCGAGAAGGCGAACGTGCCGAAGAACTCCGTCAGGCGGTGGTGGGGCATGATGCCGCGGCGGGTCAGCTCGCGATTCAAATCGTTGATCAGACCGATGGCGTAGCGGCCGAATTCCGGGCTTCGCTCCCGGGTCAGCACGAAGAGATCCAAGTCCTGTTCGAACGCCTCTTCGCGGGCGTAGCCGCCCGCGCAGAAAACGGCGAGCGGTTGATCATCCTCGTCGCGCTCGCGGTAGTGCAGACCGGCCAGGCCCTGCGCTTCCACCTGCCACTGGCACGCCCGGTAGAGCCAGCGGAAGTACCGGCGGAAAAACTCGTGGTACACACCGTACAGCAGCTTCAGGTCGCCGGGCTGGCTCACGGCCAGGAGGCCGCAGCGGCAGAAGCCGAATTCGTAGTAGACGCCGAGCCGGCGCTTGAGCTCCTCCGGTCCGTCGGCATCGGCCAGCTCGGCCCACAGAGTGTCGGCGGTGCCCCGCAGGTAATCGCGGTCGTCGGGATGCGTCACGATCTCCGGCTGCTCCCGCGACACGCGGGCGAAGCAGCGGCGGTAATGGTTGGAGGAGAAGGCCAGCAGGTCGCACAGCAGACTGAACCGCTTGCTGGCGCGCGCATCGACGGCGGACTGGGTGTCGGGGTGCCCGGCGAGCTGGCGGAGTCGGAGCAGCTGATCCCGATCGAACCCCAGCAGGAACTCTGTGACAGTTCCCGGCCGGTGGGGCAGGATCTCGATCAGCGCGGCCAGTCGGCCCGGCCGGGTGGCGAAATGTTCCAGCAGCCACTCCCGGGTGAACGCCGCGTACCGCGCGAAGGTCGGGCGGTCGGCGACGCTCTGGAACAGCACGGCTGTCTGCACGATCGAATCCATGTCGAAAGCGAGCAGGCGGAGCAGCCGTTCGAACGCCGGCGGCTGCTGCTCTTCGGGGAGCTGCTCCAGGCTGTTCATGATGGTCTGGATCGCGGCGCCCGAATCGCGGGCCAGGAGCTGGAAGATGTCGTCCCAGTAGATCATGCCCAGGTAGACCTGGAACAGCAGGAGGATGTTGAGGAAGATGTTGTCGGTCCAGGCCACGGGGTAATCCGCCGGCCGGCCGCCCGCCGTGATCTGGTTGAACACGGTCACGCGCTGGAGGTGCTGGTTGACCATGGCCAGCGCCTGGGGCGCCAGGGTGCGCAGCCGGTCCAGTTCCTCGTAGTAATGGGTCAGCAGCCGCAGGGCGGGCCGGACCGGTCCCTGCGGGGCGAAGCCCAGCGCCTCGGCGACGCGGTCCAGGTGCCGGACGGCCACGGCGTCGTTGCTGTCGAAGGTGTCCTCCACCGAGACCATGAGCTGGTACACATAGAAGAACATCTCGATGAAGCTGAACACGTCCTGGAGGCCGGCGTAGAGCCCCGCGTTTCCCGGATCGCGGACCTTGAGCAGTTCCAGCGTCTCGCGCGAACCGTGGGCGCGGATGTCATGGATGGTCTTCAGCATGTTGGTGAGGTTGTGAATGAGCCGGAGCCCGTGGGTCTTGGGACTGACCCACGGTGAGCTCAGATCGAAGCGGAGCTGCTCGTGCACCTCGCCGATCATGCCGCGCAGGTAGCCTTCGTGGAGGCGGGGCCGACCCTGCTCGTGGTAGAACAGGTCGATGATCTCGCGTTCCACGTCGGCGATGAGGCTCTCGTCGCCCACGAGCCGCTCCGTCAGGAGCAGCTCGGAGATCAGCACGAAATTATGCGCGCCGCGGCGCAGATAGGTGCGGATGTCATCGATGGTGGTCAGGAAGGTTCGGCCCACCGTCTTCTCGGCCAGGTAGAAATGCATCTTGGTGGCGTAGCGGAAAAACTCCGCGCCCACGGCGCTGACCACGGGATTCCAGCGGGTGGCGTCCACGTCGGGGCGGGCGAAGATGGCGATGTCCAGGTCGTCCTGGTCCAGGATCATGCCGACGTTGCAGAAGGCCACGCCGTCGAGCGGTTCGCCGCGGGCACAGGTCTCCGCCAGCGCGCCGAGATAGGCGGTGATCAGGTCGCGCAGCTGGAACCGCAGCCGGGTGAGGATCTGGTGGTAGACCGGCAGCCGGTCGCGGGCCGCGGCGGCATCGCGGCGGAGCGTGTGGATGCTCAGGGCGTGGAGGTGGAGGACCTGGAAGGCGAAGTAGGTGCCCAGAAAGGTGCGCTGCTCGCCGTCGTCCTGCGCCGCCCGGATCACCGCGGCCATCTCCCGCCGGTAGTTGTGCGCCTTGCGCCAGAGATGCACCCGCTCGGAGCCGCTGGTGGCGTCAAGACGCTGGCGCAGATCCGGTCCGTGGTCCCGGATGATCCGGGCGTACTTCTGATAGTAATTCGACAGCTGGGCCAGTTCACCGGCGAGTTCTTCGTAGGCCTCGAACATGATGCCTCCCGGAGCCGCCACTCAGTCGTCCGCCGCGTCGGGGAGCGCCGGCCGGACCGTGATCGTGCGGGCGTTGCGGATGCGCACGGTGCCCGTCTTGACTCCGCCGGGCTTGCGCACGTCGCGGACGCGGCACATGGTCACGCCGACGTTCCCGCCGGCGCGCATCCGCGAATACCAGGCGGCGATTGCGGCCGCCTCGCGGATGCTGTCGCGGTCGGCGTCACCGTCGGCCGGCGCGCGCAGGACCACATGGGAGCCGGAGAAGCCGTGGACGTGGAACCAGTAGTCGCCCGGCTGCCCGAGCCGGAAGGTGACCGCCTCGTTGCTGACGTCGTCCTGGCCCGCCAGGATCTCCAAGCCGGCGCTGCTGGTGAAGCGCTTGACTCTCATGGGGCGAATGTATCATGAATCGGGGCCGTTTTCACGGGGACCGGAGGGAAACGGCGCGGTCATGTTATCTTGAACATCGGCGCCCGGCTCCCGTATATTCTATTTCCGCGCCGGCGGCCTGGCCGGCGGTGTGTGCAGGCGGGCCGGACGGGACGGACGGAACGACAGCGGTGCACCCTCCCCGACAGTCCGCAGATCCTGATGCCGCGCGATCCCGGAACGCTCCGCGAGGAGCGGACATGTGCCGGGGGCGCGCGCCGTCATCATTCCACGAGGTGATCATGAGCGATCGCAAAATGACGGGTCGGTGGGTGTGGTTGGCCGCCGTGGCGGTGGTCGTGTGCGGTTGGGGCGCGGCCCCCTGGGTCTCGGCCGACGAGGGGATGTGGACGTATGACAATCCGCCCCTGCGGCTGCTGGCGGACCAGTATGGTTTCCAGCCCGATGCGGCCTGGCTGGAGCATGTCCGCCTGGCCAGCGTCCGGGTGGGCTCCGGCGGGTCCGGCTCGTTCGTCAGCCCCGACGGGTTGATCCTGACGAACCACCATGTGGGTCTGGGCCAGATCCAGAAGCTGTCCACCCGGGAACGGGATCTGGTGCGCGACGGTTTCTACGCCCGGACCCGCGCCGAGGAGTTGAAGTGTCCGGACCAGGAGGTCCGCGTGCTCGTGTCCATGGAGGACGTCACCGCCCGCGTGCTGGGCGCGGTTCCGGCCGGCGCCACCGGCCCGGAGGCGTTGAAGGCCCGCCGGACCGAGATCGCCCGGTTGGAGAAGGAGGGCCACGCGCAGACCGGCCTCGACTGCGCGGTGATCGCGCTGTACCATGGCGGCGAGTACTGGCTGTACCGGTACCGCAAGTACACCGACGTGCGCCTGGTGTTCTGCCCGGAGCAGCAGGCCGCGTTCTTCGGCGGCGACGCCGACAACTTCACCTATCCCCGCCATGACCTCGACCTGACCATCTTCCGGGTGTACGACAACGGCCAGCCGCTGCAGGTGAAACACTACCTGAAGTGGAACGTCGCCGGCGCCGCCGACGGCGAGCTGGTGTTCGTGTCGGGCCACCCGGCGCGGACGAACCGCCTCTACACGCTGGCGGAGCTGGAGCTGCAGCGCGACTTGCTGCTGCCCCGCCGCATCGACTCCCTGAAACGGATGCTGGGCGTGTTCCGGGCCTACGCGGCGCGCGGATCCGAGGAGGCCCGGCAGGCGCTGGGCGGGATCTTCGGTGTCGAGAATTCGCTCAAGTCGACCACGGGCGAGTACGAGGGGATGCTGAACCGCAGCCTGCTGGACCGCAAGGCCGCCGAGGAAAAGGATTTCCGCGCCAGGGTCGCCGCCAATCCCGAATGGCAGAAGGAGTATGGTGGCGCCTGGGAGGCGATCGCCGCGACGACGCAACTGCGGCGTGAACACGTTGCCACCCTCGAGTATCAGTCGCTGGGCGGGTACCGATCGCGTCTGTCCTCGAACGCCCTGACCCTCGTGCAGTACGCGGCCGAGATCGGCAAGCCGGATGCCGAGCGCCTCGAGGGCTTCCATGACGCCGACCTGGAGACGCTGCGGTTCCGCCTCCTGTCGCGGGCGCCCGTCTACCCGGCGCTCGAAGAGGTGCTCCTAGCCGACTTCCTGCTCCAGGCCCGGGAGGAGCTCGGTGCGGACGACGCGTACGTGAAGGTGCTCTTGGGCGGCGGCGAGCCGGCCGAGGTGGCGCACCGGCTCATCGGGGGAACCGGCCTGGCCGATCCCAAGATCCGGCAGCGGCTGTTCGAGGGCGGCGCAGCGGCGGTGGCCGCGAGCGACGACCCGCTCATCGTGCTGGCCCGCCAGGTGGCGCCCATCCTCCGCGAGCGGAAGCAGTGGTACGAGGCGAACATCACCAGCGTCGAGGTGGCCGCGAGCGAGCAGATCGGCCGGGCGCGCTTCGCCGTGTACGGCAAGAACGCCTACCCCGATGCCACCGGCACGCTCCGCCTGAGCTACGGAACCGTCGCCGGCTACCCGATGAACGGCACGCAGGCCCCGCCGCTCACCACCTTCCACGGCCTGTACGACCGGGCGCTCGGCTTCGGTCTGAAGCCCCCGTACGATTTGCCGGCCCGCTTCCTCGAGCGCAAGGACAAGGTCCGGATGGAAACGCCGCTGAACTTCGTCTGCACCTGCGACATCATCGGCGGCAATTCCGGCTCGCCGGTGGTCAACCGGGCCGGCGAGCTGGTGGGCCTGGTATTCGACGGCAACATCGAGAGCCTGCCGGGCCGCTTCGTCTTCGACATGACGGCGAACCGGACCGTGTCGGTGCACGCCGGCGGAATGATCCACGCCCTGCGGGTGCTCTACGATGCCGGCCCCCTGGCCGACGAAATCGTAGGAGCCACCGCCGGAACGCGATAGGTCGCGCGCCGGTCGGTCTCTGGTATTGAAATCAGTTGACGGGACCCGGGGGTTTGGCCCCGGGTCCCGTTTTTTGTGCGGAAGGGTTCCGTCCCCGACGGGTCGCGTCGGGTCAGCCGCGCCGTTTCAGCGCGCGCGGGATCAGCGCCACGCCCACTGCCACCGCCAGCAGCAGCGCCGCGGAGAGCAGCCAGTTGGCGGTGTACGTCACCAGCCGGGTCGGATCGTCGTACGCCCGCTCGGCGAAGGCGAACCGCTGCAGGAGCTGCATTCCCACCACCTTTACCGCGAGCAGCGCGAAGGCCCCGCCGATGAGGATGCCCGGCAGCGTCGTGCGGAAGCGCCAGAACGCCGCCGCGGCCGCCGCGGCGTACACGACGACCCAGAGGAAGCTCACGGCCATCCAGAGCCAGCCCAGCGACAGGCTATCCATGGCGCACCTCCCCGGCCGCCGCGGCGGGTGGTCCGGCGGGACGGAACATGAAGAGCCCGGCGGCGAAGAGTGCGGTCAGCAGGATCTCCGCCGCGGCCAGGCCGAGCTCCACCCATTGGAATCCGTTGGCGCTGAACCGGCCGACGAGCGCCGCCGCGCCGAATTCGACAACCCAGCGCGTCAGGCCGGCGGCGAACAGTCCGGCGCAGGCAACGGCGAGCACCCAGGCCGCCGCCGCGCCCTGCCGGCGCCGGGTGCAAATGGCGGCCACCACCACGGCGACGGCGAGCAGGATGAGATCGATCACGCTGAGGAACGCACTGGATACCTGAAACATGATCTGGACGGCGTCAGGATTCATCGATAGCCTCCAGGCGACGAGTCGATCATTCGAGCTTCGGCGGAGACGCCTGCGGGCTCCGATCCGTCGGGACCGGCCGGGACGCCGCATCGGCGTCCGCCGGGGACCGGCTTTCCAGCTTGAGCTTCTGCTTCACCGCAACCACGTCCGTCATGGATCTCTCCCGGGAAGCGAGTTGCTCCAACAGGTCGGCGAATCGGAGTTTGACGGAATTATAACACGGCCGGACTGGTGCGGCTAGCCGGCCGGAATGACATAACCCAGTATGGCCCAATAGTGAAACGCGCTGCCGGCCAGCACGAAGCCGTGCCAGATGGCGTGCTGGTAAGGAAGCCGCCGCCAGACATAGAACCCGATGCCTGCAGTATAGGCGATGCCGCCGAGCAGGAGCAGGAGCAGGCCGCCCGGGGCCACCGCCGCAACGAGCGGCCGCACGGCCACCACCGCCGCCCAGCCCATGGCGATGTAGAGGACCAGCGACAGGGCAGTCCAGCGGTGCAGCAGGCGGGACTGGCCGGCGATCCCCGCCAGCGCCAGCCCCCAGACGACGCCGAAGAGCGACCAGCCCCACGGTCCGCGCAGGCTCACCAGGGTGAACGGGGTGTAGGTGCCGGCGATGAGCAGGAAGATGGCCACGTGGTCGATGAAGCGGAACACCCGCTTGGCGCGCGGATGGGCGATGCTGTGGTACAGCGTGGAGGCGGTGTACAGCAGCACCAGGGTCACGCCGAAAATGACGGCGCTCGCCAGGCGCCAGCCGTCGCCGGTGGCGGCGGCCGCGGCGACCAGGATCACCAGCCCCGCGACGGCGGCCAGGGCCCCCGCCCCGTGGATGGCGCTGTTGGCGATCTCTTCACCGACGCTGTACCGCCGGTCGCTGCCCGCGTCCCGCATGACCGTGCCTCCGGCTGGTATTATACGTCCATCCGCTCCCGGCGGCGGCGGCGAACCGGCCGCGGATCGAACCTTCATTAATATAGAGCCCGTCATTTTGGCCATTTATCACTCGGACTGGGGTACAATATACGCAGACTGTCGGAAACACACGCAAGGAAATCTCATTGAACTTCAACAATTTTCCGAAATTCCAGCTACCCAGACTGCAGCTGCCGCGCCTGGACCTGCCCGAATGGATCGCACCGAAAAAGGATTTGCCGCCGCTGGCCATCGGTGACTTGCGGGCCGCGGTGCCCATCGTGCAGGGCGGCATGGGCGTGGGCATCTCGCTGGCGGGGCTGGCGGCCGCCGTGGCCGAAGCCGGCGGAATCGGCGTCATCGCCGCCAACGCCATCGGTATGATCGAGCCTGACTACTACGACGACGGCCGCGCCGCCGACCAGCGGGCGCTCCGGAGCGAGATCCGCCGCGCCCGCGCCCGCACCCGCGGGGTGATCGGGGTCAACCTGATGGTGGCGGTGAACGACTTCCACGAGCTGCTCCAGGTGGTCGTGGAGGAGCGGCCCGACATCGTCTTCCTTGGCGCCGGCCTGCCGCTGCGGGGCATCCCGGTGGCGGCGCTGCGGGCGGCCAACGTCAAGGTCGCCCCCATCGTGAGCTCCGGCCGGGCGGCGCGCCTGATCTTCACCCACTGGCGGAAGAGCTACGGCGACGTGCCCGACGCGGTGGTGGTGGAGGGCCCGCTGGCCGGCGGCCACCTGGGCTTCAAACCGGAGCAGATCGACGACCCGGCGTACGCGCTGGAGCGGATCGTTCCCGACGTGATCGCCGAAGTCCGTCCGTTCGAGGCCGGTTGCGGCCGCGCGATCCCGGTCATCGCCGGCGGCGGCGTGTACACCGGCGCCGACATCCACCGGATCCTCCGGCTCGGGGCGCGGGGCGTGCAGCTCGGCACCCGCTTCGTCGCCACCGACGAGTGCGACGCCGACCCGCGCTTCAAGGAGGCGTATGTCCGGTGCCGGGCAGAGGACATCGTCATCATCAAGAGCCCGGTGGGGCTGCCCGGCCGGGCGATCCGCAATCCCTTCCTCGAAGAGGTCGCCCGCGGCGCGCGCCGGTCGTTCCGCTGCCCGTGGCGCTGCCTGGAGAGCTGCGACGCCCGGGCGGCCGCCTACTGCATCTCGCTGGCGCTGGATAGCGCGCGGCAGGGGCGCCTGGACGAAGGGTTCGCCTTCGCCGGCGCCAACGCGCATCGGGTGGACCGGATCGTGCCGGTGCGGGAACTCATGGACGGCCTGAAGGCGGAGTACGCGGCCGCCGTCGAAGCCGCGGCGCGGTCCATCGGCGACGAGTACGCCCGCCTGGTGGAGCGTTGGAAGGGCCTTAAAGACGAGTACGGGGCGGCGGTGGCCCGCCTGGCCGAGCTCCGGGATGAGTACGAGCGGGCCTGGAACGAGCGGATCGCCCGCTTGAAGAACGACTACGAAAACGTGTGGCCCGATAAAATCGCGGCGCTGCGGGCGGAGTACGAGGGGGCTTGGAACGAGAAAGCGGCCGCGGTGCGGGAGCAGTACGAAGCCGCCGTCGCCGCGCTGGAACAGCTGCGGGCCGGCGGGCTGGACCTGCAGGCGGAGCCGCGCTAGCGGCGCGGGCACGTCGCCACCGGCGCCGGTGCGCCCTGGCGGATGCGGAGGGACGCGATTTCACGGAGGCGCAGGCCCCATGGCAGGAAAACCGGATCGCGGGCGCCTCGCGCTGGCATGGGTCTGCATCGCCCTCGGCGCAATCGTCCTCGGCTTCATGACCGTCCAGTACCTGTCGCTGGCGTTCGTCGGCGGCATGCTGATGCCGGAGATCGGCGTGCTGGCCTGGCTGCAGGGATTCACCGTGGCGCTGGTCTCGGTGCCCGGCATCGGCGCCACGCTCCTGTTCGTCCTCGGTCTTCTCCTGATCATCCGCGCCCGCGGGTAGACCGGCTCAACGCATCTCGACATTCAATACCTGCCGGTGGGTGAGCGGGGAGGTGTGCCGTCCGTCGTCGGGCGATCCGCCGGCGGCCGCGGCGTCCGCCGGGAGGGCGTAATGGAGAGCCCGCAGGAACGGCCAGCGCCCCGCACCCGCCGCCGCGATCACCGCCGCGACGGCGCGAATAGCCGCCGCGAGTGAGCCGGGGGGAGCGTACGCCGCATCCGGAATCAGCAGCCGGCCCAGTTCCCCGGGCGGCGTGTCGACGGCCTGTGCCGGGAGGGCCGACCACGCGGCGGCGATGGCGCCCACTTCACCAGACAGGCCCGCCGCGACCACGGCGCTGCCGCGGCTGACGATCAGCGCGGGCGGGTCGGCCGTGCCGGGCGGCCGCCAGGCGAGGTGGCGCGGGAAGGGTCCCGTCGGGGCGGGCCCCCAGCCGAGGGGCGCCAGCACCTCCGCGAGCCGTGGGCAGAGGGGGCACTCGGCGTGGACCGCGCCGTTCCGCCAGACCGGCCGTTCCTCCCCCTTGTCCAGATTGACGCGCAGCGGCAGCAGCTCCAGCAGGGCCAGTCGGTCCGGCGGTCGCCCCGTCACCTCGGTCACCCACCGCCAGACCCGCATGAATTCGCCGTGGTCATGCGACAGGCTGAACAGCGCCGTGAGGGGGTCGATGGTGGCAGGGTCAAGAAAGTGAATCATCGGTTGCCTCAACGATTTGGAAGATGGCCCGCTTGCCGGCGGACCATGCCGCCCAGCGCCCGAAGTGATACGGCCGCCGTGTGTTTGGCCAGCGGATAATTCTCGGTGCCGGGATCGACGACCAACCGGCCATCAGGGGCCAGGCCGGCGCTCGCCTGATGAAATCCCCGGTTCGGTCGCGGGGTGAGACTGTGCGTGATGTCCACCGTCCCGAGCGCTCCGCCGGAAGCAAAACACCGGCGCGTCTTTGAAATCATGGACTGTCGTTTCCTGTTTTGCATGGATCATTCAACGGTGCGACGGGTCACCGCCATTTTTTTTCGTACGACAGCGAGAACGCGTCCTCGATGAGGCGGGCGACGTTGGTGCTGCAGCAGTTGATGCCCGCCTGTTCCGGATGCCCGCTCCGGACCAGGTGGCGCAGCTCCGCCATCCGGGCGGAGTGGTCGGTGGCGCTTTGCAGCGCCCCGCAGTCGAAGCGGAGCTCGTGCACCACCTCGTAGCCGACGGGATGCTGGAAGCCCATGTGGACGTAGAACTCCTGGATGAAATCCCGGGCGATGACCACGCCGCCGGAATACGGCACGGGATGGAAGAGGTCCTGGTATTCCCACAAGCCCATGGAGTCGGGCTTGTCTCCGGGCGGGATGCCGTCCCAGGCCGCCGGCGGATTCGGCCCGGCGAGCAGGCCGAGCCGAACCAGGTACAGGCGCCCGTCGCGGACCGCGTAGTGGCCCACGTGCCCGCGCCAGCAGGCGGTGCAGGCGGCGGCCGGCTGTCCTTCGCGCAGGCCGAGCGCGTCGGGGTGGAACGGCCAGTCGCGCTCGATGGCGGCGATGGAATAGGAATGGCCGTCGTACTGGAGCGTGTCGGGAACTTGGGCGGTCATCGGCAATTTCCCCTCTGAAGGATCACGTCCATGGAGACCCGGTTCGGCGGCCATCGCGGTCGCATGCACGGTGACGAATCCACCCGGCGTTGCCGAGTCTGTCAGCGACCTCATTATGGGACATCGCCGGCGGATTTTCAATCGCACGGCCGGCGGCTTGCGGAGACGCAACCGGTCGTCGGGGGGGTGTCGCCCCCACCCCTCACCGCCGCATGGCCGCGGCCTGGACCTGGAGCGACAGGTCGTGGATCCGCTGCAGGATCTCCTCCACCAGCCGCCGGTCGAGGCCCAGCCGGACGGCCTGTTCCAGCCGGTCGTCCAGCACCTGACGCCAGCGGTTGCCCTGGAATGCCGCCATGCGGTGCGCCTTCTTGTAGCGGCCGATCTGGCCCGCCACCAGGTTGCGGCGCGACAACAGCCGCATGAGCTCCTCGTCGAGGCGGTCGATCTCGCCGCGGAGCGTCGCCAGGCCCGCTGCGGACGCGGCGTCGCGCGCCGCACCGCGCCGGCGTCCGGGCAGCGTGTCAAGAAGCGTCGACAGCGCCGCCGGCGTGAGCTGTTGGGCGGAGTCGCTGAGCGCGGCGGCAGGGCGGGTGTGCGTTTCGACCATGAGTCCGTCGAAACCGAGGTCCAGGGCGCGCCGGGCGATCTCCGCGATGAATTCCCGTCGGCCGCCCAGGTGGCTGGGATCGTTCAGGAGCGGCAGATCCGGCGCCTCCCGGCGGAAGGCGAGCGCCAGCTCCCACCGCGGCGCGTTCCGCCACGGGCCGGCGTCGGTGGTGGAAAAGCCGCGATGGACGGCGCCCAGGCGGCGGACGCCCACCCGCGCCAGGCGCTCCACCGCGCCGAGCCAGAGCGATAGGTCGGGGCTGACGGGATTTTTCACCCACACCGGCACGTCGGCGCCGCGAAGCGCCTCGGCCACCTCCTGCACCGAGAACGGATTCACCGTGGTGCGCGCCCCCACCCACAGGATATCGACGCCATGCTTGAGCGCCTCGTACACGTGCTGGGCGCGGGCCACCTCTACCGCCACGGGCAGGCCCGTTTCCCGGCGGACTCGCTGGAGCCACGGCAGCCCCTCCACGCCGACGCCCTCGAAGCAGTCGGGACGAGTGCGGGGCTTCCAGATGCCGGCCCGGAACGCGGCCACCCGCCGGTCCCGCTGCAGCCGGCGCGCCGTGCGGAGCACCTGCGCCTCCGTTTCGGCGCTGCAGGGGCCGGCGATGACGTACGGCCGTCCCTTGAGCCGGAGGGCCGGCGCGGTCGGCGGATTCGGTGCGGCGCGGGTCATGACGTCACCGCCCGAGTCGCCGCGGGGCGGCAGCCGCGGCGATAGGCGCCCACGAGGCGCACCGCTGCGGCGCGGCCGCTCAGCGCCGTCATCGCTGCGTCGAGGGCGCCGGGAAGCTCCCATTCGAAGTCCACGTGAAAGACATACTCGTAGGGATTCTCGGCGATGGGGAGCGACTGGATGAAGGTCAGGTTCACTCCGCCGCGGTGCAGCGCCGCCAGCGCGGCGGCCAATGTCCCCGGCCGGTGGGGCAGGCGGAACTGCACCGACGCCTTGTCAGGTGGCGCGCCCGCGTCCGGCGCGGTCGCGGCGAGCACGAGGAAGCGGGTGAAGTTGTCGGCGTGGTCCTGAATGCCGGTGGCGAGCGCCGCCAGGCCGTAGAGCTCGGCGGCCAGCGGACCGGCGATGGCGGCGGTGCCGCGCCAGCCCCCGCGCCGGATGTCCGCGGCGCTGGCGGCGGTGTCCCAGCTCTCTATGTACTCCAGGTGGGGGTGGGCGGCCAGAAAGCGGCTGCACTGGAGGATGGCCACGGGGTGGGAGTGCACAGTGCGGATGTCCGTCAGCCGCTGGCCGGGCAGGGCCAGGAGGTGCTGCTCCACGCGCAGGTACAGCTCCTCGTGCACCTGGAGCGGATACTCGCCCAGCAGGGCGAAGTTGGCGACGATCCCGCCCGCCAGCGAGTTCTCCACCGCCATCAGGCCGCGTGCGGCGGCGCCGGTGCGCACCGCCTCGCACACCGCGCGGAACGTGCGGCAGACCACCGGTTCGGCGGCGCCGGGCGCAAAGCGGCCGGCCGCCTCGTGATGGAATGATCCGATGGCGCCCTGGATCGCGATCTTCATGGCCGAAAACCTCCGGAAAAATAAAAAAGCCCCGAATCGCTTCGGGGCTTTTGGGAACTTTCGATCTGGCTGGTCAGCTAGTCGGCACGCATGCTCCCCCGGCCCCGCGAAGGCGGAAAGTAAAAGTAGAAGTAGAAGCGGGACCGGTCGTCAACGAACATCACGCGCACTGTCCTATCCGAATGAATCGCTCCGTGTCGGTTTCGATCGGCCCATCTTTAAATCAACCGGGCGCGCTTGTCAAGGTTGAAGTGGCGCGGGTGCGAAGGATCTCCCCGGGACGCGCGTTGCGATGCAACGCGCCAGATGTGGCGCAGGTGTCCCGCTTGCCGTCGCGCGCATCCGGACGCGCATCACTCCGAAAGGCAGCGGCGTGTGATCGTGCCGTGATCGAGCACGCGCACGGAATGCGCGAGGTACTGTGATCGTGCCGTGGTCGAACTCGCGGCCGGAGGCCGCGAGGTACAGCGGGCCGCGTCCGGCGGCCGCGGCCTACGGTTGGCATCCGGCGCCTCGGCGTCGCGGCGGTGACGACGGATTCAGGGCGCTGAGGCGATGAGTTTGCGGGGTGGGGGAATCGGGCGGTTCGTCGCGGCGTCCCACCATTCGGCGGCGGCCGCCGCCGGCGGCAGGAGACCTTCCGGGGGGACGATGGTGCGAATGGTCACCCGGTCGAACACCACCACCCGGTGCAGGATCTCGGACCGGGGATCCTTCGGATTTTCCCGCAAGGCGCCCACCGCGGCCCGGACGAGGCCGTCGCGGGGGGAGAGCCCCAGCCGGAAGTCGTGATACTCCGAGAAGCCCGGCGGCGGATCGGGCCGGAGCGTGAGCCGGAACCAAACCGTGGGTGCGCGGCGGTGGGGGAACGGTTCGGGGGCGGGGGTGGGCCGGGGCTGCCCGGCCTTTCCCAGCCAGGGATAGCCGCGGGCGGCGTCAGCGAGCAGGGCGGCGACGGGCCAGTTGTCGTACAGCTCTCCCGGATCGGCGCAGGAGAATCGGGTGCCCTCGGTGCGTTCGTCGAAAAACCGGATGAAGTGATGCACGACGAAGCCCCGGGCCTGGAGGCCTTCAACGATTATCGTCTCCGCCAGGCCGTCCGGTTCCCGCCGGGCCAGGGTCAGCCGGGCCCCGTGCCGCCAGCCCTCCAGCCGGCCGCGGTCGTAGTCCAGGAAGCGTCCCCGCCCTTCGGCGGCGGCGGGATTTTCCAGCCACGTGCGTCCCGCGACGTGCCAGTCGCCGGCATGGGCGGCGGCGGTGCTCAGTCCGGCCCAGTCCCGGCGGGGGGCCGGTCCGCAACTGCTCGAGGCCACCAGGGTGACGAGCAGGGCGACGGGGAGCAGTCCGAATGCGATCCGGCGCCAGACAGCGTCGGGCGGTTGGGTCATGGGATTTCCTCCGGGGCGCGGGATGACGAGCTGTCCATCGGACCGGGCCATGCCCAGGTGAGCACCCGGCCGGGCGTGGCCGGCGCCGCCACGGCGGCGCGGTAGCCGGGGCCGGCGGCAAGATCGGCCACCCACCAGCGGGCCGCCTCGCCGGGGCCGCCCGCGGCGGCGAGCACGCGGGCGGGCGAGCCCGGGTCCACGGTGACACCGTACCGATCCACGCCGCCGGCGATTCCCTTGCCCAGTGCCTTAAGCAGGGCCTCCTTCCGCGTCCAGACGGCGAAGAACGCCTCGGTCCGCTGCGCCGCCGGCAGGGCATCAAGTGCCGCACTCTCCTCAGAGCGGAAGAACCGTCGAGCGATCCCGTCCAGGTCCAGGTTGATGCGGACGCGTTCCACATCGACGCCCACCGTGGCGTCGACGGCGACGGCCAGGAGCGCCACCGAACCCGAGTGGGCCAGGTTGAAATGCAGCGGGGCGGAGAGCTCCACCAGATACGGCTTGCCGTGGGCGGTCGTTCCGAATCGGAGCGCCGCCGCGTCGGCGTCGAGACAGCGGGCCAGCACCCGGCGAAGAAAGATCCGCGCGGCGACAAATGCGTCCCGGTGCGCCGGCAGACGCAGCCGGGCGACGCGCTCGCGTTCGTCGGGACTCAAAGAGGCGGCGGCCGCAGCCAGGGCGTCTGGCGCCCAGTCCAGCCCGGCCCGCCAGACGTGGATCTCGCCCGCGACGGGAAGGCCTGCCGGCGGCGGAGTGAGCCAGGGTGTGGTCGGATGTTGGCACGGATTCATCAACGGCTGTCCGAAGTATGCGGAGTGTCCGTCGTCCAGACCATGGCGGGGAGGCCCAGCATCCGGCGCAGCAGCCCGAGCTGCCCCAGATGGTATGACTCGTGCTGCAACAGGAAGGCCAGTCCGCCCAGGCGGGAAGAGTCAGCGACGGGGAACGGGTGAGGCGCCGGGGTCGCCAGGTCGGCGGCGGTTATCCGCGGCAATTGGTCGGCCAGTGCCGTGGATACCCCGTTCCACAAGGTGAGCAGTTCCTCCAGCGGGGGCACACCGGGCAGGGAGTCGAAGGAGGAAGCCGCGTCCCATGCCGCCTGGTGCGGATTTTCGGCCGGCGCGCCGATCATGCGGGCCATGGAGAACCGGGCGTCGAGAAGGTGGATGACCAGGTACGCGACGGGGTTGATGTCGGGATGGAGCTTGCGGCGGGCGGATGCGTCATCCACCCCGGCCAACGCGTTGCGGAGCAGGCCGGTGTTGAGCCGGCAGATTTCGTCCAGAGGCAGAAGCTCGGTCAACATGGTGACCTCCGGGGCCGGATCCAACCGCTCCCGTCTGAAGTCAGGCAGAGACAGCTGCGCGGCACGCACCTCCATCATAGGGCCGGGAGAGGGAGTAATTCAACTCCATTTTTTGTAATGGGTTACATGAAATGTTTGACTGTTTGAAAAAGTGCTCAGCGGCGCCGGCGGGTTGTGTTACCATTGCCGAAATTTTCGGGGGCGCATTCATGCAATGGGCAGCGGCGGCGGCAGGCCGCCTGATCCTCGAGGACGGCAGCGAACACACCGGCCGTCTCTTCGGCGCCGTGCGGCCGGCGGCCGGCGAGGTGGTCTTCAACACCGCCATGACCGGCTACCCCGAGAGCCTGTCGGATCCCTCGTACACCGGCCAGATCCTGGTGATCACCTATCCGCTGGTGGGCAACTACGGGGTGCCGGAGCCGAAGATTGAGAACGGCGTCTGCGCCAACTACGAATCGGAGGCGGTCCGGGTGGCCGGCCTGGTCATCGCGGACTACTCGGGGCGGCACAGCCACTGGGCCGCCCGGGCCGGCCTTGGCGACTGGCTGGCGGCCCACGGCGTGCCGGGCCTTTCCGGCGTTGACACCCGGGCGCTGACCCAGCGCCTCCGCACCCACGGGGCCCTGCTCGGCCGGATCATCCCCGAAGGAGATGCCGCCGTCGGGCCATGGCGGGATCCTAACCGTGAGGACCTGGTGGCTCAGGTGAGCACGCGCTCGGTGCAGACCCATGGCGATGGCCGGCGACGGATCGTGCTGCTGGACTGCGGCGTGAAGCACAACATCCTGCGCTGCCTCCTGCGGCGCGATGCCACGGTGGTCCGGGTGCCGTGGGACCACGACTTCACCGCTATGGATTTCGACGGCCTGGTGGTCTCCAACGGCCCCGGCGACCCGGCGCGCTGCGCCGCGGCGGTGGCTCATCTCCGCACGGTGCTCGCTGCGGGTCGGCCTGTGTTCGGCATCTGCCTGGGGCACCAGCTGCTGGCGCTGGCGGCCGGGGCGCGCACCTACAAGCTGGCGTTCGGCCACCGCGGCCACAACCAGCCGGTGGGCCGTCCCGGGTCGCCGCGGGCGTTCATCACCTCGCAGAACCATGGCTTCGCGGTGGATCCGGCCGGGTTGGACGACCGCTGGGAGCCCCTCTATGTCAATCTGAACGACGGCACCAACGAAGGACTCCGCCACCGGACGCGGCCGTTCTTCTCGGTGCAGTTCCACCCCGAGGCCTCGGGCGGCCCCACCGACACCGAATTCCTGTTCGACGACTTCATGGACCTGGTGCGCCATGGACGCTGAGATCCGCTCCGTGCTCGTGCTGGGCTCCGGCGCGCTGAAAATCGGCGAGGCCGGCGAGTTCGACTACTCCGGCTCCCAGGCGCTCAAAGCGCTGCGGGAGGAAGGGATCCGAACCGTCCTGATCAACCCGAACATCGCCACGGTGCAGACCTCGGAAGGGGTGGCCGACCGCGTGTACTTCCTCCCCGTCACGCCGTTCTTCGTGGAGGCGGTGATCCGGCGGGAGCGGCCCGACGGCATCCTCCTCGGCTTCGGCGGCCAGACGGCGCTCAACTGCGGTCTGCGGCTCCACGCGGCCGGGGCGCTGGAGCGGCACGGCGTCCGGGTGCTCGGGACACCCATCGAGGCCATCGCCGACACCGAGGACCGGGAGCGGTTCGTCCGGCGGCTCGACGAGATCGGCGTGCGGACCATCCGCAGCATGGCGGTCACCTCGGTGGCGGACGCCGCGGCGGCGGCCCGTGCGCTGGGCTTCCCGGTGATCATCCGCGCCGCCTTCACCCTGGGCGGGCAGGGGAGCGGCTTCTGCGCCGACGCGGCGGAGCTGGCCGCCCGCGCCGAGCGGGCGTTCGCCTACGCGCCGCAAATCCTGGTGGAGCAGTCGCTCAAGGGCTGGAAGGAAGTGGAATACGAGGTGGTGCGGGACCGGTACGACAACTGCATCGCCGTCTGCAACATGGAGAACTTCGACCCGCTGGGCATCCACACCGGCGAGAGCATCGTGGTCGCACCGTCCCAGACGCTGACCAACGCCGAGTATCACCAGTTGCGGGCGCTGTCCCTCCGGATCATCCGCCACCTGGGCATCGTGGGCGAGTGCAACATCCAGTTCGCCCTCGATCCCGATTCCGCCGACTACCGGGTCATCGAGGTCAACGCCCGGTTGTCGCGCTCCAGCGCGCTGGCGTCCAAGGCCACCGGCTACCCGCTGGCGTTCGTGGCGGCGAAGTTGGCGCTGGGTCACGCCCTGCCCGAGCTCCGCAACGCCGTCACCGGCACCACCACCGCCTGCTTCGAACCGGCGCTCGACTACGTGGTGTGCAAGATCCCGCGCTGGGATCTCGGCAAGTTCAAGGGGGTGGACAAGCAACTGGGCAGCTCCATGAAGAGCGTGGGCGAGGTCATGGCCATCGGCCGCACCTTCGAGGAGGCATTCCAGAAGGGGCTGCGGATGATCGGTCAGGGCATGCACGGCTTCGTCGCCAACCGGGAGCCGGCCGTGGACGACATCGGCCGGGCGCTGGCCGAGCCCACCGACACGCGCGTCTTCGTCATCGCCGCGGCGCTGGCCCGCGGCTGGACGATCGAGGAGATCCACGCCCGCACCCGCATCGACCGCTGGTTCCTCCAGCGCCTGGAGCATATCCATGAGCTGGCCGGCGAGCTGGCCGCCTGCGGCCGGCTCGAGGCGATTCCCGACGCGCTGCTCCGCGAGGCCAAGCGGCGCGGATTCTCCGATTTCCAGATCGCCCGGCTGGTTCGGGATCCGTCTGCCGAAACCATCGAGGCGGAGATGCTGGCGGTGCGCCGCCACCGGCAGGCGCGGGGGATCGTGCCCAGCGCCAAGCAGATCGACACCCTGGCCGCCGAGTACCCGGCGCGGACGAACTACCTCTACCTCACCTACGGCGGCGACACGCACGATATCGAGTTCGCCGACGACGGGGGCGGCGTGGTGGTGCTCGGCTCCGGCGCCTACTGCATCGGCTCCAGCGTGGAGTTCGACTGGTGCGGCGTGAGCGCCGTGCGGACCGTCCGCGCCGAGGGCTTCCGGGCGGTGATGATCAACTACAACCCGGAGACGGTGAGCACCGACTACGACGTCTGCGACCGGCTCTATTTCGAGGAACTCAGCCTGGAGCGGGTGCTGGATATCGTCGAGCTGGAGCGGCCGCTCGGCGTGATCGTCTCCACCGGCGGCCAGATCGCCAACACCCTGGCCCCGCGGCTCCACCGCCGGGGCGTGCCGGTGCTGGGCACGAGCCCCGTGTCCATCGACGCCGCCGAGGACCGCCACAAGTTCGCCTCCCTCCTGGATCGGCTCGGCGTGGACCAGCCGCGCTGGCGGGAGCTCTCGAGCGTCGCCGACATCCTGGCGTTCGTCGACACGGTGGGCTACCCTGTGCTGGTGCGCCCGTCCTACGTGCTGTCGGGCGCGGCGATGAACGTGGTCTCCAACCGCGAGGAGCTGGAGCACTTTCTCGGGCTCGCGGCGAACGTCTCGCGGCAGTACCCGGTGGTGGTCTCCGAGTTCATCGAAAACGCCAAGGAGATCGAGATCGACGCCGTGGCCCGCGCCGGCGAGATCCTGGCCTACGCCATCTCCGAGCACGTGGAGTTCGCCGGCGTGCACTCGGGCGACGCCACTATGGTTTTCCCGCCGCAGAAGCTGTATCTGGAAACGGTGCGGCGCATCAAGCGGATCACCCGCCAAATCGCCGGCGCGCTGGAGATCTCCGGGCCGTTCAACATCCAGTTCCTGGCCCGGGACAACCACATCCGGGTGATCGAGTGCAACCTGCGCGCGTCGCGCTCCTTCCCGTTTGTTTCCAAGGTGCTCAAACTGAATCTGGTGGAGCTGGCCACGCGGGTGATGCTGGGCCGCGCGGTGGAGAAGCCGAACAAGTCCATCTTCGAGTTGGATTATGTGGGCGTGAAGGCGCCCCAGTTCTCCTTCGCCCGCCTCCACAAGGCCGATCCGATCCTGGGCGTGGAGATGGCCTCCACGGGCGAGGTGGGCTGCCTCGGCGAGGACTTCCATGAGGCGGTGCTCCAGGCGATGCTCGCGGTGGGCTACGCCGTGCCGGAGCGGGGCGTGCTGCTGTCCACCGGCGAGCCGCGGTCGAAGCTGGAGCTGCTGGCGGCCTGCCGGCTGCTGCAGGCGCGGGGGCTCCCCCTCTTCGCCACCCGCGGCACCGCCGCCTTCCTGGCCGGGCACGGCGTGGCGGCCGAGGCGGTCCACTGGCCCGACGAGGCCGGCCGGCCCAACAGCCTGGACGTCATCCGTGAGCGGCGGGTGGACCTGGTGGTGAACATCCCCAAGAATTTGAGCCGCGACGAGCTCAGCAACGACTACCGGATTCGCCGCAGCGCCATCGATTATAATGTGCCGCTCCTCACCAATGCGCGGCTGGCCGGCGCGTTCATCCACGCCGTCTGCCGACTGAATCTGGCCGAGTTGTCCGTCAAGAGCTGGGACGAGTACTGAAAAAAAGCCGCTCCGGGGGGTGGAGCGGCTTGCTATGTTGGCGTCCCCAAGGGGATTCGAACCCCTGTTGCCGGCGTGAAAGGCCAGTGTCCTAGGCCTCTAGACGATGGGGACGTTTCAATGTCCAAAGAACAGAGTCGGCATTTTTACCTCAACCACGGGCGCAAGTCAAGGCGAAAAGCGGGGCGGCCGGGACGAGACTGGTCGCCGTGGCGCGGGGAGGGGGGAGGAAAAGTGGTGAGGCGTGCTGGATTCGAACCAGCGACCCACGGCTTAAAAGGCCGTTGCTCTGCCAGCTGAGCTAACGCCCCGCCCGAAAAGCGGTCCCATGATAGCGCAACGCGCCGGAATGTCAAGAACAGGCCGCCGGCAGCCGCTTGAGGCGGCGGCCGGCGGCCGATGGATTGCCGGATTTCGGAGCCGGAGGAGACGTTACAGCTTGGCGGCGACGGCCTGGGCCATCTCCAGCGTCTTGTTGGCGCCGCCCATGTCGTAGGTGCGAACCTTTCCCTCGGCGATGACTGCCGTGGTGGCCTGCTCCAGGCGGGCGCCCTTCTCGGTCTCGCCCAGCCAGTCCAGCATCATCTTGGCCGCCAGGATGGTGGCGATGGGGTTGCACTTGTACTGGCCGGCGTACTTCGGCGCGGATCCGTGGGTGGGCTCGAACACGGCCAGCTTCTCGCCGATGTTGCCGGAGCAGCCGAAGCCGAGGCCGCCCACCATCTGGGCGCA
>JAKQOW010000004.1 GCA_029565065.1 Acidobacteriota bacterium | reverse complement strand
TGAAAATCGACTCCGAGGTACAATGGTGTTGTCATTGTGTGCGCTCCTTTTGGCGTCGTGACCCCGGGAGCAATCACCCACGAGATTATATCTCGTGTCTCGGTGGCGCTAAAAGGAGCGCTCTTCTCATCACATCAAACCTGCGAACTTATAAATCTGCGAACCTGCAAACCTTCGAACTTTCGAACCTGTGAACCAGCGATCTGATGCAGCCTCGAATCTCTTCCTACTTCGGCCAGTGCTTGTCCTGCTGGTAGTCCCGGTAGGGCGGGTGTTCGTACTTTTTGGGCGGATTCTTTTCCAGCTCCTGCAGCAGGTACTCCACTCCCCGATCGAGCTGGGGGTCGCGGCCGGCGCGGACGGCGGCCGGATCCTGGTCCACCTCGACGTCGGGGGCGATGCCGGTGTTCTCGCCGATCCATTCGCCGGTCTCGCTCCAGAGCCCGGCGTCGGGAGCGGTGGCGTAGCCGCCGTCCATGAGCACGGGCATGCCGCCGGCCCGCACCAGGCCGCCCCAGGTGCGCTTGCCGATGAGGGGGCCGATCCCCAGCTTCTTGAAGTAGTACGGCATGGCGTCGCCGCCGGAGCCGGCGTATTCGTTGATGAGCATCGCCTTGGGTCCGAACACGGCGCCGTACGGCATGACGTCGTTGACGCCCTCGCGCCCCGCGATGTAGTTCAGGAGCGGCCGGCGCAGGTAGTCCACCACGTAGTCGGCCAGGGCGCCGCCGCCGTTGTAGCGCTCGTCGATGAGCACGGCCTGCTTGTCGAGCTGGGCGAAGAAGTAGCGGTTGAAGTAGGTGAAGCCGCCCATGAACGTGTCGGGCAGGTAGACGTAGGCGATCCGGCCGCCGGACATCTCGCCCACCTTGCGGCGGTTGTCCTCGATCCAGGCGAAGTGGCGCAGGGCCGACTCGTCGGCCACGGGCACCACGGTGACCTCGCGCGCCCCGGTCCCGTCGGGGTTGGCCCCCACCTTGAGAGTGACCGACTTGCCGGCGGTGGCCTCAAGCAGGGCATCCATGTCCTGGGGCGGCCGGAGGTCCACCCCGTTGATGGCCAACAGGTACTCGCCCGCCGTGACGCTCACACCCGGTTGGGCCAGCGGCGCCCGCAGTTGGGGATTCCAGCTCTCGCCGGTGAAGACGCGCGCGAAGCGGTAACGGTCGTTTTCGATTGAATAGTCGGCGCCGAGCAGACCGCCCGGCACGCGCTTGACGTCGGGCGTATCGCCGCCGCCCACGAACAGGTGGCTCACGGTGAGCTCGCCCAACATCTCGTTGAACAGATAGTTGAGGTCCCAGCGGCTGACCACGGCGTCAAGGAACGGCGCGTACCGCTTCTCGGCCCGGGCCAGGTCGAGGCCGTGATGCTGCGGGCTGTAGAAGAAGTCGCGCTCGCCGCGCCAGATCTCGCGGTACATCTGGCGCCACTCCACCGGCGGATCCACCCAGACCTCCAGCCGGTCCAGGTTCAGCCCGCCCTCGCCGGGCTTGCCCGGCATCATCGCCGGCAGGATGGACCAGCGCGGCCCCTGCCGCACCAGCGCCTTTTCGCCGTTGGCCGAGAGCACGAAGCCGTTGACGCCCTCGAACGCCCGTTCCTCTTTGCGCTTCTCCAGGTCGAAGCGGTGGACGGTGGCGGCGCCGGGGCCCGGCTGGTAGGGATTGAAGGCCGGCGCTTCCATCAAAAATAGGACGCCGGCCTTGCCGGCGGCCAGGCCCACGTAGTTGCGGGCCGGGACGGGCAGGGCCACGATCCGCAGGGTGATCCCCTCGATGTCGATCTCCACCGGCGGCGGCTCCGCTCCCGGTTTGCCGGGCGCGGCGCCGGGCTTGGCCGGTTCGGCCGGCTGTTCCGCCGGCTTGTCGGCGGCGCCGGCCTTGGTGTCATCTCCGGCCGCCGGTTTTCCCTCCGCGGCGGGCTGGCCTTCCGGCTTGGCGCCGTCACTCGTTGCCTCGGCCGGCTTTTCCTCGGCCACCTTCTCCTCGGCCACCTTCTCCTCGTCGCTCTCGGGCGCGAGCGGCGACGGCAAGTCCTTCTTCAGGACCACCGCGTAGGCGCTGCTCGTGGCCGCCCGGCCGAGCGAGGACAATCCCTCGCCCTGGGTAGGGCCCACGTTGGTGGAGGCGACAAAGAAGATGTACTTGCCGCTCTTGTCGAACACCGGGAACTGGGCGTAGCTCATGCCGTCGGTGATCTGGAAGTTCTTCCCGTCTTCGAGGCGGTGGACGAAGATGGCGGCCAGCCGGTTGTCCAGGAGGCGGGAGTATGTGATCCAGCGGCTGTCGGGGGACCAGGCGGGCGTCTGGTCGTTGCGGCGGTTGTAGATCTTGTCGGTGTCCACCTTGACCGGCGCCGGGGCTGCCTGGCCCAGGTCCACGTACCAGATGTTCAGCCGCTTGTCGGTGAAGAGGATCTTCTTGTTGTCGGGCGACCAGACGGGATCGTAAAAAAACGACGGCGGCTCGCCCAGGGCGACTTTCCGCACGGGCGCGGTGCCCCGCTGGTCGGCGATGTGCAGGGCGTACTCGCCCGACTCGTCGGAGAAGTAGGCGATGCGGGCGCCGTCGGGGGACCAGGCCGGCGCGCGCTCGTGCACGCCGGGAGTGCGGGTCAGGGTGCGGATGTCCCCCTTGTCGGCGGGGACGGTCACGATCTCGCCGCGGGCCTCGAACACGGCCCGCACACCCGTCGGCGACAGGCCGGCGTTGCGGATCGAGCTCGCGGCCTTCACCCAGCGGGGCCGCACCTCGGGGAAGTCGCCCCGCAGGGTGATGGCCACCCGCTGGCTGCGCTCCGTCTTCAAGTCGTACAGGTACAGGCCGCCGAACTGCTCGTAGGCGATGGCGCCGGGGCCGGCCGAGGCGCTCTTGAAGTCGAAGCCCTTGTTCTCGATGACCTGGCGGACCTTGCGGGTGGCGGTGTCGTAGGCGAACAGGGTGAACGGGCCGTTCCGGTCGGACAGGAAGTAGACCGTCTCGCCCACCCACATGGGGTAGTGGTCGTTGGAGTTGTCGCGCGGGATGTTTTCGCCGGCCAGGCTGTCCAGGCCCACGACCCGGATGTAGCTCGTGGTGCCGCCGCGGTAACGCTTCCAGGCGTTGAATGCCGGGGCCAGCGGCGTGTAGGCGATGCGCTGCCCGTCGGGCGAGTAGCTGCCCGCCTCGGCCTCGTACATCGGGAGCTGGGCGGGGAAGCCGCCTGCTTTCGGCACGGTGAACAGCTGGTTGGAGCGGGCGAAACCGGCGCGGCCGGAGTTGAACAGGACGGCGGCGCCGTCGGGAGTCCAGCCCACGACGGAGTCCGCGTCCGGGTGGTAGGTGAGCCGTTTGGGCACGCCTCCCTCGGCCGGGATGATGAAGACGTCCCAGTTGCCGTCGTACTGGCCGGAGAAGGCGATTGATTTGCCGTCCGGCGAAAACAGCGGGTCGGTCTCCATGCCGTCGCCGGTGGTGAGGCGGACCGCTTCGCCGCCGCCGCGCGGCGCCGACCACAGGTCGCCGGCATAGCTGAAGACGATGTGGGTGGCGTTGATGGTGGGTTTGCGGAAAAGTTGGGGCGCATCCGCCGCCGCCGCAGTCCAAAGCGCGGCCAGGCAGAGAACCGCGAGCAGCATCAGGCGTCGGGACATGGCAAGCTCCTTGTCGAAGGGATTAAATTACTCATACGTTCAGCTTCGCCGGCGGGTTCAGGCGAAATGCGCGCGGGCGACGGCCGTCCGGGATCGGGTCTAGCCAGCGGCGGCCGGATGGCATAGAATAACCGGGCATGCGCCCGTGATGCAACATCGCCGGTGGGCGGGCCCGGCCGTCGGCCGGATCCGCCGGATGCGACTTCCTGTGGGGGTGATCCGTGAACAGAGAGGCAGGCAGACTGAATGGCCGGATGGCGGCGGTGCTGGCCGCGGCGCTCGTGTTCGGATTCGCGGCCGCGGCGGCGGCCCAGGCCGCACCGCCGGACCGCCGGATCGCCCTGTTCCAGGCCGCCGGATTTCCCGCAACGGATGTCCCGGCGGTGCCGCCGGCGGTGCTGACCGAGGCGCTGGCCGGACTGTCCGCCGACACCTTCGCCGATCCGGCGGAACTGGCGGCGGGATTGAACGCGGGCGGCCACGCCGTGCTCCTGCTGCCGTACGGCAGCGCCTTCCCGCTGGAGGCCTGGGACGCCATCCGCGCATTTCTCGACGCCGGCGGCGGCCTGGTGGTGCTGGGCGGCGCGCCGTTCCACCAGCCGGTGTACCGCGCGGCGGACGGCAGCTGGGTGACGGGCGTCCGCCAGCCGACTTTTGCCCATGCGCTGCTCATCGGGCCCGCCGAGGCGATCGACCTCGGGGGCGCAGCCGGCGCCCTGACTGTCGCTCCCGCCACCGGCAGCTATTGGGATGGACCGGCATTCCCGCTCCCGGCGCGGACGTTCGCCCTGACGGTGCGGTTCGCCACGCGGCCCGACACGCCGGGCGAGGACGGCGCCGCGGGCATCCGCGAGGCGGTGCTGCGGCCGCTGGTGCACGTCACGGGCGCCGACGGCATGCCGGCGGCCTGTCCGCTGCTGGAGATCGACCGCCTCCACGGCCCCGGCGCCGGCGGGCGCTGGGTGCTGGCCCCGTGCGACGCGGCGCTGCCGGCTCCGCTGATCCGGGCGATGGTCCGCCGGGCGCTCGATGGTCCTGTGGATCTGACCGCTCGGCCGGTGCCGGCGTGCGTGGAGCCGGGCGAGGCGCCCCGGTTGCGCGTGACGCTGCGCCGTCCGGGCGCGGTGGCGGGAGTGGCCCCGGACGCTGCGGTGACGGTGTCCGACGCCGCGGGGCAGGCGATCTGGCGTGGTCGGCTCCCGCTAGCTGGAACCCCGGCCTTCCGGACGGGCGAACTCGCCGTCCGGACCGACCGGCCGCTGGCTCCCGGGCTCTACCGCGTGACGGTGGAACTGGCCGGCGCCGCCGTCAGCCCGGCGGCGGCCGGGACCGCGTTCTGGGTGCGGGACGGCGCGCTGCTCGCGGCCGGGCCGCGGCTCACCGCGTCGCGCGACTGGCTCCGGCGCGACGGCCGCGTCTTCCCGGTGGTGGGGACCACCTACATGGCGGGCGACGTCCATCGCAAGTTCCTGTTCGAGCCGAACCCGGCGGTGTGGGACCGCGACATGGCGGCCATGCGCCGCGCCGGTGTCAACTTCATCCGGACGGGGCTCTGGACCGGCTGGGGCCGCCTCATGTCCGACCCGGGCGCCGTGGACGAGAACGCCCTCTGTGCCCTCGATGCCTTCGTGCTCACCGCCGCCCGGCACGACCTGGCGGTCTGCTTCACCTTTTTCGCCTTCCGCCCGCCGCTCTTCGGTGGCGACAACCCGTACCTGGATCCCCGCGCCCTGGCCGGGCAGGAGGCGCTGCTCGCGCTCGTGGCGTCGCGCTATCGCGGGGTGGGCTGGATCCACTGGGACCTGATCAACGAGCCGTCCTACGCGCCCGCCGACGCGCTCTGGACCAACCGGCCCATGGGTGACGCCCTCGAGGCGGCCGCCTGGGCCGAGTGGGTACACCGGCGCCACGGCGACGCGGCGGTGCCGGCGGCTCGCGACCGCTGGCGCGACGCCGGCCCGGCGCCCCTGGCGGTGCCCGTTGCCGCGGCCCTGGCGCCGGCCATGGTGCGTGAGGAGAGGACGCCCGCCAAGGGCTTTGACTTCCGGCTCTTCACCCAGGAGGTGGTGTCCGGCTGGGCGGCGCGGCTCCGCGCCGTGCTCCGGGCCGCCGGCGGCGACGCCCTGGTCACCCTGGGCCAGGACGAGGCCGGCGCCGGCCTCAGCCCCTCGCCCCAGTTCCACGGGGAGGCGGTGGACTACACCGCCATCCACACCTGGTGGAGTAACGACGACCTGCTGTGGGACGCCGTGGTGTCCAAGGTTCCCGAGAAGCCGTGCCTGGTCCAGGAGACAGGGATGATGCGGCTGGAGGACGCCGACGGCTTCCCGTGGCGCACCCCCGAGGCGGCCGCCCGGCTGCTGGAGCGAAAGTACGCGCTGGCCTTCGCCGGCCGCGCCGCCGGCGCCGTTCAGTGGGCCTGGAACGTCAATCCGTACCAGCCGCTGGACAACGAGGCGGTGATCGGGCTCATCCGTCCCGACGGGACGGCCAAACCGGAGCTGCGGGTTTTGCGCGAGTTTGCCGCCTTCTTTGACGCAGCGGCACCGCGGCTCGACGACTGGGAGCCGGACCCCGTGGTGCTCGTGCTGCCCCACGCCCGGATGTTCTCGGGGCGGACCCAGCCGGCGGCGGCCACGCGCCGCACCGTGAGGGTGCTGGCGGACCGGTTCGGCCTGGTGCCCACCGCGCTGGCCGACCTGAAGCTCTCGCCGGCGCGGCTCGCGGGCGCCCGCCTGGTGCTGGCGCCCGTGCCCGAACTCATGGACGAGGCGGCGGCTGGAAGCCTGCAGGCCGCGGCCGACGCCGGCGCCCGGGTGCTGGTGACGGGGGCGGTGACAGGCGATCCGTATGGCCGGGTGGGTCCGGCGCTGGCGGCGCTGAAGCTGGCGGACCCGGGCCGGCCCGTGGCGCTGCGGGAGCCGGTGGGCACGGGGTGGGCCACCTTCGACGAGACGAAAGGGGAGTGGTTCCGGGCTGCTCTCTCACCCCGCCGCGAGGGCGGGGCCGCGGTCTGGCACGAGCCGCTGCCGCTGGAGCTGGCGCGCGAGGAGGCTCCGCTGACGGCGCTGTACGCGCGGGCCCTGGCGGCGGCCGGATTGCCGGCCGTGGCTTCCGAGGTACCCATGAGCGCCCGGGTGCTCCGCACGGGAACCGTGGCGCTGGTGATCTGCGTGAACGAGTCGTCCGCCGACGCTGTGCGCGCGGTGACCGTCGACGGCGTCCGCCTGGAAGTGCCCGTCCCGGCTGGCCGCTCCCGGCTCGTGCTCTGGGACCGCGCCGCGCGATCGGTCATCGCGCAGACTCCGGGCCCGCCGGTCGCACTTCCGTAACTCGCGTTCGCTGAACGCGCGCCATGGACAAGGTGGCACATGCGGGTGCAACCGGCGACTGTCTTGCGCTGATACAAACAGCCACTCGGTAAAATATTGAGCGGATGACCGGATCATGAGCGAAGAGAACGGATCAACTGCGGCGAAGGGCACGCCAGGGCCGCTGTTCTGGTCCGCCATCGCGCTGCGCCTGGTCCTGGTGATGGGCGCGCTGGCCGCGGTGCTGTTCCTCGTCTCCGGGCGGTGGGACTGGACCATGGCGTGGATCTATGTCGGGCTCATGATCGTCGGGGGCGCGACCAACGCCGGACTCACGTTCCGGCGGAATCCCTTGCTGCTGCGGGAGCGGGCCCGCCCGCCCGCCGACGCCAAGGCGTGGGACCGCTGGTTGGTCCGGGGCGTGGCGATCTACGGGCCGCTGGCCGTGTACGTCACCGCGGCCCTGGACCAGCGGTTCCGCTGGACGGTCCCCCTGCCGGCCGCCCTGCCGTGGTTCGGCCTCGGCCTATTGTTGGCCGGGTACGTCCTGTCGAGCTGGGCGCTGGCGGTGAACCCGTTCTTTTCGGCGGTGGTCCGCATCCAGCGCGATCGCGGGCACCGGGTGATCGCCGCCGGACCCTACCGGCTGGTCCGCCACCCGGGCTACCTGGGCGGCCTGCTGGCCCACCTGGCTGCGCCGCTGGTTCTCGAGTCGGCCTGGGCGTGGATCCCGTCTCTCATGACCGGCGCACTCTTCGTCGTCCGGACGGCGCTGGAGGACCGGACGCTGTGGGCGGAGTTGGAGGGCTACGCCGCCTACGCCGGGCGCGTCCGCCGGCGCCTGCTGCCGGGGATCTGGTAGGTCGTTGTGGTGCCGGCGTCCTGCCTGTAATAGTGAACGGTTAACGATGAACAGTAAACAGCAACAGCGCGAGTGGCGGGAGATGTTGATCAGAACCAATGACAGATTGCAGCTCATTTCATGCACTTCTGATATTACTATCGAATCAATTTGAAAGTGTTCGGCCCATTGGCTCATTTCCGCCGCTCCTGCGGAGCTGGCCGACCACCCGTAATCTCCACGCACCCGGACCTTTCGGTCCGGGCTACACGCCGTCGCCGCTCGCGCGGCGGGGTCCTGCTGCAGACTGCGGATGTTCACTGGAGGCGCGTTGCGACGAGGCGCGTAATGACGGCGAGACGTTCCGTTCAGTTGGTGAGCACTGTGTTTGCGCTTGTGGTCGGGCCGCGTCCGGCGGACGCGGCCTACGATATCCCGGAGCGGCGTCGTGCCGCCGCACCCCGGACCGGCTGTCCGCCCGGCTCACTCCTTGACGAAGCGGCTCGTCGTGGCGGCGGTGCCGCCACCCACCGCGTCCTCTACGGTGACACGCAGCTCGTACCGGCCGGGCGCCAGCTCGGCCAGCGGCAAGCCCCGCATGAACACGTACCGCTCGGGGCCGTCGAGCTTGATGGAGCGGCCGGCGGGGTCCTCCACCGTGAGCCGCACGGCCTCACCCTGCCGGATCTCGAAGCGGACGCTGAGCTGCGGCCGCTGTGAGTCGCCCGCGAGCGCCGGCCGGTAAATCTGCCCGTAGACGGCAAGCCGTTCGTCGGCGCGGTACGTGCTCGAGACGTTGGGGATCACCTTGAACGCGCCGATGAGGAAGGGGTTGGCGGGATCGTCCTTGGCGGTGGCCGGCAGGACGGTGCGGGCCAGGATCAGCCCCGACAGCGCCAGCTCCCCGGCGGGGAGGGCGGGAATGTGGAGGCTCTGCTCGCGCACCGTGACCTGGCCGCTCACCGTGTCCTTGACCGCCAGGCTCAGCTTGTACCGGCCGGCGGGCAGCAGGACGAACCGCTGGTAGACGGTCTTCTCGGTCAGCCGCTTGGCGAAGGTATCGGTCGTGTAGGCCGAGGCGGTGTCATCGTCGAACTCAGCCACGATGCGGCCGTCGAGGGCCTCGATCAGGATGTAGACGTTGAGCCGGGCCTGGTAGTTGTCGCCCTTCTGCTCGTAGCGCAGGTGCTTGTTTTCAACCTCGACGCTCAGCGGCACGACCGCCCGCTCCGGCACCATCCAGAGCGGGTAGCCCTGCACCGCCAGCGGGAATGACTGGGTGTAGGCGTGGGCCGTCACCCGTTGCTTCAGGTCATCGAAGCGGATCTTGGGCGCGTGCTGCAGCGCGGCGTACTGCTCGAAGCGCTCGAAGAGCTGGTCCTGGGGCCGGTTGGTGCCGATGGGCAGATACACCAGGTCGCTGGCGTCGTAGCGGGTCGACATCTCCTCCGACATCAGCGTCGTCATGGCGTTGAGCGTGTCGGCGCGGTCCAGCGGACCGCTGAGGAGCTTGAAGGCGCCGGATGAACTTTTATCCACAAACTCGATCCGGACATCGTCGCCGATCCACGGGATGCGGCGATAGCTCCAGACCTGCAGCGGGTAGGTCAGGGTGCTGCCGCCGTGGCTGGTGAGGCCGCCCTCGTAGTAGCTGCCGGCGGGATGGGTCTCGATGGAATCGGGCGGGCCCAGGGTGATGTAGACCCGGCCGCGGTCCGACTTCCAGCCGGGGATGCCGGAGGCGTAGCGGTCGTTGGCGTAGGCGATGCGGCGGTAGTACTCGATCTTGTATTCGTTCTCGGCGGTGCGCGGGTCGGGATCGCGCCGCCGCCAGAAGTCCTCGACGAACCGGTCCCGCTCCTCGTCGGTGGAGAGCTTATCGAAAAGCGCCTTCTCCTCGTCGGTGATGATGTAGGCGACCTCGTTCTCCATCCACTGGCGCCATCGTTCCTTCATGGCCCGTTCTTCCTTTTTCGCCGCTTCCGGGTCGTCCTTCTTCTGGGCGACGGCGGGGGCGGCGGCGCCGAGAAGCGCCAGCAGGACACCGGCGGCCAGCGCGGCGCGCCAGGTCACGCCCTGCGTCCGGCGCGGACTTGGCGACCGGCCGGGATCTGCGGATGGGATATCGTTCGGAATCATGCTGCCTCTCGGGCCGAGGATCGGCGGAGCGCCATTATCGCAGATTTGCCGCCGGGCGCCAAGCCGGGAAACGGCGGCGCCGCCGGTTATTAGGATGCCGCCGGGGCCGAAAGGTTGACCGGCGCTGCGGCGAACCGGCGAGTCGGCGCTGCGGCGAACCGGCGAATTAGTGAATTGGAAGACGGGCGACTAACCCCGAACCCCGAGACCGGAACCCGATCCCCGAACCCGATTTCCAATGTCCGATGTCCGTCGGTTGGGAACTAGCCTCGAGTCTCGAGCCTCGAGCCTCAACGACGATCACGATTACGAATCACGATTACGAATTACGATTACGAATTACGAGCACGAGAAGCAGCTCCCAACTCCTATCTCCTATCTCCTATTTCCTGTCTCTTCACTGTTTACTGTTCACCGTTCACTGTTGACTTCTCACCGCCTGGGCGGCGACGGCGGAGAGGAAATTCAGGGGTGTATCGCCGAACAGGGCGAACACCTGAAGCTCGGCGTCCGGATCGGTGAGATCCTCGATGCGCAGGTAACCACCGAAGCGGCTGGCCAGAAAGGGCAGGCGCTGGTCCAGGAGAAAGATGTCGCGGCCGTTGGGGGGCACCACGCAGACGGTTGAGTCGATGGGGAGTCCGCTGGTGTCGAAGGCGGTCACGCGGACGTCGTGGGAGGCATCGTGGGGATTGACGACGGCCAGGCCGGTGAAGAAGGTGAACGCATCGAGGGTGCCGTTGGCGATGTGGCCGACGAGGTAGTCGGCGGCGCCGCCGGTCGCGAGCGGCAGGCTGGCGAGGAACCGGCCGGCGCCGGCTTCGCCGAAGGTGACCCAGCCGGTGACGGCGCCCGCGCTCAGGTAATCCACCGTCAGGTGGCCGGTCATGGCGCCGGCAAGGTTGATTACCTCGTGGATCTCGCGGTGCAGCTGGCCGCGGGCCGGCACCGTCACCAGGGGACTTTGGCCCAGAAGTCCGCCGTCGTCCCCGTACAGCCGGCAGACCATGTCGACGGGCGCGTCGCCCGGGTTGACCAGGGTGAGGTAGGTTTCGTACGCCACCCCCAAGGAGCCTGAGGCGATATGCGGTGCGCGGAGCGTGGCCGGAGCGGCGGGCAGCGGTAGCGCCTCGACCGCCGCCAGCTTGTTGTCGTCGCCGAAAAGCTCGCAGCCGACGATGGGACGGTCGGCGGTGACCTGCAGGAAGTCCTCGGCGGCCAGATCCGGCAGGTCGCGGTCCAGGTCCAGCACCCAGCGGCCCCGGCCCGGCAGCGTCCGGCGCACGGTCTCCTTGACGGTGCCGGCGCCCACCCGCTGGATGTTCACCAGGGCCTGCTCCCCGCCGGGGTTGAGGAACAGCGCCTGACGGACGGGATCGGTCCCGCCGGGCAGGACGAAGGCCGAAGCCGCGGCGCGGGCATCCGGCAGCGGCAGGCCGTCGAGGTAGTCCAGACGGCCCGGCGGATTGGCCAGCCAGAAGCCGTAGGTGTCGGGCTGGGTGATGAAGGCGCGCACCCAGCGGTCGGGCGCGTTGGCGGCGGCGCCGAACAGCGAGGGGTCATTCAGGTAGCGGGCGAACTGCCGGTACGGCTCGATGGATTGGGTGATGCCGGCCAGGCAGCCGCCGGTGTCGGAGTAAAGCTCAAGATTGAGCAGTGCCGCCGCGGCGCCGAGGTTGACCACGGAGAACGCCAGGTCGGCGCTGCGGGGAAAGTGGACCAGGTTGAAGGACTGGTTCGCCACGGCGGCGACGCCGGCGCGGGAGCAGATGCCGCCGAGCGCGGTGCCGCCGGCGATGCTGAGCACGGCGTCCTCGGTCAGGGTGACGTGGTTGACTGGATCGAGCTCGGTGTCGGCCAGGGTGTTGATGTTGTACGCATAGCCGAGCGTGCCGGCGGCGTCGGAGACGCACAGGGCCAGCTTGTAGAAGTCGGCGAAGCCCACGAGGAGATCGGGACCGTTCTGCCCGTCGAAGTTGTCGGCGGCCAGGGCGGAGGGGATGTTGAGGAAGTAGATCCGTTGCCCCTGGCCGGTGTCGAACTCCCCGCCGGCGCCGGCGCGCCATACCGCCACTGCCTTGGGATCCGCCAGGACCACGGCCAGGTCGGCGCGGCCGTCGCGGTTGAAGTCGGTGGCGGCCAGCGCCGCCGGCGCGCCGGCGGCGTCGTACTCGGTGCCGCTGAACGCGCCGCCGGCGTTGAGGAACACGGTGACGGAGCGGCCGTCCCGGTTGGCCACGGCGATGTCGGAGTCGGCGTCGCCGTCGAAGTCGCCCGCGGTCAGGGCCAGCGGGTGCGCCCCCGCCGGATAGATGGCGGGGACGGCGAAGGCCGTTCCGGGCAGGACGGTCAGGGTGCCGGCCGCGGCATCGGTGTAGAGGTAGTCCTTGAGGCCGTCGCCGGTGACGTCGTGCACCAGCGAGGCGCTGGCCACGCCGGGCAGGACGGTCCGCTGGCGGGGCGCCAGCGCCTGCTCCGGCGCCGCCGCCTTGTCGGCCACGTCGGCCCAGGCGTAGACGGTGAGGTGTCCGCCGGCGTCGGCCACCAGGATCTCGGGCCGGCCGTCGCCGGTGGCGTCGGCCGCCTCCACCGTCACCGGCGCGTCGCCGGCGAGCGCCCGCCACTGCGGCGGGGCGAACGTCCCGTCGGGCCGCCCCAGCGACCAGTACAGCCGCCCGAGCGCCACGTCGACGCTCACCACGTCCTCGCGGCCGTCGCCGTCCAGGTCGGCGGCGGCCCAGTCGGTGATCACCGCGCCGAGCAGCGACGCTGTCCAGTAGGTGTCGGGCCAGTCGAGGTCCAGCCGGAACAGATCCACCGCGGCTGGCCTGAACACGGCGCCGGCGGCGGCGCCGCTCTTCTGGTAGAACGCCCGCAGGGTCAGGGTGAGCGTCCCGTCGTGCGCGGCGAAGTCGTAGCCGCGGATGTCGCCGAAGAACTGGGTGTTCTCCTGACGGAACACGCCGGCGGCGCCCCAGTTGCTGCCGTCGGTGGGCGGCCAGACGCCCGCCCCCGTGCCGATGGTCACGCCCAGGGCGCACTCCGGGTCCGACGGCTCCCAGTAGTTCGTGGAGCGCAGCAGCCGCAGCCAGATCCGGTCCTCCCCCTTGACGCAGCGGAAGAGCTGGACGGCGGGATTGGGAATCGCGCCGGCGGACCCGCCGATGCGGGGCATGTGCACGGCCGGTGACGGGTCCCAGGCGTACTCAGACACCGCCAGCGGCAGCACCGTGCGCCCGGCCGGCTGGATGGTGAGATCCGTCAACTGGCCCGTGGCCAGGGTTTGGCCCAGTGTCGCCCCGGCGGGGAGCTGCAGCTCGAGCATCACCGGGTTGGCCGTGCTGGCGGCGGGGAACGGGTTGTTGGCGAACAGCAACGTCACCGCCGCCGCCGGCAGCACCTGGTTCGTCAGCGTCGGGTTCACGATCCCCGTCTGCGTCGAGCGCGCCTCCACCACCACCATCGGCTCCTCCGTGCCGATATAGCTGAACACCCCCTTGTTCGTGGTCACGTACACCCGGTGCGCCCCCCGGCTGTCCGTGACGATGTCGCTCATTTCCGGGGTCGTCGCCAGGAAGGGGGAAGCCAGCTCCCAGGTGTCGCCGCCGTCGGCCGATTGATGCAGGCCTCCATAGCGCGTGCCTGCGTACAGCATGCGGGTCACCGGGTCGAAGGCCAGGGAGATGACCTCCTCGAAGAGGAGGCCGCAGTAGGTCCAGCTGTCGGCAGCGTCTGTGCTCCGGTAGACGCCGGTACCCGCCATTTGGCCGTCCTCGTCGCAGCGGATGCCGGCATAGAGCACCGCGGGCGGCCCGACGTCGATAGCCAGGGCCCGGACGTGGTCGTTGACCAGTCCGCCCATCGCCGGTTCCCAACTTGCCCCGTAATCGGCGGACTTGTAGAGGCCGCCGTTCCCCGCGGCGTAAATCGTGTGCGGCGCGGTCGGATCGATGAGCAGCTCGGAGATGTTGATGCCCGCCAGCCGGCCGGTGGCGGTCCAGGTCTGACCGCCGTCCGTCGTGGCGTAGATGCCCTTGAAGCGGTCTGCTTCACCCACGAGGGTGTTTGTATAGCCGGACGAGGCGTAAAACCGTAACGGATCGGTGGGATCGCCCTTGATGTCGTAAATGGATTGGGCATAACCCGTCTGGGCACTCCAGGAGGCCCCGTCATCGGTGCTTTTGAAGAGTCTGGCGGAATCGGAGGCGAAGATGGTGGCGGGGTGGGTGGACGCATTGATCGCCAATCCCACCACCCAGCCCCAGCTGAGCCGGCCGAGACTGGTCCAGCTGTTCCCGTCGTCCACGCTCCGGTGAACCAGGCCCTTCATGTCTCCCGCATAGACGACGCCTGGCTCCACGGGAGAAACGGCGAGCGACCACATGTAGTCCAGGATGCCGAAGGTCGCGGGCTTGAACGTGCCCCCGCCGTCCCAGGACCGGACGATCCCATCGCTGGTGCCGAAGTAGAGGGCGCCGTCGGGACTGGACCGGTCCAAGGCCGCGCTGCGTCCGCTCACGGGATAGATTTCCGTGTACGTCTGGCCGCCATCGGCGCTGCGGAAGCAGCGGGGGCCGGCGAAGTAGATCAGATCGGGATCGGTGGGATGGAACACCATGCCCCAGAAACTGATGTTGGGGAGCAGGAGATCCCAGGAATCTCCGCCATCGGTGCTGCGGTAAATATGCGAGACGTTGTCGATGCTCAGCGATGCATAGATCCACCCGGGCCGATCCGGATGGCACACCAGCCGGTAGGCCGAGCCGATTGGGGGAAAGGACTGATGCCAGGTGAATCCGCCGTCGGTGCTCCGGATGATGCCGAACTCGGTCGTTTCGCCAGTGTCGGGATTGTATTGTCTGCGCGGGGCGTAAAAGAAGGAATAGGGAGGAGCCGGCAGCATCGCGAAGTCCGCGAAGGTATAACCCGGGATCGGGGCGACCAGGGACCAGGTTTTGCCCCAATCAGCGCTTGCCAGGATGCCGTGAGATCCCTTGGAAGCGGCATAGATGACGTTCGGCTGCTCCGGATGGATGGCAAAGGCGCAAATAGATGGAGTCATGTAATCGGTGAAGTGTAAATTTTCCCAGGTCACGCCGCCATCCGTGCTGCGATAGATGCCTTCGCCGACTACGGATCCGCCGCCGGCCAGCACCAGCTGGTGGTCCTGGGGATGTATGAGGCACGCGTCCACATTCCGGGGCCACTCGTACCCCTCGATGAACTCCCAGCTCTGCCCCCAGTTCCGGCTCACGAAGAATCCGCCGCCGTTCACCGCCGTGAACAGGACGTTCGGGGTTTGCGGGTCCACGGTGATGAACAGCGTCTCGCCGCCGTACGGCCCGCTCGTGGACCAGCAGTTGATGCCCGCGCCCGCCCCCGCGGTGACCAGCAGTACCGCCACGAGAATCGCGGATACCCGTGTCATGGGAACCTCCGGATCGCCGAAATCTCGACAGTACCAGTCGGATCTGCAGAAGGAGGGCGGAATCGCGTGATCGCATCCCGGCTTGGGGGATGGATCGAATACCCAGATCAACTGTTCAAGAGAGGACCAGTTGACTCCATGCTAGCACCGGGCTCATGGGGTGTCAACGGCGGGTACCTCGCGGCCTCCGGCCGCGAGGTCCGGAGTAGCTCGCGTTCGATGAACGCGCGTCGCAAGTTCCATCGGCATGATGGTGAGGATGTGGTGTCGGTCTGGAGTGCGCAGCCATGTCGGCGCTTTGGATTGGCGCGGGTCGCCGCCGCCGCTCGCGTGGCGGGGCCGCGGGAGCGAGCGATACGATCCCATGGATCGTGCGGATTCAGCGGGCCGCGTCCAGCGGACGCGGCCTACTGCAGAATCCAGAGCGGCGTCATGCCGCCGCACTCCAGACCGTCGAGCCGCCGTGTTCCAGTCACCGGCTCACTGCAGTTTCTTCGCCTCGAACGTTCCGGTGAAGGTTTGGACTCCATTTTCCTTGACGCTGAACGTGCCGTTTAGGGTGTCGCCCGTGACCTTGCCGCTGGCCGTCCACTCCCAGCTGTTGTTCAGTCCGTGTTCCCGGAGGGTCTCCTTCCGGCTGATGGAGAACGAGTCCGCCCCCACCACCACCTGGACCTCGCCCTCGCGTTTGTCCTTGTATGGGTGGAAGAACTGGGGCAGCAGCCGCAGGTCGAAGTAGGAACACTGGACGTAGTACTTCCCCTCCATGAGTTTGGCCTCGGCGGGATTGCGGTCGGTGCGCTCGAACATGAAGTTCAGTTTGTGCGGTTCCTTGACCTTGAAATAGTCGAATCCGTACAGCCGGTTTTTGTTGGCGTGGCGGATGATGGAGGCGCGGGCGGCGGACACTTCGTCCGTCGCCGCCTCCAGGTTCTTGTTCAGGATGAAGTCGCGGTTCATCTCGGTAACCAGCGCCGTGCCCACCCAAAGGCCAAGGAGCCCCGAGTCCCCCGCGAGCGCGACGGGTTCCGACTCCAGCGCGGTGCCGTCCCCGAAGAAAAGGCGCACGCAAGCCGCCAGGCTCCCCTTGGGTTCCAGGCCGGCGTCGCGCAAGTCCTTCACGAAAAGCTCCGCCTCGAACTCGCCGCCGGAGCGGACGGTGAGCCCGCGCGCCTCCACCGGCTCGCGGGACTGCGCGCCCGAGAGGAAGGCGAACGCCTCCACCTTTTTCGGATCGATCCGCCGGTGGGCCGCCGGGTCGCCGGGCCACTCGAGGCGGCCGCGCACGGCCAGCCAACCGTCGCGATCCCCGCGCAGGACTTCCGCGAGGTCTTCCGCCCGGGCGACCTCGAGGCGGGCGACGGGCGGGTCGCAGCGCGGGTCCGAGCCGAAGCCCAGCTCGGCAAGCGTCCGCCGCGCCGTCGCGGTGGCTTTGCCGCCCAACTGGAAATGCCCCGGGGTGTCGGGGGCGCCGAAGTATTCCTCGTGGTCCGCTTCGCCCAGGTTCACCACCTGCCCGGCCAGGTCGTGGCCGGTCATGCTGAGCACCGTCGAGGCGCCGTCCCCGTCACCCAGGTCGGCGCCCCGGTACTGTTGGCCCGGATTGTCCACGAGCACCCAGAGGGCGGTGGCGCCGAAGCCGATCTCGGTCTGCTTCGGCAGGGTGGTCACCTGGTAGTAGAGGTCGCCCCAGTCGGCCGACAGGTTCAGCTTCACGCCCTTGGCGGTGACGCCGTAGAGGAAGATGTACCGGTCGGAGCCGGCGTACTTGTCGCGCTCGTTGAGCTGCCGGAGGTTCTGGCTGTACAGGTGAGAGCCGGAGCGAAGGTTCACGTACGGGGCGGCTTTTTCCATCGACTCAAACTGCTTCTCGATGTACGCCTGGTCGTATGTGAAGCCGATGCGGTCCAGCGCCAGCTCCGAGGTGTAGCCGGGCATGCCCAGGGTCCAGCGCAGGTCCATGGTGCCCGGGTTGTCGGTGATGAGCACCCCGCCGAACAGGGTGCGCCGCCAATCGGCCCCCACGCTGATTTTGGTAGGGGGCAGGGTGTTGGGGAGCGGTGTGGGTGCGTTCACCTGCTGGGCGGGATCGATGTCCTTGCCCAGCTCGAGGACGTAGTACGGCAGGGTCAGAGCGTAGTTGAGCGAGACCAGCGGGCTGCCCAGGTGCGGCGTGCCCCAGGTGGCCAGGTGGCGAAAGTTGCCGTCGAGGTCGCCGTCGAACCGCTGCACGCCGGCGCGGGAGACGATGCCGCCCATGGAGTGGGCGACGATGAACAGGTTGAAGGGGTATTTCAGATCGAGTTGCCGCTTGAGCTGCTGTCGCACCAGCCGGTCGAAGTACTCGGCGGTGGGGCCGTCGCCCTGGAAGACGGGCCGGAAGGACGGGTAGATGAACTCGAAGAAGACGGTGCTATTCAGGCGCTCCTTGTGGTCCTTGAGATAGATCTCGTACAGGTGGGTCCAGACGTCGCGCTTGTAGCCGTACCACCAAGGCGCGCCGATCTGGGGCGCCGTGCCCAGTCCCGACTTCTCCATCTCGTTACGGCCGTGCACCAGGACGAAGACGTTGTGCACCGGCTTGGCCAGCTCAATCTCCCGCTGGAGATTGGATAGCTGAGACAGCGGTTGGCGCCGTTCCGGCTTGCCCCAGGTGGGGGCCATCCGCACGAGCTGGGGCTCCCGCCGCCAGTTGATGCTCCCCTGGTAGGTGACGACGGCGTACTGGATGGCGTTGGCCCGGGCAGTGGGCGACGCCGCCGGCGCGGCCAGCAGGTCGGGCATGAAGAAACCAAGCGCCAGGACGCGCCCCGATCCGCCGGGCGGCCGCAGCATGGCCCGCAGCGGCGATGGGGCCGGGGCGGGTGTTCGAGCCGCAGGCGGCGACTGGAACACCGGCAGCAGCGGGAAGAACGGATCGCGGGCGGCGTAGCGTCCGTCGAGCTGCTGGCGCAGCGGGAGGAAATCCAGGCGCCCGGACTGGACCTCGTCGCCGAGCCGGACGTCGCCCAGCCGGGCCAGCAGCAGGCTGCCCGGGGCGATGGCGCCCGCCTCCTTCGCCGGGATGGTGATCACGGGAGCACACGCGGCGGCCGCGTCCGGCGACGCCAGACTGGCCGCGTCGACGGTGACCACGCGCAGGCTCCCCGTGGTCTGGAGCCCCTCCACGTCGAGAGTGATATCGTTGGTGCGTCGCTCGAGGGTGAGGCGGAGGCTGTCCCCGTCGGGCAGGGCAGGAAAGTCGACGCCGGTGCCGTCGCCCAGCGCCACGCCGGTGCGGCCGGAGCCGAGTTCCACGGAACCGGAGCTCTCCGGCTCGGTCTCGCCCGGCACGACAGGCGTCGTCGGGAATTCGGCGGCCGCCGGCTCCGTCCAGGTGTCGCCGCCGCCGGTTCCGCCGGCGCCTCCGGAAGCATCCTGCCACGGCGCCCACCAGAGGAGGGCCGCGACGCCGCCGGCCAGGAGCACCAGTGCCAGCAGGATAATGCCGATGACCAGGCAGGAGCGGCCGGAGCGCTTGGGCGCCGCCGGCGAGGGCGCAAAGCCGGCCGCGGGGGGTGCCGGCGCCGGCGCAACCGGAGGCGGTGTCCGTGGCGGCACGGGCGCGGGTGGAGGAGCCGGAGGCGGGTATGCAGGCGCCGCCGGTGGCGGAACCGGAGCCCCTACCGCCGGACGCGGCGACGGGGGTGCGGCCGGCGGCGGCAGTGCCAGCCCCTGGATCCGCCCCGCCGGCGTCCACTGCGACAGCGACGGCCCCCACAGCAGATCGCCGGGCTGGATATGCCCCTCGCGGGCCATGAGTTGAATCTGCGGCCAGGTGTAAGGGCCGAACTGCTGCCCCTGTCGCGCCAGGTGCCAAACGGGTTCCGTCATGCCGGCCTCCGCGTCGTGAAGACGTCAACGATGGAGTCGATTCAGGTCGATGCATTATAGCCTGAGATGGGGCGCGGGGATTGTGATTCCAGACACACGACCGTCGGGCGCCTGCGCCGGATCACCGGAAGGCGGGATCCAGCCGGCGGATGCCGGACGGGGCATGGCGGCGGCGGACCGGCCGTCGGTCTCAGGAAACGGACGGATCGTCGCCGCCGAAGGTGACATTGGCCCGCGGTCGGGTGTCCACGTGGAGGCGGAATACGTCGGGGCGGCTGTAGTGACCGTCGGTGTCCAGGAGCAAGTGCCCGCGGACGATCCGCGCCGCGTCGAGGTCGGCGTACAGGATGCCCGGCTCGTCGACCAGCGGACCGGCGAGGTACGACGCATCCGGGGCGATCACCGTGCTCCCGCCCGGCTGCAGCACCGTGGCGGCGTCCCCTTCGATGGATTCGAGCAGGGCCAGGGCGCCGGGGTCCGTGGTGCCGAGCGACCGGTAACCCTCAATCACGTCACCGCGCGTGAGCACCGTGCCGGCGGCCAGGACGAAGCACTGCCCCTCGAAGGCGTAGTGGCGGCTGGCGAGCTGGTGCAGTTCCCGCACCGACGGCCACTGGGCCACGTGGATCGTCTCGCCCAGGGCGTGCATGGCGGCGCGTGCCAGCGGCAGCCAGTGCTCCCAGCAGATGAGTCCGCCCAGCGGCCCGATGGGCCCCGGGCCCACCGCCAGGGTGCTGCCGTCGCCCTGGCCCCACAGCAAACGCTCGGTGTAGGTGGGGGTCAGCTTCCGGTGCACCCGGCAACCGCCGGCCGGGTCGATGAACAGGATGGTGTTGTACAGGGTGCCGCCGCGGCGCTCGTGGGCGCCCATGACCACGTGGACGCCGCGGGCGCGAGCCGCCTCCTGCAACCGGGCCATATGCGGGCCGGGCACGGTGACGGCATTCTCCGCCAGGGTGTGGTAAAGGGCATGGGCCGCCGGCTGGCCCCAGATGGCGGCGCCGGGCGCCGAGTCGATCCAGACGGGATAGCCGGGGAGCCATGTTTCGGGGAACACGATGAGGGCGGCGCCGCCGGCGGCGGCCTCGCCGATGAGTTCCAGGGCCCGCCCAAGGCTGGCCTCCAGGTTCAGGAATACCGGCGGGTGCTGGACGACAGCCGCTCGGCAACATCCGGCAACCGGGGGCGGGGAAAATTCGGTCATTGGTCTCCTCCGGACCGGTCAGCGTTCACGATCCGGCCGGTGAAAGTACGGGTCGGCCTGTCGCCGTGAGTCCGCCGGACCGCATTATAGCAAAGCGTCGGCAGGCGGCGCGACGGTCTCAGCGGCGGCGATCCCCACGGATGGAGTCAGCCGGGTGCGGGAGCTCACTCGGCCAGCCGCTCCCAGGCGACGAAATCTTCCAGCGCTTTCTTGGGTGGCGCGGCGGGCCATTCCACGGGCACGCCCAGCGGGGTGGTACAGACCACCTCGTAGCGGTCCGGAATGTCGAAGACGCGTTTGACGACGTCGAACGGGAACGAATCGGTGCAGAACACGGTTCCGTAGCCCAGTGCCCGCGCGGCGACCATGAGATAGCCGGCGGCCATGGGGCCGTCCCACTTGTTGTAATCCGGGTATTTCGACTTCGAGTCGGTCAGTACGACAATGAAGACGGGCGCCGAGAGGTAGCGGGCGCATACCTGCCGATACTTGTCCCGGAATGCGGCGAGTTCCGGTTCGGTGGGTTTCTTGGACTCCTGGTAGAGGGCGGCGTAGGCCTCGACCGTGGCCGCCGCCAGGGCGTCGAGGCGGGACCGGTCCTGGATGACCAGGAACTTCCACGGCTGCTGGTTGCCCGATGTGGGGGCCGTGCGGGCGATGTCCAGGATCTGGAGGAGGTGCTCCCGGGGGACGGCGTCCGGTCGGAAGTTGCGGACGGATCGGCGCTCCTTGAACACCTGGAGGAACGCCGCCGGTCCCGGGACGGGGGCGGCCGGAGCCGGCGGCGGCGCGGACTGGGCGGAGGGGACGGCGGCGAGCGCCGTCAGCAAAACGAACAGGGCGGTCAGGCGCATGCGAGTACCTCGTGTTGGGAGAGTCTTCCGGTGACCGACAGGATGTCGAGTCTCCGGCAGTATACGGAGCGGGCGCCGGCCGGGTTCGACCGCACCCCGGAAACGCCCGCTGGACAGCCGTTTCGACGAGCGCCGATTCATGGCGGCCAAAGGCATCCAAAAATATGTACCGGGGCGCAGAATTTTGGATCGGCCGGTGGCTGCCCGTTTACAACTCCGTCAGATGGTGGATTGTAGTGATTCTTGAATCAATAAGTTAAAGGCGAGAGTTCGTTCTGGCACCCCGATTGCGAGAATTGATGGTAGTTATTTGCCTCGACGAATTTCTGCCGGCGACAGTCTCCAACCGCTGCGGACCCGCCGGGCGGTTCGCCGCCGAATCGGTCCCGCTCATCACCGGCGCGCGACTTCCGATCCCAAACAGCTTTCAGAAAGGTTGCCTCCCACGTCATAGTGGGGGTAGCATCCCGGACTTTGCTCAAGATCCGATGGATGCGCCTGTTGCTGGGGGAAGCATGCTGTGGCCGTTCATTAAATTGAATGTCCGCGGTCGGGAAAAGGCGCTGCAGTCTGGGGAAAGACCCTTTTCTTCGATCCTTGGCGGTGCCCGGTATGCCGCCGGGTTCGCCGCGCAATCACCCAGCTTCATATCTATTCAAACTTTCACATGGAGGTTGCCAATGCGTCTCAACCTGTCCCGAGTGTTTCTCTGCCTCCTGCTCGGGGTGGTGCTCGCCGCCGTGGCCGTCGGCCAGGCGGTGCAGACCACCGGCCGGATCGAAGGCACCATCAAGGACTCCACCGGCGGCGTCATTCCCGGTGTCACCGTGAGTCTGGCTTCGGCCACCGGCACCAAGACCGCCGTCTCGGGAGACAGCGGCGACTACTCGTTCCCCTTCCTGACCCCGGGCCTCTACACCCTGAAGGCGGAACTCGAGAGCTTCAAGACCTTCGAGCAGAAGGACATCACCGTCCGCCTCGGCCAGACCACCACGATCCACGTGGTCATGGTGCCGGGCGAGATCAACCAGGTCATCACCGTCACCGGTGAAGCCCCGCTGGTGGACACCACCACCACCACCATCGGCGCCAACCTCTCCGAAAACCTCTACCTGAACATTCCGATGCAGCGTAACTTCACCGCCCTGTTCAGCATGGCCCCCGGTGTGAGCGACAGCGGGTCGCTCGGCTCCTACAACCCGTCCATCGGCGGTTCCTCCGGCCTGGAGAACAACTACATCGTGGACGGCGTGAACATCACCAACACCGGCTACGGCTCGGTGGGCTCCTATTCCAGCGTGTACGGGTCGCTCGGCTCCGGCGTGACCTTCGATTTTGTGAAGGAAGTCCAGGTCAAGCAGGGCGGCTTCGAGGCCGAATACGGCCAGAGTACCGGCGGCGTAATCAACGTCGTCACCAAGAGCGGCACCAACGAGTTCCACGGCGGTGTCTATTTCTACGGCCAGCCCGCCGGCTGGGAGGCCCGCCGGAAAGAACCCAACATCTACCGCCAGGAAAAGAGCACCGAGTTCATCCGCACCGAGAGCTTCGACATGAGCGCCGACCTGAGCGGTTACCTGTGGAAGGACAAATTCTTCTTCTATGCCGGCTTCAATCCCCAGTGGAACAGCCATCTGAGCATGGCCCCGGCGGGCACGGGCCAGTGGCTGAATCCCGGCGAGGGCTTCTTCGAACGGAAGGACACCATCTACAGCTGGTCGACCAAGGCCAACTTCGTCCCCTCCAGCAACCACAACATCGAGTTCTCGATGTTCGCCGACCCGTCGCGGCGTGACGGCGGCCCCAACCGGAACATGACCGCCGAAGGGGACGACAACTACAGCGAGCTGGACTACGGTTCGTTCAATTTCATCGGCCGCTACAACGGCGTGCTCACCAACCGCTGGTTCCTGACCGCCTCGTTGGGCCGCGCCTACAACCGGTTCGAGGAACAGATCACCCACGTGGACCGGATCGGGTACTGGGACTACGTCCACTTCCCGAGCCGGCAGCTCATGGGCGGCATCGGCTTCTTCGAGAACAACAACGGCGAGAACTGGCAGTTCAACCTGAAGACCACCTTCAACTTCAGCGCCGGCGGCGACCACACCTTGGACTTCGGCTACATGTACGAGGACGTGACCTACACGGCCGTCCGCCGCTACACCGGGCCCATGCTGACCAATCCGTTCGGTGAGACGTACGGCGGCTTCTTCCGCTACCGCTACTATCCCGACCCGGACACCGGTGAGAATTACGACTGGAACGGCGACGGGGTCATCACCGACGCCGATGCGCTGCTCCAGCAGTACCGCGGCAACTTCAACGATCCGAACCTGGCCACCGACACCACCTACCACTCCTTCTACTTCCAGGATGCCTGGAAGGTCACCGACCGGATCACCCTCAAGGCGGGCCTCCGCTACGACTACCAGCAGATGGGCGGCGGCGGTGACGATGCCATCGTCTACGAGTTCACCGGCAACTGGGCGCCGCGCATCGGCCTGATCTACGACGTGTTCGGCGACGGCAAGACCAAGGTGTACGGTAACTGGGGCCGCTTCTATCAGAAGATCCCCAACGACATGGCCGTGCGTGCCTTGAGTTCCGAGATCGGCGTGACCAACGCCTGGTGGAGCATCGCCTACGACGCCGACGGCCGGCCCATGGCGGACGAGGTCGTCAACGACCAGCTCCCGGGTGACCCGGCCATCACCCGCACCGGCGCCAACCCGACCTACATCGTGCCCGACACGAAGACCATGTATCAGAACGAATTCGTGCTGGGCTTCGACCACCAGCTCGACCCGACCCTGAGCCTCGGCATGCGCTACATCTGGCGCGAGGTGGGCCGGATGCTCGAGGACACCGGCACCCTGACCATCGGCCAGTACCTCGAGGATGACACCAACTACACCTACGTCATTGCCAATCCCAGCTACACCAGCGACTACGTGATCAACGACACCGGCGAGGTGGGCTCCGACGGCATCGGCGACGGCTTCGCCGACCCGAAGCGGTCCTACACCGCTCTGGAGCTGACCCTGGAGAAGCGCTTCTCGCAGGGCTTCCAGTTCCTGGCTAACTACCGTCTTTCCAAGCTGTGGGGCAACTACGAGGGCCTGTTCCGGAACGACAACGGGCAGGACGACGCCAACATCACCTCGCTCTACGACTTCCGGAGCGACGAGTACGATGGCTACCTCTACGTGCCCGGCTACCTGAACACCGATCGGCGCCACATCCTGAACTTCAACGGCTCGTACACCTTCTCCAACCAGCTCACCATGGGCTTGGGGTTCCGCTCCACCAGCGGCGCGCCCATCAACCGGCTCAACGCCCACCCGGCCTACGAGAACGCCGGCGAAATCCCCATCACGCCCCGCGGCTCCGAAGGGCGCACCGAATGGATCAACGCCATCGATGTTCACGTCGGCTATCCCATCAGCTTCGGCGACAACTACAAGCTGCGCCTGTCCCTCGACATGTTCAACGTGGCCAACTTCAAGCGGGTGATCGCTGTGAACGAGGACAATGAGGACGCCCCGGGCGTGCTGAATCCCGACTACCTGTCGCCCGGCTCGGCCAACAATCCGAACACCCCGCTCACCGCCTTCCAGCGGCCGTTCAACATGCGCTTCTCGCTCCGGTTCGAGTTCTAGCGGGTTGTGAGCAACTGATTCTCTGGTCTGACGTTCGCGTCTCGTCTGTCGCAGGGCCCCTTCGGGGGCCCTGTTTTTGTTTGGGTGAATCGGTGAATGGGTGAATCGGTGAATCGGTGAATAGCCTGATCTCTGTTCGTAATTCGTAATCGTGCTCGTGCTCGTAATCGTGCTCGCAATCGTGATCGTGATCGTAATCCCAACCCGGCGGAGCCGGAACCAAAGGGGCATGATCGTTCGCTCCAGTTCCGTGCCGTGATGCCGGGTCTCGGGCAAGTCCTTCCAGTTGCAAAGAGAATAGCCAGGCGCAGCCCCGCGAACGCGGGGCAGCGCCTGGACAGCGGAATTTTAAAACACGGCGCGCCCCTGACAGGGGCGCGGAGAAATTCGGATCGAATCATCGAAAAAAATCCATCCCGCCCGTTTGTATAGATGAATCCATCATTCGGGAGGGAGCCATGCCCAACACCTATTTCAGTCTCTAGGCTCATCTGGTGTTTTCCACCCGCGGCCGGCAGCCGTGGATCGCCGACGATTGGCGCGAGGCCATGTGGGCGTACATGGGCGGCATCTGCCGCAACCACGGGGCGGTTGCCTTGGCGATCGGGGGAATCGCCGACCATGCCCATACGCTGCTCGGTTTCAAACCCACCCATCGATT
>JAKQOW010000001.1 GCA_029565065.1 Acidobacteriota bacterium | reverse complement strand
GGAGCAGAGGGGCGAGCTCGTCGAATGGCTCCGCCGAGTGGAGGCCAAGATCGACCAGGTGATCAAGGACAGGGGGTAGGACATGGACCCGGACATAATTTTCAGTGCGGCGAAGCTCGTGAAAAGGCACGAGGGGCGGCGCCGGCGCGTGTACCTGGACAGCGAGGGACACCCGACGGTGGGAGACGGCTTCAACCTCGACCGGCCTGGCGCCCGGCAAGCGCTGTCCCGCGTGGGGGCCGATTACGACGCTGTGCGAGCCGGCCGCCAGGATCTCACCGACCAGCAGATCGACGCCCTCCTGGCCCGGGACCTCGCGGATGCGGTGGAGTCTGCCCGAGCCGTCTGCCCCACCTTCGACAGGCTCCCCGCCGGCGCCCAGCTCGCCCTGATCGACATGGCCTTCAACCTCGGTCGGGCCGGGCTCCAGGCGTTCCACGGGATGCTCGACGCGCTCGCGCGGGAGGATTTCGCCGCGGCCGCGGCCGAGGCGCTAGACAGCAAGTGGGCTCGGCAGGTCGGACGCCGGGCGATCGAGGATGCCGCGCTCCTGCGCGGTGAGACCATGGAGGTGTGACGTGAAACTTCTGAGTGACCTGGCCGGCCTCGTGACCGGGGCAGAGGGTGTTCGAGGCCGGATGGTTGAACAGAGCCTACTCATAGGAGGTGTCCAATGAACAAGAAACCGGATCTGTCGTTCGACAAGGACCAGCCGGTGGCAGTTCCGCCGCTTCCGCCGGTGTTCAAGAGCAAGGGCGAGGAGGTCAAGGCCATACTCGCGTCCTGGGGACGCGCAGGCCTCGGCGCGATCCTGGCTGTCGTGCTCGTGCAGCTACAGGACAAGGGGGCGTTCCCGCAGACCTGGGACGAGGCGCAGGGGATGTTGTTCGCCGCGGTCGTCGGCGGGCTCCTGCCGATGATCCTCCGCTACCTGAATCCCGGTGACGCCGCGTTCGGGCGGGGCGCGAAGTGATCGTCCTGCTGTGGTGCGTGGCTCTGACCCTGACCATCTACGATCTCGTCCCGGGCACCTACGCAGCTACTGACCTGGGAACCGGCGAGGAAGCAGCCCGGGGAATCGCGGGAGAGGACGGGCTCACGCTGGCCCTGCCGGAGGGGCGGTACTCCGTCGCGCCCGACACGATCCAGGTCCCGGCGTGCCCTGACCTGGTCGTCCTGGGCGCTGAGTACAGCGGCTGGACGGTCTGCGGGCTGCCGGCCGAGGTGCGCGTCGAGGTGGGCAATACTGGCGTCGATCCGGCCGCGCCGTCGATGACCGCCGTCTACGTGGACGGCGCCGAAGCCGGCCGGGCAATGGTCGCGGGGATCCCGCCAGGCACGAGCCGCTGGACCAGCTGGGTGCCGATTGACCCGAGGCCCCCGCCCGGGCAGCACGTGGTGAGCTGGTGCGCCGACGTGGGCCAAGAGGTAGCGGAGGAGGACGAGGGGAACAACTGTTCACAATAGGAGGGTCGATATGACAGACGAAAAACCGCGGCTCGAAGGCCGCTACGGACCGGGGGCAAATATGAGCTTCGGGGAGGACCAGCCGGTAGCTGGGCGCGGGCGGCGTTCGGGGCCATGCTCGCCATCGTGCTCCTGCAGCTGCAGAACTCGGGGAAGCTCCCGGAGACCAAGGACGAGTGGGGCGCGCTGCTGTATGCGGCGCTGGTCGGTGGGCTGCTGCCCATGATCCTACGCTGGCTGAATCCAGGGGATCAGGCGTTTGGACGCATCAAGTAAACGGGGGCGACTCTCAAGCCGGGGCCGGCCGCGGCGACGTGGTGGATCCGCTCTCCCGCGCTCGCTAGCGGCCCGGCTCCGGCCCTCCCTCGTCCCTGGCGATCGCGCTCAGCTAGTACCCGCCCGGACACCTGCCGTCGGCGCCGGCCGCCCGGCGAGCGCGCGCTCCAGCGCCAGCTCGCACCAGTCCGAGCGTGACCGCCGGTCCGCCTCTGCTGCCGCGTCGATCGCGGCCAGCAGCTCCGGCGCGCAGTAGATCGTGATCCTCACCTGCCTGCCCCGGCGCTCCCGCTGATCCACCGGCAGGGGGGGGCGCCCGACGAGGCGCTTGGGCGCGGTCACTCATCCTCCTGAGCCCGCGCCTCTGCGATCACGCGGGCGCACTCCAGGCGGGCAGCCTCGCGATCCATCGACAGCGCGCGCCGCATGTCCTGCGCCTGCCATTCCGCTGCGCCGGGGTACTCGTCGCGGATCTCATCGAGCGCGACGTCGCAGATCGCCACCATCGGGACATCCCCCGCCTCCGCCGCCTCGGTCCGCAGCTCGTCGATCTGCTCATCGGTGATCGGGATCTCGATCTCCAACGGGTTCGGCTTGGGCTCGATCTTGATCTTGATCTCGCTCACGATCAGGTCATCCGCCGTGGGGTCCGCGTCTCCACTCGATCCGCCGTCCGCGATCATCGCAGCGATAGCCTCCGCCTCGGTCGCACCCTCGTACACGCCATACTCGATCCCACCCTTGCTCTCGATCGTCCATCTGGTCATCGTCTTCCCCCTGGTCTTGCGGCGCCCCCATCGGCGCCGACACGAAAAGTATGCGGCAAGACAGCGTATCGTGTCCACATTTATTTTGCAGTAGGCGCAGAAAGTCTGCAAGTGCTAGCGGGGGACGGGCTTACGGCTGCGGCTCCGGGGGCGCCATTGGCGCCTTGGGCGAAGCCTGATGTCCTACCGCCGCGAGCGGAAAGAAATGCAAAAAAAGACTTGACGGCTGCATGCGCATCGCCGCTGGATGGTGGGGCCAGTTACAGAGCCCGAGGGTCATCCCCTGCCAGAGACCCCTCGGGGGCGCGATCACGCCTCAGCCCGTGCGGCTGGGCGTAACGGGGGGCCGGGCGCAGTCACCGGCGCTCGGCCCTCTCCGTCCGACTGATCCTACCAGGGGCGCAGGGTGACACGCGCCCCGGAGGACACACCATGAGTGAGAGATCACTCGCCCCCGCGACGAGACCGGATCCGGACCCGACCCAGAATCCGGATCCCCGCTACGAGTACGTGACCTGCCCGGCCTGCGGGCAGCGCTGGCAGCGCATCGACTGGGCGTGCACTCAGCATGCGCTCTCGTGCT
>JAKQOW010000156.1 GCA_029565065.1 Acidobacteriota bacterium | reverse complement strand
TCCTGCCGCCGACGTCATGCTGCAAAGCGGAGCCGTCATATACGTCCCCCGCGCATACCGCCAGGTGCTGGTGATGGGGGATGTGGAGCGGCCTGGTTCTTACCCGGCTATGGGCGGCGCGGGAAGCAGGATGACTGTGCTCGATGCCATAGCTGCCGCGGGCGGAGTCCGGGGCGATGCGCGCAAAGCCGCAGTAGTGTGGAACGGCGTGCGCGATGGAGTTGCGGGCAGCGCGGAGGCCGGCCTGGGCAGCTTGATCGACGCTCCCGAGTCTGATGCGAACATTGCGCTGGAGCCGGGAGACGTGCTCCTTGTGGCCGAGGGGCCTGAGGACTACGTGTCCGTAGTGGGCGAGGTGGCGAGGCCCGGGGTGTACCCCTTGCAGCGCGGCGCCACCATTCTCGATGTGATCGCCGCCGCCGGAGGCCCGACCGCGAGGGCTGATCTGGGCCGCGTCCGGGTCTACCAGGGGTCCGACGTCCAGGGCGCGTCCACATTCGCCATTGCCTCCGACAGGCTGCTCTTCGAAGGAGATATCAAAGCGAACCCCGAGGCCCGTGCGGGGCAGCTCATAGTCGTGCCGTCCGGCGCCGTCAAGATACATGTCACCGGGTCGGTGGTTCGTCCCGGCCCTGTGGACCTGATGCACGGCGCCACACTGGCTGAGGCCGTAGCTGCTGCAGGCGGCCTGAAGCCCGATGCCGATGGGCGGCATGCGGTGCTCACCCGGCCAGACGGGCAGGGCGTATCGGTAAGCGAGATGGACGTTGAATCATTCTTTGCCGGCGGCGCGCAGGGGGCGGCCCCCGCTGCGCAGGACGGCGACTCCATATTCATCCCTGCTCTTGACCACCGGGTGCTGGTTATGGGCGAGGTGGCAAGCCCGGGGGCGTACCAGCTCCAGCGCGGTGCCAAGCTTCTCGACGCCATAGCGGCGGCGGGAGGCGCCACGGCCAGGGCTTCCTTGGACAGTGTGACGGTCTACGCCGCAGGAAAGCCCGACCAGGCAGGTAAGCGCGCCATCGGCGAGGGGCGGGCGCTCTTTGCCGGCAGCGCACAGGACAACCCGGAGCTTTCCCCCGGCGACATGATTGTTGTGGGCTCGCGCGCGATCTACGTGAGCGTGGTGGGGCGAGTGGCCCGTCCAGGAACGTACGAGCTGCTTTCAGGGGCACGTATTGTGGACGCCCTGGCGGCGGCAGGGGGCGTGGCCTCCGGCGCCGACGCGGGAGCAGTGGTGCACAGCCATAGGGGATCCGAGCCTGGTTCGGCGACTCTGGATGCCGAAGCGTTGCTGCGCGATCCCGGCCTTGACGCCAATGCGCTGCTTGCGGATGGGGATGCCCTGTTCGTACCGGAGGCCCGGGAGCAGGTCGCGATCATGGGCGAAGTGGCAAGGCCCGGTGTGTACCCCGCGGGGCGGGGCACGACTTTGATGGACCTTTTGGCTGCTGCGGGCGGCCCCACCGGCAAGGCGGACCTTGGCCGGGTGAAGGTATATGAGGGCCAGGGCGGGAAGGCCGCGCTGGGCGCTGATACCGGCGCTGACGGCCAGCCGGGCGACCCGACCGGCTTGAGCCTGGCGGTCGCAGATCAATCGCTGGTGTATGAGGGCAACATCAAGGCCAATCCGCCTGTCGCGGCGGGGCAGGTGATCGTGGTGCCCTCCGCCGGGATACGGGTGCAGGTGGCCGGGCATGTGCAGCGCGCGGGGGCCTACGAGCTGAAGCGAGGAGCAGATGTCGCTGAGGCCATCACCGCGGCGGGCGGGGTCGTCGCTGCCGGGGACGGGACAAGGGTTGTAGTGACTAGGCGAGACGGTGGGAGCGATGGCGCGGCAGGCGCTGCACGTGCCTTCGAGATAGATGTAGATGCGGTCCTCGCGGGCGGGGCGGTCGGCCTTGAGCTCGCGGACGGCGACACGGTGTATGTGCCGGAGCTCGCCGGGCAGGTAGTGGTGCTTGGGGAGGTCGCCCGGCCCGGGGCGTATAGGCTTCCTCGTGGGGCGAAGCTTGCGGACGCGGTGGCTGCCGCAGGCGGGCTGACTGCCCGGGCG
>JAKQOW010000182.1 GCA_029565065.1 Acidobacteriota bacterium | reverse complement strand
GTTCACGGCCGTGGAGATCGCGCACATCGCCCGGCTGAGCCGGCTGACTGTGCGGGCGGTGCTGGAGCGGCTGGTGGAGGCCGGGCTGGGCTCCCTGCCGGGGGGCGGAGCGGAGATCTTCGACGATCGCGTCCACGCCCGCGCCTTCCGGCACAAGATGGGGGCGGAGGACTGGTTCGCGGTGCACCGGACCGCCCACGAGATGGGCCTGCGCTCCAACGCCACCATGCTGTACGGCCACGTGGAATCGGCCGAGGAGCGCGTGGAGCACCTCATCCAGCTGCGCGACCTGCAGGACCGGACCGGCGGCTTTCTGGCGTTCATCCCCCTGGCCTTTCACCCCGAGAACACCCGCGTGGAACAGGGCGCCGGCACCACCGGTTACGACGACCTGAAGAATCTGGCCGTGGCGCGGCTCATGCTGGACAACTTCCCCCACATCAAGGCGTTCTGGATCATGGTGGGGCCCAAGGTCGCCCAGGTGTCGCTTTCGTTCGGCGTGGACGACATCGACGGCACCGTGATCGAGGAGCGGATCACCCACAGCGCGGGCGCCCGAACCGCCCAGGGCATGACCCGGTCCGAACTGGTGCATTTGATCCGGCAGGCCGGCCGGGTACCCGTGGAGCGGGACACGGTGTATAATGTCCGGAGCCGGAACGTCTGACGAGGTGATGCCAATGGATGTCAAGATCGCGCTCATCGGAGCGGGCAACGTGGGCCAGGGCTTTCTGGCGGTCCTGCGGAAGAAGCGGGAGCAGCTGGCCGGCCGGCACGGCATCACCTTCCAGTTGGTCTCGGTGTGCGACCGCTCCCACGGCTCCGTCACCGCCTCGGCGGGCCTGAAGATCAGCGAGATTCTGCCCATTCTCGAGGACGGCCGCGGGCTCCTCGACTACCAGACGTCGGACCAGGCCTGCGTCAAGGGGCTGGACCCGCTGGCGTGCCTGGAACTGAGCCAGGCCGACGTGGTGCTCGAGTGCACCCACTCCAACCTGCAGACCGGCGAGCCCGCCTCCGGCTATATCCGCCAGGCGCTGGGGCTGCGCAAGCATGTGGTGTCCAGCAACAAGGGGCCGGCGGCACTCAACTACCAGGAGCTGCGCGACCTGGCCAAGACCAACGGCGTGCGCTACCTGTTCGGCGCTTCGGTGATGAACGGCACGCCGCTGGTGCCCCTCCTGCGCAATGCCTATCGTGCCGACGAGGTGCTGGAGATCCGGGGCCTGCTCAACGTGACCACCAACTTCGTTCTGGCCCAGATGGAGAAGGACAAGCCGGGCGAGGCTGCGGTCCAGGAAGCCATTGAAAACGGCTACTCCGAAGCCGACGTCGCCCTCGACCTGGAGGGGCACGACACCATGGCCAAGCTGGTGATTCTGCTCAACGTGCTGAGCGATCGCCAGCAGCCGCTGGACCGGTTCATCCGGGAAGGGATCACGAACATCACCGTGCGGGACGTCCAGTCCGCCCGGGAAAAGAACATGCGCTACCGTATGATCGCTCATGCCGTGCGGGAGGAGGACGGATCGTGGCACGGCCAGGTCGGGCCGAACAAGATCGACGCGCACGATCCGTTCTATCATGTGGCGGAAACACAGAACGCGATCCAGTTCAAGTCGGAGACCGTCGGCGACATTTACCTGGAAGGCCCGGGCTCGGGCCGTCAGGAGGTGGGCTACTCGATGCTGCTGGATCTTTTGTCCATCTTCGTGCCCTGAGCGGCGGGCGGGAAGCGGCCGCTGCGCCGGACCCAGACCGATACCCCCAGATTGTGCATGATGTGCAAGGCCATCGCCGCACCGAGTGATCCGGTCCAGGCGTACACCGACGCCAGCACCAGCCCCATCACGAATGCCATGACACCGTAGGCGGCCAGCCGCCGTTGCATCAAAAAGTGCAGGAAGGCGAACAGCGCCGTAGCCGGAAGGATGCCGATCAACGGCTGCAGCGCGGCGCGGAATAGCACCTCTTCAGCCGCCGATCCCACCACCGCCACAAACAGCCACGGCATCGGCGGCACCGCCGCCACCGCCAGGAAGATCTCCGCATCCAGGCGCTCGCGGAGCCACGGCCACTGCTCGTAAAGGAGGGCACCTGTGCCGGCCGTGAGCAGCCCCAGCAAAGCGGCCAGCGCCAGGGTGTCGAGCGGCCCCGGCAAACCAGCCAGTTCGTCCGTCAAAGACGGTCCGCGCACTCCGAAGGCGATCCCGACCTGAACCGCCGCGAGCACCACAGTCCCCAGCAGCACGGCTTTGACGAGATCGGGTTTATCCATTTTTAATTCAATAAGATCCGAAAATATTCCAGAAATACATGAACAATTCAGACTCGATGATTAATATTATTTCTACGGAAATAAAAACTAAATACTTAATGTGACAACAAGAAATAGTTATCTAAATAACGTATATATAATAATAATTATATTATAATCACAAGAATGATGTGTTGAGGCCGATGCGATCAGCGCCCGAGTTCATCGAAGTTGTCGATCTCGGGTGGAGCAGTCTGACGCACCCGGATGCCCACGTCCGCCAGCATGTTCCGCATGGCGGGATAGGGGTAGAGGTACACGACTTCCACGATGCCGGCGTTGATGATGAGGCGTTGGCAGAGGTCGCACGGAAAGAGGGTGGTGTACATGACCGCTCCTTTCGTGGAGATGCCCTGGTAGGCGGCTTGCACGATGGCGTTGGCCTCGGAATGGGTGGCCGGGCAGAGGGAGTGCCCCTGGTTGCTGTCGATGCGCTCGGTATCCTTGATACACGGGTGGCAATACTGGTGGGTGAAGCCCTTGGGCGGCCCGTTATAACCGGTGGAGATGATGTGCCCGTCGCGGACGATGACGGTGCCGATCTGATGGCGCACGCAAATGGACCGCGCCCCGGCGATCTTGGCCAGCGCCATGAAATACTCGTCCCGGGTGAGCCGTTCGCGCTCGGTCACGGCTGGTCGCCTCCCGCGGGCTTCGGGGCGGCGACGGGCGCCGGCATCACCAGCACCTTCTCTTCCCCTTCACAGGTGACCAGGATCCGGCTGGCATCGGCGGTGAACACCGCATCCACGGGATTCTTGCGGACGGGAATCCGCCGGATGGACGGCTCGCCGGCGATGTCGGCATCGAGCACCGCCACCTCGCCGGCGCGGTAGCAGGCCACCGCCACCCATTTCTCGTCGGGCGACAGGCTGAAGCGGAACGGCCCCTCGGGCATGGGCACCTTGTGGAGCACCTGTCCGCGGCGCAGATCCCACACCCACAGATCGTTGGATCGCGAGTGGGTGATGTAGAGCTTGCGGCCGTTCCGGCTGATCGCCAGCCCGTTGGGTCCGTCGCCCACCTTCAGGGTGTCGATCACCTTGTTCACGTCCAGCGAGACCACCGACACCGTGCTCTCGGCGCTGTTGGCCACATACACCGAGTCTCCCGCCGGATTGACCGCCAGCGCCTGGGGCCGCACCCCCACCTTGACCGATTCGATCACGCGCTGCTTCTGCAGGTCGAATATGTCCAGGCGCCCCCACTTTCCCTTGCCGTAGTTGGCCACCAGAAGGTGGTAACCGTCCGGGGTCAGGCACAGATCGGTGGGGACATGCCCCACTTTGAACGTGTCCTCGAGCTCCAGCATGGGCAGCGTGAACGCCTTGACCAGCCCCGACTCCATGTTCGTGACGTACACCCGCCGCCCCGCCGGTTCGACGGCTATGCCCAGCGGCCCGTAGCCTCCGGGCACCTTCCGGATCTGCCGCATGGATTTCAGGCTGATCAGAGAGATCTCGTCGGAACCGAAGTTGGTCACCACCGCGTGTTCGCCGTCGGAGGTGAGGCGGATGAAGTTGGGCGCCTGGCCCACCTTGATCTCCGTGGCCGTCGCGGCGGCGGCCATGAGCAGGCAAACGACCCATACGATCGCGCGTTTCATTCGGGTGATGTCCTCTCCAGTTGATCTCGACACGCCCGGAGCGTGTTGTCCATCAGCAGGGCGATGGTCAGCGGGCCCACCCCGCCCGGCACCGGCGTGATGGCCGAAGCCCGCGGGGCCACCGAGGTCCATTCCACGTCACCCACCAGGGCCGTGCCCTTCTTCTCGAAGGACCGCCAATGTTCGGGGCTGTCGCCCACGATCCGCCGCAGCTCGGCCGCGTCGGCCACCGCGTTGATGCCGACGTCCACGACCACGGCGCCCTCGGCCACGTGGCGGCCGGTGATCATGCCGGGTTTGCCCACCGCGGCGATCAGCACGTCCGCCTGGCGGCAGACCGCCTCCAGGTCGCGGGTTCTGGAATGGCAGAAGATCACCGTGGCGTGGCGCTGCAGAAGCAGAATGCCCATGGGCTTGCCCACGATGTTGCTTCGTCCCACCACCACCGCGGTCCGGCCCGCCAGGTCCACGCCGGACTGGTCCAGCAGCACCATGATGCCGGCGGGGGTGCAGGGCACGAAGCGGGGCCGACCCAGGAGCAGCCGGCCCATGTTCTCCGGGTGGAAGCCGTCCACATCCTTGGCCGGCCGGATCAGCTCGGTGAGCGCGTCGGCCGCGCCGGCCAGGGCCGGCGGCAGGGGCAACTGCAGGAGGATGCCGTGGACGGTGTCGTCCTCGTTGAGCTCGCGGATGGCTGCCCGAACCCGGTCGGCGCCGCTATCGGCGGGCAGCGGCACGTGCCGGGATTCCATGCCCAGCTCTTCGCAGGTTTTGACCTTCTTGCGCACGTACACCCGTGAAGCCGGATCGTCGCCCACGAGCACCGTGGCCAGAGCGGGGGTCACACCCCGCCGGTCGCGAAGCTCCCGCACCTGCGACTTGATGCGCTCGATGATTTCGTTGGCTATTCGTTGTCCGTCCAGGATGACCGGCGGCATGGTTGACCTCGTGTCAGGCAGTCCCGCCCATCTTAGCAGAGCCGCTATCCGATGACAACGATGCCCTGAATACGGGGGAGGTTTCGGCTCGCGAATGATTGGCGAAGACTCCTCCCGGCCGGCGCCCCATGCCGTTCAGGCCGGGAGGAATCCCGTCATGATCGTGGATTGTCGGCCGCCGGCTCCGCGGACCGGGCGGAATCAGGGCCTGTCCGTCTCAGAGTTTCGAATTCACGAAGTCCCAGTTGATCAACCGGTCGATAAACGCCGCCACGTAGTCGGGCCGGCGGTTCTGGTAGTCCAGGTAATAGGCGTGCTCCCAGACGTCTACGGTGAGCAAGGCGGTGCAACCGTGCGCCAGCGGCGTGTCGGCGTTGGCGGTCTTGGTTACCGCCAGCTTGCCGTCGCGCAGCACCAGCCAGGCCCAGCCGCTGCCGAACTGGGTGGCGGCGGCGTTCTTGAGCTCCTCGACGAACTTCTCGTAACCGCCGAGGTCGGCATCGATTCTCTTTGCGATGGGACCGGTGGGCCGGCCGCCGCCGCCCGGCTTCATGCAGTGCCAGTAGAAGGTGTGGTTCCACACCTGGGCGGCGTTGTTGAAAACACCCGCCTTGCTGCTGTCGCCGGCGACCTTGCGGATGATCGCCTCCAGGTCCAAGCTCTCCAGGTCGGTCCCCGCGATCAGCTTGTTGGCGTTGGTGACGTAGGCGGCATGGTGCTTGCCGTGATGGAATTCCAGCGTCCGCTCGCTGATGAAATCCGCCAGGGCGTTCTTCGGATACGGCAGCTCGGGAAGGACGATGGCCATGACTACCTCCTCGCAACAGTTGATACGGATATCTAACCACACTCCCGGGGCGGAGGTAAAGCACGTCCGGCGGCTCAGTGCTTCCGCTCCAGGACGAACACCGCCAGATCCCGCAGGAAGCTGGTGTCGGCGAGGCCTGTTCCGATTCCTGCCAGCACCGCCAGGGCGCGGTCCACGGTTTCGCGGGCCATCGCCCGGCTCCGCTCCAGGCCGTGGACGGCCGGAAACGTGAGCTTGGACTGGGCCGCGTCCTTACCGGGCGTCTTGCCCAGTTCCTCGCGCGTGGCTGTGACGTCCAGCAGGTCGTCCGTGATCTGGAACGCCAGACCCAGCGCCTCGCCATACTCGGTGAGCCCGTCCAGAATGTCCCCGCCGGCTTCACCGAGGAGCGCCCCGCAGCGCACGGCGCCGCGGATCATGGCGCCGGTCTTCAGCCGGTGGATTTCGCGGAGCCGTTCCGCGTCGGGTGCGCCCGCGCTGGAGGCGACGTCCAGCACCTGGCCGGCCACCATCCCGTGGGGCGTGCCCGCCGCCAGTGCCGTCTCCTCCGCCAGCCGGGAGCGCAGGGCGGCATATTCCGGACCCTGGGGATAGCGCGCCAGCAGCGCGAACGCGTGGGTCAGCAGGGCGTCGCCGGCCAGAATGGCCAACGCCTCGCCATACACCTTGTGGCTGGTGGGCTTGCCGCGGCGAAAATCGTCATCGTCCATGGCCGGCAGGTCGTCGTGGATGAGCGAGTACGTGTGGATGAGCTCCACGGCGCAGCCCGGGACGTGCCGTTCCGGGTGTCGGCAGCCCAGCGCCTCGGCCGTGGCGGCAACGAGCACGGCGCGGAGCCGCTTGCCGCCGGCGAACACGCTGTAGCGCATCGCTTCATGGATGACGGCCGGCGGCTGACCGGCCGGAGGCAGAAGGCGGTCCAGCCAGGCGTCCACCTCGCGCCGTGTGCCGTCCCATCGGTCCTGAAAGAGGGTGGTCATGTGCGTCGACCTCGGTGTCAGAACGGCACATCGTCGTCCCGGCGCTTGTCCGTGCCGGTGTCCGCTTCCTCGCCGCCGAAAGGTTCCCGCCGCATCTTGTCGTCGGCGCCCTTGAGCAGGACCTCGACCTTCTGCTCCGCTTCCTGGAGCTTGGCCGAACAGGTCTCGGCCAGTGCCATCCCTTCCTCAAACACCTTGAGCGCTTCCTCCAGGGGCAGGTTCCCCTCCTCGAGCGCCTTGACTTTTCCTTCCAGGGCGGTCAGGGCCGACTCGAAATCCTTGAATTGCTTCTGCGCCATGGGCGATCCACCTCCGCGTCGTTTCAATCGTGTGTGCCGCCGTCATCGGGATCCGTTGTGTCCGGCCGGGACGTTTCGACGGCGCACCCCAGCCGGCCGGCGCCCAGCAGCACGTCCACGCGGCTGCCGGGCGGGGCCTGTTGCCACGTTCGCACGGGACGGCCGCCGGCGTCGAGGCACAAGGCGTACCCCCGCGCCAGCACCGACCGGGGGCCCACCGCCTCCAGGCGTCGCCACGCCACTTCCAGCCGGCCGCGATCGGCCACCAGAATGGCCCGCATGCGCGCCGCGAGGCCACGGCCCGCCAGGACGGTCCGGTGGGCGGCTTCGCGCAGCCGCTGGACGGGGCTCCGCGCCCCCAGCCGGCGCCTTGCGTCGGCCAGGCGCCACTCGGCGCCGCCCAATCGCTCCCGGATCCGCAGCCGGAGTTGCAGCGCCAGCTCATCCACCCGCTGGATGCGCGTGCCCACCAGATGCGGCATTGCCGTGAAGCCGCGGCTCAGGAGCAGGACGCGCAGGCGGTGGCGGCGTTCGGCGACGGCCTGCCGCAGCGTCACGGTCATGGCATGCCGGGCGGCAGCCACGCGATCCAGCAACTGTTCGGCTGCGGCGGCCACCAGCTCGGCAGCCGCCGACGGCGTGGGCGCCCGCAGGTCGGCGACGAAATCGGCGATGGTGAAATCCACCTCATGCCCCACGGCCGAGATCACCGGCACCCGGCACGCGGCAATGGCCCGCGCCACCGGCTCCGTGTTGAACGCCCACAAGTCCTCGAGGCTGCCCCCGCCCCGCCCCACGATGAGCACATCCGCCGTCTCGGGATGCGCATCGAACCAGCGCAGCGCCTCGACGATCTCCTCGGCCGCGCCATCCCCCTGCACCTTGACCGGATACAACAGGACGTGCACGGCGCTGTTCCGCCGCCGGAGGATATGCAGGATGTCGCGCACCGCCGCACCGGTGGCCGACGTCACCACGCCCACCCGCGCCGGGAACAGCGGCAACCGGCGCTTGCGCGCCTCGTCGAACAGCCCCTCGGCGGCCAGTTTCTCCTTGAGCTGCTCGAAGGCGCGCATGAGGTTGCCCAAGCCGTAGTCCACCATCTCCTCGACAATGAGCTGGAGGTCGCCGCGCGGTTCATACATGGAGATGCGGCCGCGGGCGATCACCTCCATGCCGTTGCGCGGCGTGAACGGCACCCGGCGGTGTGAGCTGCGGAAGCAGACCGCCCGCAGTTGGGCGGCGGCATCCTTCAATGAGAAATAGTAATGGCCCGAAGCCGGAATCGCGAAATTGGAGATTTCGCCCCGCACCCAGACCGCGGGGAAGGTGTCTTCCAGCGCGGCGCGGATGAGGGCGGTCAGCTCGCTGACGGTGAGAATGCCCCGGTCGTCCAACCCGGTCTCGCTCATGCCGCCCCCTCCTCCGCCAGCCACCGCTTGATCTCCGCCACCAGGTACAGCGAACCGGCCACGACCACATGGCCGTCGGGACCGGCCAGTGCCCGCGCCTCCCTCAGGGCCTCGCCGGGTTCCTCCCGGAAGCGCACGCCCGGATCGCCGAGCAGCGCGGCGTAGTCGTCGGCGCCGGCGGCCCGGGGGGACGGCGGACGGGTCAGCACCAGGGCCGCCGCCGCCGGGCGGAGCAGCGCCAGCATGCCGCGCAGATCCTTGTCGCGCATGGCACCGAACACCACCACCGGCCGCGGATCGAGCCGGTCGATCTCCCGGGCCAGTTCCCGGACCGCCGCCACATTGTGGGCGCCGTCCGCCACGACGGACGGCGCATCGGCCAGACGCTCCATCCGGCCCGGCCACCCGCCGCAGGCAAGCCCCCGGCGGATGGCCGCTTCGTCCAGCCGCCAGCCTGATGCGCGCAGCACCCGGCAGCAAGTCACGACGGTGGCGGCGTTATACCTCTGATAGGCTCCGTCCAGTCCCAATTTCCAATCGCTTTCCCCGGCGAACTCCGCCTCGTAGACGGTCCGGGCCGGCACCAGCACCCCGCACCCGGCGACCAGGTCGTCCATCACCTCATCGGCCCATTCGTCCTGCGGGCCCAGCACGGCCGGGGCCGCACGCCGCAGCACGCCCATTTTCTCGCGGGCGATGGCCGTGATGGAATCGCCGAGGAGCTGGCAATGATCCAGACCCACCGATGTGATGACCGAGAGCATCGGCTCGGCGGCGTTGACCGCGTCGAACCGGCCCCCCAGGCCCACTTCGAGAACATGGACATCGGCCCGGGCCTCGCGGAACAGGCTGGCCGCCACAAAGGTCAGCCACTCATAGTACGTCGGCCGGCGGGGCAGCGCGCCGCCCAACCCATCGACGACCCCGCGGACGGCGCAGGCGTGGCGGAAGACGACAGCCGGGTCCGCCGGCTTCCCGTCCAGTCGGATCCGCTCGGTGAGATGCAACAGGTGGGGCGAGGTGTAGAGCCCCGTCCGATAACCCGCCGCCTGGAACACCTGGGTGAGCCACCAGGCGACGCTCCCCTTGCCGTTGGTGCCCGCGACCACCACCGCCGGCGCGAACCGTTCCGGGAACAGGAGCGGGATGACCCGACCCGCCACGGCCAGGTCGTAGCGCATCTGCGTCACCTCGCCGCCGAGGTGGGCGAGGAAATCGGCGAAATCAGCGTAGCTGTGCCAGGCGGTCTCGGTCATCAGGATGTCAGGAATCGCAGGACCTTGATGAGGAAGTCGCGCAGCTGCCGGCGATCCACGACCCGGTCCAGCATGCCGTGCTGGAGGAGGAACTCCGACCGCTGGAAGCCGGTGGGCAGCTTCTGGCGGATGGTCTGCTCGATGACCCGGGGGCCGGCGAAGCCGATCAGCGCCCCGGGCTCGGCGATGTTCAGGTCGCCCAGCATGGCGAACGACGCGGTGACTCCGCCCGTGGTGGGATCGGTGAGGATGCTCACGTACGGCAGGCCCGCCTCATCCAGCCGGGCCAGCGCGGCGCTGATCTTGGCCATCTGCATCAGCGACAGAATCCCCTCCATCATCCGGGCGCCGCCCGAGGCCGACACCAGAATCAGCGGCACCCGGCGCTCCAACGCCTGGTCGATGGCCCGGGCGATCTTCTCGCCCACCACCGAACCCATGCTGCCGCCGATGAACCGGTAGTCGAGAGCCGCCACGACCACGTTCAGTCCGCCCATCCGGCCCGTGGCGCAGCGGACGGCATCCCAGATCCCCGTCTTGCCGTACGTGTCCCGGAGACGCTCCGCGTACGGCTTCTGATCGACGAACCGGAGCGGATCCGGCGAGCGCAGGTCGGCATCCATCTCCTCGAACGTGCCGTCATCGAAGAGCTGCTGTAAACGCTGCAGGGAATACACTTTCAGATGGTGGCCGCACTTGGGGCACACCATCCGATTCTCTGCCAGGTCCCGGATGAAATGGGTGACACCGCAGCCGGGGCATTTTTGAAACTGCCCTTCGGTGAGGACCCGTTGCGATTCCGAGTCCGCCTTGCGGAATTTCGATGCGCCGCTTCGCTCAGGCACGTTGTGTCACTCCGAACGAGTGTTGAAACGAAAGCCATCTTATCGGCTGCCTGAGGGCGAGTCAAGTGCCTTGGGTGTCGGTGACGCCGCCATATCCATGAAAAGATTTGATTTTTTATTCAACTCTGGTTAAATATAGCCAACGTTCATGTTCGGGAGGACGGTATGATCTGTCCCTTCTGCCTGAAGGATTTCCCGGCAGGCTATTCCCAGTGTCCGCATTGCCTCGGTTCCATGGCCGGCAATCCCCAACCCGCCTATGCCGGCGTGTTCCGACGGTTCTTCGCCTTTTTCTTCGATGTGCTGATCATCTCCGTCCCCGCGACCGGCCTCTATTTCGGCCTGATATTCGCGCTGGGGCCCGACCAGCCGATGATCCCGCTGACGGCCATGTCCGCGGTCCTCGGCCTGCTGGGGATATTGCAACTCGTGCTGCTGCTCACCTCCGGGCAGACGATCGGCAAGAAGATGCTCGGCGCCAAGATCGTCGGCAAGGATTTCGAGAAAGCGGGCGTGGGCAAGATTTTGCTGCGCGAGATCATCGGCCGGATGGTCTGCGGTCTGACCGCCAGTATCGGCTATCTGATCATTCTGTTCAACCCCCAACGGCGCGGCCTGCACGACATGATCGGCGGCACAGTGGTCCTGCGGAAGCAGAAGGCGGCGGAGACCCCGGCCGCCGCGGCCCCTACGCCCCAGCCCGCTTTCGAGGCGGCCCCGGCCCCGCCGCCGCCCACACCCGCAGCGCCGACTGCGGTGCCGATCGCGGCGCCTCCGACGCCCGAGCCGGCCTTCCAGCCACCGCCTCCGCTGCCTGCCGAGCCGCCCGCTCCCGTGATGGTCTCTCCCGCCATGCCGGTGGCCGCACCTCCGGTTCCGCCCGTTCCCCAACCGGTCAAAATGCCCGAAGCGGCGGCCGCAGCGGTCGTCGAAGCTGGCAGCTGCCCCGCCTGTCACTCACCCATCGAGGATCCGAGCAGCAAGTTCTGCCTGGTATGCGGCTATCCGATTCAAGGCGGGATCAAGATCTACAACCAGTTCTGCCCCAACTGCAAGGCGCCGGTGCCCGAAGGGACGCCGACCTGCCCTTCCTGCAACCGGCTCATGGCGGAGGTCCCGCCGCCGGTGGTCGCACCGTTCCCCCACGAGGCCGCGGCCGAGGCCACGGTGGTCGTTTCGGCTCCCCAGATCATCTCGTACACCGCCGAAGGCCGCCAGGAGGTGTTCACCCTGCAGATCCCCCTGACCAAAATCGGCCGCAACAAGGACAACCACATCCCGTTGCCGGGCGAGAAGGCGATCTCGGGGCATCACTGCGAAATATACATGGAAGGGACTCAGTTCTTCATTCGGGATCTCAAGAGCACCAACGGCGTGTACGTCAACAACAAGAAAGTGGAGACCAGCGTCCTCGCCGATGGTGACAAGATCAAGCTCGGCTTCAAGATCTTCCGTTTCAAACAGAGCTAGCTGGCGCTTGCGCCACCACACCACGCGTGCCGTATATGAAGTCCTGCTGAACCGGAGGAGGCAGCTCGGCTGTCTCCGGTTATATCCTGACTTGCAGCGAGACCAGGCATCCCTTTAAATTTCGCTTTACCTCACTTGAAGCCGTCCGAATTGCATCGTCCCGCCGATTTTGCCAGCAGTTTCCTCACGGTTCCAGTGCATGGATGGCATCAGTCAGTCCCGATGGCATCGTATCGCAAGATTCATTGGCGAATCCGGTGCAAGCACTGAACTGAGTGACGTTCATCACATCAGAAAAAGATGATGGATCGAAAGATTTGAGTTGACAGAAAAGGGCAACTATTGATAATTCTATATCCACAGGTTTAGATATAGATATTTGATATTGCCTTTATGGAATAGGTTGATTAGCCGCTCTCGCTCCGCATCTTCCTGTATGCACAACCAACACCTCCGCGCGGCGACATCAGAGAATGATAGTTCAGTTTTTTGATTATTGTAAAGGAGGTCTTATGAGAAGATTCCTTCTGACGCTCCTCGTGGTCGCCTGCTTGTTGCCGGGGGCAGCGGTGATGGCCAAGGAGGCCAATCCCGGCGGCCTGCAACTGGCGGCGGCCCATGCGGGCCCGGGCGACATCGTCGTCCGCCTCCGCAATCACCTGATTGCCACGAACGGCATCGAGGCGGCGCTCTCCGAACCGAGCTACGTCGGTTCCGAATACTGCCTGTCGTGCCATGGCGCCTTCTCGCCCGAGATGGATGAGTGGCACCACACCCTGCACGCCTTCTTCATCCGCGAGCCGATGGGAATGTACAGCCTGCAACCGGGCCAGGGGATCATGGCCGATTACGACAAGAACGGCCAGGACGACTTCATGCAGGGCCTGGATTTCAACACCATCACCGGCACCGCGCTGGACGCCGTTCAACCCAATGCGCCGATCCTTTCCTACGATCCGGCTGCTGACAAGTACTACATCCAGCTCGGACCCAGCGGGCTCAAGCTGTGGGTGGTCGCCACCCTGGGCGGCCACAGCGTGGGCAACGGCCAGCGCTTCATGTGCCGCGTGCCGGTTTCCGAAGGCGACAAGCACGCCGGCGGCTGGAGCCAGGCCATTTACTTCGGTCCTCTGTCGTGGGGCGGAGCGGCTTACAGCGCCAGCACCACGGCCTGGTACACCGGCAACACGCCCAAGTACGCTCCCGGTGTGACTGCCGCCGACCTGGGCAACCCGACCACCGGTCTCCAGGGACAGAATTACCTGAAGAACTGCGTGGGCTGCCACATGACCGGCGTCCGCCAGGCATGGGTCGCCGAGAGCGGCGAGTACATCGTCAACCCCTACCCGGCCTCGCTCTACCAGGAGCTGAGCCCGAACTATCCCGATCTGGATGGCGACGGCATCAAGGACCTGATCAACATCGGGTGCGAATCGTGCCACGGCCCCGGCTCCATGCACATCCTCAGCCGCGGCAATCCGGACCGGATCGTCAACCCCAGCAACATCCGGAACAACAAGGAGCGGTCGACGGTGTGCCTCCAGTGCCACGTCCGGATCGCTTCCGCCCCGTCGAAGAAATGGGGCTTCACCTATGATGAGGCCGCCAACACCGGCTACCGGATGCAGATCCCGGTCATCCCGCTGGACACCTACCAGGTGTCCACCGCTTCCAAGTGGCCGGATGGCTGGAACTACGCCTACGCCCGCATCGATTCGTTTATGAGCAGCGGCCACTATCAGGGCAGCCACGGCATCGCCTGTAACGACTGTCACAACGCCCACCGTGAAACCGCCAACCCGGCCCAGGTGCGCGACACCATGAACCACAGCGGCGTGAACGATATCCCGTCACTCGTGGAAAACGACAGTTTCTGCCTGTCGTGCCACAACGCGCCGTACTCCTTCCCCACCATCACCGAGCAAATGGTCAAGGACTGGGACGCCAACTTCACGACGATCCGCGCCGCCATCGAAGAGCACACGCACCACCCCTACGGCGCGGACCGCATCATGGGCCTGTCCAACTGCATCACCTGCCACATGGCGCCCAACCAGGGACATTCCTTCATGCCGGCCCGGCCTGAGGACACCATCACCTACCGGGCGGCCACCGGTTTCTACTCATCGGCGTCGGGCAACGTGAACTCCTGCTCCTCCGCCTGCCACCGCGGACTGGTGCGCATCTGGCTGGACGTGGAGGTCATCTCCGACTGGACCAACAACAAGTTCGGCACGCCCACCGAGATCGCGCTGGCCAACCATCTGGTGGAGTACTTCGGTCCCGGCGGACTCTGGTGGGACACCACCCCGGAAGCCGCTCACTAGAACGAACCGTCACCTAGTCAAAGCACAACGGGCTGCCCATCTGGGCAGCCCGTTTTTTTCGGTAAGGGAATCACGCACCGCTGTCGGCATCGGCCACTCGCATCGGGGAGCGGTCGGTCGCCCGCCCGGTGCATCGGCATGGAGCACGGGCCGGGTGGGGGGAGTTCACTGAATCAGTTGCCCGCCTTCAAACTTTTGGCGATGGACGCCGTCAGTGCCTGGCGCTGGGCGGCGTCGCCACCCATGGCGCCCCAAACGAAACGGCCCCGCCAGCCCAGGTGGATGTCGCCGTTGTACTTGTCGCGAAACGCCTTGCCGCCGGCATCAAGCGCTCCGGCCGGCGCGTTTCCCCCGAACGCAAAGCGGGCCACTGCGGCGTGGGCGGCTTTCGCGTCGCCGCAATCCATGACGAATCCCTGCAGATTCTGCCCTTTCAGCGAGTACTCCGCGATGTACGCGCCGCGGAGGAATTGATACCCTAAAAAATTCTGGGCGATGTACTTTTCCGTGTGCGCCTTTCGCCCGCCCTCCGGCAACCGGCGGACCAGCTCCGGAAACCGGGCCGGCCCCGGGATCCGATCGGCGACGGCCTTCCCGAACATATCCAGCACCACCGGCCCCTCCTTACCGGCGCCATCCACGGTGATTTTGACGTAACAGTCCCCTTTGAAAAAATTCAGGGTGATGATGTCGCCGTAAGCCTCGGCGCCGATCGCCATGAAAAATCCGTTGGGGGGACGCTCCTGGCTGTAGATGCCGAAGGCGTCGGCGGGCGACGCGTGCTGGTAGATCTCCACGGTGGCGGCGGCCTTGTCCTTCCGCTGATAATTCTGCACCGCCAGGGTGCGGAAGTTGCAGCTCAGGTAGGATTCCGCCGCGCCGTTGATGTATTTGTAGAGCGACTCCGGCGCGTACAGTTCCGCCTTGCCGCTGGGTTGCCAACCGGCCGGAGCGGCCAGCCACTGCTCCGGACCGGCCGCCGACGCCGGTTCGGCCAGGTTCACGAAGGCGATCAGGACGACGAGCAATGCGAGTGACCATCGGGACCGAAGCATATTCACCTCTCGTTCATGCCAACGGCATGCATGGATTGTGCCGCGGAGGCGGACCGGCGATCCGGACGCTGCCGGCGTGCGGTGGGCCGGATCGAGACGTTTCCGGCCGGTGCGGCCCGGGATGCACCGTTATGATGCCGGCTGACGGGGAAAGTTTTTAGAACCCGCCGCTCAGCCCAGCAGGTCACGCGGTGCGCCGCGCAGACGGGCGATGTCCCGAATCCGCTCCCGCACCGGGAAACCCTTGGCGCAGCGGATGTCGCACGTCGCACAGCCGACGCACGGATCGCCGGGCAGGTCCAGTTCCGCCAGCACGTCATGGGCCAGGCCGGGATTTCGATAACCGTACGCATACATGTAGCTCCGCATCAGATCGGGGATGGGCAGCGCCGCCGGGCACTGCGGCCGGCACTGGCCGCACTGCTGGCAATAGAGCCCGGCCAGGCCCGGCTGTTCGTCGAGATCCAGCGCCTCGGCCGGCGTCAGCTCCAGGCCGGCCATCACCTTCAGGTCGGCCTCGAGCTGGTCGAAGGTGGTGAAGCCGGGAATCGACGTGTGCACGCCCGGTTCCTGCAGGACCCATTTGAGCGCCGCCGTCATGTTGATGGGCAGCAGGCGCTCGCGGTCCCAGTAGACCCCGGCCTGGGTCTTCATGGCGACGATCCCCAGGCCCGCGCCGGCCGCTTCGACGATGGCTTTACGCACTTCCGCCCGGTGGTCCTGACGAAAGTTGTAGGCGGTCAGCACGACGTCGAAGACCCCGCTGTCCTTGGCGGCGCGGATCACTTCCGGTTCGTTGGAATGGGTGGACACGCCGATGAAGCGGGCCTTGCCCGACTGCTTGATGCCGGCGGCGACCTCGAGCATGGCCTCATCAAAGACCCCCGCCCGGCTGGACACGTTGTGAAGGTAGAGGATGTCCACGTACTCGGTGGCCAGGCGGCGCAAGCTGATTTCGAGCATATCGAGGTAGCGCGCCTTGCGCCGGGTGGCATCGCCTTCTCCCGGTGGCGGGACCTTGGTGGCCAGGACCACGGCATCCCGTTTGACCGTCTTCAGCGCCTGCCCCACCATCTCCTCGTTTCGGCCGTTCTGGTAGCCGTGGGCGGTGTCCACGTGGTTGATGCCCGCGGCCAGCGCCGCCTCGACCAGGCGGGGATTGTCGGCGTTCATCACGCCCATGCCCACGATGGAGACGTTCAGGCCAGTCCGCCCCAGCGTCCGGGTCATCACCGGCCCTTTGGCCGCTGGTGCCGGTGCCGGTTCCGGCGATTGGGTAACCGGTTCCGGTGTGCGTCCGCAGGACGTGCCCAGCGCAACGCCAGCCAAGCCGGCCAGGCCCGCCTTCAGGAGCGTCCGCCGCTCCATGCTGTTGGACTTATCGCCCATGGCCACCTCCTGCAGATGTCGGCTGGTTCTGAACGCTGCTATTGTACGGTCGCCGGCGGCGAAAAGCAACGCAGCGGCGTATCCGTGCATTCCGGACTTGAACGGCCCTATTCCCGCAGTGGCGCATGGCGAACACACGTCCGGAGGCCGCGAGGTACTCCGGGCCGCGGCCCGGTGCGGCTTATCGTCACCGGCACATCCGATCCGGTGCGACGGGCGGATGCGGGTGACCGGGCGGCGGCTCTTGCGCTATACTGGGCGTCCATGACCCGTCGCCGAAGGTGGTAGACACATGTCGTTCGGCCTCATGCTCCTGACCGCCGGAACCCTATTGCAGATCTACGTGTTCTGCCGCGCCGCCACGGTCCCCGCCATCGCCCGCCGGGTACCGCGGCGTATCCTGGCCGCTTCCGGGCTGATCCTCTGGCTGGCGTTTCTGGCCTCCCGAACGGTGGGCCGAACGGCCGAAGGCGCCTGGGAGGTGATCGCGGAGATTTTCGGCATGCACTTTTTGGCGATGCTCTTTCTCCTGGCCGTCTGCGTGCTGGCCGCGGACCTGGCCACGGGATTCGGCTGGTGGTTCCACCGCACGGCGCCCGCGCTCCGCGGCTGGGCCTTGCTGGCCGGCACGCTGTTGACCGGCGTGGCGCTGGTCCAGGGTCTGCGCCCCCCCGTGGTGCATGACTACCATGTGCGCCTGGACGGTTTGCCGGCTGCGCTGGACGGGACGGTCGTTGTCGCAGTCTCCGACCTGCACATCGGCACCCTTCTGGGCGGGGACTGGCTGTCCGCCCGCATCGACCAGGTGCTGGGAGCCAAGCCCGACATGATCGTCCTGTTGGGTGATCTGTTCGA
>JAKQOW010000124.1 GCA_029565065.1 Acidobacteriota bacterium | reverse complement strand
AGCGCTTTGGAGTGCGCAGGCTCGACTGCGCTCTGGATGGGCGCGGGACGCGTCTTTGGATTACTTTAACAGCCGTCTCCGCGCCGGGCGCGCCTCCGCGGAGAAAACGACCAGCCGGAGTGAGGCGTCGGGCGGGGCGAGCCGAAGGATCGCGGCGAGGTGGCCGGCCGCGTCCGGCGGACGCGGCGTACGGGGGAATCCAAAGCGGCGTCGAGCCGCCGCACTCCAGGGTGCTCGCGCAATATCCAAAGCGGCGTCGAGCCTGCGCACTCCAAAGTGCTCGCGCACCATCCAGAGCGCTGCGCGCGAAGCGGCCGATGGCCGAAGTCCGATGTCCGCGTTACGGGGACGAGCCTCGAGTCACGATTTCGAATTACGATCACGAGTACGATTACGAATTACGATTACGAGCACGAACCCCGAACCCCGAACCCCGAACCCCGAATCCCGAACCCCGAACCATCAACCATCAACCATCAACTAATGACTTGGATTTTGCCGTCGAGGATCGCGATGAGTTCCGGGAGGGTGGCGATGCGCCAGTGGGGGGTGATGCCGCTGCCGGTGAGGGTGCCGTAGCCGGCGGTGAAGTGGCAGCTCCAGGCGCCGGCGTTGTGGGCGCAAGCCACGTCGGCGGCCGAGTCGCCCACCATGAGCACGGCGGCCGGGCGAAGGTTCGTTTGCTCCATGAATGCGAACAGGGCCGCCGGGTCGGGTTTCAGGACGGGGAACGAATCGGAGCCCCAGATGAAGCGGAACCGGTCGCCGAAGCCCAGCGCGTCCACCACCTGGGCGACGATGCTGGCGGGTTTGTTGGAGGCCACCGCCAGCGCCAGGCCCCGGCGGGCGCACTCGGCCAGCGTTGCGGGCACGCCGGGATAGGCGCAGGTCCGGACGCACGGGTGGGCGTTGTAGTGGGCGACGTAGTCGTCGACGAGGCGCATGAGTGCGCCCTCGCCCGCGGTGCCGGCCACCGCCTGCCGAACCAGATGCGTCGCGCCCAGCCCCACGTTCCGGCGCGTCCAATCCGCATCGCGCTCCGGCAGCCCCTCCCGCCGCAGGACGGTGTTGAGGCTGGCGGTGATGTCCGCGAGCGAGTCCACCAGCGTCCCGTCGAGGTCGAAGACGATGCCGCGGATGCTCGGAGCGGCGGCGGAGGGTTTGCCGGGCACAGCCCCTCACTCCTCGACGCGGGTTTTGGTGCCGCGCAGGGGGATGTCCAGCTTCCGGTATGCCCGGCCCACCGACGGGCTCTTCAGGTCCACGCGCTCGAGGCGAGCCAGGAGCACATCGAAGAATTCCTTGCGCACCGGTTCCAGGGTGTGCACGAACGGCGGCAGGGTCACGGCGATGACCTCGAGGGGCGGGAGCGGGTCGGGCAGGCCGCCCAGCTCGAAGTGGAACGACGAGTGGGGGCGGATGGTCAGGTACGACCGGTAGATGTAATCGCCGCTGACGCCGGTGGCGATCTTGAGCTGATCGGGCTTGAGGGTCCGGCCGTCGGCCAGCCGGAATTCGAAGCGGCCAGCGTCCGCCACCATCTCCCGGTCGGTGAAGTTGATCAGGTTGACGAAGGGGCGGCGGTGGACGTCCAGGCTGAAGGTGATCACCACCTCCGGGTCGATATAGACCCGGCACTGCGGATCCACGCGGTCGGTGGGCGCCACCTCAATCACGCCGGGGGGATGCTGCTGCCCGCACACGGCCGGCGGCGCCAGGGCGAGCCACCCGGCCAGGCACATGATCGCGGTCCAGACCAGTCGGTTCATCGCGCCGTCTCCTCGTTGCGCAGGTTGATCAGGTAGCGCCCCAGGGCCTCGACGTCCTCCGGTCGGGTGCGGTAGTTCATGAAGTTGACGCGCAGGGCCACGTCGCCGTCCCGGAGCCTGGTGATGGAGATCCAGAAACGGCCCTCGAGTTCCACGCGGCGGTGGATCCGCCGGTTCAGCTCGTTGACCGCCGCGCCGTCCGCCGCGCCGTCGGGCACGGCGCGGAAACAGAGCAGGCCGAGCTCGGGCCGGTGGAACGGCTCAAAGCCGCCGGCCGCCGCGAGGAGCTCGTGGCACCGGGCGGCGAAGGCGCAGTGGCGGCGCACCAGGCGCCGGTAGGCGTCCAGGCCGAAGGAGCGAAGCGCCAGCCACAGCTTCAACGCCCGGAAGCTCCGCGAGCCCTGCAGGCCGTACTCGAAAAAGTTCACCCGTCCGTCGTCCCCCCGCCCCTGCTCCAGGTAGTAGGGGGGGCGGGTGGCAAAGGCGGCGCGCAGGTTGTCGCGGCGGCGCACCAGGAGCGCGGCGCACTCGAACGGGACGAAGAACCACTTGTGGGGATCCAGGGTGACGGAGTCGGCCCGCGCCAGGCCGCGGAAGCGGTCCGCCAGTTCCGGCAGGAGCAGGGCGGCACCGCCGTACGCGGCATCCACGTGGAACCAGGCGCCCGCCTCGGCGGCTACGTCGGCCAGCGCCGCCAGGTCGTCGAGGCTGCCCGTGTTGGTGGTGCCGGCGATCCCGACGACACAGGCGGCGCGGACGCCGCGGGCAGCGTCGGCGCGGATCATCGCCCGCAGCGCCGGCACGTCGACGCGGAACGCCGCGTCCACCGGAGCCCGGCGCAGATTGTCCGCGCCCAGCCCCAGGAGGTCCGCACCCTTTTCGAAGGAATAGTGCGCCTCGGCCGACGCGTACACGGCCGCGGGCGGGGCGCCGGCCAGGCCGGCGGCGCGGGCGGCCGGTCCCAGGCAGCGGTCGCGCGCCAGCTTCAGGGCGGTGATGTTGGCCATGGAGCCGCCGCTGAGCAGCACGCCGAAGGCGGGCGGCGCAGGCAGACCGGCGAAGCCGCAGAGCCAGCGGACCACCAGCTGCTCCAGTTCGGCGGCCGCCGGGCTCTGGTGCCACAGGGAACAGTTCTGGTTCAGCGCCGCGGTCAGGCTCTCGGCCAGCACGGCCGCGAGCGCGGGCGCCGGATTCATCATGCCGAGGTAGCGGGGCGAGGCCACCCGGGTGGTGCCGGGAAGCACGAGACGGCGCAGGTCGTCCAGCAGCTGCGGGAGCGGAATCCCCTGCGCCGGCGGCTCCTGGGCGGCCAGCTCGGCAAAGTCGGCGGGGACGGTTTCGGGATGGATCGGCGGCTCGGACGCGGCGGCCCAGCTCCGCACCAGCTCGTCGGCGAACAGCGCGGCCGCCGCCCGGATCTCCTCCGGGTGTTCCGCGGACCGGTCGTCGAGGATGAGGGGTGTGTCGGCCATGGTGCTCCGCCGCGACATCGCGCCATTATAACACGCGGCGCGCCGGAGGGCGCGCGCGCCCCGGCGCGCTACTTGCGGTGCGGGATCACCTGGCCGTCGGGGGTCTGGAAGAAGATCGCGTAGCGGCGCACGGGCGCCTCCGTCCGCTCGGCCACCTGAACCGTGAAGGCGAACTCGCGGCCCGGCACGAGCACGGGCGGCTCCACCGGCTGCACCAGCGTCTGGACCGCACCGCCGGCCGCGGTCACGGTGACCACCGCCTGGAGGCGCTCCAGCGTGATCGTGGAGATGTTCCGGGCCCGGACGTGCAGGATGAAGGCGTCCGGCTGCCGCTCGTGGGCGAACTCGAGCAGTTGCAGGTCATGCGCGCCGGCGGGGCGTTCCGCCCCCGGGCCCCGGACCAGGGCGTCGAACACGGGTTCGGGGATCAGGAGCAGCAGCAGGCCGAGGCCGGCGACGCACGCCAGCCCGATCAGCAGGGCCCGCGCGAGCTTCTCGCCCAGCGGGCCGGATGGCAGCAGCGACATACGCATCGACTCCGGAGGACAGTCTGATTACTTGCGGAGAATGATCTCCTGGGAACTCTTCTTCCAGTACTGCAGCTTCTTCTCGTACGGCCGCTTGCCGGTGACGAGGTAGCTGAGCTCGTTCAGGAAGCGCATCTCCAGCACGCCGTTGGATTTGAGCGGCACCCACTCCTCGGTCCCGTCGGCGGATCGCTTCAGGCCGCGGATGACGGCGGAGGCGGCCACCGTGGTCCGCTGGGGGGCGAGGAACGAGAGCTGGAATTCCATGTGGTATTTGCCCTTATGAAAGGTGGTCTGGTAGTCGGTGATCACCACGGCGATCTTTTTCAGCTCGGAGTCGGCGTACGCGCCGCCGATGGACTCGTCGTCGCGCGTCCGGATCAGGCCGGCGGCCCGGTCTTGTTCCACCACCTCGTAACCGAATTTCTCGGTGACAAGCAGCACCTGCTCCAGGGTCATGGGCAGATCCAGGTCGAGTTCCAGCGGTTCCGGCATCTCGACCTTGTCGGCCGGGGCGCCCAGGACGGGAACACACACCAGAATGACCAGGATCAGACAGGTACAGCGGCGGATGCTCATGTTCGCCTCGACGCGGCAGGTTCGGGCGGCTTCATTATATAATGGCGCGATGCCGAAAGACAAAGAAACCGCCGCGGCCCCCCCGCCACCGCCGGCCATCCGGCTGCGGGGGGTGCGCACGCACAACCTCCAGGCGGTTGACGTCGTCTTCCCTCATCGGCAGATCACCGCCGTGACCGGCGTGAGCGGCTCGGGCAAGTCCAGCCTGGCGTTCGACACCCTGTTCGCCGAGTGCCAGCTCCGCTTCCTCGAATCCCTCTCGCCCTACCTGCGGCAATTCATGGACAAGTTTCCCAAGCCGGCGCTGGAGGCGGCCGACGGGCTGCTGCCGGCGATGGCGCTGCGCCAGCGCCGGGCGGTCAAGAACTCGCGCTCCACCGTCGGGACGCTCACCGACCTGGCCGACCACCTCCGCCTCCTGATGGTGAAAGCCGGCACGCGCCACTGCCCGGCGTGCGGCGGGCGCATCGCTGTCTACTCCGCCGCCGCGGTCGCCGCCTGGTGCGCCGAGGCGCTCGCCGGCGCCGCGGTCACGGTGCTGTTCCGCTTCCCGGCCCCGGCGGGGCGGGGGGGTGGGGCGGCGGCGCGGGAGTTGATCCAGCGGATGGGCTTTGCCCGCGTGCTGACCGGCGGCCGCCTGGTCCGGACCGAGGAGTGGACGGGCGGGACGCCGCCGCTGGTGGTGGTGGACCGCATCACGGCGGCGGAGGCGGAGCGAGACCGCCTGCTCGAGGCGGCGCGGACGGCGTTGGCCGAGGGGGGCGACGAATGCCTGCTGGCGCTCCCGGCCGCCGCCGCCCCGGCGGCGTGGCCGCCCAACGTGGCCGTGGAGCCTGCCGGCGAGATGCTGCTGGCGTCGTTCCCAGGCCGCAGCCGGTGCGCCGGGTGCGGCGCCGAGCTGCCGCCGCTCACCGAGAGCCTGCTCTCCTCCAACAACCCGGAGGGGGCCTGCTCCACCTGCAAGGGATTCGGCGACGTGCTCTACTACGACCCGGCGCGATACCTCGACCCCGACCGCACCCTGGCCGAAAACCCGATCGTGGTGTGGCAGAGCCGGTCGTTCCGTCCGTATTACCGGTACCTCCTCGCGGTGGCCGAGCGGCGCGGCTGGCCGCTCCAGGTGCCCTTCCGCGACCTGGCGCCGGAGATCCGCGACGCCGTGGTCCACGGCGACCGCGGTTACGCGGGCGTCGATGGCTTCTTCCGGAAGCTCGAGAAGAAGAGCTACCGTCTGCACATCCGGGTGCTGCTGGCCCGCTACCGCCGCTACGGCCGCTGCCCCGACTGCGGGGGCAAGCGCCTGAACCCGCAGGCGCTCTCGGTCCGGCTCGACGGACGCGACCTCGGCGAGATCCTCGGTCTGACCGCCGACGCGGCGCTCCGCTTCCTCCGTCTGGCAGCCATTCCGCCGGACGTCCTGTTGGGGGTCCGGCGCGTGCTGGACGAGATCGACGACCGCCTGGAGTGCCTCCGCCAGATGGGACTGGGATACCTGGCCCTGGACCGGCCGGCCTTCACCCTGAGCGGCGGCGAGGCGCAGCGGGTGCACCTGGCCGCGGTATTGGGCACGCGGCTGGCCGACACGCTGTTCGTGCTGGACGAGCCCACGATGGGACTTCACCCGCGGGACCACGGGCGGCTCGCCGACATCCTGCGGCGGCTGTGCGACGAGGGGAATACGGTGGTGTTCGTGGAGCACGATCCGGCGTTCATCGCCTGCGCCGACCAGGTGGTGGAACTGGGGCCGGACGCCGGGCAGTTCGGGGGACAGGTGGTGTACCAGGGCGCGATGGCGCCCTTCCTGGCGGGGGCGGACACCGCCACCGCCGCCGTGCTGCGGACGCGCGGCGGCGGTCGGGTGCGGGCGGTCCAGCCCTCACCGTCGCACTGGCTGGAGCTGGAGGGTGCGTCGGCGCGCAACCTCAAGTCGGTGCGGCTGCGGTTCCCCCACGGCCGCCTCAGTGTGGTCTGCGGCGTCAGCGGCAGCGGCAAGTCCACGCTCCTCGAGGAGGCCGTGCTCGCCGGCGTCGAGGCGGTCCTGGCCGGCGGACCGCTGCCGGCGGGACTGGCCGCCCTGGGCGGGGCGGAGGCTTTCCGGGGAGTCCGCCATGTGGACCAGGGGCTCCCCCCGGGGAGCGGGCGGTCGAACCCGGCGACCTTCCTGAAGATATTCGACGCCGTCCGGACGCTGTTCGCCAAACTGCCCGAGGCCCGGCTCCACGGCCTGGCGCCCGGCTACTTTTCGCTGAACACCGACGGCGGACGCTGCCCCCTGTGCCGTGGCCGGGGAGCCACGGTGCTGGACATGCAGTTTCTCGCCGACGAGGAGATCCTGTGCGAGGCGTGCGACGGGACGGGCTTTTCCGCCGAGGCGCGCACGTACCGCTACCAGGGCCTGGACATCGTCGGCGTGTTGGACCAGACGGTGGCTCAGGCGCTCGAATTTTTCGGCGCCGATGAGCCGCCGGCGATGCGGCGCAAGCTGGAGTTCCTGGCCGGGCTCGGGCTCGGCTACCTGCGCCTGGGCCAGCCGTTGAACACGCTCTCCGGCGGCGAGATGCAGCGGCTCAAGCTGGGGCGGGTGCTGCTGGAGCCCGGCGCCGGGCCGGAGCTCATCCTGCTGGACGAGCCCACCATCGGGCTCCATCCCCGCGACACGCGGAAGCTGTTCGCGGTGCTGGACCGCCTCCTGGAGCGGGGCCACACCGTCGTGGCGGTGGAGCACGACCTGTTGTTCATCGAAAACGCCGATTGGGTGGTGGACCTCGGGCCCGAAGGCGGCGACCGCGGCGGCTACCTGCTGTACCAGGGTCCGCCGGATGGGCTGGTCCGCTGCCCGGAATCGGTCACCGGCCGGGAGCTGGCCCGGTGGCTCGGCCAGTGAGTGAATCGGTACTGGGACCTGGGTACTGGGTACTGGGTGCTGGGGTATGAGATCCAGGATTCGGGATCCAGAACCAGGACCCAGCACCCAGGTCCCAGGTCCGATACTGTTGATGGTTGATGGTTAATGGTTGATCGATGGAACGAACCCCGAGCCTCGAGTCCCGAGCCCCGAGCCCCGAGCCCCGAACCCCGAGCGAATCAATTCGGAATCGTCAGCTGCTCGCCGGCGCGGAGCCGATCGCTGGTGAGCGAGTTGGCGCGCTTGAGGCTGGCCACGTCGGTGCCGTAGCGGCGGGCGATGGCCGAGAGGGTCTCGCCCTTGCGGACGGTGTGGTAGCGCGGGTCGCCGCCCCGCGGCGTCGCGGCGGCTGACGCCGCGGCCGGGCCGGCGGCGCCGGGTATCCGCAGCGACTGACCCGGCTTGATCACGCTGCCGCGCTGCAGCCCGTTGGCGGCCAGCAGGTCGTCCAGCGCCACTCCGTGATTGCGGGCGACGCCGAACAGCGTGTCGCCGGCCTTGACCGTGTAGGCGCCCCCCGCTCCGCCTGACGCGGCCCGCGCCGACGAGCCCGCGCTGCGGGCCGGTTCCCGCAGGCGGAGGGTCTGCCCCGCCTGGAGGGCCGGGCCGGGCAACTGGTTCCAGGACATCAGTTGGGCCACGGATACCTGTGTCCGGCGGGAGATGCTCCACAGGGTGTCGCCCCGCCGCACGCGGTAGGAGGCGCCGGCGTAGGCTGCCGGACGGGGTTCCGGCTCGGCGACCGCGCGGGTGGGCCGGCTGAAGTCCGACACGGGCACCTGCAGCACCTGGCCGATGCTCAGGATCGTCCGCCTGCTCCGGATATCGTTGAAATCCATCAACGCGGAGAGCGACACATCGTACTTCCGGCAGATTTTGTAAAGAGTGTCCCCCTTGGTCACCACGTGCTCCAGGTACATGAGGCGCTCCTTGACCGGTAAATCGTAGAGGAGCGCCAGCACTTCCTGGCGGGTGTCCACGGGGACACGCAACGGGTATGTTTTGGCGTCCGGCGGCGTGAGCATGCGCTTCAGCGCCGGATTGAGCTCCTGGAGCGTCTCGACGGGGACGCCGATGGTTTCCGCCACCACCCGGAGGTCGGTGGGCGAGGGGATTTCCACGAGGATGCCCGTCCAGGCGTCCTGCGGTACCACGCGGATGTCGAACCGCTCGGGATTCTTGCCCACGATGATGGAGGCCAGGATGGCCGGGACGTAGTTGCGGGTCTCGCGGGGCAGCAGGCGCTGCTCGGCCATCTCCCAGAAATCGCGGTCGGGATGGCGGTTCAGGATCCGCTGGATGCGGCCCTCGCCGGAGTTGTACGCGGCCAGCACCAGGTACCAGTCGCCGAACATCCCGTAGAGGTCCTTCATGTACCGGCAGGCGGCACGGGTGGCTTTCTCGGGGTCGGAGCGCTCGTCCACCCACCAGTCCACGCGGAGTCCGTAGCGGCGGCCGGTCCACTGGATGAACTGCCACAGACCCTTGGCGCGGGCGCGGGAGTAGGCGCTGATCTTGAAGTTGCTCTCCACGAGTCCGAAGTAAATCAGGTCGAGGGGGATGCCCTCCTCCCGGAAAATCCGCTGGAACATCTCGTGGAAGCGGGTGAGCCGGCCGAGACCCTGCGTCACCTGGTCCCGCTTGACGCCGGTGGTCAGCTGGCTGATGTAGGCCATCACTTCGCGGTTGACGTAGACCGGCAAGTCGTAGTGCTGCCGGAGGATGTCCTCCTCGATCAGGTGCTCGATCTCCGGATCGATCTCGGCCGGCGTGAGGGACGCGTCCAGCAGCGTGTCGAGCGGCGGCGCCTCCTGGTCGGGGATGTCCTCGTCCTCGCCGGGGTCGGGGAAGAGGCCGAGACGGTCGCGATGCAGCTCGATCCGCGCCAGCAGCTCCGCCAGCCGGGCCTGGAACAGGGGCGAGCCGTCCAGCTCGACCCCCGAGAAAAAGATGCTCTCCAGCGCGTAGGTCATCTCCCGGACGGCCCACTCGGTGTTGTTCGTGTCGGCGAACAGCTCGCCCAGCTCGAAGGCGGCGAAGCTCTCGCTGATGCGATCCGCCTCGGGCGAGGCGCTGAGATCGCGGTCGTGCAGCTCGTAGGCAACCGTCACCGTCCGCGGCGGCAATGGGAGTTCCAGCGGGCTCATGGAGGTGCTGGCGAGGCCGGCAAAGCCGAACAGCGGCAGGAGGATCGCTACGAGCCGGGAAGGATACTTTGCAACCATTTCCCGGCCATCTTAGACCGGGCTCCGCGGAACTGTCAACCGATAATGCGTCCGAGAGCCTTTGTCGGTGGGGATCTCCGCCCGGTGCGCCGGCGCGTTCAGGGGGACGCGACCGGTTCCACCACGCCCATGCGGCGAAATTTGTCCGTCCGCGACAGGGGCAGCCCGTCGAAGGGGAGGGCCATCAATTCGTTCAGATGCCGCTCCACCGCGTCGCCCAGCGCCCGGGCGGTGGCGTCCCAGTCCGTGTGGGCGCCTCCCGGCGGCTCGGGCACGATCTCGTCGATGATGCCGAGCCGCTTCAAGTCGCGGCTGGTGAGTCCCAGGTTGTGGGCGGCGGCCTCGGCGTGTCCCTGGTCTTTCCAGAGGATGGCCGAGCAGCTCTCCGGGGAGATCACCGAGTAGACCGCGTTCTCCAGCATCAGGATCCGGTCACCCACCCCGATGCCCAGCGCTCCGCCGGAGCCGCCCTCGCCGATGACGCTGACGACGACCGGCACCCGCAGGCGGGCCATCTCGCGGAGGTTGTAGGCGATGGCCTCGGCCTGGCCGCGCTCCTCCGCGCCGATGCCGGGGAACGCGCCCGGCGTGTCGATGAACGTCAGGATCGGCTTGCGGAACTTCTCGGCCAGCCGCATCGTCCGGAGCGCCTTGCGGTAGCCCTCCGGTTGCATCATCCCGAAGTTGCGGTGTTTCCGCTCGGCCAGGTTGCGCCCCTTCTGCTGACCCACCACCACCACGGGCCGGGTGCGGAACCAGCCGAAGCCGGTGATGACCGCCGGGTCGTCGGCATACTTGCGGTCGCCGTGGATCTCCTCGAAGTCGGTGACGAGCCGTTCGATGAGGTCCAGGGAGTAGGGCCGGTTCTCGTGCCGGGCCAGCTTGATCCGCTGCCACGGGGTGATCTGCTCGTAGATGCGCCCGCGCACCTGGCGGATCTTCTCGCGGAGGATGTCCAGGGCCCGCCGGGCCGACTCGTCGTCGCCGAACCGCTCGAGCTCGGCGAGTTGGCTTTCCAGATCCTTGAGCAGTGCGCTGTGCCAGTCGTTCATGACGCCCCAATCGCTTTGATTTCGCCGGGCATTTTAACATACAATGGCGCCGCGCCACCGAATTCAGCACCGGGGGTGGGTCATGGAACTCATCAGCAGCCGCACCAACGACCAGGTGAAACAATTCATCCGGGTGCGGGAGGGAACGTACGACAATCCGCTCTGCTTCGTCGTCGAGGGCGCCAAGCTTCTGATGGAGGTCGCCCGCTCGGAGCACGCGGTGCTGCAAATGTTCGTCGTGCAGGGGTACGAGGACAAGCTGCCGCCGGTGCCGGCCCACCAGGTCTTCGCCGTGACGCCGGAGGTCATGCACAAGCTGTCGGGCCTCAAGTCGCCGGCCTGGGTGGCGGCGCTCTGCTGCCGGAAGGAGTCGCGGGGACCCGGTCAGGTCCTGCGACGGACGCCCTGGCTGGTGCTGGACGGCGTCCAGGATCCGGGCAATGTCGGCAGCATCCTCCGGTCGGCTGAGGCGCTGGGACACGTCCCGGTCGTGCTCCTGCCACCGGCGCCGTCCCCCTTCCAGGAGAAAGTCATCCGGACCAGCATGGGGTCGGCGCTGCGGACGCCCTACTGGCGGCCGCCGGACGCCGAGACCTTTCTCGTCCGGGTGCGCGAGCGCGGGGTCCGGCTCTGGGCGCTCGACGTCAAGGGCGAGGTCGACCTGGCCGACCTGTCGGCGGAGTCCGGCCAGGCGTTCATTATCGGCGGTGAGGGGCACGGGCTCTCGGGCGGGATCGCCGCCGCAGTGGAGCGGACTGTGCGCATCCCCATCCGGCCGCAGGTGGAGTCGTTGAACGCGGCCGCGGCCGCAGCCATCCTGCTCTACCACCTGAGCGCCAGTCGGCGCGAATCCCGCTAGTCCCTCCGGAGAACACCACAATGGGCGGCAAAGGCAAACAGGAACCGAACCAGGATCCCCCCCTGTTCCCGGCCGAGGAGGCCGTCGAGGCGGAGGAGCGCCGCGTCCCGCTGGCGGAGCGGATGCGGCCGCGGACACTGGATGAGTTCCGGGGACAGGCGCACATCGTCGGGGAGGGGAAGCCCCTGCGCCGGATGATCGAGTCGCGGCGCATCCCCTCGCTCATCCTGTGGGGTCCGCCCGGCACGGGCAAGAGCACCCTGGCCCACGTCATCGCCCGCACCCTCGACACCCACTTCGTGAGCTACAGCGCCGTGCTGACGGGCATCAAGGAAGTGCGCGACGTCATGAGCGACGCGGCCTATTTCTTCGAGCGGACCGGGCGGCAGACGCTCATCTTCATTGACGAGATCCACCGGTTCAACAAGTCCCAGCAGGACGCCTTCCTGCCGTTCGTGGAGAAGGGGCAGGTCCTGCTCATCGGCACCACCACCGTCAATCCCAGCTTCGACCTGAACGCGGCCCTGATGAGCCGGGTCAAAGTGCTCACCCTGCGGTCGCTGGACGTGGCCGACATCGAGTCGATCCTGGCCGAGGCCTTGGCCGACCCGGACCGCGGCCTGGGCCGGCTGGGCCTGCGGATTCCGCCGGAGCTGCTGCACAAGATTGCGGTCTTCTCCTCCGGCGACGCCCGCCGCGGCCTGAACCTGCTGGAGCAGCTGGCCGACTACGCCGAGCAGCGGGGTGTCACGCCCGCCGACGAGGAGCTGCGCGAGGTGCTCCACCAGAAGGTGCTGCTCTACGACAAGGACGGCGAGGAGCACTACAACCTGCTGTCGGCGCTGCACAAGTCGATGCGCAACTCCGACCCCGACGCCACGGTCTACTGGGTGGTCCGGATGCTTGAGGCCGGCGAGGATCCGCGGAACGTCTGCCGGCGCATCCTCCAGTGCGCCTCGGAGGATGTGGGGCTGGCCGACAACCAGGCGCTGCATGTGGCGGTCCAGGCTTGGCAGGCCTATGAACTGATGGGCCTGCCCGAGGGCCGGCTGGCCATCCTGCAGGCGGCGGTGTATGTGGCCGTCGCCCCCAAGTCCAACGCCCTGCTCCGGGCCTGGGCGTCCGCCCAGCGGGACGTGGCCGAGAGCAGCGCCGAAGGCGTGCCGCTGCACCTGCGCAATGCGCCCACCCGGCTCATGGAGGCGGAAGGTTACGGGGAAGGCTACTTGTACGCCCATGATTACCCCGAAGGAACCACGGACATGACCGGTCTGCCCCCCGCCTTGGCCGGCCGGATTTATTACGAGCCGTCCGGGGCGGGCCTTGAGGCCCGCATCCGCGAGAAACTGCGGGAAATCGCCGAGCGGAAGGCCGCATTCGCCAAACGGCGGCCGGACGGTCGGAAAGGCCGCCGGACCGAGTGAAAGAGCTTGAAAACGTGATGTAAATCATGTTTACAATGTCTGGTGGATACGTTACAATCCGGGTAATTCTGGTCTAGCCGAGGGAGAGTGAATGAGCGACAAGAAGATCTTGGTTGCTGACTACAACACGCGGGAGCTTCAGCAGCTGAAGAAGATTTTCACCGATGCCGGCTTTGAAGTCGTCACGGTGCAGGACGGAAAAGCTGCTCTCGACTCGTTCGAGGCGGACAAGCCGGACGTCGTGCTCCTCTCGGCCATGCTGTCCAAGATCAACGGGTTCGACGTCTGCCGGAAGATCAAGGACACCGAAACCGGCCGCAACGTCCCGGTGATCATCGCCACCTCGGTGTACAAGGGCCAGAAGTACCGCAACAAGGCCCTGCACGAAAACGGCGCCAGCGAATTCATCGAGAAGCCCGTGGCCGACAACGTCATCCTGGAGACCGTCCAGCGGTTCATGGGCGACACCCGGAGCCTCATCGACACGCGCCGGAGCGAATTCATCGACAAGATGGCCAAGGAGTCGGTTGCCGAAGCTCCGCCGGCACCCCCGCCGAAGCCGGCCCCGGCACCGGCGGCCAAGGCCCCGGCGCCGCCGCCCCAACCCGCTCCGGAACCGCCCAAGCCGAAACCGGCGCCCGCCGCTCCGAAACCCGCGGACGTGGAGAGCCGCTTCGAACAGGAGATCGCCGCGACGCTGATCGCCTCGGAAACCCCGGCGGCGGCCGAGATGGACGACTCCATGGACAAGCTCCTCAGCGACACGCTCTCCGGTCTAGGCCTCGACCTGGACAAGGGGAAGTCCAAGGCGGCTCCCGCGCCTAAACCGGCGCCCCCGCGGCCGGTGGTCAGCGAGGCGAAGAAGACCGAGGCCGCTCTGGAAAAGCTCGTGGAATCGGCCAGCCAGGCGACGGCGCCTCCGCCGCCACTGCTCGGTCCCGACACCGGCGAAATCCGCTTCGACCAGTTGAAAAAGGAAGTGAAGGCAGCCGGGGAACCGGCCGCGGCCAAGGTGGACGCGGTGGAGGCCTTCCTCCGCTCCTTCGACACCGATCTGGAGAAGAAGCTCAGCGATACGCTCAGCGGCGTGGGCCTGTCCGACACCAGCATCGACAAGGTGATCCAGCCCAAGGCGGAGGAGCCGGCGCCGGTCGCCCCGAAACCGAAGCCCGCCCCCGCTCCCGCCCCGGTTCCCCCGGCGGAGCCCGAGCACGAGGAAGGCACCAAGTTCGGGGATTACATTCTGGACCGGAAGATCGGCCACGGCGGCATGGCGGAGCTGTTCCGCGCGAAGAAGCGGGGTCAGGAAGGCTTCCAGAAGATCGTCGCCATCAAGCGGATCCTGCCCCACCTGTCGGACAACCAGGAACTCGTCACCATGTTCATCGACGAGGCGAAGATCGCCGCCCAGTTGTCCCACCAGAACATCGTCACCATCTTCGATTTCGGTAAAATCAACCACTCGTTCTACATCGCGATGGAGTTCGTGGACGGGTTCGATTTCAAGAAGATTCTGAGCCGGGCGAAGGAGCTGGGCATCCGGCTGCCCCACAAGCTCGCCGCCCACATCGCCCTGCAGATCGCCAGCGCGCTGGACTACGCGCACTTCAAGAAGGACTTCGGCAACAAGGAAATGAACATCGTCCACCGGGATGTCAGCCCGCAGAACATCCTGATCTCCCGGGAGGGCGAGGTGAAGCTGGTGGATTTCGGCATCTCCAAGGCCGAGTCCAAGATCCACCACACCGTCAAGGGCGCACTCAAGGGCAAGCTCCTGTACATGAGTCCCGAACAGGCCTGGGGCAAGCCGGTGGACAAGCGGTCGGACCTCTTCTCGCTGGGCATCGTGCTCTGCGAGGCCATCAGCGGCAAGGTCCTGTTCGAAGATTCCTCCGAATTTGACGTCCTCGAAAAAGTCCGCTCCGGCAAGATCCCGATTCTTGAAAACGAGATGCCCTCCCTGCCGCCGCGGCTCAAGAACATCATCAACAAGGCGCTCCAGATCGACATCGGCCAGCGTTACCAGACCGCCGGCGAAATGGCCAAGGACCTGCACGACTACCTCAGCACCGGCAAGCAGCGGCCGTCGCCCAAGGACCTGGCCACGTTCCTGACCCGGATGTTCCCCGACGCGTTCGGCTTGAAGGAGAGCGAGGTCCGCAACCTGAGCTTTGACGAGTTCATGGAGCGGGAGGATGTCCTGCCGCCGAAGGCCATGAGCGAGGAGACGGTCATCCTGGAATCCGAGGAGATGGCCGGCCTCGAGGAGATCCGCCCCGCCGCGGAGATGCCGGTGGCGCTCGAAGAAGACGAGATCGTGGTGGACGGCAAGTTCCAGCCGCCGCCGCGGGTGCAGGAACCGGTCCCGCCCAAGAAGGCCGCCGCCCCGCCGATCGCGCCCGTCGAGGAAAAACCGGCGGTGATCCGCAAGGAAAAGAAGAAGGCGCCCGAACCGGTCAAGCCGAAGGCGGAACCGGTGAAGGCGAAGGTGGAACCCGTGCCACCGCGGAAGGAGGCGCCGCCGCCGAAGAAAGAGGCCGTGCCGCCGCCGAAGAAGGAGGCCGTGCCGCCGCCGGCCGAGGAGAAGAAAGTCCTCACGAAACGCCTGAAGGAGAAACCGGCGGCCGAAAAACCGATGTTCGGCGATGTGGCGGCCGCATCGAAAAGCTCCAACAAGGGTCTGGTCATCGGCGTCATCGCCGCCCTGGTAGTCATCGCTGTGGGTGTGGCCGCCTACCTGATGTTCTTCAGCAAGCCGGCTGTGCCGGGACAGCCGGAGCCCGCCGCCGCGGGCGCCACTGAACCGGCCGTTCCGGGTCAACCGGCTCCCGCCGCCGGCGAACCGACTGCGCCCACCGGCACCACTCCTGCCGCCACTCCGGCGGCGGCGACCGATGCCAAGCCTGAAACCAGGCCTCAGCCGCAACCCACTCCGGCCAAACCGGGCCAACCGGCGACGGTGGCCCAGCAGCCTCAGCCGCAACCCAAACCGGAGCCGGCGAAGCCGACTCCGGCTGCCGCGACTCAGCCGGCTGCCCAGCCCGCTGCGCCGAAACCGGAACCGGCCGTCCAGCCTGCAACCCAGCCGGCGGCCCCGAAACCGGAACCCACTCCCCCGCCGGCGGCCTCGAAGCCGGAACCGACGACCCAGCCCGCGCCCCAGCCGGCCGCCCCGAAGCCGGAGCCGACTCCCCAGCCCGCGGCCCCGAAGCCGGAACCGGCGAAACCGGCGACCCCGCCGGCAGCGGCGGACATCTCCATGGATCTGCCGGCGGTCGCCGAAAAGGCCAAGACCGGCGACCTCGTGGCCCTGGGGCCCGACGTCAAGCCGCCGAAGGAATTGCGGACCCCCTCGCCGCGGATCCCGGCTCAGGCCCAGCGCCTCAATCTCAAGGGCCGCCTGGTGTGCCGGTTGCTGGTGTCCCATACGGGCGAGGTGGAGCGGGTGCTCATCGTCTCGGCCGATTCGGCCCGGGTGAAAGAAATGCTGGGCCCCGCTGCCGAGGAGGCCCTGAAGCAATGGCGGTACACGCCGGCCGAGAAGGACGGCGTGAAGGTGAAGGTCTGGAAAACGGTGACGCTGTCGTTCTAGCGAACATGAGAGCCAGGATTTATAAATTCTAACGGCATGGGAGGTTCACCGATGGAACTCAGCAAAGAACAACGGAAGTTCTACGAGGAAACCCGGGAGATGGCCCGCAAGGAAATCGAGGACATCGAGAAGAAGATCGAAGAGGAACTGGCCCGGGTCAAGCAGCGCCTCATCGACCTGCAGAACGCCAAGAAAGCGGCCCGCCAGATCTACGATGGCGCTTGCTCCCGTTTGGGCGTCAAGAGCGACCTGGCGGAATCGACGGTGGACATCCCGAAGGAGATGTCATCCTGAGGCGGGCGGCGTCCGCCCGACAGCTCATCTGAATCTCGGCAATTTCACGGACGGGATGCATCGGTTCAGGCAACGGGTGCATCCCCTTTTTATTGCCCCCACACCCGGAGGCGGCGGCCATGGTCGAAGCCCAACTGTATGAGCGGTGCGATGCCGGCGCGGTCCGTTGCCTGCTGTGCAGCCACCACTGCGTCATCGGCGACGGCCGGCGCGGGATCTGCGGCGTGCGCGAGTGCCGGGGCGGCCGCCTGTTCACCCGGGTGGCGGACCGGGTGGTGGCGATCCACGTGGACCCCATCGAGAAGAAGCCGCTCTTCCATTTCCTGCCCGGATCCCGATCGCTGTCCGTGGCCGCGGTGGGGTGCAACTTCCGGTGCGAGTTCTGTCAAAACCACTCGATCTCCCAGTATCCCCGCGAGGCGGCGGACATCCCCGGCGATTCCGTGACGCCGGACGAGCTGGTGGCGGCCGCGGTGCGGCACGGGTGCGACTCCCTGTCCTACACCTACACCGAGCCCACCGTGTTCTTCGAGCTGACCCGGGCGGCCGGGCTGGCGGCGCGCCGGGCCGGACTCCGGAACGTGTACGTCACCAACGGGTACATGAGCGGCGAAGCCGTTGCGGCGATGGCGGAGTTCCTCGACGCGGCCAACGTGGACCTGAAGAGTTTCTCCGATGCGTTCTACCGCAGCTTTTGCGGCGCGCGGCTGCAGCCGGTGCTCGATTCCATCCGCCGCCTGCACGCCGCCGGCGTGTTCCTCGAGGTGACCACCCTGATCATCCCCGGTCGCAACAGCGACGCGGCGGAGCTGCGCGCCGTGGCCGAATTCCTCGCCGGAGTGGATCCGGCGATCCCGTGGCACGTGTCGGCCTTCCACCCCGACTACCGGATGCTGGACGCCCCGCCCACCCCGGTGGCCCTGCTGGAGCTGGCCTACGCCGAGGGGCGCCGGGCCGGCCTGAAGTACATCTACTGCGGCAACGTGCCCGGCCACGAGCTGGAGAATACCTGCTGCCCCGCCTGTCGCGCCGTGCTCATCGAACGGACCGGCTTCCGGATCCGGCGCCAACGCCTGACGCGACCGGTCTGCCCGGATTGCGGCGCGCCGGTGCCCGTTGTGCTGGCGGCGGCCGGCGGCGATGCGGAGCGTGCCTGATGCATTCGTTCGCCAAAAGCATCGTCCTCGGTACGGCCGGCCACATCGACCACGGCAAGACCGCGCTGCTCAAGAGCCTCACCGGCGTAGACGCCGACCGGCTCAAGGAGGAGAAGGAGCGCGGGATCACCATCGACATCGGCTTCGCCCCGTGGGTGGATCCGCCGTACCGCATCGGCTTCATCGACGTGCCCGGCCACGAAAAGTTCGTCAAGAACATGCTGGCGGGCGCGGGCGGCATCGCCGGCGTCCTGCTGGTGGTTGCGGCCGACGAGGGCGTCATGCCCCAGACCCGCGAGCACTTTGAGATCATCCGCCTGCTCGGGATCACCGACGGGGTGATCGCCCTGACCAAATGCGATCTCGTGGCGGAGGAGTACCAGGAACTCGCGGAGGACGACGTCCGCCACCTGGTCCGCGGCTCGTTCCTGGAGACGGCGCCGGTGATCCGGACCAGCGCCGTGACGGGGCAGGGGCTGGCGGAGCTCCGGGCGGCGCTGCACGGACTGGCCGACCGCATCGCCGAGCCGTCCGCCGGCGGCACTCCGCGCCTGTTCATCGACCGGGTGTTCGTCATCCGGGGTTTCGGCACCGTGGCCACCGGGACCGTGCTGTCGGGCGCGTTCCGCCGCAACGACCGCGTGGCGATCCTGCCGGAAGGGCGGGAGGCGAAGATCCGCCACCTCGAGGTCTATGAGCAGGAGGTGGAGGAGGCGCGGGCCGGCGAGCGGGCCGCGCTGAACCTGGCCGGACTGGAGCCGGCCGACCTGCGCCGGGGACAGGCCGTGACGGCGCCAGACTGCTTCACGCCCGCCCAGATCTTTTACGCCCGCTTCCACCTGTTGGAATCGTTCGGCCGCGCCGTCAAGGCCGTGATGCCGGTGCACGTCTACCACGGTAGCGCCGAGCTGCTGGGACGGCTGCAGCTGCTGGACCGGCCGCACTTGGAACCGGGCGCGAGCGCCCTCGTCCAGATCCGGCTGGAGTCGCCGGCCCTGGTCTGGCCGGGTGACCACCTCGTCGTGCGCCAGTACTCCCCGCTCCGGACCATGGGTGGCGGCCGGGTGCTGGAGATCCATGCCGCCCGCTACCGCGCCCGGGAGGGACGGCGCGTGCAGGCCCGTTTGGCGCGCCTCGAGGGCGCCGGCGACGCGGCGCGGGTCCGGGAGGCGGTCGATGCCCGCGAGGACACCGGCGTCGCCGTCACCGAGCTGGTGAACCTGACGGGTCTGCCGGCGGCGCGCGTCGCGGCGGTGCTGGCCGACGCTCCCGCCGGCGAGTTGCTGCCGCTGACCCCGGACGGAGCCGCCTGGATCGGCGCGGCCGCGGCCGGGCGGCTCCGCGGCCAGATCCTCCAGCGGATGGAGGAACACGACCGCCGCAATCCGTACGCCCACGGAATAAAAAAACAGGAGCTGCGCAGCCTCTTCCCGGGAATGGGCGACGAGACGTTCGCCTACCTGATCCGCAGCCTGCAGGCGGAGGGGAAGATCGACGCCGACGCCGAGCGCCTCATGCTGGCCGGGCGCAAGCTGGAGGTGGAAAGCTCGCTGGCCGGCGCCATCGCCGGCGTCGAAGACTCGCTGCGGCGCAGCGGGATCGAGGGACTCACCGACGCCGCCCTCCACGACCTGCTGGCGCGGGCCGGCCGCGCGGAGGCGTCCGCCGTGGATTTCCTGCTCAAGAGCCGCCGGCTGGTGCGGGTGGGTCCCGACTTTTACGTCCACCCCGACACGCTGGCCGAAGTCGTCGCCGCGCTGCGCGGGCGTCTCGCCAAGGGCGATCCCCTCGAGGTGGGCCTGTTCAAGGAGCTCTTCGGCCTGACCCGCAAGCGGGCCATTCCGCTGCTGGAGTACCTGGATCGGCAGGGCGTGACCCGCCGGGTCGGCACCGGCCGCTATTTCTGCTGAGCCCGGCGGCGGCGCCGGGGGATATTCCCATTGACCCTAACCGGGCGTTGGGATTATGATTCAGCGACAGGACGGAACACCATCAGGAGGATTCCCTATGTTTGGTCTGGGCCCCACCGAGCTGATCATCATCTTCCTGATCGTGCTGCTCCTCTTCGGCTGGAACCGCCTCCCCCAGATCGGCAAGGGGCTGGGCGAGGGCATCCGCAATTTCCGGACCTCGATGCGGGAGGCGGGCGACAAATCGGACGACGAGAAATCGGAGCCCGATAAGGGCAAGAAGTAGTCGTCTCTCCAGCCATATGGCAGTATCGGGAAAGATCAAGACCTTCCCCCTCACCGATTTGTTCCAGTGGATATCCCTGTCCCGCAAGTCGGGGGTGCTCCGGATCTCCTGCGGCGATTATCTGATCCAGGTGTATTTCCGGAAGGGCGTGCTGGTCTCCGCCACGTCCACCGAGCCGTCGCGGCGCTTCGGCCAGCACCTGCTGGCCCGGGGATTCCTCGACGAGAAGCGGCTGCGCCTGGCCCTCACGCACCAGGAGAAAGCCGAAGGCGAGCGGTTGCTGGGGGACGTGCTTCAGCAGCTGGGTCTCATGGACCGGGAACAGATCGAGCGCGCGCTGCGGGAGCGGGCGGCGGAGATTGTCTATGACCTGTTTCTGCTGGAAGACGGCGTGTTCTTCTTCGAGGAGCGGGAGGGGATCCCCGACAACCTGGTGCCCATCAACCTGAACATCGACTCGCTCATTCTCGAGGGCGTCCGCCGCACGGATGAGTGGGGGCGCATCCGGCAGCTGCTGCCGGACGACACGATCCGGGTGCAGGTCGTGCCGAAGCCGAAGACGCCACCCGGCGAACCGACGGAGCTGCGCCGGAAGATCCTCAGCCTGCCGGACCGGGACTACTCCATTGGCGAAATCGGCATGCATACGCGCCGGTCGGCGTTCGACGTCTACTTTGAGGTATTCCGGCTGATCAAGGACGGGATCATGGCGATCGTCGCGCCGGCGGCGCCGCCGGCGCCACCGGCGACGGCCGAGACGGACACCCGGCGGTTCGAGGCCGAAATCCGCAACCTGGCGAAGGGATGCCTCTATCAGAGCGCCTGGGCGCTGCTGCGGAACATGCAGGGGAAGCTCGCCAATCCCGACGACCTGCGGGAAGTTGAACGCTGGCTGCTGGAGCACGAAAACGTGTTCCTGCGCCAGAGATACCACGACGCCGACGTGCCGGTGATGAGCGGGCCGCCGGATAAGGTCCGGCGGGAAAAACTGAGCCCCCGCGAAGGCTTTCTGCTCAGCCGCCTGGGGGCGGGCGTGACGGTGAAAGACCTGTGCCAGGTTATGCCCCTGGCCGAGATCGAAATTCTCCGCCTGCTCGATTCGCTGGAACGGAAGGGCGTGATCAGCTTGACGTCTCGTACGTCCGGATCTGGCCCAGCCGGCTGATGCCGGCGACGCGGACGTACGTCTTGAAACCGCCTGCCGATTGCATTGTGATTTTCTGGGAGCGCGTGTTCGGGTCCCACGGATCGACGTTGGGCAGCGTGGTCGGGATGCCCAAGGTGCCGTCGGGGAGGAAGACGATCAGGTTTTTGTTGACCACAGTGCCGTCGGGGAGGGTATACCGACCGTAATCGAGGCTCGTGACCTGAACTTCGGATGTGATGTTGAACTTGACCCGGGTTGCGTTCTCGCCTGCCTGAGTGCACACCAGATCCCAATTGTCATCCCGAAAGATCTCGATGGGGGTGCCCGTCGCCCCCGGCGTGCCCAACTCCATGACGTACAGGGCGTTTTGTGACGAGGCCAGGTAGCGGCCGCGCTGGATGGCCTGCGAGTAGGCCTGGAGGGCGGTGTTGAGGCGGTAATCGGCCATCACCGTGGTGAAGACGGGGACACCGACAACCACCATGATGCCCATGATGACGATCACAATGAGCGCCTCTACCGTCGAAAACCCTTTGTGATGGGTCATGGTATGCTCCTGGGTCTTTTGACCCAATTATACATTAATTTGAATGTCAATGGAAAATCGGGACGGGGGTCGGGTCAATTTCCCAGCGGGGCCTCGCCGGCGCGGTCGGCGTGGAATAGCCGCAGGTAGGCATCGGTGACCCGCTCCCAGTCGTAGTGTTCGGCGGCCCGGCGGCGGGCGGCCTCGCGCAGCGCCTGGAACCGGTTCGGCGCGTCCTCGATGGCCTGCAGGGCGGCGGCGGCGGCGGCCGGATCGCCGGCACGGAACAGCACGCCGGCGCCGCCGAGCACCTCGGTGTTTTCGGGAGTGTCCAGGCAGAAGATCAGGTTGCCGGCGGCCATGTTCTCCACCAGCGCCGGGTGGGTGCCGCCCACCTCGGTGGCGTGGATGTAACAGTGGGCGTTGCTGACCAGCTCCCGGTACCCCTCGCCGTAGATGGCGCCGGGGAAGCAGATTCGCGGATCGGCGGTTCGGCGCAGCTCGCGGATGTAGGCGGCGTTGTACGGCGCGTCGCCCACGACCAGGAGCTTCCGCCCCGTGCGCAGGCGCTCGAAGATGTCCACCACGAGGCGGGCGTTGTTCTCCGGCTCGAGGCGGCTGACATACAGGTAGTAGCCGCCGGGTTCGACGCCGAGCGCCGTCAGCGTCGGGCCGGGCGGCCGGTCGAAGGCGCCCCCGCCGTAGGGGATCATGGTGGTGGCCTTGCCGTAGCGCTGCCGGAAGTAGTCCTGGATGGCGACGGCGTCGGTCACCACGACATGGGGAAACAGGCAGGCCAGGCGTTCGGACACCCGGTAGTGCAGCCGCGCCAGGGCGTTCCATTTGCGCCGCTTGCGCTCCAGGCCGTCGACGTTGAGCACCACCCGCTGCCCCCGCAGCCGGGGCAGCAGGCAGAGCGCGGCATTGGCGGCGTTGCAGACGAGCAGGACCTGGTACGGGTGGAACAACGCGTGGCCCACCGACAGCGCCGTGTGCGAGACCGTGTCCAGGTACTTGTGGCGGATCGCCGGGAGGACCACCAGCCGGACCCCGCGGTGCTCGGTCCGCGGCATATCCTGGTAGTGGCGACGGCAATATACCGTGACTGCGTGGCCGCGCCGCACGAGCCGGGTGGCCAGCTCCTCGGCGAAGGTCTCGAAACCGCCATAGTTGGCCGGAATCCCCCGGGTGCCCAGGATGGCGATCTTAAGCGGCGGTGTGCTCATGGTCCGTCCCGGGACGGAGAACGGGCACGTAGGCCAGGCTGATGAGGGCGCAGTACATCAGCAGGACCTCGGAGTCCCCGAAGTTGTACTCGAACAGCCCGCCCACGAACAGGGCGACGGTGACCGCGATGGCCAGCACGGGCCACAGCGTGGCGCCCGGGTCCGCCGGACCGGCGCGCAGCGTTCGGAACCGGCGCCAGTGATCGACGACGATCTGCGCCAGCAGCCAGAGCCAGCAGGCCAGAGCCGGGAGGCCGCGCTCGGCGGCGATCTGGATGATGTTGTTGTGGAGGTGCTGGTAGAAGTCGGGTCGAATGTGGGGATCCGCCCCGTAGCGGTAGATGTACTGGTCGATCATCCGCGGCCCCACGCCCACGAGCGGCCGGTCGGCGACGATCCGCGCTCCGGTGCGCAGCATGTCCAGCCGCGCGGCGTTGCCCGCCTCAGCCGGGTCCAGGAGGTGCCGGACCCGATCCCGGACCAGGCCGGGCGCGACCAGCAGCACCACGGCCAGCACCACCGGCGCCGCCAGCAGCCAGCGGGGTCGCGTCAGCAACAGCGCGGCGGCCGCCCCGAAGCCGAAGCCGATCCAGCATCCGCGGGTCAGCGTGAACACCAAGGCGGCGGCGAGCAGCAGGGCGGCGGCGAGCAGCAGCGGCCAGCCGGTCCGGCGCGCCCCGAATTCGAGGAGCAGGAGCGGCAGCAGCGCGGTCAGCGCCAGCATCAGCTGGCCGGAAAACGTCATGTGGTGGCTCATCAGGCCGTGGATGCGGTAGAGCGGCTCGGTGGCGGTGACGAACTGGACCAGACCCACGCCCGCCGAGAGGGTCATCGTGGCCAGCAGCAGCAGCAGGAACGTCCGGGACTGGGCCGGCCGGTCGAGCACCATCAGCAGCATGGGAATCAGAAAGAGCAGCAGCAGTTTTTTCAGGTGGAACAGGCTCAGGAGCGGCGCGTCCGAGCAGAGCGCCGAGACGACGGACCAGACGATGAAGCCGACGATGGGCCAGTAGAACCGGGGGAGCGGCAGCCAACTCGGAAAGCGGAGCACGGGATACGCCACCGCGCCGCAGACCACGGCGACGGCCAGCAGGATCTGCGTGACCGACAGGCTGACCGGAATGGCCACCACCGTGGCCGTCATGAACAGCAAAATGATGATGCGCCGCCACCACGCCGGGAGGAAGTGGCGTCGCAGACCGTCCATGAGGCGTGCCGCCGCCGGTTGGGTCATGATCGCCCCTGGTTTCAGCTCCGGTTGAAGAACGCGCGCACGGCCGCGATGGTCTCGGCCACCTCGGCCTCGGTGATGCCCTGGTACAGCGGGAGCGAGAGCACGGTGCGCGAGCACTCCATCGAGGCGGGAAAATCCTCCGGTGCGTATCCCAGGTGGATGTAGGCCTTCTGGACGTGAAGCGGGATAGGGTAGTGCACCGCGGTGCCGATGCCCCGCTCGGTGAGGAAGGCGCGCAGGGCGTCGCGCCGCTGTGTGCGCACCGAGAACAGGTGCCACGCGTGGGTCGCCCCCTCAGTGATCGGCGGTAGGATGAGATCGCCGACCTGGCGCAGGCCGTCGTAATAGACGTCCGCCCAGTGGGCCCGCTGGCGGTTCCATTCGGGCAGATGTCGCAGCTTCTCGTTGAGCACGGCCGCCTTCAGGGCGTCCATGCGGGCATTGTATCCCTCGAACTCGTGGGCGTAGCGGGCGCTCTGGCCGTGATTGCGCAGGGCCAGGACTTTCTGGGCCAGCTCCTCGGAGTGGGTGGTCACGAAACCGCCCTCGCCGGTGGCGCCCAGATTCTTGGTGGGGTAGAAGCTGAAGGTGCCCATGGTGCCGAGGCCGCCGACCGCGCGGCCGCCCAGCGTGGCGCCGTGCGCCTGGCAGGCGTCTTCGATTACCCACAGGTTGCGGCGGCGGGCGATATCCATGATGGCGTCCATGGGTGCGGGATTGCCGTAGAGGTGCACCGGGATGATGCCGCGGGTGCGCGGCGTGACGGCGGCCTCGAGCTTCCGCGGATCCATGTTGTAGGTGTCCGGGTCGATGTCCACGAACACCAGCTTGGCGACGTTCTGGGTGATCACCTCGGCGGTGGCGATGAAGGTGAACGGGACGGTGATGATCTCGTCGCCCGGCTCCAGGCCGCAGGCGGCGATGGCCAGGCGCAGCGCGTCGGTGCCGCTGTTGACGGCGACGCCGTGCGGCACCTGGCAGAAGCGGGCGAAGTCGGCCTCGAACTCCTGCACGTAGGCGCCGCCGATGAACGCGCTCTTTTCGAGGATGTCCGAGAACAGGGCCAGGGCGCGGTCGCGGATCTCGCGGTTCTGGCGGCTGAGATCCAGGAAGGGGACAGGCATATTGGTTACTCCTTGACGGTGTGTGCGGTGGGTCGGGCGCCGGTCCGCGCGGTCGCTACCGGCGGGGTTCGGCCTCGCCGGCGCGGTCAGCGTGAGGCGGCAGCCGCCTGCGCCTGGAACCAGGCGAGCGTCCGGGTCAGGCCGTCCTCGAAGCCCACGCGGGGCTGGTAATTCAGGTATTCGTGGGCGGCGGTGATATCGGCCTCGGAGTGCCGCACGTCGCCGCGGCGGGGCGGCTCGTGCACGGGCCGGAGACCGGCGCCCAGCTTGCGGTTCAGCAGCTCGACGATGGCCAGCAGGTCCACCCGGACGCCGCAGGCGATGTTGAACACCCGGCCGCAGGCGGCGGGCGGTGCCGCGGCCGCCAGCAGGTTGGCCTCCACCACGTTATCGATGTACGAAAAGTCCCGCGACTGGCGGCCGTCGCCGTAGATGATCGGCGGCTCGCCGCGGAGCATCCGGCTGATGAACAGGGGGATGACGGCGGCATACTGGGAGGCGGGGTTCTGCCGCGGCCCGAACACGTTGAAATAGCGGAGCGCCACCGTCTCCAGTCCGTAGAGTTGGTGGAACTGACGGCAGTAAATCTCACCGGCCAGTTTCGTCAGGGCGTACGGCGACAGCGGGTCCGTCGGCATTGTTTCGCGCTTGGGCAGTGTCGGGGTGTCGCCGTAGGCCGACGATGAGGCGGCGTAGACGACGCGCCGCGCTCCGCCGTCGCGGGCCGCCAGCAGCACGGCCAGGGTGCCGCCGATGTTGTGGTCGTTGGTCCGGGCGGGGTCGTCCACCGAGCGTTGCACGGACGCCAGGGCCGCCTGGTGGTAGACGATGTCTACGTCGGAGAGGCAGCGGCGCAGCAGCGCGGCGTCGGTGACCGAGCCCTCGACGATCTCCAGCCGGCCGTCCCCGGCGGCGGCGAGCGCCTCGGCCAGGTTCTCCCGGCGGCCCGTGCTGAAGTTGTCGATGACGCGAACCCGCCGTCCGCGCGCCAGCAGCGCATCCACCAGGTTGGAGCCGATGAAGCCCGCGCCGCCGGTGACGATGTCCCACGCCATAGAGAACCCCCGAATAAAAGATGCCATCTTAGCAGAAAGTCGCGGTGCCGGCCACCGGTTCTTGAAAAATTATTGAAACACCCGGGGGCGTGTGGTACCCTGCTCCACTTGATTTCGACCAGGAGGTTGACCATGGCCATCAACGGCAAGCACCTGTTCTCTTCGGAATCGGTCACCGAAGGGCATCCCGATAAGATCGCCGACCAGATTTCCGACGGCGTCCTCGACGCCATCATGGCCCAGGATCCCTACGGCCGCGTCGCCTGCGAAACCCTCGTCACCACCGGGCTGACTCTGGTGGCCGGCGAGATCACCACCGATTGCTACGTGCACGTTCCGGAAATCGTCCGGGAGACCATCAAGAAGATCGGCTACACCAGCGCCGAGTACGGCTTCGACTACCTGACCTGCGGCGTCATCACCACGATCGACAAGCAGTCGCCCGACATCGCCATGGGCGTGGACATCGGCGGCGCCGGCGACCAGGGCATCATGTTCGGCTTCGCCTGCAACGAGACCGAGGAACTGATGCCCATGCCCATCCACCTGGCCCACCAGCTCACGCTGCGCCTCACCGAGTGCCGGCGGAAGAATATCCTCCATTTCCTCCGCCCCGACGGCAAAAGCCAGGTCACCGTGGAGTACGACGGCAACAAGCCGGTGCGGGTCCCCGCGGTGGTGGTCAGCACCCAGCACCATCCCGAGATCCCCATCGAGGAGCTGCGGGCGCAGATCCGTGAGCACGTCGTCGGCCCGGTGATTCCGGCCGAGATGATCACCCCCGAGACGAAGTACTACATCAACCCCACTGGCCGCTTCGTGATGGGCGGCCCCCAGGCCGACTGCGGGCTCACCGGCCGCAAGATCATCGTGGACACCTACGGCGGCGTGGGCTCCCACGGCGGCGGCGCCTTCTCGGGCAAGGACCCGTCGAAGGTGGACCGCTCCGCCTCCTACATGGCCCGTTACATCGCCAAGAACGTGGTTGCCGCCGGCCTGGCCGACACGATCGAGCTGCAGCTGGCCTACGCTATCGGCGTGGTGGAGCCCGTCAGCATCATGGTGGACACCTTCGGCACGGCCAAGGTGGACGAGGACAAGCTGAAGAAGGTCATCCAGGAAGTCTTCCCCCTGACCCCGCGAGGCATCATCGAGCACCTGGACCTGCGGCGGCCCATCTACCGGCGCACCGCCGCCTACGGCCACTTCGGCCGCAAGGAACCCGGGTTCACCTGGGAGCTCACCGACAAGGTGGACGCGCTGAAGAGCGCCTTCAACTTGTAAGCTCAGTTCAGCAGAGCAGGAACCGTCGCGAGGGGACCTTCGGGTCCCCTCGCTTGCTTTGGCGGACAGTGAATCAGAGCGGATTCATCACGGATGATCCAGCGGGCACCGACCATTCATTGGTCATTGATCAATTTTCATTTGTCGTTTTTCATCTATTGGTTATTGCTGATTGCTTATATGTTATTGGCTATTTGGAGACGAGTCGGGCTTTGCCGGGATCCGGGACCTGGGATCCGGAATCCGCTAATTAGAAAATTGAATCCAGGTCCGGTGCCCGAACCCCGCACCCCGAACCCCGAACATCTTCTGTGTCCTCTGTGCCCTCGGTGGTGACTCCGCCTTGCGGGGGGTTGCGCCGAGGCGCCGGGCTGGACTATACTGGCGTTTCGCATCGTCCCGCATCACAACCGCATGGGAGGCTTTCATGAGTCATTTGGAACAACAGCTCCGCGATCTGACCGCCAAGGTGGTGGAAAACAACCTGTGGCGCCAGCGCCGGTGCATCAACCTGATCCCGTCGGAGAACACCCCGTCGCTGCTGGTGAAACTGTGCGAGATCAGCGATCCTTCGGGCCGCTACGCCGAGCACAAGACCGCGCTGAAGAAGGAGATCGAGGCCCTCACCGGCACCGGAGCGCTCAAGGGCGACCAGGTTTACTACTACCAGGCCACCGATTTCATCTACGAGGTGGAGGAGCGGCTCAAGCAGGAGTTCGGCGCCTACCTCGGCGCCTCCGAGGTGGAGGCCCGCCCCGTCAGCGGCCAGATGGCCAACGAAATTGTCTTCAAGGCCACGGTCAAATTTCTCGGCGGCGCCGGCGAGGGCTTCCCCAAGCTGACCGCAACCGGCCGGCTGGCCACCGCCATGAACAACAACCTGAACTACGGCGGCCACCTCAGCGCCCAGCCGTTCGGCGCCCTGTTCAACTTTGCCGACGGCGACCCGGTCAACTTCCCCCTCGAGGCCGGCAATCCCTACAAGATCGACGTGGCCCGGATGCTGGAGCTGGTGCGCGAGCACCGGCCGCCCATCATCGTGTTCGGCAAGAGCATGTTCCTCCACCCCGAGCCGGTGAAGCCGCTCCGTGAGCTGGTGGATGCGATGCCCGATTACCGGCCCGTGATCATGTACGACGGCGCCCACGTCATGGGCATCCTGGGCCCCGGCTTCCAGGATCCGCTGGCCGAGGGTGCCGACGTGGTCACCGGCTCCACCCACAAGACCTTCTTCGGTCCGCAGCGCGGCATCATCGCCGGGCGCATGCCCAAGGGCGCGCCGCTGCGCAAGCTCTGGCTCGAGATCAACGCGCGATCCTTCCCGGGTTCCACCAGCAACCACCACCTGGGCACCCTGCTAGCGATGCTGGCGGCAACCCTCGAGATGAACCACTTCAAGGCCGAGTACCAGGCCGCGGTGCTGGCCAACGCCCGCGCGTTCGCCGCCGCCTGCCATGCCGCCGGCATCCCGGTGGAAGGGGGCGAGGCCGACGGCTTCACCCGCACCCACCAGGTGGTCATCCGGGTCAAGCCGTTCGGCGACGGCAAGGAGGTCGCCGCCCGCCTGGAGGCCAACAACATCATCACCAACTACCAGGCGCTCCCCGACGACGAGACGTTCTACCACCCGAGCGGCATCCGCATGGGCGTGTCCGAGATGACCCGGTTCGGCATGGGCCCGGCGGACTTCGCCGAGCTGGCCCGACTGCTCGCCGACGTGATCATCCGCAAGAAGGATGTCGCCGGCGACGTGGCCGCCTTCCGCGGCAAGTTCAGCCGGATGCGCTTCTGCCTCGACGCCGAGGCGACGATGCAGATCGCGCCGGCCGTCTTCGCCAGCGTCTTCCCCGATTCGTCGTACTTCCAGAGCTTCGCCGAGGCGCTGCGGCGGATCTGATCGAACCGGCGAGCCAGCGAGCCGTCGAACCGGCTCGCGTCGTGCTCGTAATCGTACTCGTAATCGTAATCGTGCTCGTAATCGGAATCGTGCCCGTGATCGAATCCCGCTCACGGGCACGATTTTTATATAACGAGCAGAAATCTGAGCAATTGGACCTGGGTTCTCGGTGCTGGGACCTGGGGTCTCGGTCTTGGGTTCTAAATGCCGAGTCAAAAACCCGGTCTCAGAACCCGGGTCCCAAGTCCCAGAACCCAGTGACTCCTTTGTGTTCTCTGTGCCTTTGTGGTGAATCCGCGACTCACCGTTTCCCCGGCACCAGCGGCACGAATCGCACCGGCATCAGGTTCTCGGTGCGGGTGCGTCCGTCCGGCTCCCGGGTGACGCGCAGCAGATACTGGATGGCGTAGGTTCCCCCCACGGGGATGATCATCACTCCGCCCGGCTTGAGCTGCTCCACCAGCCGCGGCGGCACCGTCGGCGCCGCCGCGGTGACCACGATGGCGTCGAATGGCGCCGCCTCGGGCCAGCCGCCGTAGCCGTCGCCGATCCGGCACCGCACGTTGGGGCAGGGGAGCGCCGCGAGCAGCGCCGCGGCTTTCTGCCCGAGCTCCGGCAGCAGCTCGATGGTGTACACCTCCGCCACCAGCTCCGCCAGCACCGCGGCCTGGTAGCCGGAGCCGGTGCCCACCTCCAGCACCTTGTGCTCGGGCCGGGGGCTGATCGTCTCGGTCATGAAGGCGACGATGTACGGCTGTGAGATGGTCTGGCCGCTGCCGATGGGGAGCGGCCCGTCCTCATAGGCGGCGGCGATGTAGGGCTCCGGGACGAAGCGGTGGCGGGGCACGGCGAGCATAGCGGCGAGCACGCGCTCGTCGCGGACACCGCGGGCGCGGATTTGCTCGTCCACCATGCGGCGCCGCAGCGCCGCGAAGCCGTCGTCGTCGGGCGGCCTCGGCGGTGTGGAGGGGGCGCCGTTGGGCCCGGCGGCGCCGGGCGCCCGGCAGGCGAGCAGGACGGCCAGCCCGGTCCCCGCGACAAGCAGGGCCCACAGCAGGAGGTACTTCATGGCGGTTCTCCTCGGCGGCCTGTTACCCCTATTGTAATGCGCCGTCCGCCGGGGCGCAATCGGGAGGGGAAAGTGAGTAGTGAACAGTGAACAGTGAACAGTGAACAGTGAGGAGATAGGAGTTCCTTGCCCGTCGTGCTCGTCATTCGTAATCGTACTCCCAACCCGGCAGAGCCGGAACCAAAGGGGTATGATCGTTCACTTCAATTCCGGGCCGCGATTTCGGATCTCTTGCAAAAACTTTCAGTCGCAAAGACAATAGCCAGGCGCAGCCCCGCGAACGCGGGGCAGCGCCTGGACAACGGAATTTAAAACACGGCGCGCCCCGGGACAGGGGCGCGGAGAAATTCGGATCGAATCTTCGGAAAAAATCCTTCCCGTCCGTTTGTATAGATGAATCCATCATTCGGGAGGGAACCATGCCCAACACCTATTTCAGTCTCCAGGCTCATCTGGTGTTTTCCACCCGCGGCCGGCAGCTGTGGATCGCCGACGATTGGCGCGAGGCCATGTGGGCGTACATGGGCGGCATCTGCCGCAACCACGGGGCGGTTGCCTTGGCGATCGGGGGAATCGCCGACCATGCCCATACGCTGCTCGGTTTCAAACCCACCCATCGATT
>JAKQOW010000121.1 GCA_029565065.1 Acidobacteriota bacterium | reverse complement strand
TTCAACCCGCCGGTGCCCCGGCTGCCTGCGACCACTAGGTCGACGCCCCATTCGCCGGCGCACCGGGCGACTTCCTGGGACGCCCGCCGGCCGAACACGACGTGGGTGCGGACATCCGTGATCGCCGCTTTGAGCGGGGCCTGGTACCCCGCCATCTGCCCCTCCGCATACGCCGAAAACTCCGCTTTCAGCCGAGTGCACGCCTCGCTGTCCTCCTCGCTCCAGTCGCCCTCGCAGCAGACGTGCAGGATATCCAGAGCGGCGCCCTGCGCCCGCGCCAGCGACAGCGCATACAGGTACGCGGTCTGGGCGTGCCGGCTGAAGTCGGTGGCAAAGAGAATCCGCCCGATGGCCATGATGACACCCCCGGGTTGAGATTGCGGTTGTTGATTTCATTTTACTATAATACCTGCATCGCCGTGGCGACAAGAGTTTGCTACCACCCGGCCGGACAGGAGCATCCATGAAGCATCCGTGGTTTGACGTCGGTGTCGGGGAAAACACACCCAAGGAATTCTTCGCGCTGATCGAAATTCCCAAGGGCTCCAAGAACAAGTACGAGATGGACAAGACCACCGGCCTGCTGCGGGTGGACCGGGTGCTGTACTCGGCGGTGCACTATCCGGCCAACTACGGCTTCATCCCGAAGTCTTACTGCCTCGGCGACGACGACCCCCTCGACGTGCTCGTGCTGGGCCAGGAGCCGGTGCACCCGCTCTCCCTCCTCTACGCCCGCGCCATCGGCGTGATGCAGATGGTGGACGACAAGGAGGAGGACGACAAAATCATCGCCATTCACGCCAACGATCCGGAGTACATGCACTACCGGGATATCGCCGAACTGCCCGACCACAAGCTGCAGGAGCTGCAGCGCTTTTTCGAGGACTACAAGGCGCTGGAGCACCGCAAGGTCACGGTGGAGCGGTTCATGGGCCGCTTCGACGCCTACCGGATCATCCAGGATAGCCTGCGGGTGTTCGAACAGAAGGAAGCGGAGCTGCGCGCGCGCTACGGCTGGCCGGCACGGTAGCCATTCCCGCCCGTCAACCACCCGGTCATCCGGCGGCGCAACCGGCGCCGCCGCGGACTCACGCGGGGGGTTCCGGCCCGTCGTCGGCTCGCGGCAAGGTGAAGGTGAAAGTGGAGCCGACGGTCCACTGGCTCTCCACGCCCAGCTGGCCGCCCATGATCTCCACGAACCGGCGCGCGATCGACAGGCCCAGTCCCGTCCCCGACTGCGTGTCGCCGGTCGGGTTTTCCAGTTGTACGAATTCGGTGAATATCTTGGGCAGATCCTCCGGCTTGATCCCGATGCCCGTGTCCCGAACCGAGATGCTGACGAACGCCGGATTGTGCTTGGCCGGGCCCGCCGCTACGGTGACCTGGCCCTTGCGGGTGAACTTGATCCCGTTGCTGACCAGGTTGAGCAGCACCTGCTGAATCCGCCCGGCGTCCCCCATGACGTCGGGCAGCGGCTCGTCGATAGTCAGGCCCAGCTCGATCTGCTTGTTCTTCAGCAGCCCCGCGCCGGTGTTGATGACCGCGTGCAGGATGGGCTTGAGGTTGACCCGTTCGACGATGAGTTCGTATTTCCCCGCCTCGATCTTGGAGATGTCGAGGATGTCGTTGATCAGCCCCAGAAGGTGGCGGGCGCTGTTGTAGATGGTGGTGATGTCGCGGCGCTCGTTTTCGTTGAGCGGGCCGTAGAGCTCCTGCAGCAGGACCCCGGAGAAGCCGATGATCGAGTTGAGCGGCGTCCGCAGCTCGTGGGACATGCTGGCGAGAAACGCACTCTTGGCCCGGTCGGCGGCCTGCGCCTCCCGCACGGCGCCCTGCAGCAGTTCGTTCTTCTCGGCCAGCTCGCGCGTGCGCTCGCGCACCTTCTCCTCCATGTCCAGGTAGAGGCGGTGCAGCTCGCCGGCGTACTCGTCCTTCTCCTTGATCGTGGTGCGCAAATTCTGGATCATGGAATCGAACGTGCTGGCCAGACCCGCCAGCTCGTCGCGGGTACGCACCTGCGGCACCCGCACGTCCAGGTTGCCGGCGCCCACCTGGCGGGCCGCCGCGGCCAGCTCTTTCACGGGACCGGTGATGCCCACGGCGAAGAAGAACGAGCCGAGGATGCCCAGGAGCACGAACAGCACGGCTGACTGGATCATGCGCGTGGTGACCTGGGCCAGGCTTCGCTCCATCTCCTGGTAGCCGAAGGTGTACCGCAGCGTGTAGCTGTGCTTCCCCCACTCTTCCACGAAGGGGTAGATCACCTCGATGGCGGCGCCGTCGGCGTGGACGACATGGTAATCGACGCTCTTCTCGATCCCGCGAATCCGGCTCAGGATGTCCGGGTCGGTGATGACACGGCCCGCCGGATTATCCGGGGCGACGGACGTCTGCTGGATCTCCGCCGAGTCGAACAGGATCACCCCGTTGACATCGATGAGCTCGATCTTGCGGACGTCCTGGCTCAGCACCAGGATGTCCAGCAACAGCTCCTTGAACTTGATGAAGCCGCTGTGGAAGTAGTTGTTGAACGCCTCGACGAGCGGCCGCGACGAGAGCATGGTATACGCGTCCACTTTTTCGCGGATCTGGTTCTCTAGAATCTGGCGCTGGATACGGTAAAACTGGTAGGCGTTGAACGAGAAGATCAGGGCGATGAGCAGGCTCGTGACCAGGATCAGTTTCCAGCGCAGCGAAATGGAGATCATGGCGCCGCCCCCGGTGGCGGCGGGGTGCCGCCGGCGCCCAGGTGGGCCCGCACGAACCGCGCCACCG
>JAKQOW010000114.1 GCA_029565065.1 Acidobacteriota bacterium | reverse complement strand
TCCTCGTCCTCAAGGCCCCAATACGGAATGCCGTGCCGCGCCACTTCCTCCCCGTGACTCGGCGTGCGCGCCGGAACCCGCAACGGCTTCATCAACAGCGGCTTCTGCCCCCGCTCCCCCAAGGCGTGGTTCGCCAGATGCAGCAAACACCGCTGCGGCTTCATCGTCGCCAGATACGTCAGCGCGCTCACGTCCCGAAAGCCTTTGCTCGAAATCCCGATCATCTCCGCTACCACGTTCCGATCGTCAGGATGCTTCAGCCGGAACATGGCAATGTTGTTGCAGTTGGATAATACCTGGATGGGCATCACGCTCGGATTCTGCACCCCCATCGAGATCGCCAGCCCGTATTTCCGAGCGTCCGGCAGCAACTTGATCAACTGCTGCGATTGCGCCGGAGGCTCGTTGTTCTCGCTCGTTCCCGCCGCCCCCCCAAATAACTTCTGCATCTCGTCCACGAACAGATGCAGGCCCCGGTGCGGCAGGACGCCAACCTCGTTGAGATAGGCCGCCGCATCGTTGGCCAACACCCAAATCTGCTGCGCGATCAGCATGGCCTTCAACATCTCCGGAATGCCCCACCCTCCGCTGATCACCGTCAACCCCCACGGCGTGCTCAAAACGTCAACGCTGTTGCCCTCTTCACCCTCGCGCAAAGGCCGAAACTGCGCGTACACTTCCGCCTGCGCGAAACTCTCCAGCCGCAGTACGATGTTGTGCAACTTCGCCCGCCGGTCGGCGGATTTCTCTTGCGCCTCCCGCTCGCGCAAGCGCGTCAGCAATTCCGCCACATCCGCCTGCCGGGAGCGCTCTACCCCCAGCGCGTGCCGCTCCCCTGGATACAACTCCGACAGTGCCCGCCCGCGCAACCGCCGCGGCCCGCGTCCCGCAGCCTGCCGCGCCGCGTTCAACGCCGCCTCCTCCGCCGCCGACACCTGCGACCACTGCGGATGTGTCAGCACCGCCGGCTCGTTCAGCAACGCCCCACAGGCCAGATACACCTCGGCCAGCGCTTGCTGCACGTCCCCAATCTGGATCGGCCCCATCCCCGTCGTCCCACCCCACAAATCCGGCAGCGCCTTGATGTACTCCGACGGCTCAATCCGCAACGGCGTCTGCAATGGGTTGTAGCGGATCGGGTTCGGACTGAACGGCGAGAGGCTATAACTCGTCGCGTGCCCCTCCAGCCCCGGCGCCTGCACCAGCCGCGTCCATCCCGCCCCAAAGTCGAAGACCACGCTCCGCAATTGCCACTGCCGCGTCGTCTCCAACACCAGCCGTTCCCCCAGCGTCGTCTTGCCCGTGCCCGTGTCCCCCACAATGGCGAACGAATAGAAACTGTCACGATCCAGCCACACCGGCGTGCGGGTCGGTTCGTCGCCGGTGTAGTTCTCCACGCTGTACTGATGTCCCAACAGCACGTCGCCCGGCAGGTCGGGGTAGTAGGCGAAGTCCGGCGGACGCGAGAGCTCCGTGCTCGCCAACCCCTCCTCGAAAACCGCCGGCGCTACCAGCGGCGCCAGTTGCAGCAGCGTGTTCGCCGTGGTGTACCGGCCCCCAGCCAACACCCCTGCAATGCCCGCCGGTGGGTCCAGAACGCAGGGCGTGAACGTCGCCACATGCGCCCGCGCGTGCTCCCCCTCCTCCGACGACAGGAGCACCGTAGTCACCGGAATGACGACTTCCTCCAGCCCATGAAAAGCCTGGATCGTCAGCGCTTCCGCCGCCCGCGCCCCTACCTCCGTGCGCGCCAGGATGAAGGTCTCCACCTCGAAGCCCCCCTCGCTCGCCATGGTGTCCGCCAGCCGCGCGATCCGCAACCACAGGTCCGCCAGATACGCCTGCCCGTGATCTACCCATTTGGTGGACTCGCCGACACCGACCCCCACCGTCAGGCCCGTGCTGATGCTCGTGCCCAGCGACGAGGCAAACGCCCGCGCGTCAGCCGCCGAGAAGCCCGTCCCCTCCGAATACGTCCGCCCCGTGCTCACCCCGTAGGCATCGGACTGCGAGGCGGTGTCCGCCCGCCCCCACGTGTCGGCGCTGGACTGCGTGACCGCGTGCGAGTCGGTGTGCGCCTGCGAGAAAGTGCTGCCGGTGCTCCACGATTCACTCCGGCTCACCCCCTCCGCCGTCCCCTGGCTGTCGGTGTGACTTGTGCTATCTGCTGTGCCCCGGGTCTCCGCGTGCGAGGTGCCGCTTGAGGTGCCGTAACTCTCCCCGTAGGACTGCGAACTGCTGCTACTGCTCATCCAGCCGCTGCTGACCGTCGTCGCGCTGCTGGAGCCAACCGATTGTCCCCAGTTGCTCTCCGACCCCGCGTTCACGGTGGAACTGCTGCCTGTGGAATCAGTGCTGGACGTGCCGGCTGTGTTGCTGGTGGAACTGGTGTTACCCGTGCCGAAGGCCTCGCCGTAATTGACCCCCAGATTCGCCCCGGCGCCCACCCCCGCCCCCGCGCCCAGGGTGCCGGGGATACCCAACGCCAGGTTGCCGCTGACATTGCCGCTGACACCAGCGCTGACACCGAAGTCAACGGTGTGATTGCTCGACAGCGCATTCCCCAGCGTGCTCGAGGCGCTGGCGGTGTCGCTGTGGCCGGAAGAGGCGCCGGCGCCGATACCAATGCTCTGCCCCCCACCCCAGGAAGTCCCCGAAGTGCTGCCTTCCGTGGTGCTGCTCCCCCCGCTGCTGCCGGTGGTCTGGCTGGTGCTCGTGCCGCTGCTGGTGCTGTGGCTCGTGCTCTGGCTGGTCCCGTCAGTGACGCTGCTAGAGGTGGTGTGGCTTGTGCCGTCCGCCGTCCCCTGGCTGGTGCTGTGGTTCGTGCCCACGCTGATGACGTGGGAACTGCTCGTCGCACTGCCCGTGGTGTCCGCCGTGCCCCACGTCTCCGCCTGCCCCTCAGTGTGGCTGTAGGAATCGGTGTGCGCCGTGCCTTCCGTGTGCGTGTGGCTCTGGCCTTCCGAGACCCCCTCCGCGATGGCCGTACTTTGCCCCGCCGTGTGTCCCTGCTGCGCGGAAAGGCTCGCCGCCCGCTGAAAAATCGCCGGGAGGGCCGCCGAGAAGGTGATCTGCCGCGTGCCTTCGCTGCGACTGGCGTGCGTGCTGCTCTCCTGCACCGCCGCCTCCAGAAAACGCGCGGCCGTCTGCCGCGGAATGCGCCGCGCCAGCGTCGCAAAGATGCAGTCCTCCCCAATTCGCGCCATCCCCCGCCAGAACAACTCGTTCTGCTCCGCCGGTTTCTCGGTCTCCACCACCCCCGTGCTGCTTGCAGGCAGGGTGGTCGTCTCCGCCGCGTCGGCCTGCCCCAACAGCGCGATGACATACGGATACTCCGCCATGGCCCGCGTGATCAGCCGCGCCCGCTCGCCCTGGAGTCGCCGGGTCGAGATGCCGTTGAAGTTAGCCAGCGTCGCCACCAGCGCGGCATCCGCCTGCTCCGCTGCCTGCAGCGCCGGGGCCTCTTCCGCGCTGTAGGTCACCACCCCGTACACCTGCACCAGCCCCAGACGCGGGGCCTCCTGACCGCTGAAAAAGCCCGCACCCAAATACGCCAGGTCAATGCGCGCATCGTACAGGCCGCGCAGGGTCGTCCGCGTGCGCGCCAGGATGTCTAACTCCGTCGTCTCGTCCCGCGGCGGGCGCGGCAGGGCTAACAGTTCACGCAGCACCACAACGTTGTAGCCCGACACCTCCCGGTAGCGCGTCCCGCGCCAGTGGGCATACGGCTCGC
>JAKQOW010000104.1 GCA_029565065.1 Acidobacteriota bacterium | reverse complement strand
TCCGTGGCTTGGCACCCGTGGCCTCCATCGCCGTCGAGACTGTCCGGTTCGACACCCAGGCCCTCCAGAATCCGGAGATCAGCGGTATCGAGTACCAGCGAGGGACGTTGTTCGGCTACGAGGTTCGGGAGTACCTGCTGGGCAGCTCTGGATCGGCCAGGAGGGCCCGGGCCATGCCGACGAGGTCCGCCTGGCCGGCGGACAGGATTTTTTCGGCGGTGAACGGATCGTTGATCCGGTTGGCGGCGATGACCGGAATGCCAACGGCGCCGCGGATCGCCCCGGCCAGATGGGCGAAGCCGCCCTTGGGCACGGAGGCGGCGACGGTGGGGACGGAGGCTTCGTGCCAGCCCGTGTAGGAGTCGATGAAATTCACGCCCGCTTCTTCCAGTGCCCGGGCGACCGGCACGGACTCGGCGATGGTGTGCCCCCCGGGCATCTGCTCGTCCAGGTTCAGGCGGACCCCCACGGGGAAATCGTCGCCGACGGCCGCCCGGATGGCGGCGACGACCTCCCGGACGATCCGCAACCGGTTTTCCAGACTGCCGCCGTATTCATCCTCCCGGAGGTTGGCGATGGGGGAGAGGAAGCGGTTCAGCAGATAGCCGCCGCCCACGAGGACTTCCAGGGCGTCGAAGCCCCCCTCCCGGACTCGGCGGGCGGCACTCCCGTAAGCCGCGACGATGGATTTTATCTCCGCGACGGTCAAGGCCCGGGGCGTGCGGCGCAGGATCTGGTTCAGGACGGGGGAAGGGCCCACAGCTTCGGGGGTGCCGTTTCCCAGGATGACATGATACGAGGTGATGAGCTGGCAGGAGGATTTCGCCCCGTGCGCCCGGATGGCCGCCGTCAACCGGCTCACCCCGGGCAGAAAACGGTCGGCGAAGATCCCCGGTTCCGCCGGCGAGCCGGCGGCGACGGGGGAAAAGGGAATAACGATCAGGCCGGCCCCGCCTTCAGCCCGGGCGGCGAAGAAAGCGATGAAACGGTCGCCGACAGTTTCATCGACCTCGCCGTAGCCGGTGGTCATGGGCAGCATGACGATCCGGTTTCGCAGCTCCATATTTCCGATCTGGAACGGGGTGAACAGATGCTTGAACATGACGCCTCCTCGCGGGTCTTTTTTTGAAAAAGTATAGGGCAGGGCGGCAGGGGTGTCAAAGGAATTTTGCCCCGCCGGACGGAGGCTAGATGGGCGGGGACGC
>JAKQOW010000079.1 GCA_029565065.1 Acidobacteriota bacterium | reverse complement strand
GAACGGCTTCACCGCCGACCACCGGGCCGCCTTCCGGGAACACGGCACGGAGCGGGTCTACATTGCCTACGACCGGGACGAGGCCGGGGACAGGGCCGCCGGCGAGCTGGCCGAAACGCTGCGGGGCGAAGGGATCGAGTGTTTCCGGGTGCAGTTTCCGAAGGGGCTGGACGCCAACGAGTACGCCCTGAAGATGAGTCCGCCGGCCAAGGCGCTGGACCTGGTTCTCCGTCATGCCGTCTGGCTGGGCAAGGGGCGGAAGCAGTGGTCAGTGGCCGGTGGTCAGTGGTCAGTGGCGGAAGAGAAAAGCGAGGGTGAAAAAGTTGGCGAAAACTTCGTAAAATCCGGCGGTGATCCGTTAATAATGGATGGAGGCAACCATGAAATCCATCCAGAGTTATCGCGACCTGATCGTGTGGCAGAAAGCCCTCGATCTGGCGGTCCGGTTGTATCCCCTGCTGAAGCGGTTCCCGCCGGAGGAGCGTTACGGTCTGGCGGACCAGATCCGGCGGGCGGCGGTGTCGATCCCGGCCAATATCGCGGAGGGCCAGGCGCGCCATCACCGGAAGGAGTTTGTGCAGGGGCTGTACATCGCCCGGGGGAGCCTGGCGGAGCTGGACACGCTCCTTTTAGCGGCCCGGCAGTTGGGGTATCTCGATCCGTCCAGCCACCAGGAACTGGAAGGGAGGATCGGGGAGGTTCGGAAGATGTTGCAGGGCCTGCTCAACCCCCTGGCGACGCGGCCCCCGCTGAACCCTGGCCACTGACCACTGAGCACACTCTGCCGGTGCAGGTCCACGGCGACGAGATCGTCATCGTCCGGGGCGACCGCCGCTGGCGGGTGCGGGGTCTTTCGAAAAACATGAGCTATGAGCTGCTGAAGGTGAACGTGCTGGCGAGCCGGGGGGAGGGCTTCCACGTGGACACCTTCGATCTCTACTCGGCCCAGCGCCGGGCGGCCTTCATCAAGCAGGCGGCGGTGGAGCTGGGCCTGCGGGAGGACGTGGTGAAGGCCGACCTGGGGCGGGTGCTGCTGAAACTGGAGGAACTGCAGGACGAGCAGATCCGGCGGGCGCTGGCGCCGAAGGAGCCGGCGGTCGAGCTGACGCCGGAGGAGCGGGCGGAGGCGCTGGCGCTGCTGCGCGCGCCGGACCTGCTGGGGCGGATCCTGGGGGACTTC
>JAKQOW010000076.1 GCA_029565065.1 Acidobacteriota bacterium | reverse complement strand
GAGATCCCAAGAGTATGGGCGGAGAGCCGGCTGGAATTCAAATCGATAAATCGCCAGACAGGATTTATCTTGATGATATTGCTTGTGTTACAGTGATCCCTAAAAGATTATTTAGGACACTAGTGCGATCACGATTACGATTACGAATTACGATTACGAGCACGAACCCTCACTTCTCGACTATCAACCATCAACCATCAACCACCAACCATCAACCATCAACTATTAACCCCGAGCCCATGAAACCTCTCGGAATGTGGCATAATATTCGCCATGGGAACTCCGACGGATCGGGAGAGAGAGGCGGGCCGGCAGGCGGTTCGCGACAGCCTGCGGCGGCGGGGTTTCGACTTTGCCGGCGAGGCCTCGGCCGGCCGCCCGCCGGCCGCAGCCCGGCTGCCGCGGCCGCGCCGGGACCGCTTCTACGCGCTGCTGAAGCGGTACTCCTTCCGGCTCTTCCTGCGCGACTACCTCCTTCAGGACGAGACCCGCGTGCTGCGCGGCCGCCGCTTCTACACCGCGGAGATAGCCGCCGAGTACGCCGCCGAGATGGCCGCGATCTTCGGGCCGGGCGGAGCGGCGCGCACCCGGGCGGAGCTGGCCGAGAACATGGGCGGGCTCTGTGAATGGTTCGTCGAGGAGATGCTGTACCGCGAGTTCGCCCTGCCCACCCTGCGGGGAGTCCGGCTCAAGAATTCGCCGGTGAGCGGCGACCTGGACCTGGTGGCGCTCCTGGAGGGCGGCCTGCTGGTGGCGGAGATCAAGTCGTCGCCGCCGAAGCACATCCACCAGGGCGAGATCGACGCCTGCATCGGCCGGCTCTTCGCCCTGCAGCCGCGTTTCGCCCTGATCATCGAGGACACCCACCTGCGTCTCGGCGACAAAATGGCGCCCATGGTGGAGGAGGCGCTCGCGGGGGCAGTTGGCGGAGCCGAACGCCTGACTCGGCTCGAAGGGGAGATCTTCGCCTGGCGCGATGCCTTGGTGCTGCTTGGCTCCAAGCCCGACCTCCAGCACAACCTGGCGTCGGCCTTCCGCTTCTTTCTCGGCCGTCGGTCACCGTTCCGGACGGCCTGATCCGCGGTGTCCGGCGTCGCGAGAAAGGCTTGTCTTCCCGGGTGGCCCGGACTACAATGATCGGTTTTTAACCCGACTGCGGGGGCTACCATGCGGCATATCCGAAGCCTGACACTCGGCCTGATCCTGATCGCGGCCGCGCTGCCGGCCGCCGGAGCCTTCGGCCCGGCGGACGTGCAGGAGCACCGCCTCGACAACGGCCTGAAGGTCCTGTTGGTGCGCGATGCCTCGATTCCCAACATCGCCTATTACACTTTCTTTCGGGTGGGTTCCCGCAACGAGCGGCCCGGCCTGACCGGAGTGTCCCATTTCATCGAACACATGATGTTCAACGGCACCGCCGCGATCGGCCCTGGTGAATTCGACCGCCGGATGGAAGGGCTGGGCGGCAGCAACAACGCGTTTACCAGCGAGGACATCACCGCCTACACCGACTGGTTCCCGGCCGGCGGCCTGGCAGAGATGGTGGCTATGGAAGCCGACCGGATGCGGGGCATCAGCTTCGTGCCCGAGGTCTTCGAGTCGGAGCGGGGCGTGATCGCCTCGGAGCGTCGCATGGCGGTGGAGAACAGCAACGACGGCTTGTTGGACGAGCTGCTCCGCTCCACGGCCATCGCCGCCCATCCGTACCACTGGGGCGTGATCGGCTGGATGAGCGACATCCTGAGCTGGCGGCGTCCCGAGGTCATGGACTACTTCCGCCTTTATTACGCGCCCAACAACGCCGTGCTGGTGGTGGTGGGCGATTTCGAGCCGACGGCCGCGCTGGAGCTGGTCCGCCGGCATTACGGCGAGATCCCGGCCAGCCCCGAGCCGCCGCCGGTGACCACGCGGGAACCCGAGGCGGTGGCCGCCAAGCGCGTGCTGCTCCGCCGCCAGGCCATGACACCGCTCTTCAGACTGGCCTTCCTGGTGCCGGGGACAGGCGACGCCGACTACTTTGCCCTGCAGCTGCTGGACAACATCCTGCTGGAAGGGGAGAGCTCCCGCCTGTATCGCCGCCTGGTCCGCGAGGAGAAGCTGGCCACCGCCGTGACGGGCGGCATGCCGGACAACCTCGATCCCAATCTGTTCACTGTTGATGTCAAGCCGGTGGCGGGCGCCGACCCGGCCCGGATCGAAGCCGTGATCTGGGAGGAGCTGGAGCGGGTGCGCCGCGAAGGCGTGTCGGCCCGCGAGTACCAGAAGGCGCTGAACATGCGGCGGGCCGCTTTCTACGACGGCCTCGACAGCATCAGCGGCAAGGCCCTGCAACTGGGCCTGGCCGAGATGTACCACGGCGGCTGGCGCAACCTGTTCACCCTGGCTGACCGATACCGGTCCGTCCCCCACGAACAGATTCAGGCAGTGGCCCGGAAGTATCTCAATCCCCGAGCGGCCACGTTGGCCGTGCTCCAACCGGAGTAGACCGCCATGAACCACAGAACGACTCTCACCGGATGGCTGATTCTCGCGCTGGCCGCGTTCGCCGCGGCGAACGGCTTCCAGTTGCGCCCCCCGGCGGAGCAGCGGCTGGACAACGGGCTGACGGTGCTCGTCCACCGTGACGATTCCCTGCCGGTGGTGCACGTCTCGTGCCTGCTCGTCGGCGCCGGCACCGCCTTCGAGCCGGCCGATCGGGGCGGCCTGGCCGAGTTGACGGGGCGGCTGCTGCTCCGGGGGACCGCCGGCCTGAACGCCGACGCCCTGGCCGAGGAGCTGGACTTCCTGGGTGCCGCGCTCGAGGTGGAGACCGACGCCGAGCACATCCGGCTCAGCGGGCAGTGCCTCGCCGAGCACCTGCCGCGCCTGCTGGAGATCCTGGCGGGCAGTGTGATCGCGCCGCAGCTGGCCGAGGAGGAGTTCATCAAGGAACGCAACCGGCAGCTGGAGCAGGTGCGCGCCATCAAGGACAATCCCGGCGAGGTCATCGCCCTCTACGGCCGCCGGGCGTACTTCGGCGAACACCCGCTCGGGCGTTCCGTCATGGGCACGGAGGCCTCCCTGCCCATCATCGGCCACACCGACGTCCGGCAGTTCTACCGCCGGCACGTCCGCCCGGACCGCTGCATCCTGGCCGTGGTGGGGCATTTCAATCCCGAGGAACTCGCCACCCGGCTGCAGGCCACGCTGGGGGCGTGGCCGAAGCCGGACGAGGCGGCGCCCGGCCTGGCTCTGCCGCCGGTCCCGCCGGCGGAGCCGGTCCGGCTGCTGGTGAACATGCCCGAGGCGACCCAGGCCAATTTCATGATGGTCGTGCGGGGCCTGCCGCTGGGCGATCCGGGGGAACCGGCGGCGGAGGTGCTGAACACCATCTTCGGCGGCCGCTTCACCTCATGGCTCAACACCGAGCTGCGGATCAAGCGCGGCCTGACCTACGGCGCCCACAGCGATTTCGAATCCTGGCGCGGCGCCGGCATGTTCGAGCTCAATTCCTACACCCGTAGCGAGGCGATCGGCGACATGCTGGACATCACCCGGGATCTGCTTCACAAGGCGCGGCGGCAGGGATTCGCCGCGGACGAGGTGGCCAGCGCCCGCACGTACATCCTGGGCCAGTTCCCGCCCCGGTTCGAGGGGGGGGGCGCCAAGGCCGATGCGTACGTGCGGCTGGCGGCGGGCGGACTGGGCTTTGACCACTACGCCCGATTCCTGGATGCAGTCGGCACGGTGTCACCGGATGCCGCGAACGCCGCCGCCAAACAATATCTCCCGAGCGATGCCTATGTCCTCGTGGTCCTGGGCAAGGCCGAGGCGATCCGGAAGCAGCTCGAAAAATTCGGCAACTTTCATGTGATCGACGTCAGCGCGCCGGGATTCAACTAGACGGTGAATTGGTGAGTCGGGAAACGGGAGACGCCAGACGTTAAACGTCAGACGAACGGGAAGACCCGAGCCGCGAACCCCGAGCCGCGAAACCCGAATTCCGCTGTCCAAAATCCGATGTCCGCGTTACAAGAACGAGCCTCGAGTCTCGAGTTTCGAGTCCCGAGCCCCGAGCCCCGATTACGATCACGATTACGATCACGATTACGAATTACGATTACGAATCACGATCAACCATCAACCATCAACCATCGACTCTCCCAACCCTCAACACTCAACTCTTAACTCCCCACGGCAAATGATCCAGGTCTACATTTCCGCCTGAGATGATGACGCCCACCCGCCGGTCCCGGAACACCTCGGGGTGCTCCAGAACGGCCGCCAGCGGCACCGCGGCGGAAGGCTCCACGACGAGCTTCATGCGTTCCCAGACCAGACGCATGGCCCGGATGATGCCGTCTTCGCTGACGGTGAGGATCCGCTCCACCAGCCGCTGGATGATGGGGAAGGTCCGGTCGCCGAGCGACGTGCGCAGACCGTCGGCCACGGTGACCGGGTCGAGGGAGGGGAGGATCCGGCCCGACTGGAGCGACCGGCAGGCGTCGTCGGCG
>JAKQOW010000070.1 GCA_029565065.1 Acidobacteriota bacterium | reverse complement strand
CCCCACGCTGTTCACCGGCGTGAGCGTGCCCCACATGACCACCCATCACTCCTGGGCCGGCAGCGTGGTGCTGCCGGAAAAGCAGTGGCTGTTCGCCCACCTGCACGTGAACCCATCGGGCGACTACCAGCTCACCGTGTGCCGGGGCAACTACGACAACCAGGGCGGCCAGGTGATGTTGAACCGCACCGGGAAGTTGTCCTCGCTGACCGGCCGGGTGGAGCTTTCCTTCGGCGACAACTACGCCGGACCCAACGCCATGGTGATCATCCAAAATGTGATGGTCTGCCCGGCTTCCGGCGGCGGCAACTGGGGCGGCGGCGGCGGGGGCGGCGGCGGACAGCGCGGCAGCGGATTCGGATCCGTCTTCACCGCCGGCGGCGGCGGCAATCCGAACGCCGCGGCGTGGTACGTGGGGACCCGGCCCAGCAAATACCGGGTGAACCGGGTCTACTGCGCCATCGCTTGCGACCAGGTGGCCAATTCTGCCATGGGAGTGCTGATCCAGTCCGGATTTCCCCACATCGCCTTTGGCCCCGCCACATTTGACCAATGCGTCGCCTGGGTGGAATCATCCAACGACCGCTGGTGGCCGGTGAGCGAGGATTGCTACGTGGGCGCCCGGTCCGAGATGGACGGCACCTACCGATATGCCATCGCCTGCGATTCGGGCGACGGGCCCGCCTCCTACAAGCTCACCACTTCGGGCTATACGTCCATCGTGTATGGTCCGGCGACTTGGCAGGACTGCATCGATTGGCTGGCCGCCCGGGGCGTCACTTTCTAGGCGATCGCTGTAAGGGACGGCTCAACCATAGGTGTCCGGATCAACCCGGCCTGGTGCACCTGGCGCGCACGGCAGTTCCCCGGCGGGTCTGGCGACTCCGCCATTCATCTCAATCTGCTGATTGGGCAGATCGCATCATGTGAAGTAGCGGACACCCCATCCCGAATGCCTGATCCGGCTATCCGGATCCTTGGGGGAGGATCAATCAGTCAAATCTCTGGAGTAGCTACCTTTGCTTGGTCCAACCGGAGTGGTGTGGTGGAATCGCAACACCTGGAAGTATTTGCCGGCCGAAGTCTGCTTCGTCTCGAACTCAAAATAGCAATCCGTCATGCGCAGAGTGTATTGATCGTTATAGAAGATGTGCTTGCCGACGAAGACCGGTCCGGTGAAACCCGCCACCTGCCGGGGTTGGGCGTCGAAATAAAACCAAACCACTCCCTCGAACACGCCATATTGTCGCTTGGAGGATTCTGAAAAATCCAAATAGGCCCTGGCTACGTACTGGTTGCCCTCCCGCGTGATGACGATCTTGTCATAGTGCCACTTCCCGGACGGATCCCTCGCAATTCGGGGCGACGAGGGAATGCCGAACGGGGAGACGGCGGACGAAACCAGGCCGAAGATCCGCTCCTCCAACTGGGCGCGGATCTGGTAGACCTGCTGGCCTGTGGCGGCGGCCGACACGTTGAGGCTGTCCCAGTCCTCCATGTTCAGGAAGGCGCAGCGCAGATGCTCCACGCATTGCCGGCCCGTGCTCAAGGCCTGGTTGATGCCGCTCAGCGCGCTGCTCCGGTCGCTACTGCCCGCGTCCTCAACGAACACAGACAACCGGCCCAGGTGGTACCCAAGAGTCAGGAGGCAGGAGTCGCAGGTGGGTTCGGTGTTGAATCGACCCTGGGTTTCCATCCCGTAGGTCAGTGCCAGGGATTGGTTGACCCCGCCCTTGATGCTTTCATAGTGAGCGGCGATCTGTTCGCCGTTCATCCCCGCCGCCTGCGCATCGAGCGTTTCCAGCCGTTTGATCATGTTGTTCAAACCGTCCGGCTCGAACGGGGGTTGATAATCGAAGGTGATGTTGCGCAACGTCTGGATGGCGATATTGTTGATCATGGGGATCAATTTCCGGACGCTCGGATCATTCGGGCCCTTCTCCAGCAAGGCGTTGGCCTCACCCAGGGTGAACCCCAGGCGAAAGATGTTGCGGCGCATCGCCCGCCCGTCGCCCTGCGCCGGCACAGACATCGCCAATACACCCAGCATTACTACCAGACACAACAGGATTCGCGTCATGCGTCTCACCATCGGTTCCTCCCGGAAACACTATTCGAATTGGATCAAGCTAAGTCGAATCTCCACAGGCATCGTATCGTTTCAGCGGGCGCTCCGGCGGTCTCGTCCTGGCCGAGTGTGGCACCTGCCTTGCCCGTGCCGAGAAGGGCTCACCGTTCCGGAACACAATCCTGAGCGTGTTCCGCAACCCGTCAATTGCCGATGGTCACCGCCACCGGCTGCGGCCGGCTCTCGCCCAGGGCTTGATCCCGGCCCGTCATAGCCCGCAGAACGATGACCAGATCATGCCGGCCAGCCGCAAGCTGCAGCCCGGCCAATGGAATCGACACATCCACAGAGTGCCGTTCCTCGCTGCCGGCCGGGCGGATCTCGGCCGCGGCCCCGGCCCGGTTGCCTGTCACGCGGAACCGCGGATCGCGGACCCCGACATCCTGGTAGTCCTTGTCGAGCACGGTGGTCTCGATCCGCACCTCCCGCCCGGCCATATGGCGGACCACCACCTCCGCCCTGACCCGAATGGCCGGGTTGCCCGCTCCATCGGCAGCGATTTGAGCCGCGATCTTCGTGAACCAGACCCGGGGCATCCATTCAGCCGGAATGGTGACCGACACGGGCCGGGCTTCGACCAGGGTCCGCTCCCCCTCGAGCAATTCCAGGTGCACCGTGAACGCGGCGGCCTGGTCGCTGAGATGATCGAGATCGTTGAGCGGCACATACATCGTCCCGGTGAAATGGTCGCCCTCAACACTCATGGCGGAGTGGCTCAAGGGGAAGAAGTTGGCGACCCGACCGTCGTTGGTGCGGAATTGGCTGTCACGGTCCTTCAGCGGTGCTCCATTTTGGGAGAAGGTGGCCCGGACCATCAGCTTCGTGCGCTGTTGCGGCAATCCGAGGGCCTTGCCTTCGAAAGGTAGCCGCAAGGCCCGGATGCTGCAAAACCTCTCCGGAGCCGGCGTCGGCTTGATATCCAAGAAGTATTGAGGCAGCCGCGGTCTTGGTTCTTTGTGGGCCGGTTGCGGATTGGTGCCGTCACCTTCCTGGGTCTTGATGAAGGCCGCCCAGGGCACGTCCTGAAACCGTTTCCGGGCGATGGTGCGGGTGGTTTTGGCGGCCAGATCGACCACGACCAGGTCGACCTCGTTCATGGTCCGCTTCAACATATCGGTGTGGATGGGGAGGGTCGTCGGGCTTTGGTAGCGGATATTGTCCACGCCCCAGAACACCAGGTGCCGGCCATCGGCAGAGACGTTGGGTTGTGGATACCCTTTCTCGTATGGAAGCCACGGTGACCAGTTCAGCGCCATGACGGTCCAGGCCCGTCCGGCGGACACATCGTACACTTTGAGTTCGTGGCGGACGAGTTGCTCCTGGTGCGCCGTTTCCCGCAAGCTTCCGTCACTGACCACCCGCTCCGTGCGTCGCGCCGAGTAATAGTAGAACCGCCGGCTGTCCTGCGACCACCCCAGGGGCAACAGCTCGGGAGTCTCCTCGAGGCGGGTATACTCCGTCCGCGGCGTGTTCCATCCGCTCTCATTCCTGGCCGCATCGTGATCCACCCGGCCCGGCCGCTCCAGGAGGCCGGCCCAGAGTTCGGCGCCGGCGCCGCTGGCGTGGACGAAGGCGACCTGGCGGCCGTCCGGCGAGAAATGAAAGCGGTCGACGGTCGAGCTGCTGGTGGTATTCAACTGGAAGAAACGGACCGCGTTGCCCCGTTCCAGTTCATCCCAGGTGAGGGAACCCCGGTCGGGTAGCCCGACCAGGTAGTACGATCGCGAGTCCACATGGAACAATATCAAATGGTTCGAATCGTTCCCCCACTGCATGTTGGCAGCCCAGGCGCCGCTGACATCCGGCGTGTTGGTGATGGTCATGAGCGGCCCCCCGCCGGCGTGGTGAATCGTGATGGTCCGGTTCAGCCGGATCAGGAATTTGCGCCCGTCCGGGGCCCATTGCAGCGGCTCGGGGGCGTCTATGCTCTTGTAGCGGGTGGGCAGTTCGGCGACCTTGAAGGGGGGCCACTGGTTATACGGCAGATTACGGAACGGGCTGACCAGCCGCCATTCCCCGGCCATGGTCAACATGGCCAGCCGGCCCTGCGGAGACGCCCGGAAGATCGAGGCGGGCGGCGCGCCCAGGTTATTGGCTACCGTCTGGCCCCGATCGAGAAACACAAGCTGGGCTGACCCGCCCCCGGAGATCATCAGGGCCTCGTCCCCGGCGATCCACCCGGAAACCAGCCAAATCACAATGACCCACAGGATTGTCTTCATTAAAGGAGTCATGCCAACCTCTTCCAGAATGATCTCCATTCAAATCGAACGATGGCCGCAGTGCTTATCGTTTCTGGTTGGCCACCAGGCATCGCAGGTTGATAGTTGCATTTGCCCCAACGGCCGGTCGCCAGCTTCTCAGTCAACACCTCGCTCATTCCATACCGCTACTGCTTGCGCGCCACGTACCGCCAGTTCAGGCCGGAACCCTGCACCTGGCCGTGCAGCGTGCCGTCCGGATCGATGGTGAACGTCGTCCGGCCTGATTTGCCGTCGTCAAAGCGCCAGTCATAATATCCCTGAGTGCCCGTGACTTCACCGTTCCCCTGCCAATCCATGGCTGGATCACCCGTCCGGATGGCGATCCCCACCGTGAACGCGTGGTCACCCGTCTGGGTGATGCGCATGTATCCTTCGACTCGTCCGGACCCGCCGTCCGCGTGATAGAGCGCGTACACGCCGGTCAGATCGGTGGTCTCGCCCTGGGTCAACGCCGGACACACCAACACGCAGACCAACCCCGCCAGTAGTCCTCGGATCCAAACACAACTCATGGTGCCGCTCCTTTTTGGGAGAATGTTGATCAACAGTCGATCACAAAACTTTCGGCCGCCCGCCACGGGCGAACACACCAAACGGGCTTCATGCATCCACTTCACCAGTTCGGACCGCCGCCGCCGGCAGTGGCGACAGATTCGAGACCCCCGCCATCGCCGCCACCGCTTCGGGTGCATCGGCTGCCGGACGGACAGACCATGGCTTTTCGGATGACCACGAACGCATCGGGTCCGGCATAGTTATCCGCGAAGGCGAATTCCACGCGGCCGGTCAGGGATGTCAGTTTTCCGGTACGGTCGAGCAACACCCGTCCGTCCTGGTCGAAGAACGTGTTCTGACAGACGGTGAGTTGGTATTTCCCCGACGCGTCTACGTGGAGCTGGGCATACAGCCACTGCTTTTCCGGCAGCACCACGCTGCCCCTGAAGGAGTGGTGCGTCGTCAGGTGGGGCACGCTCACGCCGGAGAACAGGAGCGGGAAAACCGCCATGTATTGACCGCCCCCGTCCACGCCGAAGACGAGATAGACGTCACCGCCGCCGCGGAGATCGAATGGGCTGGCGGAACGCACGTGATTGCCGTCGATGCGGCCGCTCTGGTTCCGGGCGTTGGTCCAGGCGTCGCCCCGCAGCAAGAGCCCGTCCGGGATCGGTTCCAGGGACCCGTGGTGAAACTCCGCCTGCTGCCAGTCTTGAGGCGCCAGCGGCAGGCTGATGCAGTCGGCAGCCAAACCGGCGACCGACCCAACCAACCCCACCAGAACGATTGCAAGTGTCTTCGGGATCATCACAATGACAAAACCTCAATCTTCGTGGGATCCGATTTGTCCGATGAATTGCTATCGGATGCAATGCAATTCGCCTACCAAATAATCGGCTCGGGAGAATATGTCGTGAATTCAATATTATTTTCAGTTGGTTGCGAGAACATTAATACGGCGTGTCCGTCAAACTGCACGTATGGGAGTGTGGTTCAGGCCATGCACTATGAAATTGCTTCACAGCTTTGCCGTTTGTTTCATATGATTTTTTACATGTGATCTGGTACCATCCGATCCACATGAACTACTTGTTGTACTACCTGGACGGTTTCGTCAGAAAATTCCCCCTGGACCGGCCGCAGGTGACCATCGGCCGAGATGCCGGGAACGATCTGACCATCGACGACGAGTTCCTGTCCCGCAAGCACCTGGCTGTCATGGTTGCGGGCGATTCCATCCGAATCCGGGACCTGGATTCTTCCAACGGTACCTTCGTCGCCGGCGAGCGGGTCCGCCAGGCCGAGTTGGCCATCGGCGGATCATTCAGCATCGGCCGGCTGGAATTCTTCTTGCGTGCCGGCAACCTGGACGAGTTCGAGACGGCGCAGGAACTGACGCCGGTCTTCCACAACCTCCGGCTGGACAACGAGAGCAAGGCCCGGACGGGAAAAACGAGGATCGAAGCCGACCTCTATGCCGAAGCACTGAAGGCTGTCCTGCGGGAGGGCATGGGTTGCCGTGATTTTCACACATTCATCACCCGGCTCTCGCGGATCCTGACAGGGCTGTTGCGGGACGGCGGCTTCGTCCTCCTGTCACACGACGGAGACGAATTCCGGATTCACCTTCTGGTCCATGGCCAAACCGGCGGATTCGCGACGGTGAAAACCGTCGCGGCTGAGAACCCGGACCTCTTCATCTCGGATATCCCCAGCCGGCAGCTCCGGGACGGCGGCGGGTGCTTCCAATCCCACCGGTTTGCCGTGACTGGCATCCCGTTCGCATTGGTCTGCCTGACGCCCGCCGACAACCGGTTGGAGCGGCAAGTGGCCGAATTCGTCGCCCTGCTCGCCCAGGAGCTGAGGCTGCTGGCCTATGTATTGGGTGGTGATCCGCCAATGCCCGAGGCAGAAGCACCAGGAACCGCAGCCACCGTCAACATCGTCGCCGGCAATCCCGGCATTCGGCGGCTGATCGAACAGGCCAAGAAGTTCGCCCGCAGCGACCTGTTCATCCTCATCCAGGGCGAGAGCGGCACCGGCAAGGAGCTGTTCGCCCGACTCATCCACCAATATTCGCGGCGGGCCGGCGGGGAGTTCGTGGCCATCAACTGCGCGGCCATTCCGGAAAACCTTCTGGAATCCGAACTGTTCGGCTATGAGAAAGGCGCGTTCACCGGGGCGGTCAGTCCGCGAAAGGGGAAACTGGAGATCTCGTCGGGCGGCACGCTGGTGCTGGACGAAATCGGCAACATGTCCGCCGATCTGCAGAGCAAGTTGCTCCGGGCCTTACAGGAGCAGGAGTACTACCGCCTGGGCGGCACCCGGCATATCCGGGTTGACCTGCGGATCATCTCCATCACCAACGGAGATCTCAAGGGGATGGTGGCCACCGGCACATTCCGCAAGGATCTCTACTACCGCCTCGTCCACCGGACGATGACGATCCCCCCGTTGCGCGAGCGCACAGAGGACATCCCGCTCCTCATCAATCATTTCACCGACACGTTCTGCCGGTTGGACCAAAAACGGATCAACGGCTACACGGTTCAGGCCTATGCCGCGTTGCTGGCCCACGCCTGGGACGGGAATGTCCGGGAGCTCGAAAACGAGATCCACAGCCTGGTCAACCTGGCTGAGGATGGGGATGCCATCGGTTTCGACCTGCTCTCCGACTCCATCAAGGGGACAGCCGGCTCGACGGACCGTCCGCCGGTGGTCATCATTCCAAAAGCCGATCCGCAAATCGAAATACAGATGCTGACCCGGCTGCTGGCCCAGAACGGCTGGAACAAGTCCGAGACGGCCCGGCAGTTGAACATGACCTACCGGGGCCTGCATGAAAAGATGAAGCGATTGGGGATCCGGCGCCCGAATCACACCGACTGAAGGTCCGCCATCATCCGCGGCATCGTTGTGCGCAAATCGGCCGCGGTGGGTCGGCGGCCGGGATCCTTGCTCAGCAACCTCAGGATCAGCGCATTCAATGCCGCCGGGATCTCAGGATTGAAAGCCACCGGCTCGACCGGCTCCTCGTTGAGAATCTGCTTGATGATCTCCAGCGAGGTCTCGCCGAAAAACGGCTGCTCGCCGGTCACCATTTCGTAGAAGATCACTCCCAGGGAATAGATGTCTCCGGAAAAGTTGTATCCGTATCCGGACACCTGCTCCGGCGGCGTGTAGCCCACCGTGCCCATGAACATGCCGGACCGGGTGAGCCGGGTGGCGTTCTTCATGATGGCAAGGCCGAAATCGAGGATCTTCACGTAGTTTGCGCGGTCCTCCTGTTGCACCAACATGATGTTTTCGGGTTTCAGGTCCCGGTGGATGACGCCCTTTTGGTGGACGGCCGCGACCACGTCGGCGAGTTGGCACATGATGTCGACGGCCTCCGCCAGGATGAGCTTCCCGTCGCGAGCCAGTTTATCTTGCAGCGTCAGGCCATCCAGGTATTCCATGGCGATGTAGAGGTTGTTGCCCTGGCTCGCCCGCTGGTAGACCTTCACGATGTGGGGATGGTCCAGGCTGTCGATGATGGCGCCCTCATTGAGGAACCGGCGGCGCTGGTTTTCGGCCAGGGCATGCTCCTCGTTCAAGACCTTCAATGCGACGACCCGGGATCGGTTTTTCCGGCTGACGCCCTTATACACCACACCCATTCCGCCGCTGCCGATCTTGTGCGTCACGATGTAGTCCCCGATGACGTTCCGCGTCTTCCAGAACCGGATGAGATCGAAGTGCCGCTTCAGAAATGCGACCAGGGCATAAAAGCAGAAGCCGAAGGCGACGAGGGCTACCGCCCGGAACCACCAGGTCTCCCAGAAGGGGGGCGACACGCGCAGCGTCACGTCGCTTTCCGTCTCGTTCCAAACGCCATCGTGGTTGGAACCCCGGACACGGAAGGTGTATTCGCCCGGGGGAATGTTCCGGTAATCGGCAAACCGGCGGTCGGCTCCCACCTGGTTCCAGTCCGCATCCAGGTTCTCCAGCTTGAAAACATACCGGTTTTTCGCCGGGCAGTTGTAATCCAACGCGGCGAATTCGAATGCCACTGAATTCTGGTCGTACCCCAGAGAGATGGTGGCGGCCGCCGGGACGACGCGCCGTCCGCCGACGGTGATCGACGTGATCACCACGGGCGGCGGATGGCAGTTGACGGGGAGGGACCCGGGGTGGAAGGCGTTGTAGCCGTTGGTGCCGCCGAAGTACATGTTCCCCTCTCTGTCCCTATAGAAGGCCCGGGTGTTGAACTCCTTGCCCTGAAGTCCGTCATGCACGTCGTAGATCCGGAACACCCCCGTCTCGGGATTGAATCGGGTCAGCCCGTTGTTACTGCTCAGCCACAGACATCCCGTCTCATCCTCCAGGATCCCGTACACCACGTTGCTGGCGAGCCCGTCCGTATCCAGGTACCGCTTGAAAATCCCGCTGTTTCGATCGAATCGGTTGAGTCCCCCGCCATATGTGCCGATCCACATCCGACCCCGCTTATCCTCGTGGATGGCCCACACCCGGTCATGGCTCAGACTGGCCGAATCATCCGGCTGATGGGTGTAATGCGCAAACGTGTCAGTCGGACGGTCGTACCGGTTGAGTCCGCCGCACCACGATCCGATCCAGATGGTTCCCGCACCGTCCTCGAAAATGGGATAGCCCGGCCCGTCGCTGATGGTCGTCGCTTGTGTCGGATCGTGTCGATAGTGGACAAACTCCGATCGGCCTCGGGGCAACCGCTCCAGATACAGGTAGGCGATGACCCACAGATCACCATGGCGATCCAGGAACGTGTTGTGAATGTCATTTCGCCGGAGGCTTCCCGGCCGGTCTGGGTCATGTTTGTACTGGCGGCATGCTCCGGTCCGGATATCGAGGCGGTTCAATCCGTCCCGCGTACCGATCCACAACTGGCCGGATTCAGCCGCTTCGGATATCGACGTGATGTAGTCGTGACTGAGGCTGGTTTCCGGACGTTGCGGATCATGACGGTAGACCGAGCAAGTCCCCTCCGCCTCGTTGATTCGGTTCAAGCCCATCCCACCGGTACCCACCCACAGATCACCCGACGCATCCTTGCGGATCGCGGTCACATAGTTACCGCTGAGGCTGTTCGGAACACCTTGGCGGTGCCGATGGTGCGTGAACTTATACTTGGCCTGCTTGATCAGATTGACGCCGCCGCCCTCCGTCCCGATCCAGATGATGCCTGACCGGTCGGCCATCAATCGGACCACATCGTTGTTGCTCAGGCTCCAGGGATCGTTGGGATCGTGGATCCGCTGCCGCACGGTCCGGTCCCGCCGTTCGATTTCGACGATTCCATTCCCGAAGGTGCCAAGCAGAATTCTTCCGGATTCATCTTCCACCCCGCCGCTCAAGCCGCGCAGGCGAATTGTCGCCGGAATCACGAGGGGTTCCCGTTCATCGAGCAGCCGGCGTTGGACAAGGCTGAACGTATACAACCGATCAGCGGCCGACACGAGAAGCGTTCCTGTCCCCTCCAGATACACCAACTCCCGGATCGGTGCGCCGGATGTGGTCGCCGGCAGGCGCAGCGGAAACGGATCGAATCGTCCGGAATCTTCGTCAAACCGATACAGCTGGTTCGACCCAACGATCAGCCACACGCTGCCGGCCGGATCTTCCAGCAGACGCCCCGTCAGAGTCGAAATTCGGAGGAAACGGCTCTGGGAAGGGGTCTGGTGATGTGCGCCGCGGTCGATGCCGCCTCCATGACCGATCCAGATCCTCCCCCGGCGATCCTGGATAATGGCACCGATGACATCACGGCTGGTTTCCACCGGATTTCGGCCGGCCAATCGGGGTCGGCTGAATGTCTCACGGTTCGGGTCGAAGCGGGTCAGGCCCCCACCGATGGTGCCAACCCAGAGCATTCCATCCCGATCCTCGCACAACGTGCTGACGGCGTTGTCGGACAGGCTGTCGGGATTCCCGGGCTGGCTCCGATACACCGTGAAGGTGTAGCCGTCATACTTGTTGAGGCCGTCGTGCGTGCCGATCCAGATGAATCCCCGGCTGTCCTGAATGATGGCGGTGACGGCGCTTTCCGACAATCCCTCCGCCACCCCGAGGTGATCGAATCGGCAATCGGGAATCGGCTTCCCAGCGGCGGCTGCGCCTGCCAGCAGGGCCAGGAGCACGCAGAGCTTGGGGATGGTTTTCACCATAATCGGTGAACCTGTAACAAGGATGAGAAGATTGCATTGTATCACACCGGATCCCACAAGGCGGGGAGGGGGCCTAGGTGTGCAGAAGCCGGTCGGGGCGAGCGTTTCGCGTCGGTGATGCCCCGTTCCGCACGGTGTGACTTTTCGGTGTCCGTGGGCGAGCCGTCGGTGATCGATGTCCCCGGGAAAGTCGCGCTCCAGATTTTCCCCAATATTGTTGTGAAAACGGCAAATTGGGAATTCTAACAGGACAATTTAAACAGTTGGTCCCAAGGAGGTGCGTATGGGTGACGTGATCGGCGGCGTGGCGGATTTCGTCGGCGGCGCCATCGACATGGTGGGCGACGCCATCGACAGTGTAGGCATCCCCATTGTGGGCGACGCCATCAGTTGGGTGGGGGACGGCATCAGCTCCGTCGGCAGCACGGTGGGTGACGTGGCCGGCGGGATCACCGACATGTTCTTCAGTCCGATGCAAACCATTCCCGACATGGTGGGCAGCATGATCGGCGGCTTCGGGCCCATCCAGGCCAGCCCGATGCCCCCACTGCCCATGAACATCCTGCCGTTGGACGCTCCCTTCAGCATCGTGCAGGGCGGCGTCGGCGGTGCGGTCAATGCCGGCGGCGGAGTGGGCGGCGGCCCCAACAACATCGTCAGCACCATGGCCGGCATGGTGGATTCGATGTATGCCAATATCGAATCCCAAATCAACAACCTGAATCCCGACAGCCCCACATACCAGAGCGACCTCCAGCAAATCCAGTTTGCGATGGCGAAGTTCACGCAGATGACGGAGCTGCTCAGCAACCTGCAGAAGAACCTGCACGAGATGAGCATGTCCATCATCCGCAACATGCGGGCCTGATCGATCGACCGGTAATTGGCAGCACAGGAGGCGAACATGGCAACCTATCAGAATTTCAAGGACGGAAAACTGGACGGCACGATCCCGCTCAAGACCGCGGCTGGCATGACCGACGAACATATCAGCAGCCTGCTGCAGCTGGGCGCTTTCTACTACAACCAGGGGCAGACGGAGCACGCGCTGACGATCCTGGAGGGGCTCGCCGCAGTGGACCCGGACAACGCGATGGTGCAGGGATCACTCGGCGCGATCTACGTCAAGACCGGCCGGAACGAGGAGGCGCTGGCCACCCTGAACCGGGCCCACGCGATGACACCCAATGACATCTCCATCCTGGTGAACCGGGGGGAGGCGATGATGCGCCTGGGCCGGACTCAGGAGGCCGGCCGGGACTTCAAACAGGCGATGGATCTGGATCCCCAGCGGAAAAACCCAGCCGCCAACCGCGCCCGTCTCATCGTGGTGGGTCTGGCGGCCGTCGCCCGCAAGATCGAGGAAGTGAAGAAGCCGAAATAGCGGTGGCGAGGCTACATCGCCGCGTGCTTCGCGGCGATGGCCGCGGCCAGGGCGTCGAGGGCCGCCAAAGTCTCGTCGCGCGGGACGCCCTTGCACATGACGGTGCCGAGGACTTCCACCTTCAGGTTGGGGATCAGCCCTGCGATCTGCTCCGCCGCCTGGGTGCCCCAGCCGTAGGAGCCGATGACCGCGGCGTACTTAAGCTTGGGCCGCAGCGCGTTGGCCAGGTGGGTGGCCGCGAACACGCTGGGGTGGGGGCCGATGTGCACGGTGGGCGTGCCGATCACGATGGTCGCCGCATCGACGAGCGACATGGCCAGCTTGCCGATGTCGGTGACCGACAAGTCGAATTTCTCCACCCGCACGCCGCGCTCCGACAGCGCAGTCAGCAGGTAATCCACCATGATTTCGGTGCTCCCGTGCATCGAGATGTACGGGATGACCACAACATTCGCCACCCGGTCCGAGACCCAGTCTTCGTAGGCGGCGAGGATCCGCTCGGGCTGGTCGAACAGCGGGCCGTGGCTCGGCGCGATCAGGTCGAACTCGAGCGCCCGCACCTTCTTCAGGTTATTCTGGATCTGCTTGCGGAATGGCATCATGATCTCGGCGTAGTATCGCTTGGCCGCGTCCAGGACGTACGGGTTGTCGCCGGCGCACAACTCGGAAGTGGCCAGGTGGGAACCGAAGAAGTCGCACGAGAACAGGATGCGGTCTTCGGCCAGATGGGTGACCATGGTTTCGGGCCAATGCACCCAGGGGGTGTACACGAAGCGGAGGGTCTTGCCGCCCAGCGCCAGGGTTTCGCCGTCGGTGACGACCCGGATCCGCTCGCCGGGGACACCCAGGTGATCCACCAGCATGGGCGCCGCCTTGGCGGAACACAGCAGGACGGCCTCGGGATATTCGGTCAGCACCCAGGGGATGGTGCCCGAGTGATCCTGCTCGGCGTGTTGCGAAATGACGTAATCGATCCGGTCGACGCCGGCCAGCTGGCGCTCCAACACGCCGGCCATGGGCGGATCCACCGTGTCCAGCAGTGCCGTCTTATCCGTGCCCTGCACCAGGTAGGCATTGTAACTGGTGCCGTCCGGCAGCGGGATCAGCGAATCGAACAGCCGGCGGTTCCAGTCCACCGCGCCCATCCACAGCACGCCGTCACGGATTCGTCTCGGTTTCATGCTCCTGACCTCCAAGGTGTTATGGCCGTCCGCCGCGCGCGGCGAACACTTGCCATCTATTGGCTGGGACTCTTCGCCCAGACACCCGACTGCTTAGATGCCGCCTCGCAAAAAAAATATTCTACTCCGCTCCGGGGATACTGTAAACGACGGACCGCCTGGCGGGCGCACCCCGCGGGCGGTCTGAAATACCCATTGGCCCGCCGCCGCACTTGCGCCATAATACTCCCGCCCGCCAGGGCATCATCCGGAGGCGCATGACACCACCCCGACCACCCGACGATCCCCGCCCGCCCAGCCGCTCCCAGCGCAAGCGCGACGTGCTGGCCCTCGATCCGGTGGTGGAGCGTGTGCTCCGGCTGGATCCGGCGGTCGTGGACCGTCTGGGGCTGCCCGAACCGTTGCGGCTGGCGGTGGCGGAAGGCCGGCGGATCACCGCATTCGGCGCCCGCCGCCGTCATCTGCGCTACCTGCGCCGGCTGCTCCAGGAACCCGAAGCCGAACCCCTCCGCCAACTCGCGGCGCAGGACGGCCAGGCGGCCCGCCGGGAGGCCGCCCGATTCCACTGGCTGGAAGAGTGGCGCGAGCGCCTCGTAGAGGCGGGTGATCCGTCGCTCGACGAATTCCTGGCCGCGCATCCAGACGCCGACCGGCAAGAGTTGCGCCGGCTGGTGTTGGCCGCCCAGCGGGAACGGCGCGAGGGGAAACCCGCCGGCGCCGGACGTGCCCTCTTCCGCCGACTCCGGGCCATCGCCGAAGCCGACCTGGAGCCGCCCGGCGACACATCGACCTGATCGTCCTCCCCCGGGCTCCCGATCCCTCAGACCGCCCGCCATGCAACCTTTCCCCAGGCGCGCGTCGTCCCATGAGCAAATCCATTAGGGAGGAAGCTCCATGACACGCAATGTTCTGCTGGTGGTGATGCTGGCGGCCGCCCTGACCGTGACGGTTTCGGCGGCTGAGACGGTGGAGAAAACCTTCGCCGTCCGCGAGGACGTTTCCGTCAAGATCAACACGGTGGCCGGCAACATCACGGTCATCGCCTGGGACCGCTCCGACGAAGTCCGGGTGAAGGCCGAGATCGTCGGCGACTACGTCCAGCCCGAATTCGAGCAAGGCGAAGGCTGGCTCCGCATCAACGAAAAACACGACAGCACCGTCCACGGCGACCACGGCGCCGTTCATTTTGAAGTGTACCTGCCGCGCGCCGCCGCGCTCAAGGGCAACACCGTCTCCGGCGATCTGTCCGCCGACGGCGTGGCGGGCAGCGTCAAGCTGAATACGGTGAGCGGCCACGCCGTGTGTCGCTGCCCGGACAGCTACGACAGCCAGTTGTCCCTCAACAGCGTCAGCGGCGAGCTGGAGCTGGAACTGGGGCGCGGGGCGGACGCCCGGTTCCACGCCAACACGCTGAGCGGCGACATCGCCTGCCGGCTGAAGCTGGATCAGGTGGAGAAGCACGAGGCCCGCATCTCCACCCAGCTCCAGGGTCAGTTGGGCTCGGGCCGCGGACAAATCAAGCTCAACACCGTCAGCGGCGATATCACCGTGCGCTGACGCGACGCCACCGCCACGACATCATTCGGCGAGCGCCCGGTCACCCCAGGGGCCGGGCGCTTGCCCATCCCGCCCCGTCCCCGCCATCATGACAATTGACAGGGCTTCCCCAAGAGACTAAGCTAGAATCAGAACGCAATCGACACCAGGCCCACGCGCCTCCCCGCAGGCTCACGCCTCCGACCGGGGGGCGGGGCGTTTCATCCGGGAGCGGCGGCCCGGACACTTCCTGCGGGGAGACAGCCATGAGGGGCACTACGAGTCGGATCGCGGGGCTGCTGGCACTGGTCCTGTTGCTCGGGCCGACAGGCTGCGCACCGCCCGCCGTCGAGAAAACCGAACTGGTGGTCGCCCACAGGGGCCTGCCCCTGACGCTCATGCCCCACACCCGCGAGGAAGTGATCACCACCTCGGTCCTCATGAACATGTTCGAAAGTCTGGCCGGCTTCGACGCCGACATGAAAATCACACCCCTGCTCGCGGTGAGCTGGGAGAATCCCGACGACCTGACCTGGCTGTTCAAGATCCGCTCCGGCGTCCGGTTCCACGACGGTGCCTTCCTGACGGCCGATGACGTGGTCTATTCCCTCGAGCGCGCCCGCAGCCACCCCACCTCGGCCCTGAAGAGCAACTGCTCCACCATCGCCAGCATCACACGCGTCGGCGAAGACACGGTCAAGGTGGTCACCGCCCAGCCCAGCCCCATCCTGCTCCACAAGCTGACCAATGCCTTCATCGTCCCGCGCCGTCGTCTGGAACAGGTCGGCGCCGAGGCCTTCGCCCGGCAGCCGGTGGGCACCGGGCCGTACCAGTTCGAGTCGGTGACCGGCGAGGCTGTCCGGCTGACTACCTGGGACGGCTACTGGGGCGGGGCGCCCGTCTTTCCGCGGCTCACCATCACCCGGTACAACACCCCCACCGAAGCTGTTCAGATGTTGCTGGACGGGCGGGCCGACATCGTGTCCGACATCAGCCCCGAACTGGCCCGGGACATCGAGCGCAATCCGCAGCAGAAAAGCATGATCCAGAGCCGGCCCGGCATGGCGATCCGGCAGCTGGTGATGGACACCACCCGGCCGCCGTTCAACCGGCACGAGGTCCGCGAAGCCGTGGCCCTGGCCATCGACCGCCACCGGCTGGTGGAGCGGATCCTGCTGGGCTTCGGCCAGCCGGCCAACCAGATGGTGCCGCACGCCGTGTTCGGCTTTCATCCCTCGCTGCCGGAGCTGCCGTACGACCCCGCCCGGGCCCGCGCGCTGCTCGCCCGGGCCGGCCACCCCAAGGGCATCACCTTGACGCTGATGATGTCGGGCGTCCGGGCGCGTCTCGGCGAGGAGATGCAGCGGCAGATGGCCCCGGCCGGCATCCGGCTCGAGCTGGACATCCGGGACCGGCAATCCTTCTGGGCGGCGGCGGACACGGCCCCGTTCTGGCTGGCGGGCTTCAACTCCACCTCGGGCGACGCGTCCGATCTCATGGACGACCTGTTCCATTCCACCATCGGCGTCTACGGCCGCGACAACCGCGGCCGCTACCGCAATCCGGAGGTGGACCGGATGATCGAAACGCTGGGCGGACTGCTGAACCAGCCGCAGCGCCTTCACACCATGCAGCGGCTCATGGTGATGATCATGCAGGACATGCCCCGCGTGCCGCTGTTCGTGGAAGACGAGATCTACGGGGTCTCGCCGGCGGTGGTGTGGAAGCCGCGCCTCGACATGCGGATCCTGGCCAAGGAGGTTCGCCGACCCACGTCATGAGCAAACGGTTCCTCCACATTTTAGCGGTCGTCCTCGTGTCGGCGCTCGCGGCCTGCGCGCCCGAACCGCCGCCGGCGCTGGTCATCGGGTTGGCCACCGGGCCGGTGAGCCTGGATCCCCACACCCAGGACGAGGTGGTTACCTTCTCGATTCTGAGCAACATGTACGAGGGGCTGGTCGGCTTCGATCCCCATCTGAAGGTGGTGCCGGTCCTGGCGGACGGGTATAACAACCCCGACGAACGCACTTGGGTGTTCACCCTGCGCCGCGACGTCCGGTTTCACGACGGCCGGCCCCTGACGCCTGAAGATGTGATTTACAGCCTGGATCGGGCGCGCACTCATCCCGATTCGGTGTACCGGACCATGCTCTCGGTGGTGCACCAGGTGCGCAAGCTCGACGACCGGACCATCGTGATCATCACCCGGCGTCCCCAGCCGGTCCTGATTCGGATGCTGGCTCTGGTGGGTATCGTTCCGGCGGGATTCCAACCGGACCAGGACGTTCGGGGCACCGGCCCCTACCGGATGATCCGCTACACCCCCCGCCAGGAAATGACCATGGCGTACTTCCCGCAGTACCGCAGCCCGGCGCCGGAGTTCCAGACGGTCACCTGGCGGTTCATCGGCGACGACCACCAGCGCGCCCAGGCGCTCATCGACGGGCGAATCGACCTGGACGCCGAGCTGGGGGTGGCGGAGGCGGAGGGCGTCGAGTGGCAGGACCATCTGGCCATCCTCACCTGGCACGGCTCGTCGGTCTCTCATCTCGGGCTGGACGTCCGGGGCGACCCCCGCAGCAATCCCCTGGCCGACCGCCGCGTGCGGCAGGCCATCTCTTTGGCCATCAACCGGCAGGAGCTCGTCGACAGTGTCTACCCGCACTTCGCCACCGTGGCGACACAGCTCGTCCCATCGTCGGTGGTGGGCTTCGCGCCTGACCTGCCGGTGATCCGCCACGATCCGGACGCGGCGCGAAAACTGCTTCAGGCCGCCGGATATCGGGACGGACTGGCGCTCACCCTCAACTTGTCGCGTTCGGCCGCGGCGGAGGGCCAGCTCCTGAGCCGCCAACTCGCCGACGCCGGAGTGCGCCTGCAACTGGCGCTGTGCGACTGGTCCGAACTCTACACGCGCATCTCCCGAGGCGAGTCGCCGTTTTTCCTGGTTGGCTACATTCCCAGTTCCGGCGACACCGGCGAGTTGTTCAACAGCCAGCTGCACAGCCACAGTGCCGACGGCGAATACGGCGCCGAAAACGTGGTGGGATACGCCAATCCCGAGCTGGACCAGCTGGCACAGGCCGCCGATCGTGAATTCAACCCCCGCCAGCGGCAGGAACTCCTGCAAGCGGCCATGCGGCTGGTCATGGCGGATCTGCCGTACATCCCCATGTACACCCGCAGCCATTGCTACGGCTTGCGCCGGGACCTGCAGTGGCAGCCCCGCGCCGACAGCACCCTGCGGGTGTGCGAGATCAGTCGGCGACGTTGAGCCGGGGGCGGGACGAGAAGCCATCCCGGGCCTCGCAGCCGGCGGTGATGACAGGCCGGATTTCGGAGGAGCCATCATGCGTGTCACCGGCTTTATAGTTCGGATCATCGGCATCTACCTGCTGATGCTCGCCGTGCACACGGGCCTGCTGGTCTGGCTCACGTCCGGGCCCATCCAGGAGCAGTTCAACCAGGACGCCATCGGCTACGCCCGCCTGACCACCCCGTCCGTCGTCGCGGCTTACGACACTTACCACAGCTCCGGCTACAACAAATTTCTGGAGCTGATCCGCAACGTGATGGCGCTCCGCGCTGACTTGAACCACCTGTGCATCATCGACGTGGAGGGGCGGGTTCTCTTCGACTCAGCCAACCCCGGCGACGGCAACCGGGAACCTCAGGCGCGGATCACCGAACCCGAGGTGCTCCTGGCGGTGAAAGGTCTGGACTTGAACGGCCGGTTGGTCCGCGACGTCCGGAATCGGACGTACCTCGACATCATCGTGCCGCACATCGAGGAATGGGGTCGCCACCGGCTGTCAGTCCGCTACAACATCGCCTACAGCAGCTGGGGAGACTCCCGGACCACGCTGCGCCAGCGATTCCTCATCGCCGCGCTCATCAGCTGTTTTCTCGGCGTACTGCTGCTGGTCCTGTTCGCCGGCCGCAGCGGCCGGCCAGTATCGACACCGGAGGCTCGAGACTAGAGGCTCGTTCTCATTTCGTGCTAGTAATTCGTAATCGTGATCGTAATTCGTAATCGTAATTCGTAATCGTAATCGTGATCGTAATCGAGGCTCGAGACTCGAGGCTCGAGGCTCGTTCCCGACCATCGGAAATCGGACATCGGCGTAAGAGGTTCGGGTTTCGCGGTTCGGGGTTCGGGTCTCATCTCCCGTCTCCCGACACCCCTCTCTCGTCTCCCGTCTTACGTCTCCCGTCTCCCGATTCACCCATTCACCGACTCACCGATTTACCGCCTCACCGTCCCTCCGGCGCCGGCATTGCCAGCGGCGCCGGCGACGGAAGCAGCCCGACGCCGGCGGCTGCCACCGCCTGCCGGAACGTCGCCACTTCCCCGGCCATGAGCGCGTTCAACGCCTCCAGTGCCGGCGCCAGCAACCCCTCGGCCTCCTGGATGTACGCCGCATGGGTGGGGCTCGGCGGCGCCCAGGACGACGTCACGGCGCCCATGGCCTTGCCGATGCGGTCCATCACCCGCACCCCGCCGACGATGCCCACCGTGCCCGGTGGCTGCTGGAAGCGGCGCTCCAGTTCGTCGAGGCGGGCCTTGAGCGTCCGCCCGCTCTTGACCAGGGGCAGCTCGGCGAGCTTGCCTTCCTCTGGCTCCACGCGCTCCGCCTTGAGCCGGCGGATCTCCGCGGCGCGCACTCGCTCCAAGACCGCCTCCACGTCGGCACGGGCGTCGGCGATCTGGTCCACCGCGGCGGCCGCCGTTTCCTGGAGCCGACCGATTCGTTCAATGGCCGCCTGGCGGCGCGCCCAGTCCGCCGGCGTGTTCGCCGAGCGCGGGTCGGGCAGAACCTGGAACGTGGTGGCGGCGTGGTGATCGCGGAAGGTCACCGTCGCCGTGTAGATTCCGGGCGGCAGCTCGGGTCCCGGCGCCGGTTCGCCGGAGCGGCGTCGCCCGCCCCGCTGGGCGGGTTCGCGGAAACCGTCGCGACACAGATCCCACACCGCCCGATTCACTCCGAGGACCGCCGGCCCCTTGAGGGTGCGCACCGCGCGGCCGGCGGCGTCGACGATCCGGATCACCACCTGCGGCGGCTCGTCGGGTTTTTCTTCGGGGCTGGTGTCCACTTTCGGTGCGACGGGAGCCGGCTCCCAGGCCGCGCCCCTGGCCTTTTCCGCCTGCACCGCTCCCAACCGGGCCTTTTCCTTTTCGGCGTCGGAGAGCGGGAGATCAGGCAGGTTCAGGCTGTAGGTGAGGATTACGCCGTACGGTTTGTTCTCGCCCCGGAACTCGCCGTCGCCCAGGCCGAAGCCGCCCGCCTCGGCGTCCCGCCAGTATTGGCGGGCGCCGGCCGCGGCGAACACGTGCAGCGGCTTGGCCAGGGTCGCGGCGCCGAGTTCCCGCAGCGGCCGGATGTCGTCGATCACCAGCGCCGACCGGCCGTGGGTGCCGATGACCAGGTCATGCTCCGTGGGATGGATCACCAGGTCCATCACCGAGACCGTGGGCACGCCGTGACGCCACGGCAGCCACTCCCTCCCGCCGTCAATGGACACATGGAGCCCGAATTCGGTGCCGAGGAACAGCAGGTTTCGGTTTACCGGATCCTGTTCCACCACCAGCGCCCAGCCGCGCAGCGCCGGCGTTGCGAGACTGGTCCAGGTCCGGCCGTAATCGGTGGTCTTGAAGACATACGGGGTCCAGTCGGAGCGCCGGTGGTCGTCGAGCACCACGAATGCCTCGGCGGCGTCGAATGCGGACGCTTCGATGTGGGGCACCCAGGCGCCAGCCGGCGCACCGGGCAGGTTCCCCTCGACGCTGGTCCAGGTGGCGCCGCCGTCGCGGGTGACATGGATCCGCCCGTCGTCGCTGCCGGTCCAGATCACGCCCCGCACCGCCGGGCTCGGAGCGATGGCGATGAGGGTGCAGAAGTTCTCCGCCGCGGTGACGTCGGGGGTGAGGCCGCCGCTCGAGTCCTGGCGCTGCCATTCCGATGTGTTCGTGGTCAGGTCCGGGCTGATGGTCTGCCAGGTCTCACCCCGGTCGAGGGAGCGGTGGACGAACTGGCTGCCATAGTAGATGGTGGCCGGTTCGAATGGATCGATGGCCAGCGCCGCGTTCCAGTTGAAGCGCAACTTCCCCTCGGCGGGCTCCGGAGGTTGGATGTGGCGCCACTCGCCGGTGCGGGTGTCCCATCGCCCCAGGTTGCCGCCCTGGTACATGGAGTAGCCGGCGGCCGGGTCGGCGGGATCGGCCAGCACGTCGAAGCCGTCACCGAAGCCCAGCATCCGCCAGTGGTGGTTGCGGATGCCGCCCTGCTCCATGACCCAGCCGGGGCCGCGCCAGGAGCCGTTGTCCTGCATGCCGCCCAGCACGTGGTACGGCACCGCCGTGTCCACGGCGATGTGGTAGTACTGCCCCAGCGGCAGGTTGCCCACGAAGCGCATGGTGCGGCCGCGGTCGCGGCTTACGGCCAGGCCGCCGTCGTTGCCCACGTACAGGTGCTCGGGATCACGGGGATTGATCCAGAGGGTGTGGTAGTCGCCGTGGATGTTCTCGAAGCGGGCACCCGGCAGAGTCTCGAACGACTTGCCGCCGTCGTCGGAGACGCGGACCACGTAGTCCAGGCTGTACACCCGCTGGGGCCAGGCCGGGTCCACCGCGATGTCGGCGTAGTAGAACGGGCGCGGGGCGACGTTGGGTTCCGCGTTCACGGTGCGCCAGCTGCGGCCGCCGTCATCGGATCGGATGAGCGCGCTCTTCTCGGCTTCCACCAGGGCGTACACCACCTCCGACCGCGAGCGGCAGACGGCCACGCCGATGCGTCCGAGTTCGCCTTTGGGCAGGCCGTCCGCCGGCTGAAGGCGCCGCCAGCTCCCGCCCCCGTCGTGGGTCACGAACAGCCCCGAACCGGGGCCGCCCGAGCGGAAATAGTAGGGCCAGCGGCGGAACTGCCACATGGCGGCGAACAGCTTCTCCGGGTTGGCCGGATCGATGACCAGGTCGGCCGCGCCGGTGCGCGCGTCCACGTACAGCACCCGGGTCCAGGTTTTGCCGCCGTCGACGGTTTTGAAGACGCCGCGCTCCGGGTTCTCGCCCCATTCGCGGCCCATCGCCGCGGCGTACGCCACGTCGGGGTCGGTGGGGTGCAGCACGATGCGATGGATCCGCTCGGTGCCGTCCAGCCCTATGTGCTTCCACGTGCGGCCGCCGTCGACGGACCTGTAGACGCCGTTGCCCACCGAGGCGGAGTTGCGCGGGTTCCCCTCGCCGGTGCCTACCCAAACGATGTCCGGGTTGGGCTGGAACACGGCCACGGCGCCGATGGCGGCCACGGGCTGGTCGTCGAAGACGGGCGTCCAGGTGAGCCCGCCGTTGACGGACTTCCAGACGCCGCCGGTGGCGGCGCCGGCGTACACCACCGCCGGGTTGGCCTCCACCGCCTCGAGGTCGGCGATCCGGCCGCTCATCCCCGCCGGCCCGATGGCCCGGGCCTTCATCCCGGCCAGCAGATCCGGATCGATCCCGCCGCCCGCCGCGCCCGCGGCCAGCAGCAGGGTCAGCAGCAACACCCCGATGGACTGACGCATACGTCCTCCTGGCCGGTGCGCGGGATTTGCCCCGCCACCCGGCTGTGGTTTTCAGGTCAGCGCCGCGGCACGCGCCGCAGCCCGTTCAGTGCTTGAACGGAACGGCTGGAGCTGTACGACATGATCCCGTCCATCATACCCGCGGCTCCCGCCCGGGTCAACCCGCCGGAGCGTCGGCCGAATCGCTACCAAAACAGCCAGGCGCTGCCCCACGTTTGCGGGGCTTCGTAGGGCTACTGTCGTCGGGAAAGGACAGCTGATGCCGATTGATGATGGGTTGGGCTGCCGGGCCGCGCCAGCGGCCGCGGCATGTAGCCCGGGCCGAGAGGCCCGGGTGGCCACGATAATCTACCGGGAGGGGGCAGTCGCGCAAGCGGCGGCGGGATCCAAGCACCCGGTTCGGGTTGGGGCATGGATGAATCGCCGGCCGCGGTTTCCCCGACTCCGGCTTCCCCCGCTCCTGCGGAGCTGTCAGATTGCTTGTGCTATCCGAAAACCCGGACCTTTCGGTCCGGGCTACACTCCGCAGCCGCTCGCGCGGCGGGATCCTGCCGCGGCCTGCGGATGTTACCGAAGGCGTATGGCGCCAAATCGCTTGCGGACGGCAGGATATTCCGTGCTGTACCGGTGGCGGTGTTGAACATATCGTTTACGCCTGCCGCCCGGCCGCATTCATCGAATGCGGCGTACCGCGCGTTCGACGAACGCGCGCCGATGAAGACGCCACGATCCTGCGGGTTGTTCCGCTGTGCACCGCCCGGGCGAACCGGAACCACCGGCCACCCGGCCGCATTCATCGAATGCGGCGTACGGTGCATGCCACGGCGGTCTGGAGTGCGCAGACATGTCTGCGCTTTGGATGGATGCGCAGCATCTTTGGAGTGCGCAGGCTTGACTGCGCTTTGGATGGACGCACAGCGTCTTTGGATCACCGCAACTCATCAAGTGATCGTTCAATTGTCTAACCGGATTTTACCCGGCGCGCTCCGCGCCCATCCAGAGCGGCGTCGTGCCGCCGCACTCCAGACGCGGCCCGCCCCCTCGGCACAATTGAACGATTCGCTCACGGGTTTGTGCAGAGTCGAGGCAAGGACGTATCGGAATCCCGCCACTTCCTGCCGAGTGTCCCGGCGCCCGTCCGGCGGACGGGCGCTACTTTCTGTTGCGTGTCCCGACGCCCGTCCGGCGGACGGGCGTTACTGCGGGCGCTACTTTGCCGTTGGCCGCGCCCGCCGGATGAGGCCGCGGGTGCACCAGGCGGCATATTGGCCCATCGCCTGCAACCGTTTCGCCAAGGAAACCCGAACGGCTTCGCCGTCCCGGGCGATCGCCTTGCCGAGCACGCAGGCGGTCGCCACCAGGGGATCGGGCCCCGCGCCCCGATCCGACTTGATCATGAGCCGCCACTCCCCCCGCCGCCGCACGTACCCCAGGAACCGATGGACCACCAGGCGGTGGCGCTGCGGATCGCGAAACGCCACCAGATCGCCGGGAACGAGGAACCGCGCCCGCTTCACCCGCACCGCGGCCAGATCGTCGACTTCGGGCGCCATGCAGTCCCCGGTCACATGGAAAACCGCTTCATCGCCATCGGTCAAGGCCTTGGCGAGACAGCCTCCGGGACCCGCTGCGGCGTTCCACTGGTCCGGGTTCATGGTCCGACACGCCTCCCCTCTTCCTCGCCGCACATCTCGTCGATGGCCACACAGAACAACGGCGAGCCAAATTGCCGGGGCCGTTCCCCGTTCCATCTGGACGCCGCGGCGACGGCGCGTTGCCTGACCTGCGCGAACAGGGGCGAGCGGTTCCAGATATCTTCAATGGACTGCTGGTGCAGGTTCCCCGCAACTTCCCGAACGTGCATGCAGGGCTGGACGTTGCCGAAGGGATCGATGTCGACGCCGGCCAAACCCACGCTGCAGGAGGCGATTTCTTCGGCATCGGCTTCCGGGAAGTCTTTGGACACAGAACACTCGGGCTCCACCGAGACATTTTCCCGGCGCTCCGCCATCAGGGCCTCGATCCGGTCCCAGGTGGCCCGGCTGGGCTGGATGGACAAAGGCTCCCGGTCGCCGTTGTCCCGCGGACCCACGGGCCCTTGAAATCGGAGGGGCGCCCCGAGCTCGTCGCCGAGCGCGATCATCGCCTCGATCTGGTGCTCGTTCCAGGCGGTGGGCGTGACCACCGTGGCGCAGCGCAGGCCGGCCACCCGCGCGTGACGCAGGTTGCCCGTCAGGCGTTCGAAACTGCCGGGGACGCGGGTCTGCCGGTCATGCACTTCGGCGGTGGCCCCGTGCAGGGTGATTTCGACTCTGTAAGGTTCCACCTCGCGGAGCAGCCGCTCGACATTGCGAGGGATCAGCAGATGGCCGTTCGTGCGGATCCGAACCACGAAACCCAGCTCCCGGGTCATGTTGCCGATGTCGAAAAAATGGGGGTGGACCATGGGCTCGCCCCCGGTCAGCATCAGGAACAGGGTCTGCATGCGGGCCAGGTCCTCGAGCAGGACCCGGTACTGCGGCAGCGATAGCGGCGTCCCCTGCCGGTCCCGGTCGTTGTAACAGTAGAAGCAGTTAAAATTGCAGCAATAGGTGAGCTCCAGGGTCACATCGTGGAGCAGGCGATTCGCCCGGACCGCTTTCATCACCGTATGGCGGTACATCCCCGCTCACCCTCCGGCTGGACCGCCGTCCGGCCCGCCGACCGTCTGGAGGGCCTTCTCTCCGCGCAACTGCTCCAGGAAGAGGGCGACGTCCGACTGCGCCCGGGCCGCATCGACAACAAAGGCCTGCGCCACCGCCGCGGCCAGTTCCGACTCCGTCATCGCCTGCCGGCCGAGCGCCTGGACGATGAAGAGCCCCACGTCGTTAACGACCAGCACCCGGCCCTCTTCCAGGTGCACCAGCACGCCCTGACCGGCCACGTCGCGAAAGCGCACCCGGCTGGACAGGCGGATTTTGTATTCTCGGGTTGGTTCAGACATTTTCACTGCACCTCAGCAGGGCCGCCATGATCGCCTCGAAGGAGTCGTCGCGGGCAACGCCGAGGCGGATCACCGGGGCATGGGACACGAGCCGCGTCAAGATATCCATCAAGGCGGGCAACTCCTCGGGATCGTCGTTCACGTACGGGCAACCGGTGAGGAGCCCGGCCACGCCCTCGGCGGGTTGCATCGGGGCGGCAGTCAGGGCCGGCGCCTTCTCCAGCAGGGCGAGGCCGCCGAGCCGGAAGGTCCCGGATCCGGAAAAGCTCTCCCCGGGGCGCCGGAATTCGCCGGTGAACGGCACCCGGTGGACGTGATAGCCATCGTCTTCCCGATACACCAGGTTGATGTCGTCGCTCAGCACGGCGGCGCCGGCCGCGGCCGCTTTCCGGGACAGCGTGGACTTGCCGGCGTTGGAGCGGCCGCTGAACAGGTAGGCCGCGCCCCGGTACACCACACCGGCGCTGTGCAGCAGCAGCCCTCCCCGGTTGAGGACATGGTAGGCGAACACGATTCGCAGGAAGTTCTCCAGGGCAAACGGCCGGCCCAGATCCTCCTCCCCGGCCACCGCCAGGGAAGCCCGCAGCGGCTCCGCTCCGCCGCCGGCGAGCTGCGCCCTGAAATCGAAGCCCGTAATCTCGATCCCTCCGCTCGTGCGCCGTTTCAGCGGCGCGTACTGACCGCCGGCCGCGAAGCGCTCCGGCGGCAGCCCGATAGGTCCATCCAGACGGCCGGCCAGGCAGATCAAATCACTCCCGCCGGCCGTCTCGCCGGGGCCGGGGATATACTGTTGGTAGTTGTGAAAAATGGTCTGCCGTTGCCCGGGGGTCAATCCCTGGATCGACACCCGGCACATGGGCAAGTGAAGACAGATGGACTCCGGGCCCCACGGTTGAGATATTTCAACCATGACTCCTGTCTTCACGAGCCTGCTTTTTGACACGTATATGAAGGATAACTCTTTCCGAAGCCCCCATACGCCGGATCACAAGTCCCCGCGGAGAGTTCAAGGGGTTCGCTGCTGAGGAGGCGCGGCGGAGTATAGGGCCGTCGCGCCTCGCCGGCAGACGCATCCCCCGGATTCCCGGATGGCCGGATCTGATTCGACCGGGTTTCGTTGATATTGCTTTCGGTCATTCGTTTATTCCTCTTCTTCAACATCATACATGGTTGCCGGGCAAAATCAAATCCGGCTTGTCGTTAATCGCTGCAGTTGCTCCGTCCGCCGCATACCTACCATGGGTACACGGAAGGGTCGCCGATGATCGAATAGAGCGGCGCCATGAACACCGCGATCTGTCCGGCGGTGTCCTGCTTCGCGCCCACCAGGGCCTCCCCGACGTTGATATGGCTCCCGTAGAGGTGTTGAATGAAGGCGTGAGCCAGGACATGGGCATCCGAATTGAACGACAGCCCGGAGGCCGCCAGCGAGGCGACGGCCCCCCCCTGCGGGTTCAGCACCAGGGTGCTCGAAAGCGACCGGACGCCGGGCAGGGAGTCATCGCCCGCCGCGCACGTCAGGGCCAGGAACACCGGGCAGGAACCGTTGCGCAACGCGGCGGCATCGCTGGTTCTGAGGAATTTCTCCGCGTTGGTGCCCAGTTGCGCCACCGAACCGTGGCCGCTGAAGGAGATCAGACCGGATTCCCAAACCGCCGACTGGATCAGGGTGGCGCGCACCGGGTCGGTGGGATGATACAGTGTCTCGACCCACCATACCCCCAGGTCCTGCAACCGCACGGCCAACCGGTCGCCATCCTGGTGGAAGGCGCCGCCGGAATCCGGATTGTCCGCCACCACGAGGGCCCGTTCCGCCGCCTGGGTATTATCCCTTGACGCGTGCGCGCGGAGCTTGTTCACGTAGGCGCGGCCCTCGCCGTCGTTGGTGATGGCGATCCGGCCCACGGCCATGGGCGTCGCGCCGTCGTCGATCCCGAGCAACCGGCTGTCGGACGCGGCCAGCGCCCACGGGGTGGAGGTCATGAGGACCGGGAGGAAATTGTCCCCGTACCCCATGCAATCCTTCCGGTCCAGCGAACCCTTGCCGATGAGCGTCACCGCCGCGGGGACCCGGCTCCACTCGGTCCGAACCCAGTCCATGAACTGGCCGATGGCGTAAGGATCCACCCGCCCGGCGCTGAAGGACTTGTAGATGTCGTCCAGCCAGACAACCGCGGCCTCGGCGTGACCGGCGCGCCGCAACTCGGCCAGGTCCTGCGCGGTCCCGGCAAACTCGCGCGGGGCGATGATCAGGACGTCGGCCCCCGGCCGGAGCGCATTAAGATCCGCCTGCGGACGGGCGTCGAACGCCGCACCCAAGAACGCCGGCGCTTCGGCGATCAGATAGTCCTTGCCTGATCTTGTATTGAGGGTGACGGCCCACGTTCCATCGTCGCTCGGGTGAATGTAGGCATCGCTCCGCAGGATGGCGTTTTGAACCGGCGACTCGACCACGAGGATGTCCGGGCTCGAAAAACCCGTCACCTCCTGGAGCCCCTGGGTCACGTCACGCAGCCAAATCTGCCCGTCGGTGGCCACGGGCAGGCGGTCGTACTCCACTGCGACCGACTCCAGAAATTGCCCCGGCCAGGGATGCGCCGTATCGTACACGGTGTGGAGCGTCAGGGTGTTGTCGCCGTCGGCCTGCAACAGCGACGGGTTGAACTCCGCCACCAGCTCCGCCGGCGCCAGGCCGTCCCACACCAGCTCGGAACCCACCGGAACGCCGTTGAGCTTCGCGTACACCCGATGTTCGTCGCCGGTGTACTGGTCGGTGAAGCCATGCAACTTCACCCGCAACCGGGCGGTGCCGTCGGGCGCCGGGTTCGGAACGTGCACGGAGAGCTGGATCTGGGGCCTGGACGAGCCGTACAGGTAGTCCCAGAACCAGTACCGGGCGTCCGGGTCGCCGGGGTACAGCCAGGTGCTGTACATCATGTCCGTCTCCTCGACGAACTGCAGCACCTCGCGAAACGGCTGTGACTGACCGGGCGGCAGCTCCGTCGGACGAGCATTAACGGTGCTGATCAGGCGCGGGTGCGGTTTTTGGGATGTCACCAGCCGGTAGGCATTCTCGTCCGTGTAGAACGTGGTGTAGGCTTCGCCGGCGAACAGCAGGCGCTGGTACGCCGAGTCGTAATAGTAGGGCACGTCCCGCCCCGCGTTGGTCAGGCCCAGCCGCCTGGATTTTGCGGCCACCTGCAATGATTTGACGCTGATGCCCGTCTCGGCGGCGACCTCGTCCAGGCCCACGCTGTACATCCCCGGCACACCGGTGTAGAGCCAGAGCGACAGCTCGCTCGAGGCCTTGTTGAACGTATCCACTTGCGTGCGGGATTGCGTGGCGGGCGCGCGCCGCGCCTCGACGGGCAGTTCCAGGCGCGCCGGCACGCGGCGCCGCGCCATGTACCCGCCGGCCAGCGGCTGCCAGGAATCCCAAACCAGCTCGTGGGAGTTCCCGCTCGCCGGTGGCGCCGATTCAGCCATGACCGGTGTCAACACGAGCACGAGCCCGCAGACGACCACCTGCAACAGCCGACGTATGTTCCTCATGGTTTTTCCCTTCGCGTTCATGTTCGCTCCTTCCCGTTACGGCAGCGGGATTTCGACGCGCAGGTCGAACGGACCATATTCACGGGTCGTGCCGCGCGCCTCGACTTCGATCAGCCGGTACACGTAGTCATTGCCCGGAGAGGCGCCCGGGTCCGCCAGCCAGTACTCCGCCCCCATGGGCGAGGCGATCAGGCCGGGCAGCATCCCGGCGTTGATGCGCACCCAGGTCCCGTCGGTGAGCCGGTCGGCGTAGAACCCGATGGCGCCCCGCTCCTCCAGCGTTTCCCAGCGGAACACCACCACCCGGCCGTCACCGTCCGGATCGAGGTAAGCCATCAGGGCGTCCAGCAATTCCTGGCGGTCGGTGCTCTCCCCGGCTGGGGAATCCGGCGCCCAGACGCGCAGGATGTTCTGCAGCTCGGCGATGCCGATCTCCGGCACGCCGATGCTGCGGAGAAAGTCCGTGACCCGCGCGTAGCCGAGAGCGACTCGGCCGATGACCACCGCCGTCGGATTTTGCCCTTCATATCGGGCGATATCCGTTGCAGTGAGCTGAGGCGGGCTGGTGGGATAATCGGCCGTGACCGTGGCTGTGTTCGTGTACGGGCCGCCGAGTGCCGCCGTGACCGTTTTCGTGGGGACGCAGTAGGCGATGTGATTGTCGTTGCCGGCGACCGCCACCGGGAGCGGCGAGGGCCAGGTGCAGGAGAAGGGATCCAGGCTTGGGTCGCTCACCGTCACATTGGTCAAAGCCGTCTCACCGGTGTTTTCCACGAGGAACCGGTAGTAGAGTGGCGTGCCGACGGCCACCGTCATGTAGTCGTACCACGGCCCGCTGGACGACGTGCTAATTTGTTTCTGGAATGCGAGCGAGCTGATCAGGTCTCTGACGATCACCGTGGCGGAGGCCGTGTTGCCCGTGCAGCCTCCAGCGGAGGTCACCTGCACCGTGTTCTCATACGTGCCGGCGGTGGTCCCGGTGACATCGACCGAGAAGGTGCAGGAACCGCCCCCGGCCAGGGTGGCACCGCTCAATACAATCGTATCCGGGTTTGGATTGTTGTCCGTCAGGGTGAGAGTACCACTTGCATTACAGGGAAGAGTCACAGTGTCGGAAGTGACATCCAGCCCGGAAGGCAGGGTGTCGGTGAAGCCCACGCCCGTCAGCTCGGTGGCACCGTTGGGGTTGGTGATGGTGAAGGTCAGGCTGGTGGTCTCACCGGTGATCAGGTTGGTCGTGCCAAAGGTCTTGTTGATCACCGGCGTAGCGATCACTATCAAGTTGTCGGTGCCGTAGCCGGTGTCGGTGTTATTGGGGCCGGTATAGAGGGAGGAGATGCTGCCGCTGGTATTGACATAGCTCCCCGCGGCCGCGCCCTTGACGTACACCGTGAAGCTGCAGCTGGAATTTGCGGCCAGCGTCGCGCCGGTCATGCTGATCGTCCGGGTGCCGGCGACGGCGGTGATGGTGTGGCCGGTGCTCGAGCCGGTGGTGCAGGATACCGTGGGGGTGCCGTTGGGATTGTTGATCTCCAGACCCACTGGCAGGACGTCGGTGAACTCAACGTTTGTGAGCGAGGTGGCGTTGGGATTGGTGAAGGTGAAGGTCAGCTCGCTATAGTCGCCCTGGCAGATCGATACGTCCGAGAAGGTTTTAGCCAGCGTCGGCGGGTCCGGCCGCGGGCAACCGTAGACGGTGACATTATCGATTAAAACCGTGGCGGCGCTGGTCGCCGCTCCTTTCGCGTTGATCCGGAAGTACGTGTAGACGACCCCCGTTCCACCATCAAGAGGCAGAGCCGGAAGCGTCCCGGACGAGACCCATTTTCCTTTACTTCCCTCAAAGCTGCCAATATTGTTCCAAGTCGATCCATCGGCCGAGGAGTACACGTAGATGATATTATCTGCTCCGGCGCTCTGCCAGGCACCCGGCGGATCGATCTTGATGTCAAACGAAATGGCCGCGCCGCCATAATTGCTGGTGTCCACTTGGAACTGAAAATACGGGCTGGCGTTCGCGTTGGGCAAGGTGCCGATCAGTTCCCAGCCTCCCAAAATTTCCCAAGAATTGACGGGGTTCCCCTCAGCTGTGCTGATCCTGACGGTCGTTCCCCCCAAGTAGTTGGCCGTGGCCTCGGCGACATCCGCCGCTATGGTGGTGTAAGGCGGAGGCGAGGTTGTGCTCCCGGTTGGCATTGTCCAGGTGGCCAGCACGGAGCGAGGATCGCATGTCGAGGGTCCGGGGGGTTTGTTCGTGGCCACCAGGGTATCCTCGGCCCAGTCGCCGGTGTCGATGGTCGAGTCGATGAACAGGTTATCCGAAACGTTGTGGTAGGTGCCCGCTTCGTCGACGGTGACGGTGACCGCGATGGTGGCGGAACTCAGGCCGGGAATCTCCGCACCGGTGAAAGACAGCCAAGTGCCGCCCACGGTCATTAACGGGTCCGGCGTGGGGTTGACGCTGAAGCTGCCACCGTAGGTAAAGGTGGTGCTGGCGAGGCGCATCCGCCCGGTGCCGCCGTTGGTGGGCAGGTCGTCGTAGAAACTTACATCGGTGATCGTGGTCGTACCCGGATTGGTGATGGTGAAGGTGAGCGTGGACGTCCCGGCGGGCACAGTGTCGGGATTGATGGACTTGGGCGCGAAGGACTTCTCGATGCCGGCGCTGATGATGGTGGCGTAGCGGGTTTCGCCGCCGAAATCGGAGTTGTAGTGGAAGCTGCTGCCCGAAAAGTCGTAGATCAGGGTGGTGAGGGGCTCCGGGTTGGTTCGCGGGGCGTCGGGGATCTGCAGTATTTTGACTTCGTATATCGTGATCAGATCGCCGCCCACCTTGCCGGTGCTCAGGCAACTCAAGTAGTTGGGGGATGTCGGGTCGCTGTCCCAGACGCAGCCGTCGCCATACAACTTGTCGCTGGGATTCTCTACATTAGTCGAGGAATCCGCCGTGTAGGTCGTGGTGACGTCCAGGATCTGAAAGATGATGTTGGGGAAGTTGATGAAACTCTCGAGCTGCTCGTACCCGTTGGTGGCCGTGTAGGCCTCCAGCGTGATCCAGTAGGTGTTGCCCACCATCAGGGTCATGCTGCCGCCGTTGGGAATTTCAGTACCGTAAGGCCCCTCCGTGGGGGGCTCTGTCACGCTGAGATACATGTTGGTGACGTCGTTGCGGCCCTGGGAGACCAGATGCTCCACGTACAGGGCCCGGATCGGAGAGTTGGCGTTCCAGGTTCCGCCTTCAGCCACGCTGATGTGGTAGCTTCGGGAGGCTTCATATGCAGCCGTGTCCTGGGTGACTTCGACCTCGAAATACGCGTCGACCCAGCCTCCGTTCCCCGCCAGTGTGCCGAGATCGAGCGTCGACAGGGTATTCGGCCGCAGGTTGATGTAGGAGTTCGACGAGTCCCAGACGAAGGTCGCCGTCAGGACGCCGGACGTGGATGCGCCGGTGTTGGTGATCCGGACCCCCACCGGGAAGTACTTGGGTCCGGCGGTCGGTGAGTTGCTGTCCAGCCCGATGACGTCCCAGGTGATGGGCTCGACGGTCAGCGATGATTGCGCCCCGGCTGCGCCGGAAAACAGCACAACCAGCAAGAGGCCCACTACGACGCTTGTCAGTTTGGCTTTCATATCGGTCTCCCTTGTTCAATCCCTACATCGAACCGAATACCGGATCCATCATTCTCACGGGTACCAGACTGCCGACGACTCGCCGCAGTCTGTGTCCGTTATGTTCACTCACGCTATTTCTTCTTGCCCTGTCGCACCACTCGACACATCCCGCCGCCTACAGGAGCACCTGTCACCCAAACGGATCCGCATATATTCTGAATCAAATCTGGAAAATTTCGGTTCGACTCAGTCAGACATACTGTATTTCAAATACACATCCTAATGCTATGAATGTATGCGCTATAACAATCCAAGTCAACTTAAATATGTAGATTTGAGATGCACATTCCCCAAGAATTTACAAAACCCATGCAGTCGTCCGAATAGTGTCACAATCATCATTCCCGCTTGGCAAACAACACTCCGGCGATGTGCGTTGTGACAATTCCGATGGGGCCTTTCATTAGATGCGCGATACGCCCGCGGGTTCGTGCCAAGCCGCGGTGAGGATGGATCGGAGTCCCACCACTGCCTGCTGAGTGTCACGGCGCCCGTCCGGCGGCCGGGCGCTACATCGCCGAGTGTCACCGCGCCCGTCCGGCGGCCGGGCGCTACTGCGGGCGACACGTCGCGGCGAGCAGGAGGCCGCGCCCGCCGGGCGCGGCCCGCCCCCTGGGCACAGTCGAGCGATTCACCCACGGGTTCGTGCCAAGCCGCGGTGAGGGTGTTTCGGAATCCCGTCACTTCCTGCCGAGTGTCACCGCGCCCGTCCGGCGGCCGGGCGCTACATCGCCGAGTGTCACCGCGCCCGTCCGGCGGCCGGGCGCTACAGCGGGCGACACGTCGCGGCGAGCAGGAGGCCGCGCCAGCGGCCGCGGAGTGTAGCCCGGGCCGAGAGGCCCGGGTGGTCGGGATAAATACGGGATGAGACAGCCGCGCATGCGGCGGCGGGATCCAGGCGCCGGGCCCGGTTTGGGACATTGATCAATCGCCGATTGCGGCTTACCTCGGCCGCGATTCCCCCGCTCCTGCGGAGCTGGCTGCCCTCTAGCACCCTTCGCTCCCCGGACCTTTCGGTCCGGGCTACACGCCGCCGCCGCTCACGCGGCGGGATTCTGTTGCGGACTGCGGGTGGTCACCGGAGGCGCGTGGCGACGCCGCGCATGGATGGCTGGATGTTCCGTAACGTGCCGGTGGAGGGATTGCACACACCGTTCATGCCTGCCGTCCGGCCGCGTTCATCGAACGCGGCCTACGGCGCGCCTGGCACTCACCGCGTACAGCCGCGGGTCATGATGACGCGGCGGCGGCCCTCGCGCGCCGCCTCCTCGTCCAGCTGCCGGCTCAACACCGACAGAGCGGATGGCTGGAATCCCATCTTGCGGTACAGCTCAACGGCCGCCCGGTTGTCCGCGAACACCAGCAGGTGCACCCGTTCGCCTCCTCCCGCCACAGCCCGATCCAGCGCCAGGCGGACCAAGTCCTCGCCGATCCCCGCGCCGCGGAAGACGGGCCGGACGAACATACTGAAGATCCACCAGTCGGGGTAGGTGGCCTGGTCGGCGGGCCGGATCAGCATGGCCGCCCCGGCCATGCGCCGGCCCGCGTGGGCGACGAGCACCAGCCGGCGACCCGCCGTGTCGGGACGGAACGACTCGGCCGAGCGATCATCCTGGACGAACGGCTGATCATCCTGAGCAAATGGATGATCATCCCGAGTGAAGATGGTGTGGCCATAGAACCGGGCCAGATCGCCGGCATCCTCCGTGGTCGCCAGCCGGCAGCGGATGCTCCCGCCCAGAATTCTCCGGGCCAGGCGTCGGTAAAAGCGCAACCGCTGCACGCGGCCCGCCGCGGATCGGGCAACGGCCCGCGCCGCGCGCCCCCACCAGGCGTAATCCAGGTACGCCGTTCGGACCCCCCGGCGGGCCATCCCCTCCAGTAGCGGCCGGTGGAGCCCGATTGCTCGGCCCCGCCGCTCAATCCGGACCACCCGGCCCAGCACCCGCTCCGCCGGCACCGCTTCCGACGCGCCGGGCGCCGCGTCGCCGCGGAGGGTCAGGACGGCGGAGCCGGCGCGCGCGCCGCATGCCGCCACGCGGTGGACCACCGGCTGGCTGCGGCCATCCCGGTACAGCACGATGTCGCCCACGCGCACGGCCTCCCCCCGCACCGGCTCCAGCGTCAGGACGTCCCCGTCCCGGACCGCCGGCGCCATGCTGTGGCCGTGGGCTTCGAATTGGAATGACCCGCCGCCGGCCAGAATGCCGGCCGCCAGACGCTCGAACGTGAAGCGGTCCAGTCTCACCTGTGGCATCGGATGAAGTCCACCCCTCACCGGTTCGGCAACGGATCCGGTCACTCGGTCTCGGCCGGGCGGGCGGCCAGGTGCTGCAGCAGCGACTCGACGCGGGGCTGGATCGCCGCGAAGTCGGCCAGCCGCCGCGACGGATCCTTGTGGATCACCTCCATGACGAACGCCGAGACCGCCTCGGGC